>NZ_JAZDDH010000001.1:1288099-1932148 GCF_037081715.1 Halalkalicoccus sp. CG83
ACGGCGTCGTACGCCTCGCTCGCGTCGCCGGCGTGGAACTCCTCGTAGCCGATCACCCGTTCGACGTCGAACTCGTTCGCTACCCCCTCCGCCTTCTCGGGCGAGCCGCTCACGAGCACCGTCGTCTCGCAGAACCGACCGTCACGAATCGCCGGTAGCGCCCGGTTGCGGGCGAACCCCCCCAGACCGATCACGGCGACCCGGATCCGGCCCTCCTCGATCGTCTGCCAGTCCCGGCGCGTGAACGCGTCGAAGTAGCCGTCGAGGTCCATGCGTGATACTACCTCCCGCAGTCGCTAATGTGTTGTGCGCGTCTCGACGGGTCCAGGTACTGCGCGAGCCGGCATCACGGGGTCGGCGGACCGACGCGCTGCGTTTCCACGGAAGTCCGGGAGGTACCGAAGACGGTCTTGGATCCCGGATCGGCGCCGGCGCGAGACGGTCGACTCTCGAGCGCTTCGCCGAAAGCCTGCTGCCGTAGGCAGTAGAGTCAACTTCCCGGCGGTGATACTCGAACCATGGCCGAGAGCAACGCGGAGTTCACCGTCCAGGGAGTCGAATCCGAGGAAGACGTACGAGAGATCGAGGACGAACTCGCGGAGCTAAAGGGGGTCATGGGCACCGACATCGACGCCGACGGCGAGGCGGCGGTCAAGTTCGACCACGATATCCTCTCGGAGGAGCGGGTCAAGATCACCGTCCGGGAGATGGGCTACGAGGTCGAGTAACGCGCCGGCGGGTCCGAACGTATCAGCGCTCGAGCAGCACTTCGCCGGTCATCGACGGCGGCTGCTCGATCCCGATCAGCGAGAGCAGCGTCGGCGCCAGATCACAGAGCGAGCCCCCCTCGCGAACCCGATAGCCGCCGTCGCTCCCGTCGGGCGAGAGGTAGATCAGCGGCACGAGGTTGTACGTGTGGGCGGTGTGGGGGTTCTCCTCGGTACCCATGTCGTCGGCGTTGCCGTGGTCGGCGGTCACGAGGACGTGCGCGCCGTGTTCCTCAAGGATCTCGACGAGCCGTCCCAGTTCGGTGTCGACGGCCTCGACGGCGCGGACGGCGGCGTCGAAGTCGCCGGTGTGGCCGACCATGTCGGGGTTGGCGTAGTTGAGCACGAGCACGTTCGGCTCCTCGCGCTCGATGATCGAGATCGCCGTGCCCGTCACCTCGGGTGCGCTCATCTCGGGCTTGCGATCGTAGGTCGGCACGTCCGGGCTGGGGACGATCTCGCGGATCTCGCCGTCGAACTCCACCTCGCGGCCGCCGTTGAGGAAGTAGGTGACGTGGGCGTACTTCTCGGACTCGGCGATCCGAAGCTGTGTCAGTCCGCGATCGGCGAGCACCTCCCCGAGCGTGTCGACCGGCTCGACCGGCGGGAACGCCACCTCGACGTCGAACGTCTCGTCGTACTGGGTCATCGTCACGAGTTCGACCTCGGGGGGGTGGGTCTCGACGTCCCACTCGGGGCGGACGTCGCCCAGCATTCGGGTGAGTTGGCGGGCGCGATCTCCGCGGAAGTTGAAGAAGACGACCGCGTCGCCGTCCTCGAGGGGGACGCCCCCGTCGACGAGCGTCGGGACGACGAACTCGTCGGTCTCGTCGCGCTCGTAGGCGGCCTCGACCGCCTCCGGGCCGGTGAGCGCGGTGTGTTCGGCCTCGCGTTCGACGATCGCGTCGTAGGCCAGCTTGGTCCGCTCCCAGTTCTGGTCGCGGTCCATCGCGTAGTAGCGCCCCGAGACGGTCGCGACGTGGCCCGTGCCGTGTGCGTCGACGACCTCCTCGAGTTCGCGGAGGAACCCCGCTCCGGCCGTCGGGGCGGTGTCGCGGCCGTCGGTGAACGCGTGGGTGACCGCCTCGACGCCGCGGTCGGCGGCCCACTCGATCAACGCGTGGAGGTGCTCCTGCTCGGAGTGGACGCCTCCGTCGCTGACCAGCCCCATGAAGTGGACGCGCCCTCCCGTTCGATCTACACGGTCGAACGCACCCGAGAGCGCCGCGTTCTCCCGAAACGAGCCGTCCGCGATCGCGTCGTCGATCCGGGTGTACGCCTGCTTGACGACCCGTCCCGCCCCGATGTTGAGGTGGCCGACCTCGCTGTTTCCCATCTGGCCGTCGGGGAGACCGACGCGCCGGCCGGTCACATCGAGGGTGCCGAACGCGCCGGCCCCCCGAAGCCGATCGAACGTAGGGGTGTCGGCGGCGGCGACGGCGTCGCGCCCGCCGTCGTCGTCGGACGAGCGCAGCCCCCAGCCGTCGAGCACGATGAGTGCACCGTCCATGGCCGAACTCACTCGGGCGGATCGTAACTACCCTTCGCTTACGCCGCCGGCACGCGCCGCAAACAGGCCGTCCGCCCGTTGCGATCGACGACGCACCCGCACGGTTTTTCTCACGTCACGACCAGTGGAACGGTATGACCCTGGATCCGGTCCACTTCGAGGGGATCGCCACGCTCGCCCGCCAGGTTGGAGACGAGGTCGACGACGGCGACCACCAGGGGTTCGCCGAGACCGTCTGGGAGGAGTTCCTCGACCCGCTGGTCGTGAACGGCCGACCCGTGCTCGAACCCGTCGGTCGGCGGTTCCGCGGGCGCGTTTCGGTCGAGGACGCCGCGCTCTGCGAGCGGCCTTACCCCGGGAGCCACGGCCTCGACTCGGGGACGATCAACCCCACGAGCTACAAGAACGGCGTCGTGATGGACGTCGCCCACGCCGCGATGGGTCGGGTGCCGACCGATCTCGACTGTCACCGCGCCCGGACGGTGATCATCGGCGTCCACGTCGACGACGACGCCCTCCGGTTCTCCACCGATTGGGTGATGTACGACGAGGGCTACAGCCGCCGGCGCGTCCTCCACCTCGGCGACATCGATCGGAAGCACTACACCGAGGGGGCCGTCCACGCGCTCTCGCTCTATCTCGCGGAGAGCGAACACGCGCTCGCGCACGCCGAGGGGATCGACGACCTGCTCGTGCTCGACGGTCCCCTCTACCCGAAGGAGCTGCTGAGCTGGCGCGACCGTGCCGACCTCGCCGGACAGCTCGACGAGCAGACCCCGAGACGGGTCGTCGAGAACTACGCCCGTCTCGTCGAGGGCTTTCTGGATCGGGGCGTACCGATCGTCGGCTTCGTGAAGAACCCCGCCTCGAGGCGGATCACGAACGCCGTCTCGAACGAGACGCGCGCGCCCTGGACCGACGACGCAGCGCTGTTCGTCCGGCTGCTCGAGCGCCACGAGGACGGCGAGCGGGTGCGCAACGAGCTGACCTACACCAACTGGTTCGTCTCCAGGGGTGGCGCCGACCGCACGTTCGCCGCCGACGGCGACGCGCTGGGACTCGACCGGCGTCGCCCGCCCGAGGACTACGAGGTGACGTTCTTCCCCATCTACGATCCGCGCGACGACGTGCTCTACACGGTGGAGGCGCCCTACGGACTGACGAGGGATCCCGAGGTCCGCGAGGCGCTCCGGACCCAGATGCTCGCGGAGGTCGCGAGCCAACGCGGCCCGCCCGAGGCGGTCTCGAAGGCCGACGAACTCGCGCGCATCGGCGCCGAGGAGAAGGAGGCGCTCCGCCGGATGGTCGAACGGGAATGGGGCACCGACCGCACGCGCCAGTACGACGACCTGCGGTGGGGCGAGGAGTTCTTCTGATCGACCGACGGAGACCGGTACGGTCGGCTCGGCCCCGCTCGACTCGGTTCGTTTCGGTACTGGTAGGCTTCTACACCTCAGCGCCGGGTTCGACCTTCTCCACCTCGACCTCGACGTCCGCGGGGGCGAGGCCGACCCGGGCGAACTGCGTTCGGACGTACTCCTCGGCGGCGGCCAGCGCCTGTTCGCGGGTGTCGAAACCCCGCGGCATCGGCGACTCGAAGGCGACGTGCACCGTCCGGCCGTCGATCTCCATCTCGGAACCGCCGCTCTCGACCTCGTAGAACTCGTCGCAGACCCAGACGTAGGGCGCGTCCTCGTCGGGAGCGCCCCGAAAGGTGGGCGCGCGCTCGCCGCGCTCGTAGAGCGTCCCGGTCAGCGTCGTCCCCCCCGCGCTCCCCTGAACTAGAAGCATGAGCACCCTACCCCTCCGAGGGGCAAAAGGACGTTGGGCGACAAGGGTTTTGGTTCCCCCGTTCGATTGCGGAGCCATGACCGACCTCGGCGACTTCGAACGCCCCTCCAACGCCGATTCGGGTTCGGGAACCGACGCGGCCGATCGCTTCGAGGAGAGCGACATCACCGCCATCGGCGCCGACTCCGGCATCGGGACGATCTCCGCGGCCTCGGGGCTCCGCATCGGCGAGGAGGAGGACGACACCCGACTGCGGGCGTACATCACCGCCCAGAACCGCTCGTCGATCCGGTTGGGGAGCTATCTGCTCGCACCGTACCCCGACGACGAGACGCTGTTCTGTCGGATCACGGGCCTCGAGTACGCCCAGGAGTTCCACGCCGACGACGCCACCGAGATCCACGCCCGCCGCGCGATGCGAAACGGGGGGATCGAGGAACGCGACTACAAACTGCTCGCGACGCTCGAGCCGATCGCCGTCCTCTACTCGGAGGGAGACGAACTCAGACGTCGGATGGCCGACCGCGTCCCCAAACCCGAGACCACCGTCAGGGAGGCGACCGACGTCGAGGAGATCAAGACGGGGCTGAAGATGCCCGAGGACGGCGTCTTCCTCGGCCACCTCGCGGTCGGCGGCGAGAGGGTGCGCACCGCCGCCGAGCCCCCGACGATCGACTACCGCCTGAAGGACGACTACCGCGCGGGCGACCCGCTGGTCTTTCGCCACACGCTGATCGCCGGCGGCACCGGCTCCGGGAAGACCCACGCCGCGAAGAACGTCCTCCGACAGTACCTCGACGACGACCGGGCGTACGAGATGGACGACGGGCGCACCGCCTCGCCCGCGGTCGTGCAGTTCGACCCGCAGGACGAGTACGCACAGATGCACGACGACAACCCCGAGATCACCCCCGAGGACGAGCGGCTCTACGACCGCGAGGGGATCGCCCACGGCGGCCACGCCGACACGAAGGCGTTCGTTCCGTGTGTAGGGGACGCCAGCTACGCCGCCGCCGACCACCGCGCCGAACACGTCGAGTTCACGATCCCCTTCTCCATGGTGCGGGGGAACAAGTGGCTGGTCGCGAGCGGCGAGCTGAACGACAACCAGTACAACGCGCTGAGCTACCTCCTCCGGCGGTTCTTCGACCAGCACGGAAACGCCGGCACCTACGCGGAGTTCAAGGCGTTCCTCGACGACCCCGCGCTGCGCGAGGAACTCGACGAGGCCGGCCGGGTCCACGAGGCGACGTTCGACGCGGTGAAACGCCGCGCGTACGGCTTCGACGACGTCTTCGATCAGGACGCCCCGCCGATCACCGACCTCGTCCACGAGTTCGTCCGCCCCGGCGGGCTCACGGTCGTCCCGACCTACCACATCAACGACTCGCGCGCTACCGAGGTGGTCGTGCTCGCGCTCGCGAGCCTGCTGGTCGACCAGAAGCTCTCGAACGATCCCCGGTTCGACCGGATCAAGGAGACGCCGCTGATCCTGGGGATGGACGAGGCGCACAACTTCCTCACCGACGCCGAGAGCGCGCAGGCGAAACGGGTGATCGGCAAGTTCCAGGACGCGGCGAAACAGGGCCGCAAGGAACGACTGGGGCTCTTTCTCATCACGCAGGACCCCCAGGACGTCGCGGACGCCGTGTTCAAGCAGATCAACACCAAGGTCGTGCTCAACCTCGGCGACGAGGACGCCATCAGCGCGGTGAACATCCCCTCGAACCTCCAGGGGAAGGTCCCGTACATGGAGAAGGGACAGATGGTGGTCTACTCGCCCGACAACTCCGAACCGGTCGAGCTCATCGGCCTCTCGAACTGCCTGACGAACCACGGGTGATCCGGCCCGGAGGCGATCGTTGGCGGGGCGGTGATGGACGCACATACCACGGGAGATCCTCGTCCGGATCGACGGCTCGTCGCATGCGAGGCGTTCGAGTACGCCGTCCGGGAGTTCCCCGACGCGACACTCATCGCGCCGATCGTCTCCAACCCCGCCGACGTGGCCGCCGGTGGAACCGAGACGGGAAGGGCACCCGACACCGAGGAGTGGACGGAGATCGAAAACGGGACGTGGAGTAACGATTCGAGCGGGTCGGCGCGCTCGCCGAGGACACCGCGTGGCTCTCGAGACCGAGACCGTCGTCGGACGACCCGCCTGCTCGATCGTCGAGTTCGCGGAGGAACGCGACGTCGACGGAATCGTCACGGGAAGTCACGGCCGGGACGGCATCTCGCGGATCTCCTCGGCAGCGTTCGAGGATCCGTCCGGGTCTTCGAGCCGATCGAAACGCTACGCGCTCCGACGACGTTTAGAAGAGCTTTGCTCTTCTGATGACGTCGCCGAGACCGTCGCCAGACTCGTTGACGGATCCACGCCCGCGTGACGCGTTCACGCCGGCACGCCGTTTTTCCCTCCCGCACCCGTTCGATCGGTCGTGCAGCTTCGCATCCACGCTACGACGACCGGTGCCGGTCTCATTTTGCTCGGACTCGCCCACCTCCTCGCACCGGGACCGTTGCTCGCCGCCGCCCGTACCGGCTACGAGCGGGTGCTGAACGTCGAGTTCGTCCCCGATGCGGCCGCGGTACGCCGGGTGCGGTTCGTCGGGCTGGTCATGCTCGCGGTCGGCACCGTGGTGAGCGCGACCGACGAGACGGTTTCCGTCGGCGTCGAGAGGACGTAACCGAACGAAGCGTTCTGCGGGAGTTATAAAACGTCTGACGTATTTTACAGGCTTATTGAAATGACATTAAATCCCTGATACTTACGATGAAATGACACGAAATAGAACTGAAGCTCGTGTCGTTATATGTACAGATAATTCGTATCGGTATTCAGACACGAGTCGTCGAGAACACCCATGCCCTCCACACCCAACGACAACCTCGCGACGATCGGTGACCGCCTTCCCGAACACGCCGTCCCGCTGCTTGCCGCCATCGCACGCTCGCTCGAGGCCGTCGCCTTCTGGAGCGCGATCGCGCTCCCCTTCCTCTACGTGCCGCTGCTGGTGAACGGTCTCGGTACGAGCGCGCAGCTGAGCGCCTTCCTCACGCTGTTAGCGCTCCACGCGCTCGCCATCATCGGTGGCTACCGCTACAACCGCGACTGAACGGCGCCCCCGCGAACGTCGCCGCGGACCCTGATCCCCAACTGCTCCTCGAGGTCTCGATCACGCGGAGCACAGATATCGTCGGTCGTCCCCACTTTCGTCGTCTCGTTAAACTGCCCGCCAACACGGTCGTGGAGACCGGTCCGTCATGCGTACTTGCCGCCGATATCGATTCGGACGGACCATTTTGCAGATCGGATCGATAGAGCGGCTCAAATCGAGGAACTAACCACCGAGATCGAGGAGGATGCTTGCCGATGTCTCGCCGGCGGTCGATACTCGAAGAACGGATCGGTCACACAACGGAACGATTCTGCACATCACGTTTGCCGAACCGACGATTTCGATGTGCAGTGTCGAAGGTCGGGATTTCTGGCTGTGCAACCGCATGGGTAGGCGCGCAGCCGATTCGTCACGAAGTCCTCACTCGGTGTCGGCAACAGTAATGTCGGTGGTCCTACTGGGGAGCGGTCTCAGCTATAGAAGCGGCGGTTGGTTGGGTCCAGAGATGGTAGCCGAGGATCGCCCAAGCAGCACCATAGACCGTCGTAATCACGACAAAGGGTGTCCCCCCGAACCCGATGGCAAGGAGTCCAGCGAATCCTGCGACACACACTGGCAGCGCCACAGCGAGGATCGTCGGCCCGAGCGCAGGGAGCTTCTTTGCCCGCCGCATGGCGAGACCGAAGGGGAAACCGCCACCGAGGACGAGGACGAACAGGCTCACTACGAAGATCATGAACCAGCCTTCCTCAGCGTACGCGGCAGCCGAAGAAACCCCATAGAGCTCTGTCAAGATCATGACTACCAGTCCGATCGTGCTCATCCCATAGCCGATCGTTCCCATACGGCCGTACGCTCCCTTATGATACGCATGCACGCCGAGAACGCCCAAGAGCATGAGGACGAGAGGGACGACGAGGAGGAAGCTATAAACACGGGCGAGTTGGCTCATTCCGCTGAAGGTCGCCTGATCGATCACGTCCGGTATCGCATAGAGGATGAACGAGGCCCCGCCGAGAAGCCCCGCTAATCCAGCCTGTCGAGTGCGATAGATAGGCCATGTTTTCGTCGGCTGTTCACCTGTTTGCTGGTCGTATTGAACCATGATGATTCCTCTCGCGTCCTCCCTAGATCTGAAATATCGACGATTTGAGGATTACCGTATATATGGTGCGCAGGAGGCTTTAATGTCGCGATAACGGGGATAGCAGACACCTCGATTAAGCTACTGTTCGATCGAGGTGATCTCGACTCGGTGTTCGGTGTTCAGCGGCGGACCGATGATCTCGAAACCATACTGCCCGGCGACCTCACCGACCTTCGCCATCTCCTCCTCGGTTGGTCCTTCGGTTGGGATCGTCCACGATTCGGCGGGACGGCCGACCGCAGCGAAGAACTGCTCGAACCCAGGTTTGAACACCTGGATAAGAGAGCGGGTCTCCTCCTCAGTCACGTAACTGTGGGGGATACCGTGCGGAGCGTACACTGTAGACCCGGGCGTCACGGTGATGCGCTCGTCGCCGATCTCGAAGGTGACCCGCCCACTGAGGACGTAGAACAGCTCGTCGTCCTCGGGGTGAACGTGCTTCGGAGGCGAGAATCCTGCCGGGGCGAGCTGTTCCGACAGGGAGAACGAACCGTCGGTCTCCTCGCCAGTCGCCTTGATGATCGTGAGGGTGCCAAGCATCCAGTACGCTTCGCCCTCCTCAGGACCGATCACGAACGGTTCTGGCGTCGAATCTGCCGATACTACCGTTGAAATTCCACTGCTCATTCTTCACTATCTATTATTGAGATAGGTCGGTAGTACATAGACGCTCACGGAGCATAACGGTCGTGAGATACGAGCTATCACGGGCCACTAGTTATGGGAGTAGGCCTGAACGGAATATCGAGTCGGAGATGACGACGTGACTCGGCAGCTTCCCGGGGATGACGACCTCGAATCAGGTGCTCCTGAGCGAGTAATACACGGATACACGGGAGGCTGCGACTCACATACTGCGATCTGAGCGGCTGATGGCGATGTTAGGGACGGTGTTTTCTCGGCGCGCAACCGAAGCACTCGCTCGCCGCACGCTCTCGCACCTCGATCCGAGACGAGAGCCGATACCTGATCTCCGGGGCCGATTCGAGCGACGGCTCCGAGTCATCGAGGTTCCGTCGGCGAGTCGGACGGGGCGAGCAGTCGACGGCTCGGCCTGAGCGCGTTCAGGAGAAGCGCTCGTCGTGGAGGTGACACGCCGCCGGGTGGTCACGGTTCTCGCCGACCAGCGACGGCCGTTCGCTCTCACAGACCGTCTCGAACGCCCCTCTCAGCGTCGCCTCGGCGGCCTCGAACTCCCCGTTCGCGACCGCCGAGAGCGCCTCCTCGAGGACGCGTTCGGCGTCGGGGTCCGACAGCGTCCCGATGCCGTGCTCCTCGCGGATCGCGCCGGCGACCGTCTCGTCGTCGAGGCGTTCGCGGATCCCCTCGACGCTCACGTCCCGGCGCTCGATCCGCTCGCGCAGGTCCATCACCGAGCGCCAGGTTTCCTGGTCGAACTCGTAGTTCTCGGGTTGGATCACCTTCGGACAGCGGGTGCGGAACCGACAGCCGCTCGGAGGGTTCCGCGGCGAGGGAACGTCGCCCGAGAGCGTCGTCACCTCGCGCTCGTGCTCGTCGACGCTCGCCCGGGGGACGCTATCGAGCAACGCCTCGGTGTAGGGGTGCTGTGGCGACTCGAAGATCTCGTCGACCGGGCCGATCTCGACGATCTCGCCGAGGTACATCACCGCGACCCGGTCGCAGTTGTGCCGAATCACCGAGAGGTCGTGGCTGATGAGCAGGTAGGTGAGCGAGAACTCCGTCTGGAGGTCGTCGAGCAGGTTGAGCACCTGCGCCTGCACCGAGACGTCGAGCGCGCTGGTCGGCTCGTCGAGCACGACGAACTCGGGTTCGAGCGCGAGCGCGCGGGCGATACCGATGCGCTGGCGCTGGCCGCCCGAGAACTCGTGTGGATAGCGATCCAGCTGATCGGCCGAGAGGCCCACGCGCTCGAGCAGTTCGCGCGCACGTCGGCGTCGTTCCTCCTTATCGCCGATCCCGTGGATCGCGAGCGGCTGGCGGACGATCTCGCCGACCGTCATCCGGGGGTCGAGGCTCGAGTAGGGGTCCTGAAAGACGATCTGGGCCTGCCGTCGGAACGACTCGTCCGCGTCGTCGCTCACCGTCCGGCCGTCGAACTCGACGGTTCCCTCCGTGGGTTCTTGAAGCTGGAGTAGCGTCTCGCCGGCGGTGGACTTCCCACAGCCCGACTCGCCGACCAGTCCGAGGGTCTCGCCGCGCCGGATGTCGAAGCTCACGCCGTCGACCGCCTGCACCGCGACCGGCTCGTTGCCGAACAGTCGATCGAGCAGCGTGTCCCGTTCGTAGAAGTACTTCCGAAGCCCGTCGACCCGGACCAGCGGTTCCGTACTGCGATCGCGTTCGGGTTTCGACTCGCTCATTCGAAGTAGCCCTCCGGGAGCGCGCTCCCCTCGTCGTACTCCATCTCCGCGAGGACACAGCGCACGGAGTGGTCCTCGCTCTCCCCGGCGTCGAACTCGGGTGGGTGTTCGAGACAGTGCTCCATCGCCTTCGGACACCGATCCGCGAAGTAACACCGATCGCCCATCTCGTTCGCGAGCAGGCTGGGGACGTTGCCCGGAATGGGCTCGAGTCTGGTCTTCTCGCCCTCGATGTCCGGGATGCTCCCGAGCAGCCCTCGCGTGTAGGGGTGGACCGCGTTCTCGAAGACGTCCTCCAGAGTCCCTCGCTCGACGATCTCGCCGGCGTACATCACGCCGACGCGGTCGCACATCCGCGCGACGACGCCGAGGTTGTGTGTGATCAGAACGATGCTCATGTCGGTCTCCTCCTGGAGGTCGTCGAGCAGCGAGAGGATCTGGGCCTGGATGGTGACGTCGAGCGCGGTCGTCGGCTCGTCGGCGATCAGCACGTCGGGCTCGCCCGCGAGCGCCTGGGCGATCATCGCGCGCTGGAGCATCCCCCCCGAGAACTGGTGGGGGTACTCGTCGGCTCGCTCGACGGGGTCGGGGATTCCCACGAGTTCGAGCAGCTCGACCGCCCGTTCGTGGCTCTCCTCGCTCACGTACCTCTGCGAGGGGACGACCGTGCTCACGACGAACTGGCCGAGCCCGAACTCACGGGTCCTCGCCCGCGTCGAGCGGGGGTTCGCGGCGGCGCGGCGTTGGACCTCGACGGCCTCGGCGATCTGCTCGCCGACCGTGATCGAGGGGTTGAAGCTGCTCATCGCGTCCTGGAAGATCATGCTGAAGCCGCTGCCCCGGAGCGCGTGGCGCTCGGCCTCCGGGATCGCGCGCAGGTCGACGTAGTCGCCGTCAGTAGCGTCCGCCGAGGCGGCCGCCGCGAGGTCGGCGTCGCGAAACCAGATCCTCCCCTCCGTAATGCGCCCCGGCGAGTCGATCAGGTCGATCAGCGAGCGTGCCGTGACGCTCTTTCCGGAGCCCGACTCGCCGACGATGCCGAACACCTCGCCGTCCTCGACGGTGAAGTCGACGTCCTCGACGGCGTTGACCTGCCCCTCCTCGGTGAAGAAGCGCGTGTGAAGCCCCTCGACGCGAAGGATCGGCGCCATCAGACGCCCCCCTCCCCCTCGATGCTGGGGTCGAGCGCGTCGCGCAGCCAGTCGCCGAGCAGGTTCACCGAGACCACGGCCAGCACGATTGCGATCCCGGGGATCGTCGAGATCCACCACGCGGTCGCGAGGTAGCCCCGACCCTGCGCGATGTCGTAGCCCCACGACAGCGTCGTCCCCGAGAAACCGAGGAAGGAGAGCGCGCTCTCGAGCAGGATGATCGCCGCGACCTGGATGGTCGCGAGCACGATGATCGGCGTCAGGCTGTTGGGAAGCACGTGTTTGCGAAGGATCGTCAGGTCGCTCGCGCCCAAACTCCGGGCGGCCTTGACGTACTCCTCGTTGCGGATCGAGAGCGCCTCCCCGCGGGCGACGCGAGCGAACCACACCCAGTTGACGAGCGCGACGACGAGGGTGACGGTGCCCGGCAGCGCGAACGACTCGGGCATCCCGTCGACGAGGCCCGCCTGGACCAGCGGATCGGGGATCCAGACGACGCTCGCGCCGAACAGCCCGATCAGCGCGATCGCCAGCACGAGCGACGGGAACGCGAGCATGACGTCCGCCCCCCGCATCAGCGCGTCGTCGGTTCGGCCGCCGAAGTAGCCCGCGGCGAGCCCGTAGGGGACGCCGATGCCGGCGGCGATCCCCGTGCCGATCAGCCCCACCATCAGCGAGGTGCGCGCCCCGTAGATCAGCCGCGAGAGCATGTCCTGGCCGAACTGGTCGGTGCCAAGCGGATGCTCCCACGTCGGCTCGATCGTCGTCTCGACGCGTTCGGTCTCGCCGTCGACCAGCTGGGTGGTGGTCTCGGTCTGGGTGAAGCCGATCGGCGGCGTCTGGCCGGACTCGAGCCCCTGTGCCGTGGGGTTGTGCGGCGCGAGCACGGGCGCGAACGTCGCCATCAGGAAGATCGCCACCAGGAGGACGAGCCCGAGCTTCGCGAGCAGGCTGGTCCGCAGCTCGGATTTGAGGCTTCGCTTGACGCGCGGCGAGATCATTCGTTCACCACACGCGGGTTCACGTAGGCGTACATCGAGTCGACGATCGCGTTGATCAACACGAAGCCGATCCCGATGACGATGAGCGAGCCCTGGATGATGGGCCAGTCGCGCACCCGGATCGCGTCGATCAGCAGGGTACCGAGTCCGGGCCAGGAGAAGACCGCCTCGGTGATCACCGCGCCGCCGATCAGCGTCCCGAGCTGGAGGCCGAGCACCGTGATGATCGGGATGAGGGTGTTCCTGAGCACGTGTTTGTACCGGACGATCGTCTCGGGCAGTCCCTTCGCGCGGGTCGCGTCGACGTAGTCCCTCCCGAGCTCGTCGATCATGCCGCTTCGCGTGAGCCGGGTGATCAGCGCGGTGAAGTAGGTACCGAGGGCGATCGCCGGCAGGACCATGTGCTGGGCCCACACCCAGAGTCCCTCCGGTCGTAGCTCGAAGACCAACAGCTCGAACGCCGTCACGAGTCCGAGCGGCCGGTCGCTCGTGGGCAGCAGGCCGAACTGGACCGAGACGACGAGGATCAGCATGATCCCCAGCCAGAAGTTCGGCGTGCTGATACCCATGAGCGAGAACAGCGTCGCGCCGTAGTCGGCGGGCTGGTGGCGCCGGGTCGCGCTGATCACGCCCAGGGGGATGGCGATGACGACCGCGACGACCGTCGCCGCGACCGCCAGCTCGATCGTCGCGGGAAGCCGGGCGAACACGCGGACGCTGGCCTCGGTCCCGGAGATGTACGAGTAGCCCATGTCGCCCTGCAACAATCCGGTGACGTAGTCGATGTACTGTACGTGGATGGGGTCGTTCAGCCCCAGGTCCTCGGCGATCCGTTCGCGCAGGTCGGGATCGGCGCCGGGCGGGGCGACGAACGTGACCGCGCTGCCGGGGGTCATGAATCGCAGCAGGAAGACGACGGTGATGACTCCCCAGACGACGAACACGCCCTGGAGGGCTCGTTTCGCGATGAATTTTCCGATTGCCATCAGTTGGTACCGTGGTCTCCGTTCCGCGTCGGCTTACGAGGCGGAGACGTCCTTCGCCAGGATGTCCTCGTCGCTTCGGGCCTCCCAGTCGAGCTCCTCGTTGACGCCGTAGATGCTGTACTGCTGGTGGAGGAACACCCACGGCGCCTGTTCGTTGAGCAGGGCGTTGGCCTCCTGGAGGTGCCCTTCGCGCGTGTCCTCGTCGAGTTCGGACTCGCTCTGCTCGAGGAGGTCGACCACCTCGTCGTTCTCGAAGTGCTGGCTCGCCTGGCCGGGCATGAACCACGGCACGAGCGTGTAGTTGGCGTCGAAGGTGGGGTTGCCCCAGCCGATCAGGAAGAAGCCCGGCGAGGTCGACATGTCTCCGTCGAGCGCCTCGCCGGCGAGGTCGCCGAAGTCGCGGATCTCGAGGTCACACGAGACGTTCGGGAGCTCGTCGATCTGGCTCGCCGCGGCGCGTGCGATCTCCTCGTCGCCGAGATACCGGCCCGTCGGCGTCTCGAGGACGATCTCCGTACCGGCGTAGCCGCTCTCCTCGACGAGCTGCTGGGCCTGCTCGGGATCGTACGGATAGGGATCGACGTCCGGGTTGTGGCCGTTGTGGCCCTCGAGCGTCGGTTGGCTCGCCGGGGAACCGAATCCCTCGAGCAGCTCGTCGATGATCCCCTCGACGTCGACCGCGTAGTTCATCGCCTGGCGGAACTCCTGGCTGTCGAAGGGCTCGCGGTCGTTGGTCATCACGAGGAAGATCACCCGCGTGCTGGGCACCGACTCGAAGGTCATCCCGTCCTCGTCCTCGATTCGCGGGGTCTCGCTCGGCGGGACGTTCGTGACGATGTCGGTCTCGCCGGCGAGCAGGCTGTTGACCCGCGTGCTCGACTCGGGTGCGCCCTCGAAGGTGACCTGGGTGACGTCGCCGACGTTGTCGGCGTCCCAGTACTCGTCGAACGCCGTGAACGTCGCCCGGACGTCCTCCTCGAACTCCTCGAGCTGGTAGGGGCCGGTGCCGTTGGCGTCGCGGATCGTCTCGTCCTCGTGCTCCTCGGCCCACTGCTGCTGGAGGATCCGGCCGAACGAGGCGAAGTTCTCGAAGACGACGGGGTTCGGGCCGGAGAGCGTCACCGCGACGGTGCCGTCGCCGCTCGCCTCGGCGCCCTCGATCCCCGAGAGGCCGTCCTGTTGGGGGCTGACGATCCCGACCTCGTCGTCGACGGTCCGGTTGATGCTGTAGGCGACGTCCTCGGCGGTCATCTCGTCGCCGCTGTGGAACTGGACGCCCTCACGGAGGGTGAACTCGACCTCCTGCTCGCCGAGGCGCTCGTAGTCGGTCGCGAGGTACTCGACGATCTCGCCCTCGGCGTCGCGATACAGCAACGGCTCGTACGCCTGGTCCAGGACGTTGTAGGTGGGCGTGTCGTTGTGGTCCTGGGGGTCGAGCGTGCTCGCGAACTGTCCCTGGGTGACCGTGATCTCGAGGTCCTGATCCTCCTCGCCGAGCGGGTCCTCGCCGTCGTCCTCGCCGCCGGTACAGCCGGCCAGCGAGGTCGTCGCGGCCGCTGCGGAGACGCCGGCGAACTTCAGAAATCCGCGCCTGTCCATCTCCTTATCGTATGGCATATCCCCACATAGTAGATCCAGACTATATATGCTACGATAGGGCAGAAAGGGAACCCGGCGGGGACACGCTCTATTCGCTGCTCTCCCCGTACGGCCGGAGTCGAGTGAACTCGTCTCTGAGCGCGTTCCGTTTCAGCAGGACGAACCCCACCAGAATGAACGCGAACCCGATCACGGTGAGGGCGGTCGGCGTTTCGTCGAGGAACAACAACCCGGTTACGGCCGCTACGACGGGCGTGGCGTACGACACCAGGTTGATCTCTATCGGACCGAGCCGATCCAGGAGGTCGAAGTAGATCAGGAACCCGAGGGCGCTCGAGACGACGACGAGGTAGAGCAGCGACAGGACGGCGCCGGTCGTCCATCGGATCCCGCTTGCGGGTTCGGCGAGGGCGAGGCTCGCTGCGTGCATCACCACTGCTCCGATGAGCATGGACCACGCCTCCATCGTCTCGATGGGGAGCCGTGCGTCGACACGGCGGGTCAGGACGCTCCCGAGGGCGAACGAGACGGTGGCCAGGAACACCAGAAACATCGAGACGGTTCGGGCGTTCAGGACGTCGTTCGGATCGGGATCGCTCAGCACGCCGACCCCGACGAACCCGATGAGGAGCCCGAGGATCCCGACGGCCGTGAGCCGTTCGTCGGGCAGGAACGTCCGTGCGAACCCCGTCGTGAGGATGGGCGAGAGGCTCACGATGATGGCGGCGGTGGCGCTCGAGGTCCCCTGTTCCCCGACGAAGAGGAAGGCGTGATAGGCGGCGATCATGAACGTCCCGCCGATCCCGACCAACGTCCATTCGTCTCGGCCTCGAGGTCGCCAGCGATCGGTCACGTAGGCCGCGTACCCGAGCATCAGGACGCCAGCCAGGTCGTAGCGTAACGCGGCGAACAGCACCGGCGGGAAGAACTCCAGGCCAGCCTTGATGGCCGTAAAGGCGCTCCCCCAGGCGAGCGCCAACGCGACGAAGAGGATCGCGTTTCTATATCTCATCGTCGCAGTACGCCCCCTCGAACGTACGGTTCGGCCGGGTCGATCCGACCCGATCCGGCTCGGGACGGACCACCGTACGGATCGTTGCCTCGGATCACCGCGAGCGGGAGGGACGAATCGAGGGGTCGATGGCGACTCACGGAGGGAGTGTGGCGCGTGCACCCTTCAACGGTTCGAACCGGGGAGACGATTTATATGGAATCGCCGTCATACGGTGTAGCATGGCCGCTTACGGCCGGCAGACCCTCCGCGATCGCTTCGACACCGCCCCCACCCCCCGAATCGCCCACCCCCCTCGCACCCACCATCGGGACTTCTACGTCGCCACCGATGGCTCCTACCACCTGAACGCGGGGCAGGCCGGCATGGGCGTGGTCATCGAGACACGCGACGGAACGCGGGTCGCCCGCTACGCCCTGCCGACGACCGCGACCGACAACAACGTCGCCGAGTACCAGGCGCTGCACTTCGGCCTCGACGTGCTCGCGACGCGCGCCCCGCCGACCGCCCGCGTCGGCGTCCTCACCGACCACGACGTGCTGGCGAGGAACGTCAACGCCGCCGCCCTCGCCGCTCGCGACGGCTGGCACGCCGACGGGATCCGCGTTCCGCCGGCGAGCCGGAACCACTGGCGGGGCATCCGCGCACGTATCGCCGGCTTCGACGAGCTCCGCGCGGCGGTGATCGACGGCGGCGAGAACCCCGCCCACCCGCTCGCCAACTCGCCGAAGGAGTACGCCCACGTCAACCACGAACCCGCCCGCTGTGTCCGGCCTGAACTCGACGCCGCCACGAGCCCCCGCTCCGAGGTACCCCCGCCGTCGCGGGCCGACCGCCACACCGGCGACTAGTCGAGTCCGAGGACCGCCGGACGCTCGAGCTCGATCCCGCCCGCCTCGACCGTGCGGGTCGGCCACTCGTCGGTCTCGGTGAGCACCTCGACCCCCTCGTCGGTGACCAGTGCGGTGTCCTCGCTCTTCGCGCCCTGCACCGTGGGGTTCCACGCGTAGGCCATCGGCAGGCGCACCCGCTCCTCGCCGAAGGGCGTCGCGAACCACTCGCGGCCGGCGTAGCCCGTCGCACCGCCCTGGTGGTGTTGCTTCCACTCGCGCGGATAGCTCCGCTCCCGGTAGGCACGCCGGATCGCCCGGAAGACGTCGCCCGCGGTGCCGCCGCGCTGTCCCACTCGGCGGGTGGCCGCGAGCGCGGCCGTCTCGACGCCCGCCGCCGCCTCGTGGCGCGACTCGAGCCACTCGGGGGCGTCGAACGCCACCGTCCGGGTACAGCTCGCGTGCAGCCCGTCACGGCGCGCCGTGACGGAGGCGATGGCGTATCGCCCGAGCTTCGTTTCCGTCGGCGTGAAGTGGCGATAGCGCCCGGCGCGCTTCTCGCCGCCGACCAGCGCAACCGGCGAGTCGATCCCTCGGTCGGCGAGCCCACCACGGAGCCCGGCGGCGACCTCGCGTTCGGAGTCGGTCGGCTCCGCGTCACGACAGGCCGCCTCGAGTTCCTCCGCGACCTCCCGGCCGAGCGCGCGATAGCGCTCGATCTCGTCGTCGACCAGTGGCTGGCGGAGCTTCGAGGCGTCCAGTCGCCGGCAACCGGGGACGTCGAAGTCCGCCGCCGCCGGCCGCGACGTGTAGGATGCGACGGCGTCGGCGAGCGAGCCCGCGTGCCAGCGGTACTGAACGACGCGTTCGTCGGCCAGCTCCTCCTCGGCGAGGCGTTCGGCCTCGATGTTGTCGGTGATCACGACGACCTTCTCGCCGTCGTAGCCCGCGGCCGCGACGCCGACCTCGCTGTCGCGGTCGACGACGTTGTCGCCGCCGGTGAGCCACGCGAAGTTCTCGGGACGGGCGAACCACACCGTCTCGACCCCGTACTTGCTTCGATAGACGTCGAGTCGCGTCCGTTTCATGGATGACCCTCTCGTGGCGAGTACACAAACCTGGCGGACGGCGGATCGCGCGCGGTCGGTCGAGAGCCGTCTCGCCTCCGCCCGGACCGTACTCGCTTCGGCGGTTTTTTAGCTGGGGGCGATATTCGATAGCCCGATGGCTACCTCTACGGACGTCCAACAGGCGATCGCCACGTCGGCGACGCCCGCGGAGGAGTTCCGGGAGCTCCCGGAGGCGCGCCAGCGCCAGCTGTTCTTCCAGCTTCCCGAGACGATCCAGCGCGCGGTGGTCGACGACATGAGCCGCGAGGCGCTGGGTCGGTTCGTCCGACGACTCGATCCCGACGAGGCGACCGACGTGCTGGGGTTGGCGGACGAGGAGACGCGAACGGCGGTGCTTCGTCGACTCGACGAGGACCGTCGCGAGCGGATCGAGTTCCTCCTCGAGTTCAGCCCCGAGAGCGCCGCCGGTCTGATGCATCTCGACTACGTCACCGTCGCGCGGGACGCCGGCTTCGACGACGTCGCGGAGCGCGTCCGTCGGTTCGAGGAGCGAACCGGACGGTTCCCGATCGTCTTCGTCGTCGAGGACGGCGAACTGCTGGGCGAGCTACCCGGCCAAACGCTCGCGATGACCGACCGGGAGTCGGCTCACCTGACCGACTACCTCCACGAGACCCCCACCGTTCGCTACGACCGTCCCGACACGGACGTCCTCGAGGTGTTCCGTGCGAACCCCGAGAGCAAGGTCGCCGTGCTCGACGAGGACGAGCACATCCTCGGGGTGATCCACGCCGACGACATCCTCAGAGTCATCGAGGAGGAGGCGGGCGAGACCCTCTACGAGTTCACCGGCGTCGCCGAGGAGGAGAGCGTCCTCGACGGCCCGCTGGTGAAGGTACAGCGCCGCTATAAGTGGCTCATCCTCAATCTGGGGACGGCGTTCCTGGCCGCGGCCGTCGTCGGCCTGTTCGAGGCGACGATCGCCGCGTTCACGCTGCTCGCGGTCTACATGCCGATCGTCGCCGGGATGGGCGGCAACGCCGGCACCCAGTCGATGGCCGTCACCGTCCGCGGGATCGCGCTCGAACAGGTCTCGATCGCGACTGGCGGGCGCGTCATCCTCAACGAGGTCCTCGCCGGCGCCGCCAACGGAATGATCACCGGCGTGCTGGTGGCGATCATCGCCACGGTGTTCAACCAGAGTCCGCTGCTCGGGCTGGTGATCGGCGTCTCGATGGTGCTGAACCTGGTCATCGCCGGCTTCTTCGGCGCCCTCATTCCGCTGATCCTCGACCGAATGGAGATCGACCCAGCCACGTCGGCGACGATCTTCATCACCACCGCGACCGACGTGCTCGGCTTCTTCGTCTTCCTCGGACTGGCGTCGCTCGTCATCTGATCGGGCGGGTCGGTCCGTACGACCCCGCCGACCGGACTCCCCGAACGGCGGTCGGACAGAGCTATATGCGCCCACACCCGAGAGGGGAACGAAAGCCATGACGCGAGTCACCACTGGGTGGGATCGATGAGTCGTGGACGGCTGCGGACGCTGCTGCCGGCGACGACGGTTCTCACCTACCTCCTGTTGCTGATCGGGATCTACACCGCCGCGTCGGGCGCCGGCCTGACCTGTGAGGCGCGCTGGCCGCTCTGTGACGGCGCGGTGTTCGGACTCTTCCCCGCGAACTGGCCCAGCTTCATCGAGTGGTTCCACCGGCTCGTCGCCATGGTCGCCGGCTTCCTGGTGATCGGGACGGTCTACGGCGCGTGGCGCTGGCAGGACGATCGCCGGGTCCGCCTCGCGGTGACGGCCGCGTTCGTCCTCTATCCGGTGCAGGCGCTGTTGGGTGCGGGGACGGTGCTCGACTACACCTTCCTCTATCTCACGGCCCACTTCGTCACCGCGCTCGTCATCTTCACCTCGCTCGTCCTGGCGACGCTGTGGCACCTCGACGGGCTCGCCACCCTCGGACGGGTGCGCTACGCGCTGCTCTCGGTCGTCGCGCTCTATCCCCCGTTGCTCGCGCTCTCGCCCGGGGCGCTCGTCGCTCACACCGCGGCGGTACAGGCGATCTACCACGCGACCGGCCTGACGATCCTCGCCGCGCTGCTCGCGGCGGGTACCTGGTCGGGGCTGCTCCGGTCGGCGGAGGGACGCCTCGCCCGCGTGCGGACGCTCGCCGCGAGCGGCGCCGTCCTCGTCGGCGTCCAGCTACTGTTGGGTCGGTACGTCTACACGGACCTCACGCGACTGCTCGAGGGCACGGCGATGGTGGCGGTGGTGCTCCTCACGCTCGTCGCGGCGTGGCTCACCCACCGGGTCGAGCCGCAGTCGACGACGCGGCGTACCTCTCAGTAGTAGTAGAGCTCGACGCTCGACTCACAGTTCCGGCAGTCGGCGGTCGTCCCCTTGAGCCGTCGGTCGTCGACCGCGTGGCCGGCCTTCGCGGCCTCCGAGGTCGATATCGTCGAGCCGCAGTGTGGACAACTCACGTTCTCGATGGAGGACATGGAGGCCTCTATTGACGGCATATAGACATAACTATGTCGGCCGTACACTGCCTGGCGTACAAGTCACGATCTCACATGAAGTCGCTCAGGCCCGACTGTGAGTCGTCCTCGTTCGTCTCCGGATCGGCGTCCAGGTCCTCGTCGGTTTCCTCGGTACCGGCGCTCGTTCCGGCCGCGTCGACCGTTACCGTCGCATCCGGCTCGTCTGATCCTCCGGACTCGGACGGGGCGTCGTCCTCGTCGGCGGCCTCGGGCTCGGCGGCTCGCTCCGCCCGCTCGAAGGCGCCGCCGGAGGCCTCGACCGCGGCCTCCTCGCGGCGCTCGCGGGCCTCCTCGACGATCCCCTGGACCTTGTTGGTGTCCTTTCCGCTGCCGGTGACGAACGCGACGTGTTCGGCGTCGAGGTCGTAGCGCGCCGCCATCTCAACCGTCAGCTCGCGGTTCTTGCAGTGGTGGGTCATCACCGATAGGTGGGGTAGCAGCTCCCGGCGGGCGGTCCCCATGCTCACGCCGCCGGTCTCCGCGATCTTCCGGGCGACGTAGTCGCGCCGGTCGCGTGCGCTTCGCGAGCTGCCGAGCTTGCGCCAGTAGCTCGGCGGGCCGTAGCGCGTCCAGCCGCCCTTGGGTTCGCGGCGAGCGGCGGCGACGCCGGCGGTCATGTTGTCGCTCGCGTAGCGCCAGTAGGAGTACTCCTGGGTAGCACGTACCCGACCGAGCCATCGATCCGCGCGCGCGAGCGAGTCGTAGGCGTCAGCGAGTTCCGCTCCCTCGAAGTCCTTGGGGACGTTGTCCTCGATCCAGTTTATCAGATCGTCGGGCGTCTCGTCGACGTCGTAGGAGGCGTAGAGCGCCTCCTGGGCTCCCGCGGTCTTGATCACCTCGTCGAGGAAGTCGAAGATCCCCTTGCTCCGGTCTCGCTCGCCGGTGACGACCGCCTCCTCGGTGAGCCGGTCGGCCTTCTCGGCGATCGCCTGGAGGTCGTTGATCGCGGAACGCAGATCGCCGCTCGTGCTCTCGGCGATCGCCTCGAGGGCGCTCTGTTCGAACTCGATCCCCTCCTGGCGACAGATATCGCGGAGGACGGGCACGATCGAGCGTGCGGAGACGTCGCGGAACTCGATCGTCTCACACGCGTTTCGAAGCCCCTTCGACATGTCGTAGAACTCGTTGGCGATCAGGACGATCGGCTGGTTGGCCGACTTGATCACGTCGCTGACCGCGCGCGAGCCGCCGTAGTCGACGTTGCCGTGGAAGTTATCCGCCTCGTCGAGCACGACGAGCCGCCGGCCCGCACTCCCCTCCGAGAGCGTTCCGCTCTTTGCGGCCTCGCCCGCGATCCGTTTCACGACGTCGGCCTTGCGCTGGTCCGAGGCGTTGAGCTCGATCGTCGGACAACCCATGTCGTTCGCGAGCGCATGGGCCGCCGAGGTCTTTCCCACGCCGGGGCTGCCGTGGAGGATGACCGCCTTCCGGTGGTCCTCCCAGCTCTCGGCCCACTCCCGAAGCGCGTCGCGGGCCTTGTCGTTGCCCCGCACCTCGTCGAGCGTCGAGGGGCGATACTTCTCCGTCCAGTCGCTCATTACCGGAAGGAGGCAAGAGACGCGTTTAGGGGTTGCGGAGCGTCACTCATCACCCCGTCGTTCGGATCGAACCGAGGTGCTCGGGTTATCACCGATCCGAACGTCGAACGACGCCGTGATCAGTTCCCCTCTCGATTCGGCCTGGAGGAGGACCATTCGCGCGCGTCGGGTTCGACGAGTCCGAGCAACGTTCGGCGCCGTTCGTCCAGTTCCTCGAGGGCGGCGTCGAACTCCTCGTCGGGGACGGTCGGGACGCCCGCGTCGCGGAGGGAGTCGAGCTCCGGCGAGGGCGGAGAGCGATCCGCCGCTTCGATCAACGCGCTGTCGAGGATGTCGAGGTAGTTCCGGACGCTCGAGCGCGCGTTCTGAACGAGGAGGTCGTTGGGTCGCTCGGATCCCGGAACTCCGAACCGAAGGAGCGTCAACGCCTCGTCGAGAGCGGCGATCCGACCGACCGGCGCGTGGTCGGCCCGCGTGGTGTGGAAGTAGTGGAGGATCGGGTACGCCTTGTGGTTCGACGTGAGGGAGTTCAGCTGGGTGGTGGACGTGTTGAGGGGGAGATCGAGCCCCCGGAACTCCTCGCCGGTCCAGCCCGCTCGCACGATCCCCTCACCATGGGTACCGAGGCCGCTGACGCCGATCGCGAACGAGCGCTTCTGTGTGACGGCGTCGAGAACGGAGAGGACGTACGTGACGATCAGCGTGACGAAGAGCATCCCGGAGGCGGTCGTCAACCCGGTGGCGAGCTGCCAGACGTCGCCGTGCGGGACGAAATCGCCGTTGCCGAGCGTGAATATCGCGTACCCCGTGAAGTAGACGCGATCGATCCAGGAGACCGAACCCCTGTCGAGGGTATCGACGAGAGCCCCCTCGGCGCCGGCGAAGACGAGCGTCCACCCGCCCCAGAGGAGAGCGATCCACACCGAGAGGCTGATCGCGAAGATCAGCGGCCCCGCGAGGCTGAGTATCCGCGAGTTCCGCCCCGCTACGCCCCGTAGCGCGCGCCACGTCCACGACATGAGCCGGGACGTGAGCGGGCCGGCACCGCCCTCGACCCAGAGCGTCGTCCATGTGAGGTCCACGACGGCGATCACGAGAAGGAGCACGCCGAGAGCGAGGTAGACGGGATCCATCCCTAGAGGACCCCGAACCGGTTCGTGGATGTCGGTTCTGGCCCCGCTATCAGGCGATTTTCGGCGCGATTCCGCGCCGCGTCGACCCGACCCCTGCCAGTGCTACCAGCAGACGCTTAAGTGGCAATCGACTAGTCATCGTTGATGTCCTCCGAACAATCCGCCGCCGAGGAGCGTGACGTATCGAACGAGAAGACCTTCGAAGCCATCGAAGCCATCGACGCCATCCGAACCCGTCGATCAGGCCACGACTTCGACCCCGACGCGAAACTCGACGAGAAGACGCTCGAGGCGCTGATCCACGACGCCACGCTGGCGCCATCGTCGTACAACCTCCAGCCCTGGGAGTTCGTCGCCGTCCAGGACGACGAGCGACTCGATCGGGTCGTCGAGCTTGCCTACGGCCAGGAGCACCTGCGCGAGGCCGGAACCGCGATCCTCGTCGTCGGTCACACCGAGGCCAAGACCGCGGATCGCGTGTTCGACGAGTGGGTCGAGGCGGGCCGGATGGACGAGGCGTCCGCCGAACAGACCAAGGCCCAGTCGGTCGAGATGTACGAGGACGAGCGGTTCGGGCGCGACTACGCGATTCGGAACGCCAGCCTCGCGGTCGAGAACCTCCTGCTGTCGGCCCACGCCCGCGGGCTGAAGGCGACGCCCATGATCGGCTTCGACCAGGAGGGGATCGCCGAGTTCCTCGGGCTGCCCGACGACGAGATTCCCGTGATGCTGATCGCCGTCGGGCCGAGCGGCGGCGAGGAGCCCGATCGACTTCCGCGACGATCCGTCGACGAGGTCCTCCACCGCGAGTCGTACTGAGCCGGCTCGGAGCGCGTTCTCTCCGAAAGCGCGAGCCGGTCGGAACGCTTGCAAAACGTCTTTACATCCGTTCACACTACCGGGAACCAATGGTTACGTTCCTGCCGGTGGCGGTCGCCGTCGTCGTCGTACTGGTCGCGGTGGAGAAGCTCTCGTATCTCGCGCTCGACCGATACGCGAGGGGACTCGGGGGCATCCCGACGGTCGTTCTGGAGGAGTTTCCGGAGATCGATCGGACCCTCCTGGAGAAGTTCAGCAGCTTCGACGCCGAACTCGGGTGGGTTCCCCAGCCGAACATGCAGAAACAGAAGGACACGGGCGATCACCTCCCCGGCGAGGACATGGGCGACACGACGGTGACGTACTCGACCGACGAGCACGGAAGCCGGGTCTGTCCCGCCCGCGAGCGCGATCCCGGTGAGGACTCGCTGGTCTCGACCTACGGCGACTCCTACTGCTTCTGCCGGGAGGTCAGCGACCACCAGACCTACCAGAACTACCTCGCCCAGAAGCTCGACACGCACGTCGCGAACTACGGCGGCGGGAACTACGGCATGGATCAGGCGCTCCTCCGGATGAAGCGTCAGTATCCCGAGGACTCCTCGGACTACGTCGTGATGTACGTCACGGCGTCCTCGATCGCGCGCATCCTCAGCGTCTGGAAACACTACCAGGAGTTCGGGAACGTTCTGGCGGTGAAGCCGCGATACGAGCTGCGAGACGGCGAACTGGAGCTGATCGAGTGTCCGCTCGACGAGAAGGAGGAGTTCCTCGACCTCGAGCAGCACGCCTCGTTCCTCCGCGAGCACGACTACCACTACGAACACTGGTTCGAGCCCCACCTCGCGACGTTCCCCTACGCGCCGACGTTCCTCGGCGAGCCCGATCAGGTGCGCTACTCGCTCTACGCGGCGCTCAAGGAGGTCGAGGAGGAGTACGAGATCTCGATCCCGGGCTACGACCTCGACGCGCTGCAGACGCAGACCGCCCTCCGGCTGGAGCGACCGCGGGTCAGATACCACGAACGCCTGTTCGACGAACAGGAGGAGCTGTTCACCGCGATCATCGAGGAGTTCGTCGATTTCGCCGAGGAACACGAGTTCACGCCCGTCTTCGCGATGGTCCAGCAGCTCCGCTACGCGACCTACGAGGAGGAACACGGCCCCATCTACGGCGACCTGATGGATCGGCTTGACGAGGAGTACGCCGATCTGATCACGATCGACATGGCGAAGCACCTCGAGGCCGACGACGGCGACGTCAAGTCGCTGTACGTCGAGCGCGGCGAGGGCGGCCACTACAGCCCCGAGACGAACGAGCAGGTCGCGGAGGTGCTGATGGAGGAGGTCTTCGACCGGGAGGACGCCTGAGGCCGGGAATGAACTCCCGATCGCCGACCGCGGTCACCTCTCTCTTCTGGTCCGTCGGCTCCTCGATCTCGAACACCCCTCCCTGGAGATCGTTCGTGGGTTCCGACTCCGGGAACAGGCTCGGATACCAGGCCTCGTCTCCGATCGACTCCTCGACCGCCTCCCACGTCTCGTCGGTCACCTGCCGTATCCGACCGCGGCGATCACGCCCCGCCGGACGTGCTTCGACGCACCTGGTAGGCGGTGAGGCTCGTCCGTTCGGCGGTCCCGACGAACTCCTCCGTTCGGCTCCGCTCGCCGACCCGCAGGAGGACGAAGTAGCACCGGCCGTCCCCGTCGTAGCCGAACGATATCGGAACGCCGTAGGCCTCCGCGTCGCTCGCGAGCGACAGCACGCCGATGTCCCGCGCTGGAAGGAACGTCTAGATCTCGGCGTCGTCCATCCCGACCCCCCCGATCTCGTCGAACACGTCTTCGGTCATCGGTCTCCTTCGGGTTCGTGATGAACACGCCCGGCCGACGGTGTAGCCGTCCTGTAGGGCCGCTACACCGTCTCCATTCGCTCTCGTTCGCTCCTCGCCTCGTGACGGAGCCCGAGCGTAGTCCCGACCTGTCGCCCATCGAAACGACAAGACTGAACAGGGCGACCGAGAACGCACGGATAGGGTGACGTTCACCGTTCGTGCGCTACATCTCGACCTCGAGACGGGCGATCGCTGACCTCCGCAGCGGCGGACGCGGGAGGATGCTCCTAGCCATCGCCTTCGGCTGGTTTCTGTCGATCAGCGTCCGGATGATCTATCCGGCGTTGTTACCGCATCTCCGCGGCGGGTACGACCTCACGCTCACGACCGCCGGCCTCCTGTTGACGGTCCTCTGGATCGCGTACGCGTGCGGGCAGCTCCCCGGCGGTATCCTCGCGGACTGGGCCGGGGAGCGTCCGCTGTTGATCGCGAGTTCCCTCCTCGCGGCGACGATGCTCGCGCTCGTCGTCCTCGCGGAGTCGGTGATCGTCCTGTTCTCGGCGACGGCCCTGTTCGGCGTGGGAACCGCGCTGTACGGCGTCTCGCGGTTCACGATCCTGGACGAGATCTATCCCGACCAGCTCGGCACGGCGACGGGCGTGACGATGGCGGCCGGCGACCTCGGGAACGCGGTGATGCCGCCCGTCGCCGGGTTCGTCGCGGCCGCGGTAGCCTGGCAGTACGGCTTCGGGTTCGCCGTTCCGCTCTTCGTGCTCGCAGCGGTCGGCCTCTGGACGACGCTGCCGAGGCGGGAGACGGCGATGACGCCGTTGCGCGAGACCCTCGCGCTCGGCGACGTCGTCCCGACGCTGTCTCGACCGGTCGTGCTGCGCGGAACCGTGCTGCTCGTGCTGTGGAGCGTGATCATGCAGGCGTTCATCGGGTTCTACCCGACGTATCTGATCGACGTAAAGGAGCTCTCGGTACGGGTCGCGACCGTGCTGTTCGGCCTCTTCTTCGCGCTCGGCATCCTGATGAAGCCGATCGCGGGCCGGGCCTACGACGGCGTCGGCGTCCGGGTCCCGCTGTTGACGATCATGGCCACGGCCAGCCTGGCGCTCGTCGCACTCCCGTTCGTCGGCGGACTGTGGCCGTTCGTCCCCCTGACCGTGCTCGCGAGCAGCCTCCTGGGGTTCGAGACGATCGTGATCTCCGATCTCACTCGACGACTTCCGGACGACACGGAGGGAACGAACCTGGGTGCTCTCCGGACGGTCTACATCGGACTCGGCGCGTTGAGTCCGGTCCTCTTCGGAGCGATCGCCGACCGGGGCTACTTCGACGAGGCGTTCCTCGGGGTCGCCGTACTCGCCGGCGTGGTCGTCCTCGTCGTGTTCGTCTCGATCGATTACTGAGCCGACGACGCGTGGCTCGACCACGCCGTCGGTGGATACGTTCGTCCGGGAGATCTGACGTCCGATCGTACCGAACTCGCTTCCCGCGTTCGGAACGCGTTCGAACCCGAGCACTCCCACGAGCCGGGGGCTGGGCGGCGGCCGGTCAGTCCTGTGGGTCCGGCAGCGTCCCCGAGACGATCTCGCCACCCTTGAGGACGGCCGTCGGCTCGCGCAACAGCGAGACGTCCTCGAGCGGGTTCCCCTCGATCACGAGCAGGTCGGCGTAGTTGCCGGCTTCGAGCGTGCCCGCGTCCTCGAGTCCGATCGTCTCGGCGGCCGTGCCCGTCATCGCGACGACCGCGTCGACCGGGTCCATCGCGTGTTCGACCATGAACGAGATCTCGGTGCTGTTGGTGCCGTGGTAGTTGAAGGGGGTACCCGCGTCGGTGCCGCCGGCGATCCGCACGCCGGCGTCGACCGCGCGCTTGAACGCCTCGATGTGGCGGTCGTGGACGCTGTCGGTCTTCCTGATGCTCTCCTCGGTCGCCCGATCGGTGTTGCGCGCGATCCGGTACGGCGCCGAGAGCGTCGGAACGAGCGTCACGTCGTGGGCGATCAGCATGTCGATCGCCTCCTCGTCCATGAACGTGCCGTGTTCGACGGTGTCGACGCCGGCCTCGACGGCGGCCTTCACCCCCGGGGCGCCGTGGGCGTGGGTCGCGACGTGCACCCCGCGGCGGTGGGCCTCGTCGATCAACGCTTCCATCTCCTCGTAGGTGAACGCGAGCGTTCGGGGGTCCGTCCCGGGGGTCGTGACCCCGCCGGTCGCCATGAACTTGATGAACTCCGCGCCCTTCTTGATCTGCTCGCGGACCGCACGCCTGCACTCGACGGGGCCGTCGACCTCGCGTCCGAGGTGGTGGCCGTGACCGCCGGTGATGGTGATCGACCGGCAGTTCGCGACCATCCGTGGACCGGGGACGTCGCCGCGCTCGATCGCACGTTTTAGCCGGACGTCGAGGTCGCGAGCCCCCATCGCCCGCACGCTCGTGACGCCGGCCTCGAGCGTCGTTCGCGCGTTGGCCGCCTCGGTGAACGCCAGATCGGCGTCGCTCGTCCCGACCACGTCCTCGATGGTCGCTTGTCCCGACAGCGAGAAGTGGACGTGGGCGTCGACCAGACCGGGGAGGACCGTATGACCCGGGAGCGACATCGACGGCTCCTCGCCCTGTGGTTCGACGTCTCCGACCGCCTCGATCCGCCCAGACTCGGGGTCGAAGCGGATCGCTCCCTTCGTCGCTAGCTCCTCGCGCCCGTCGAACAGGCGCGCGTCCCGCAGAATCATTACTGGGGTTTATCCGTCGGGGTGCTTGAATGGCACGAACTCGGTCGGGTCACGTCCACCCCTCTCGGGGCCCGAGCCGGCCGCCTCGTCCCCACGCCGTGCACGGAACCCGATACTCACCCGGGTCTCGATAGCACCGGGAACGGCGCCGTTCTACCGGTCTCGCCGATGAGGTTCCGCCGGTACGCGACCATCTACGTGTCGAGCGGGCTCGACCAGACGAGCACGGACGGGCTCTCGACCCCGAGGCGAGCACCACCGCCGCGGCCGCGACGATCAGCAGTCGGCCGACCACACGACGCCACCGTCGGGGGTAGACGTGATCGAGCCCCGTCACCGGAAGCGCTGGGTCGCCTCCGGAATGGGACGTCCGTGTTCTGGAGTGACGTATCGGGCCGTATGGAGAACCGTGGACGAAATCGCCGTAGAGAGACCGGGTTAGAGGCGGTCGAGGTCGTCGTAGCCCCGCGGTTGCGGAAGTAGCAAGTCTGATTTGCGTCGCACCTATCTGCTCACCTATGACACGCGATCCGGACGTCGACCTTCGGACGTGCTACGAGCGCGCGAGGGACGGGCGCTACGGCTTCTTCGCGAGCAACGTCACCCATTTCGACGTCCTCGTCGGCCTCCTGCAGGGGAGCGCGGACGCCGATTCGGACCTCGTCGTCCAGCTCGGCAAGGAGGAGGCGGCGTTCTTCGGCGGTGGCGACCCTGTAGTGGGCGTCCGGGTCTTCGGCGCGTGTCTCGATACGCTCGCCGAACGCTACGGGATCGAGGTGTTCTGCAACATCGATCACACCCACATCCCCGACGACTTCGAGTATCTGGAGGCGGCAGTCGACTCCGGCGTGCCCGATTCGGTGATGGTCGACGCCTCGGACGAGCCGTTCGAGCGAAACGTCGATCTGACGGCCGAGGCCGTCGATCGCGTCGGTGACGACGTCCTCGTCGAGGCGGAGCTCGGACGAATCGCCGGCGTCGAAGGCGATACGGAAACGCCGGACGACGAGGCGTTCTACACCGACCCCGAGGACGCAGTCGAGTTCGTCGAGCGGACGGGCTGTGACCTGCTTGCGGTGTCGATCGGGACCCAGCACGGCGTCGCGTCCGGCCGTGATCTCGACGTGCGTCCCGATCTCGCCGCCGAGATCAACGGGGCGCTACTCGATGCGGGACACGACACCCCACTCGTCGTCCACGGCGCCTCCGGGGTTCCCGACGAACGGATCGAGGCGCTGATCGACGCCGGCGTCTGCAAGTTCAACAAGAACACCCGCTACCAGTACGAGTTCGCGCGAACGGCCGCGGACTTCTACCACGAGCACGCGGACGCGATCCGGCCGCCCGAGGGGACCGCTGACGACCGGGCCGGCTTCTTCGCCGACAGCGACTGGGAGCCCGATAAGACGTACTTCCATCCACACGTCGTCTCGGAGACCGTTCGGGACCGCATCGCGACCGTGATGGGGGAGCTCTGTGAGCTGACTCGAAGCGCCGGCGAGACGATATCGGACGAGTATGAGTGAGCCGGCCCCGGTCCTCGTCGGGATCGACGCCGGACTCACCAACGTCACGGTCACCGCGTTCGACGACGTCGGCACCGAGCTCGCGAGCGCCTCGCGCCAGACGCCGACGGTCGAGACGGCCCCCGACCGCGAGGAGCAGGACCACGATCGGCTGTGGGAGACGGTCTGCGGGACCGTCGCCGACGTCGTCGAGGACGGGTCCGTCTCCGCCGAGGCCATCGCGGGCGTCGGCGTCGCCGGCCACGGTCACGGGCTCTACGGGCTCGATAGTGCAGGGGAGCCGGCTTGCGGCATCAAATCGACGGACAGCCGCGCTATCGACGCGATCGCCGAGCTCCGGCCCGACGCCCACGAGGAGGTCGTCGAACGCCTCGGCTGGGAGCCGTTCGGCGCCGACCCGCTGAGCCTTCTGGTCTGGCTTCGCGAGCACGAACCTGCCACCTACGAGCGCATCGAGACGGTGCTGTTCTCAAAGGACGTGCTCACCCACCGGCTCACCGGCGAGCTGTCGACGGATCCCACGGAAGCGAGCGTGTTCTACGGGCCCGAGCCCGAGTACGACCGGGAGCTGTTCGACGTCCTCGGCATCGAGCGGGCGTTCTCGGCGCTCCCGCCGGTCAGTTCGAGCACCGAAGCGTGCGGATCGGTGACGGCGACGGCCGCGGAACGAACCGGCCTGCCGGAGGGGGTACCCGTCGCTACGGGGTTCCACGACGTCGCCGCCTGCACGCTCGGTGCCGGCATCGTCCGGCCGGGCGATGGCCTGATCATCCTCGGGACCTGGGGCCAGAGCGTCGCCGTTCTCGACGCCCCAGGAGACGGGAACGAGGGTCTCCCTCGGCGGTATCTCGACGGGTGGCTGCGATATAAGGGGATCCGCTCGGGGGCGGCCTGCGTCGAGTGGTTCACCGAGACCTGCGGCGGCGACTGGCGCCGGCAAGCCGACGAACGCGACGTCTCGCCGTACGAGATCTACGAGGAGGCCGTCGCGGGCGTCGAGCCCGGCGCGAACGGACTGGTCTTCCACCCGTTTCTCAAGGGGTCGACCGACGACCCGAACAGCGCTGGCGGATTCTACGGGCTTCGCCTCGAGCACACCGGCGCGCACATGCTTCGAGCGATCTACGAGGGCGTCGCGATCACGCAGACGAGCGCGCTGGATTCGATCGCATCGGATCTCGAGACGATCCGGCTGACCGGCGGGGGCGCACGGAGCGAGACGTGGGCACAGATGTTCGCCGACATCGCCGCCCTGCCGGTCGCGATCCCGGACGAACGGGAGACCGGCGCGCTCGGCGCGGCGCTGTGTGGCGGGACGGCCGCCGGCGTCTACCCGGACGTCGAGACGGCGGTCGATCGTGCCGTCGGGACCGCCCGGCGCCACGAGCGCACTCCCGGAACCGAGGAGCGATATCGCACGGTCCGGACGGCGTTCTTCCAGGCGGTCGAGGGCATGAAGCGGCCGTGGGAAACGCTCAAGACGGTCGCTGAGGAACGCCGAACCGGATGAAAGCGCTACTCTGCGGGGATCCACAGCAGCCGAGCGAGTACATGTACGAGGCCCTCGGTGACCTTGAGGAGCACGGCGTGGCGTTCGACCGGATGGATTGGATGGACGACTCCTCGCCCGCGGAGTTCCGCAACGTGACGATGGACATGGAGTCGCTCGGACCGGGGAGCTACGATACGGACGCCATCGCGGCCAATCTCGATGGAGCCGACGTGCTCGTCGTCCACAAGGCCCCGGTCTCGCGCGAACTCATCGAGAGCGGCGACCTTTCGATCGTCGCCGCGGCTCGCGGGGGCACCGAGAACGTCGACGTCGAGGCGGCCACCGACAACGACGTGACCGTCCTGCATGCGCCGGGGCGCAACCGCGATGCCGTCGCCGACTACGCGGTCTCGATACTGCTCTCACGGCTGCGTGAGATCCCGTTCAACCACGCCGAGCTCTCGACCGGCGAGTGGAACCAGGTGTTCGACCCCGACCGGCTCCCGCCGGACGTCGGGACGACGACGATCGGGATCGTTGGATTCGGACACATCGGCCGTGGTGTCGCACGGCGGCTCGCCGGCTTCGACCCCCAGCTGCTCGTCTACGACCCGTTCGTCGACGACGAGGAGATCCGCGAGCTCGGATCCGAGCCAGCCGACCTCGACACGCTGCTTGCCGAATCAGACGCCGTGACACTTCACGTCCGGCTCTCGGACGATACCCGCGGGATGATCGGCAGCGAAGAGTTCGAGCGGATGAACCCCGAGGGGTATCTGGTCAACACCGCCCGCGGCGGGCTCGTGGACACCGACGCGCTCGTCGATGCCGTCTCGAGCGACTCGATCGCCGGTGCGGCCCTCGACGTGTTCGAAGAGGAGCCGATCCCCGAGGGTCACCCGATCCTCGATCTCGAGGGCGTCATTCTGACGCCGCACGTCGCCGGCTCGACGCGCGATGCGGTACTCGGCGGCCCCCGCATCATCGCTTCACAGCTCGAGGAGCATCTCCGCGGGGAGACGCCTTCGCACGTCGTGAACTGAGACCGGGCCGAAGGCGATCCATCACCGTTTCTCGGGCGTCGGCTTTTCGCAGAGCGAGCGTCCAAAGAGCGTCAGCCGTCCTATCGATCCAGAGCGACTCGATGGCCGAAGGGACTCGCTCGGGGTGACAGTTCTATATCGTCACAACACGTTTATTCACAGTTCGCGGGCGACCATCTCGCCCCAGGGCTCGAAGCCGTGTCGCTCGTAGAACGCCGCCGCGCGGGCGTTCTCGGGGTCGACGTCGAGGACGATCCGCTCTAAGGGCGGCTCCTGCTCGCGCGCGAGCGCGAGTGCGGCCTCGATCAGTTCGTCCGCGACGCCGCTTCCACGGTGGTCCGGCTCGACGTAGAGCTCGTTCAACACCGCCGCGTCCCAGATCATCGCCAATCGCTCGGGCAGGACGAAGACGTAGCCGGCGAGTCCCTCGCTGGCGGCGACGATCACGCTCCGGGGCTCGCGCGCGAGACACCACCGCACCCAGTCGAGGTACCGCTCGGCGTACGACTCGGTGAGCTTCACGTCGTACGCCGCGCGCTTCTCCTCGCTCTTCGAGCCGAGACCGCGTTCGAACGCGCATTTGAGTCGCCAGAGCTCCGCCTCGTCTCCGTCAGGATCGTACGGCCTGTACTCCATGCGGGGTGTACGATCGCCCGGTCGTTAGGGTTTCGTCCCCCGTTCGGGCGAACACGGACGGCCGCCTCCGTCATCGACGTCCGTCGAACCCGGCGTTCGATACGCTTTTGGCCCGAACGGATCGATGGAGGGTATGAGCTGGCCGGGGTCGATACTCTGAGCGACCGACCGCCGCGGGCCGACCTCGCGGAGAAGATCGCCGGCGAGATCACGCTCAGCGAGGATCCTGGCGCGACGCTGCGCAAGTGGCGCACCGACTTCACCGTCTCCCAGACCGAACTCGCGGAGGAGCTCTCGGTCTCCTCGTCGGTGATCAGCGACTACGAGAGCGGTCGCCGCGAGAGTCCCGGAATCGCCGTCGTCCGGCGGATCGTCACCGCGCTGCTCGACATCGACGAGCAGCGCGGCGGCGACCGGATCCGCCAGTACGCCCGCGTGCTCTCGGCGGGCTTCGAGAGCGACATCGTCCACGACCTCCGCGAGTACCCCACCACGGTCCCCCTGAATCGGTTCTACGACGCCATCGACGCGACCGAACTCGTCCCCGGCGAGGTCGATCGGATCAGCGGCCACACCGTCATTGACAGCATCGAGGCGATCACCCGCCTCTCGAGCGAGGAGTTCTACCGGCTCTACGGCCGGAGCACGAACCGCGCGCTCGTCTTCACCGGCGTCACGCGCGGGGAGTCACCGTTGGTAGCCATGCGCGTGGTCAATCCCACGCCGAACGCGGTGGTTCTCCACGGACTGGACGAGGAGGAGCTCTGGGAGCACGCGACGGATCTCGCGCGGATCGACGGCTTCTCGCTCGCGATCTGCGGGACCGACATCGACGACGTCCTCGAACGCCTGCGTGAGTTCCCGTGATCGCGTGATCAGGTCACCAGGTAGTACGGGTCCGCGAGGATCTCCCGAGCCAGCGCATCGCGCAGTTCGCGGGCGCGGAAGGCGAACACCGTCAGCCCGTCGAGGTCGTAGCTGTCGAGGACGCCCCACTCCTCGAGGTCGTTCCGGATCTTCTCCCGGTTCCACGTGACCGGCATGGTGTACTCGTGCGAGCGATGGTGGACGGTCTCGTGGTCGTCCTCGTCGCGGTAGATCACGCCCTCGTACTCCGCGGTCTCTACGTAGGGGACGTCGAGACGGTTCTCGATGTAGTGGATCTGTGAGGAGCGGAGCCAGTCGGTGCCGACGTTCAGATAGAGGACGTTCTCGCGGTCGAGTCTGGCGAAACAGCCCTCCTCGGACCAGGTGTCGAACTGGTCGCAGTCGTCGAACCGGTAGGGGCCACGGACGAGGATCGAGTTCGTCGGGTCGTCGGTGCGGTAGTCACAGTCCTCGAGGAACAGCCGCGCGAAGGTGCCGAACTTCGGCTGGGAGTACTGCTTGTGATAGACGCCTCCGTCCACCGACCGGAACATCGGCGTAAAGCCCGGCACGAGGATCGACTCGAACCGGCGGTCCAGCCGATCCAGAAGGAACTCGTACGGATCACGCCCGAACGCCCGTTTGACGTCGCTCAGCCCGACGTGGACGAACGCGACGTCCTCGTCGGCGTACCGATCCAACACCCGGTCGAACTCGTGCTCGGAGACGCGACCGATCGTCCCGTCGAGGCGTTTTCGCCGCGCGACCATGACGGCGCGGTTGCGGAGCGTCCGGCCCCGCTGGTACCCCTTCCGTGCGGTCCGGGCTACCGTCTCGACCGCCGAATCCCTCCCCGGATCCAGTACGTAATGCCCCATTTGATACCCTGTCACAGTGTTAACTGACGATCAAGTCAACGTACTGCCGGCTGCTTCAAGCAGTTCTTATGGTTAACCAACAGGTCGCGCCGTAGGGTTGGCTATTCGACGAACCGGTACTTCCGCTCGCCCATCCGACCCCAGCCCTCGAAGACGAACTCCTCGTCGGGAACGGTGAGCTCCTCGATATCGCCGTCGAGCTCGATCGCGTGGTTGTGGACGTCGTGGACGCGCTCGTACTCCTCGTACGAGAGGTCGTACCGTCCCGCGAGTTGCTCGTCGAGGCTCGCCGCCATCCCCTCGATCTTCTCACGCCAGTCGTCCTGAACCGTCTCGGCGTGGATCTCGGCCTGCGCGCCGCTGCCGTACGAGCCGACCAGCAGGCGCTCGCCGGTCAGGTCGCGTCCCTCCTCGACGGCGGTTCTGAGCGCGCTCGCGCGCGCGAGGTGGACCGAGCCGGTGTACCAGTTGCCGACCTCCCGGGAGATGGTGAGCGTGGGCTCGACGATCCGGTCGTACCACTCCCGATAGGCATCGGTCTCCTTCAGACCGTCCATGTACTCCCGCAGGGCGTCCTCGTACTCCTCCTCGTCCTCGAACGCCTCCTCGCGGGGCTGGCGACCGATCTCCTCCGCGAGGTCGTCCTCGATCGACGTATCGCGGATCATGTGGCGATAGCCGAACAGCGCGGCCTTCCGCACCATCCCCGGGAACGGCGTGTGGAAGGGGATGTACGCGAAATCGTCGGAATGGGTCCGGTCCGCGACGCTCTCGAAGTCCTGGAGCGCCTCGCGCATGCGCGCGAGATAGACCTGTACCGATCGCTTGCCGTCGACCGCGGGGAACTGCTGGTTGGGCTTCAGGAAGTCGGTCTCGTCGGCGCTCCCGTAGCCCTGCTCGGTCGAGAGCGAGACCAGGTCGGGGTCCTCGGAGATGAGCATCGCGACGGCGCCCGCGCCCTGGGTCGCCTCGCCGGGATCGTCCCGGGCGTAGAGCGCGGTGTCGGTCGCGATCACGAGCGCCGACCGCCCTCGGTTACGTCCGGCCCTGATCCAGTTGTAGGCGTCGTCGATCGACTGGGTGCCCGCGACGCAGGCGAACTTCCGCTCGCCCTTGTTCGCGTGGCTGAACTTCCCCTCGTAGACCTGTTCGAGACAGCCCGCGATGTACGTGGAGACGGGCTTCGAGTTGTCGAAGGAGCTCTCGGTGGCGACGTCGATCCGACCGACGTCCTCGGGTTCGAGCCCCTCGCGCTCCATCAGCCGATGGGCGGCGTTCGCGCCCATCGTGACGATGTCCTCGTAGCTGTCGGGGAAGGAGCTCGCGTTGAGTCCGAGCCCCTTCGTGTACTTCCCGGGATCCTCGCCCTGTGCCGGCGCGAACGTTCCCGGCAGGTCGAGCCGGAGCTTTCCGGTCCTGATCTCAATGGCGTCGATGCCGACCTCGGTCATGCTCTACACCTGTACGGGGCGCTATATGGGTGTGTCGACCGGCGATACGACGATCGTCGAACCCGGGACGGCGGCGGCGATCGCTTTCGGCACGGTTCGCTCGAATCCGTCCGCGCGAACCCACGGCAGTCCGTCGGACGTCGAAAACAGGCGTCGGATCGCCACGCGAAGCGTCGCGAGCCCGGTCGTTTCGCTACTCGTCCTCCTCGACGACCTCCGGATCGCGCACCGCGCTCTGGAGGCTGTCGAGGCCGTTGACCCACTCCGCGACGAGGCCGTACTCGATCTCCTCGGCGACGCTCACGTCGAGGTCGTCGCCGTCGATGATCCGGGCGCCCGCCTGCGCGCAGTAGGAGAGGGCGGCGTCGAAGTCCTCCTCGGCCTCGGCGTCGGCCGCGGCGCGGACGTACTCGGGCAGGTCGGCCTCGTCGGGCGCGCCGCGCACGAGGTACTCCTCGGCGGCGGCGAAGACGCAGACCAGGCTGGTCTGGACGCCGTCGATGAGGAAGGCGGTCTCCTCGTCCTCGACCTCGACGTCCGCCAGGACGATGTCGCGGACGTCCGCGATCTCCTTGAGTGCCTCCTCCTGTTCGAGGTGGCCGTCCTCGGCGGCGTTGACGATCTTCGCGATCGCGATCGCGGTGTCGTCCTGCAGGTTCAACAGCAGTCGCGCCGAGTCCTCGTCCTCGGGGTCGATCTCCTCGTCCTTCAGCCGGTCGATCCAGTTCTGCCAGCGTTCCTCGGAGTAGTACGCTTCGGGCGGGGTGCTCATACCGGACGGTGTGTACCCGCCGCCAAAGCCCTTTCTCTAGCCGTCAAGGGTTTCGATCGTATCGATCCCGTAGACGCGCTCGGGCGTCTCGACGTGTGCCGTCCGGATCGCCGCCTCGTGGCCCTCCTCGCGGAGCCACCGGACCCGTCGGGGTACCGTCTTCGGGCCGAGCACCGCCCCCGGCCGATCGGGGTCGTCGATGAAGTCCGTCTCCATCAGGAACGGCTCGCCCGACTCGGCCGCCCGTTCGAGTTCCTCCTTCCGGCCGATCACGCTCGGGGTCGGTCCACGGAGCCTGCCGCCGGCGTAGTGTTTCACCACGCGGTGGGCGGGCAGACCGCGGTCCTCCGCCCGCTCGGCGATCCCGCTCAGGTCCTCGCTCGCCTCCGTGTGGAGCTGGACGACGCAGTCGTGCTCGGCGCCAAGCGCCAGGGCGTGATCGAGCACCGCGTTCGAGGCGTCCCATACCTCGTCGCTCACCTCGTAATGAGGTCGACCCGACTTCAACGCGAGCGCGCGCCCGTCGGCGACGTACTCGCCAGCGAGATCCAGCCCTGCACGCATGATCCCGCCCGCCTCCTCGGGCGCCCGGCCGTCCGCGACGAGCGGCGAAACGAGTCCCGGATGGACGCCGAGGACGGGCCACGCCCTGCCGTCGAGGACGTCGTTCGCCGCCGCGACCGCCCCGAGCGTGGTCTCGAAGACGTGCTCGAAGTCGGTCCCCGATTCGGGGAGCGGGCCGAGGTGCCAGGAGGGTTTGTTCACCACGAGCAGGTGGGTACCGCCGAGACGGGCGAACTCCTCTACGGCCTCGACGCCCCGGCCGTGATCGGGGTCGAGATGCATGTGGTTGTCGAGGATCGGCTCCATACCCCCGCTTCTCGCCCGCGACCCAAAGCCTCCGCGTTCCCTCGCCGGTTCACTCGCCGAGGGTGATCGCGTCCTGGGCGGCGTTCCGGAGCGCGTCCGATCGGCCGTAGCTGCCGGGCGCGACCGCGAGCGTCCGGACCCCCCGTCTGGCGGCCTTCTCGAGGACGGGCTTGAAGTCGGTGTCGCGCGAGACGACCGCGAGCACGTCGATCGCGTCGGTGTAGACGAGTTCCGTGGCGTCGATCGCGAGCTTCACGTCGACGTCGCCGCTGGTGACGACGACCTCGAACCCGCGCGCCTCGGCGGCCTGGATCAGCCCGGGCGTGGCGTGCTCGTCGAGGTAGAGCCGCGTCGTTACGAGCGTCCCCTCCTCGAGGCCCGCCGCCCGTACGTCGTCGAGGTCGACGTCGAACTCCTCGCGAAGCACGTTCGGCCCGTCCACGAGCAGCCCGACCCGCTCGACCCGGCTCCGACCGGATCGCGGGTCGAGCCGGCGCAGAGCGGCCCGTACACGCTCGATCATGTCTACGCCACCGAGGGGCCGGGTAAAAGCCGTATCGGACTCCGACGGACGTCGGCCGGGGTGAAACGGGCGAGGGGAAACCCTTAGACCCCCGCGATCGACGTGCGAGTATGTCGCTTCGGACACCGCCGCTCTCCGACGTTCACGAGGACCGCGGCGCGAAGACAACCGAGTTCGGCGGGTGGGAGATGCCCGTCGAGTTCGACTCCATCCGCGAGGAGCACGAGGCCGTCCGCGAGGAGGTAGGGATCTTCGACGTCTCGCACATGGGCGAGATCGAGGTCTCCGGCCCGGACGCCGCGGCGCTGCTCCAGGGGCTCACCACCAACGACGTCGAGTCGCTTTCGGTCGGCCGCGCACAGTACTCGATGATCACCGACGAGGAGGGGACGATCCTCGACGACACCGTGATCTACCGGCTCGACGACGAGGAGTTCCTCTTCATCCCGAACGCGGGCCACGACCAGGAGATGTACGACCGGTGGGAGGACCACCGCGGGGAGTGGGACCTCGACTGTGACGTCGAGAACCGGACGGAGGGATGGGCGATGTTCGCCGTCCAGGGACCCGATGCGGAGGACCTCGTGGCGGAGGCGGCCGGCGAGGAGGCGCGCGAGGTCGGTCGGTTCGCGCTCTCCCGAATGGCGGTCGCCGGCGCGGACTGTCTGCTCGCGCGGACGGGCTACACCGGCGAGGACGGCTTCGAGGTGCTCGCGCCGTCGGACGACGCCGTGGCGGTCTGGAGGGAGTTCGACTGCCAGCCCTGCGGGCTCGGTGCGCGCGATACGCTCCGCATCGAGGCCGGGTTCCTGCTCTCGGGACAGGACTTCCACCCCGAAGAGAACCCCCGCAACCCCTACGAGGCGCGCGTCGGCTTCGCGGTCGACCTCGACACCGAGTTCGTCGGGCGCGACGCGCTCGCGCGGGTGAACGACGAGGGTCCCGAGGAGCTGTTCGTGGGCCTTCGTCTCCTCGAACGGGGCGTCCCCCGTCACGGCTACGAGATTCTCGCTCCGGCGGCTACCGCCGCCTCCGATCGTGCCGGCGGGCACGTCGACGACCAGCCGATCGGCGAGGTCACCAGCGGGACGATGAGCCCGACGCTCGGCGAGCCGATCGGGCTGGGTTACGTCCCCGCCGAGTACGCGGAGGCGGGCACGGAGGTCGCGGTGCGGATCCGCGGCGACGCGAAAAGGGCAAGAATTGAGACCCCCGGATTCCTGGAGGACTAACGTGAGCTTCGACGTACCCGACGGTCTGTACTACCTGGAATCGCACGAGTGGATCGACCCCGAGAGCGGGCGGGTGGGGATCACCGACTTCGCCCAGGACGAGCTCGGCGACGTGGTGTTCGTCGAGCTCCCCGCCGAGGGCGACGAGCTCGAACGGGAGGGGGAGCTCGGCGTCATCGAGTCGATCAAGGCGGTCTCCGACCTCTACTCACCGGTCGGTGGCACCGTCACCGGCGTGAACGAGACGCTGTTCGACCGGCCCGAACTGGTCAACGACGACCCGTTCGGCGAGGGCTGGATGCTCGAACTCGAGTTCGACGAGGACGACCTCGACGACCTGCTCGACGCCGAGGCGTACCGCGAGCAGATCGGGTGACGACCACGGCGCTCATATACCCCCGGTCGCAACCTTCGGCCATGCATCGGCGGATCAACATCCCCCTCCTTCCGACTCCATGAGTTCACGAAACGAAGACCGCGGTAGCCCGTTCGCGCCGCACACGACCGACGAGACGGCCGCGATGCTTGAGGCGATCGGTGCCGAGACCGTCGAGGCGCTGTTCGATATTCCCGATCCGGTGCGATTCGACGGCGAGTTCGACATCGATCCCCGAGGCGAACGCGAGATTCGAACGGAGCTTCGCCACCTGCTCGGCCGGAACGACGACCTGGTCGAGTTCCTCGGGCGCGGTCACTACGATCACTACGTGCCGTCGCTGGTCGACCACCTCGCCGATCGCTCCGAGTTCCTCACCAGCTACACGCAGTACCAGCCCGAGATCACCCAGGGCTTCCTCCAGGTGCTCTTCGAGTACCAGTCGATGCTCGTCGAGCTCACGGGGTTGGAGATCGCGAACTGCTCGATGTACGACGCCGCGACCGCGCTCGGCGAGGCAGCGACGCTCGCCGCCCGGGTGCGCGAGACCGACGGCCACCGCGTGCTCGTCCCCGACCTGCTGCGCGAGGAACGGCGTTCCGTCCTCGAGAACTACGTCGCGGGCGCCGGCCTCACCGTCGAGAGCTACCCCTCCGACGACGCGAACGCCGACCTCGACGCGCTCGACGAGACGATCGACGAGGACTGCGTGATGGTCTACGCCGAGAGCCCCACGGTTCGAGGGACGATCGAGGAGCGACTCGGCGAGATCGGCGAGTCCGCGGACGAGAACGACGCGCTGTTCGTCCTCGGCTCCGATCCGGTGGCGTTGTCGGTGCTCGAGGCTCCCGGGGAGATCGGTGCCGACGTCGTGATCGGCGATGCGGCCACGCTGGGGCTGGGAGCGAGCTACGGGATGGGGCTCGGCCTCTTCGCCACCCGCGAGGAGTTCGTCCGTCAGGTCCCCGGCCGGCTGGTCGGCGCGAGCACCGACGCTCACGGGAAACGCGCCTACACGCTGACGCTCCAGACGCGCGAACAGCACATCCGTCGCGAACGCGCGACCTCGAACATCTGTACGAACCAGGCGTGGGTCGCGCTGCGGACGGCGATCCACGCCGCCACGCTCGGCCCGTCCGGACTCGTGGACCTCGCGCGCGACTGCCTCGAGTGGCCCGCCGACCTCGCCGACCGTCTCGACGCGATCGACGGCGTGCGGGCGCCGGTCCACGACCGTCACCACTTCCGGGAGTTCGTCGCCCGTACCGACCAGCCCGCACCCGCCGTCGTCGGGGACCTCGAGTCGAAGGGCTTTGCGGTCCACGCGGTCGACGACCATCTCGTCCAGCTCTGCGTGACCGAGACCAACGCCGATCGGGTCGATGCGCTCGTCACCGCGTTCAGGGAGGCAGCGCGATGACGTTCCACTACGACCAGGCGCGCTGGACCGACGACGAGAGCGAGGGCTACGAGCCGCTGCTCTCGGAGAAGGACGAAACGACCGTCGGAACGGACGACGTTCCGTTGCCCGACGACCTGAAGCGCGACTCGCTCTCGCTACCAGAACTCAGCGAACCCGAACTCGCGCGCCACTACACGCGGCTCTCGCAGATGAACTACGGCGTCGAGTCGGGACCCTATCCGCTCGGTAGCTGTACGATGAAGTACAACCCCAAGTTCACCGAGGACGTCGCCGCCCACCCCGCCGCGACGGTCCACCCCGACCGCTCGGCGGGAAGCGTCCAGGGCACCCTCGAGCTCTACCACCGGCTCGAGGAACAGCTCGCGCGGATCGGCGGGATGGACGCCGTGACGCTCCAGCCGCCCGCCGGCGCGGCAGGCGAGTTCGTTGGCATCCTCGTCGCGAAGGCGTACCACGAGGCGAACGGCGACGACCGAAGCGAGGTCGTGATCCCCGATGCCGCCCACGGGACGAACTTCGCGAGCGCCGCGATGGGCGGCTACGACGTAGTCGAACTGCCCTCGGCCGACGACGGCCGGGTCGACCTCGACGCGCTCGAGGCCGCCCTCTCCGAGGAGACCGCCGCGCTGATGCTCACCAACCCCAATACTCTGGGATTATTCGAGCGCGACATCGAGGAGATCGCGGGGATGGTCCACGACGTCGGCGGACTGCTCTACTACGACGGCGCGAACCTCAACGCCCTTCTGGGGAGAGCGCGCCCCGGCGACATGGGCTTCGACCTCATGCACTACAACGTCCACAAGACGTTCGCGACGCCCCACGGCGGCGGCGGCCCCGGCGCCGGCCCCGTCGGCGTGGCCGAGCGACTCGTCGAGTTCCTGCCGAGCCCGCGCGTACGCGAGGCGGAATCCGGATACGAGCTGTTCGAGCCCGAGCGGTCGGTGGGGAAGGTCCACGGCTTCTACGGCAACTGGCTCGTGTTGATCAAGGCCTACGCCTACATCGCCCGGCTGGGCGACGAGGGGCTCGCCGACGCGAGCGCGAAGGCCGTCCTCAACGCGAACTACCTCGCGAGCCAGATCGACTACGAGGTGCCCTATGGACCGTTCCACCACGAGTTCGTCGCTAGCGCGGACGATCAGGACGCCGCGGACGTCGCGAAACGGATGCTCGATCACGGCGTCCACCCGCCGACGACGAAGTGGCCGGAGCTCGTGAGTGAGGCGCTGATGACCGAGCCGACCGAGGTCGAGAACCGTCGGTCGCTCGACCAGCTCGCCGCGGCGTTCAACGCGGTCGCCGACGAGGAGAGCGAGGCGCTGTCCTCGGCCCCCGAGCGGACGAGCGCCCGTCGGATCGATCAGACCGAGGCGGCGAGGGACCTGCGGCTCTCGTGGCACGCGCTCGACGGTTGATAACTCGGACGGCGCTCTTCCACGGATCTTAGTAACCCTTACCAGGTCTTCGCCCATCGATTATTACATGACAGTCGTCAGCGTCTCGATGCCGGAGGAACTGCTCGAGCGGATCGATGAGTTCTCGGAGGACCACGGCTACACCGGCCGCAGCGAGGTGATCCGGGAGGCCTCGCGCAACCTGCTCGGGGAGTTCCAGGACCGCGAACTCGAGGGTCACGACCTGATGGGCGTGATCACGGTACTGTTCAACTACGAGACCACGAGCGTCGAGGAACGGATGATGCGGCTTCGCCACGAACACGAGTCGCTCGTCACCTCGAACTTCCACAGCCACGTCGGCGACACCTACTGCATGGAGCTGTTCATCCTCGAGGGATCGCTCGAGGAGATCTCCTCGTTCGTGGGCAAGGTCCGTGCGACCAGCGACATCCTCACCGTCGACTACTCCGTGATCCCCGTCGACGACTTCATGGCGGCGCTGTCCCGATCGTAGATCGCCCATCCTCCTTTCCCACGGACTGACCCGATCGATCACTCCTGTCGACCGCTCGTCTCGCGTCACCGGTTTCTGACCACGATCCAGGTTCGGCCGAGCTTGCCCTCGATCCGCCGTCTCCGCCGGTTTTATAACCCAGTGATATAACCGTGTTATCGATGGCACGAACCCAGCTGCAGCGGGCGCGAGCGGGCGAAGTGACGCCTGCGATGGAGCGGATCGCCGACCGCGAAAACCGAGTGCCGGCGTTCGTCCGCCGACAGATCGCCGAGGGCCAAGCGGTCGTCCCGAACAACCACCACCACGACGCGCTCGATCCGATGGTGATCGGCCGGGAGTTCGCGACGAAGGTGAACGCCAACATCGGCAACAGCGACGCTGCCAGTGACGTCCAGGAGGAACTCGAGAAGCTCCACGCGGCCGTCCACTACGGCGCCGATACGGTCATGGATCTCTCGACGGGACGGAAGCTCGATACGATCCGGGAGGCGAACGTCACCCACTCCCCGGTCCCGATCGGGACCGTACCGATCTACGAGGCGGTCACACGGGTCGAGAACCCCGAGGAGATCACCCGTGAACTCCTGCTCGAAATCATCGAAAAGCAGGCCCGACAGGGCGTCGATTACATGACCATTCATGCAGGAGTTCTGATGGAACACCTGCCGCTGACGGATGGTCGGAAAACCGGAATCGTCTCTCGAGGCGGCTCGATCCTCGCACAGTGGATCGAGGAGAACGGCATGCAGAACCCACTATACACCGGGTTCGAGGAGATCTGTGAGATCTTCGCCGAGTACGACGTGACGTTCTCGCTGGGCGACGGCCTTCGTCCGGGCTGTCTGGCCGACGCGGGTGATGAAGCACAGTTCGCCGAACTCGAGACGCTCGGCGAGCTCACCCGAGCCGCATGGGACCGGGGCGTCCAGGTAATGGTCGAGGGACCCGGCCACGTCCCCATGGACGAGGTGGCCGCCAACGTCGAACGACAGCAACAGGTCTGTGACGGCGCTCCCTTCTACGTCCTCGGACCGCTCGTCACCGACGTCGCCCCCGGCTATGATCACATCACCAGCGCGATCGGTGCCGCCGAAGCCGGGCGGGCCGGCGCGGCCATGCTCTGTTACGTCACGCCGAAGGAACATCTCGGCCTCCCCGACCGGGAGGACGTCCGGGACGGCCTCGCGGCCTACCGAATCGCGGCTCATGCGGCCGATGTCGCCAACGGCCTTCCCGGCGCCCGCGATTGGGACGACGCGCTCTCGGAGGCGCGCTACGAGTTCGACTGGCGCCGGCAGTTCGATCTCGCGCTCGACCCTGAACGCGCCCGCGAGTTTCACGATCAGACGCTGCCGGGAGACAACTACAAGGAGGCCCGGTTCTGCTCGATGTGTGGCGTCGAGTTCTGCTCGATGCGGATCGATCAGGACGCACGTGACGCCGACGGCGAGATGGAGGCGATCGACCACGAGACGGATCTCGAGGCGTCCGACGCGGCGAGCGTGAACCTCCCGCCGGTCGGAACCCACGATATGGACGATCTCCCTGACGAGATCGAGATAAACGGGATCACCTTCACGCCGGAGTCCTCGGCGGACGACTGACGCTTCCGCCTCTTTGTGGAGCGGACGCGATACCACGCTTTTCGGAGGGAGACGCGCTGTCGATGGATGTCAATCAGCTTCCCCGGTAATGATCCGGATCGCGGTCTCGACTGCCTCGCCGGCGCTTCGATCGAGAACGTACGTGATCGGTTCGATCCCGAACGCCCCCTCGTGGTAGACGACCCGCGGGACGCCCTCGCCCTCCTCGAACAGCATCCGGAGACGGCGGTCGCGGTCCCCGTAGTCGGCGTCGAACGCGGCGGTGTCGATCCCCCACTCTCGGGCGCTCTCGATCAGCGCTTCGGAAGTCACGAGGTTGATCGCCCCTCGTATCGCGGGCTCGGCCGTCCGTGCCGCCAGCAACGTCTCCGCTACGTGCTCCGAGGCGCCGAACTCCGGATCGGAGGGCACGTAGATCTGTCCACGCATGGCATGGATCCGGCCGGGAATCGCGGCGACGTCCGTCGGGTTCTTTGCGTTCGGCAGCGCCATCCCGATGTTGGTTCCGACGTTCGGAACGTGTTCGACGGATGGTGCGTTCTCGAACCGGCGTACCGCCTGTCTGACGTTCGTGAGAACGTCGCGCTCCGCCTCGACCGACGGGTTTCTCCCCCGAACGCACAGGTCACAACCCAACCCCTCGAGCGCCGGCATCTCCTCCTCGTGAACCGCACAGATCGGTCCACGGTCCTCGAACGTTCGGATCAGATCCAGGAGCTCGGCGAGCGCCTCGTACTCGTCCATCGTGTTGGTGGCGAAGCCGTCCGCGATCGTCGCGATCGTCTCCTGCATCCGGGGATGCTCCGTAAACCGATCCTCGCCCGTTCGTTTCTCGGCGAGGTACTTGCTCACCGCTGCCTGGGAAACGCCGAGTCGGGTCGCGATCTCCCGTTGGGCGAACTCCCGTTCGTGGAGCTCGCGTGCCAACATCGATCGAGCCGTCGGGAGGAACCGGTCGACGACGATCTCGCTCGGGAGCTGTAGGCTCATTCCGATCCCTCTGGATGGCCGTATTGCATGTACTGTCCTTCACGGTCGGCGGGATTTATTCTTCCCGACGGGTGTGGCCCGTCAGAGAGCAGCTGTGGAGCCGCCGTACCACGCTTCGATTCGATTTGGTATCGTTGAGGGAGGTTTATCGTCCCGACCAGGACACTGCTGCTCGTCAGCCTTAGTACGATCAGCCGGACGCAGCTTCGGGTCGAAGACGCTTCTACGGCGCTGGTTCCTCCCCGTGCCCGTGTAAGTCGCTGATACTCGCGACGGTAGCCGAACGCTTCTGAGACGGCTTGCCCGTCCGGTGTGCAGTGAGTTTCCGTACGGCACGGATCCGTTCTTCACCTGGAGATGCCTTCCGGTGTAGGGAATTCGGAACCTTCGGACGGCTAAACCACGCCACGAACGCGGCTCACACGGCCACGGCCTCTACGAACCAGTTACGCGTTTTCGGGACCGGACGTACCCGGCGTGATCCGAAGCGGTCGGGTGACGGCCGTTCCATCCCAGGGAGCCGTTGGTTCCTCCCGTTCAGGGACGGGAGTGATCAAGCTTGGCTGGAGTCGATCCCGTCGATCTGCACGAACCCGTAGCTACACTCCGGACAGCGCCACTTGACCTTCTCACCGAGGTGGATGTTCGTGCTCGCTGCCCGGTAGAACGTTCGTTCGGTTCCACAGTCCGGGCAGTCGTGGTCGAGCTCTTGGGCCATGGCTTCCTCTCGTCGACGCGCCTGTTTAACGGTAGTGATCCGATCGATCCTCGTAAATCACATGCGACGATATCGAGTTCGGACGCGTGGACTCGCGTCTCACTTGAAGGCGGTGTGGGGATGGGAAGGTAACCGGTCGTCGGAGCGGCCCGGGATGGGCCTACCCCACGTCTGTCGTCTAATCCGGGGTCCAGCGTTGTCGCTGGGACCCATATCGGGAGTTACCGAGTTCGCGGAGATCGAGCGCAAGCGGGACCTCTCGATTCATCCCTACCTGCTTTTTCCAGTAAGTATGGTAGACCAAGGTAGAGTTATTTACATCGGACGATATATAGGCCAACAATGATCAAAATAGAGGTAGGTAATCTCTTAAAAAATCCCTCGACTCCCAGTGAAGCGATCGTACTGGAGGTCGCGAGTCGAACCGGCATGGATCCGTTCGATCTCCCGCCGCTGTACCAGTACGTCGATCCGGAGGCGTTGGATCGACTGGTTCTGGGACCCGGTTCGTGCCGCGCGACGTTTGAGTACGCTGGGTACGGAGTGACAGTCCACGAGACGAATCAGATAGACCTCCGCGAACTCGGAAGCGATCGTGCGGAGGACGACTGACGACGATCGTCTCGCGATCCCACTCGCCTCGTCACACGTCCCTTTCCGGTCGGTTCCCCCTACGAGACACGCCGCTCCCGTCGGGGGTTCGTACTTCCCTCTGCCGGCGACTCGACCGTCGCCGTACCGGGACGCCGACCCAAGTCGATGTGGGGGCGACCGACGAGCCATCCTCGAACCTAGCTCGCAGCGACGAGGCCTCGAACGTTCGTGCGCGGCGAGCGAACCCGGCGGTCGCTCGACCTTCAATACGTAGCGTGGGCCGCTCGACCGGCTATACATCGAGACGGAACCCCTTTGGACTCCTACTGGATATACGGGGTGTATGCAGCCCACTGGTCCATCCGCCGAACCGACGAAGCGTCTCGTCTGTCGGGACTGTAACTGGACGACGAAGAGAACTGACGGCGAGAGCCGGGAGAGCGCGGACCGAGCGGCCATCGGGCACTACACCGCGACCGGTCACTCGATCGAGTCCTCGGACGCGTTTCAACGGTCCGGTTCCGACGCGACGAACGCGACGTCGTCCGCCTTGCAGGGTCGAAGCGACGACTGAATCGACCGCCACGGTACTCGTTCGACGTCGAACCGCCGATAGCGTCACTCCCTCTCGATCGGTGCTCGATCGAGTCCGTGCCGGACCGGGACTATCGCGGTTCGGCGGGGAGTTCGTGGCGGTAGTACGTTCGATCGCCCGCCCGCACGACGATCCGTTGGCCCTCCGGCTCGTATCCGACGGACGGCGTCTCGTCCGCCGGCAGTCGCAGTTTACAGACGTGTTTGTAGGGGGTCCGGGTCTCGTGGTCGTCGTCGTTGCCGATGGCGGTCACGTCGACGTGATCGTTCGTTCGGAGATCCCTGACCGTCGCCCGATATCCTCCGGTTTCCTCCCGTTTCGATATCTCGACGACCGCTTCCCTCTCGTCCATGAACGATCATGGTTAACCGAACTAATAAACGTATCCTGATACTTTGTGGCACGCTGGGAAGGAACGAGCTCCGGTCGGATTCGGGCCCCCTCGCTCGACTCGGCTACCCGCCGATCGAGGTTCGGGGGCTGACGCTGCCGGTCTGGACGTAGACGCCGTAGAGGAGGACGAATCCCGCCAGAAGCGGGACGATAGCGCAGGCAGCGTAGATGGACGCGAAGCCGAGCGTCTCGACCAGCGGGAGCGAGATCATCGGGCCCAGTCCGCCGCCGACGTCGCCGAGGACGTTGTTCGTCCCCATCGCCCGGCCCATCCGCTCGTCGGGGGTGAGGTCCGCGAGCAGTGCGATCAGCGGGCCGCTGGTGCCACCCTGTCCGGTGCCGATGAGGACGCACGCGGCGACGAGAACGACGACCGAGTCGGCCGTCGCCAACAGAACGAAGCCGGCGAACGAGACGGTGAGAAACGCGATCAGGATGGGCACCCGCATGCCGAGTCGATCGCTGAGCACGCCCCCGCCGAACATGAATCCCGCGGCGGCGATCACGGTGATCGCCATCAGTACGCCCGAGGACGCCTGGGGTCCGTAGCCGAGTACGGCCAGTTCGTTGGTCGCGAGAAAGAGCACGAGCGTCGAGAAGAGCGCGCCCAGGTAGGCGAAGTAGAGCCCGAAGTTGACCGCCCCGACGGTCAGCGCGGGGACGCTGGTCTCGATCTCCCAGGGTTTGACCGACGCGTTCGAGTCGCTCACGTGGGTCTCGGGGATCGTCGCGTACGCGAGTACGCTCGCGAACAGCGCGAACGCCGCCGCGAGCGCGAACGCCGCGGGGATCGAGAACAGCTCGCTGACGACCCCGCCGAGGACGAGCCCCGCGGGGAAGCCGAGCGTCATCCCGCCGCGGACCACGCCCATGTTCGCCCCCCGCGAATCGCCGGTGCTCACGTCGGCGGCGATGGTGTAGGCTGTCGCGAACACGAGTGCGCTTCCGACGCCCCAGAGGACTCGCGCGAGCAGGAACCACGCCTCGGGTAGCGCGGATTGCATCGCGAGGATGTAACCGAGGGTGGCAACGCCCTCGACGAAGAGCCCGGCGACGAACGGCGTTCGCGTGCCGATTCGGTCGACCAGCGATCCGGCGGGAGCGTTGGCGACGACACGCACGAACCGATTTGTGCTCAAGATGACGCCGACGAGAAACGGCGAGATACCGAGTACGGCCCCCAGGTTCGGCAGGATGGGAAAGACGACGCCGCCGCCGAAGCCGACGAAGAACGTGCTCAGGATGACTGCGAGGACGACCGCTCGCTCGTGTCTCACGCCGACGACGGCCTCCGCTCGAGGGCTCGGACTCCAGGTCTCATCGTCGGGACTACCGTACAGCGACGTTTAGCGGTTGGCGCACCGGCACTGGCTGCCGGTTCGCTGCGCGCCGACGGGGGAGCTAAGTGGCGGTGTCTCGTCCGTCCGGACGTGAAGATCTACACCGGCCGCGGTGACGAGGGGATGACGGACCTGCGAACGATGGATCGGGTCACGAAGACCGACGTCCGGATCGAGGCTTACGGCACCGTCGACGAGGCCAACGCCCTGATCGGGACGGTCCATCCCACGGGCCACGACGACGTCGACGAACAGCTCGAGGGGATCCAGAATCACCTCCACGTCGTCCAGGCCGACTTCGCCAACCCCGAGCCCGACGAGGATGACCCGCGGGTTCGCGAGGAGCACGTCGAACGGTTGGAGGCGTGGATCGACTCGTACGACGACGAACTGGATCCGCTCCAGCAGTTCGTTCTACCGGGGGGCGGCGAGACGGGCGCGAAGCTCCACCACGCCCGGGCGGTGACGCGACGCGCCGAGCGCCGGGCGGTCGCGCTCGCGAACGACCAGTCGGCGAACGAGGCGGCGATCGCCTACCTCAACCGGCTCTCGGACGCCCTGTTCGTCATCGCCCGCGCGGTCAACAAGCGCGACGGCGTGCGCGAGGAGAATCCGACGTACTGATCGCCGGCCCTTACCCGGGATCGAGACCCACAAGCTTCCGGTTCAGCACGTCCGCGTAGCCCGAGAAGGAGAGCTTGAGCGTCGGCACGCCGGTGAAGCTCAGCGTCTGGAGCGCGAGCAGCGGCCGATCGACGTCGGCACCCCGTGCCCGTAGCGCGCGTTCGACGGCGCCGAGAAGCGTCGCGGTCTCCTCGACGTCGAGATCCGAGCAGGTCGCCCCGATCCGAAGCGGAAGCTCGGCCGTGACCTCGCCTCCCCCGTCGACCACGACCCAGCCGCCACCGAGTTCGCGCACGCGTTCGGCGGCGCGGGCCATCGCCCCCTCCTCGGTGCCGACGACGAGCACGCCCGCCCGCTCCCAGGTAAGGGAGGTGGCCGCGGCGCCGCCCCCGAGCCCGAAGCCGACGAGAAAGCCGGTGAAGCCGTCCTCGTTCGCGCCGGCGGACGCGTCGGGGTGGCGATCGAGCAGCGCCGCCTTGAGGACGTCGCGCTCCGGATCGGCTCGAAGCCCGCCGTCGTCGCGAGGGGGCTCGACCGTCGTCTCGCTCGAGAGCAGGCCGCCCTCGTAACGGATCGCGCGCACCGGTCCTTCGGAATCGGGAACGACGAAGCGCTCGGGATCCGTCCGGACCTCGGCGGCGTCGTAGAACCGGTCGGGGTACTCGCGGTGTCGCGGTCCGACGGTCGCCGAACCGTTCCGGACGACGACCTCGCCGCCGCTGATCACGGTTCGTACCGTAACGTCCTCGACGTCGGAGAGGAGCACGACGTCGGCGACGTTTCCGGGAGCGAGCGACCCGCGGTCGGCGAGTCCGAACTGGCGTGCCGGCTCGAACGTCACCATTCGGATGGCGTCGGCGGGTTCGATCCCCGCCTCGATCGCCCGCCGGACGACGGCATCCATGTGACCCTCGCGAACGATGTCGCGGGGCCACATCCCGTCGGTCGAGAGCGAGCAGTCGAGGTCGCCGATCCGGTCGTACGCCTCCGCGAGCGCGTCGACGTCGTCACGGACCGAGCCGTAGCGTCCGACGACGTGGATCCCGTTCTCCGCACGGTCGACGACCCCGTCGGCGCTGATGGCCTCGTGATCGTTGTCGACGATCGAGGCGAACGCCGCGAGCTTCGCGCCGCGACAGCCGGCACCGTGGCCCGTCACCGGCTTCCCGAGATCGCGAGCACGGTCGTAGAGCGCCTCCGCGGGGGTGTCGTGCCCCACGGCGTGGATCCAGCCCGACTCGCCGACGCCGACCACCCGATCGTCATCCAGGAGCTCGACGAGTCGATCCGCCTCCTCGCCCGCCGCACGCGGCGGCTCGAACGTATCGAACAGGGGCGTCGGCGGGATCGTCACGCGGACGGTGACCGGTAGGTAGGCAGTCGCGGCGAGCAGCTCCTCGACGCCGGCCGCGCCGAAGGCGCCGAACGCGGAACACTCCGTGACGACGGCGGTCGTCCCGCCCTCCAGCGAGCGGTGATAGACGGTCTCGTAGCTCTGGAGGAGGTCGAGGTGGGTGTGGGCGTCGACGAACCCCGGAACGACGGCGTGGTCGTCGGCGTTGATCACCTCCGTCTCCGGGCCCGTTACCGCCTCCGCGCTCTCGGGGAGCGCCGCGACCCGGTTGTTCACGACCGCGACGTCGCGCGAGCGAAACTGCCCGGTCTCGGGGGACAGCACCCGCCCGCCCCTCACCACGAGGTCCGCCGGCTCCTCCTCGAGCGCGACCGACTGGAGTTCGTTCACGCGTCCTCCCCGTTCGATGCGGTTCGGTTCGTCCAGAGCGTCGCTCCGTGTAGCCGCCGATCCATATCTCCGAATGTGAGAGACGTGTTATCAAACTACTCGTGTGATCGGCGGGGGTCGCACGTCGGCGTTCGCGTTCGAGAGGTAACGTTTAAGTCCGCGACGGGGGAAATTCAGGCCGCGGGTTGGTGATCTAGTCCGGTTATGATACCTCCTTCACACGGAGGAAGCCGGCGGTTCAAATCCGCCCCAACCCACCTTTTGCTGCGCTCCTTCGCTTCGCTCAGTCGCTAGCAAAAGCTGGACCAAAAACGAACGGCTCTCCCGTCGGTCGAGCCGTTCTACCGCTCACTCACTTCGTTCGTTCGCGGTGAACAAACGGCGGTCTGAACCAAGGAACGAAGCGAAGCGAAGCGGAGTGACTACGGTTCAAATCCGCCCCGATCCACTGATTTTTGCGCCGAACACTTCCGCGAGGCGTAAATCTGTTAGGAAAGGACAAGAGAACTACTCGTAGTTTAAATTCACCTCGTTTTATCCCTTCTACGTACGCTGGGAAACCACAGATCTCGCTATGTTTTATAGAGCATACGGCTCAAAAAGCGGGGCCAACTGCGAGAACATTTGTTAGCGATTTGGCGTTAGGACTGGTTGAAAATTCGGGGTGTCAATAGTAACAGAAAACCTATCAAGGTAGAATTTGATTATCAGGAGAAGGTATCCCCCTATCTGGCATCTGCCAAATCCCTCCTTCAATTATAAGCAATAGGTCCTCGAGGGTCGTCTGGTTTTCAATTGGGACCGCAGCTCTGAAGAGAGTTATTTCTTGAACTCGACGGGTGGGAGTTTCATACACTAGTCGTAGTTCATAACCAATACTTCTTTTATTAGTAGTCTTTGAGAATTCTTGTTTCGATTCTGTTGGCCAATCTGTCTCCCCCAGTCCTGAGATTTTGAAGGGATCAGCAGTCATATTCACGTCAGTTTCAGAGGGTTTAATAGATCTCTTTACTCCGCTGGTTTCCCAATCAAGGCGTTCCATGTCCGTTCCCTTAGTTTCATACTTAGAATCAGTCCAGATATTTCCACTAAACGGAGGCAGTACCTCGTCATCTGGATCCTTAGAATCGGAGAAGATAAAAACAAGATTAATACTCAACTCTGAGGCAGTCCCTTTCCCTATATTACTAATCGATAACTCAATCTCATTTTCATGGATATTCCAATATAAAACCTCATCGTGCGGATTTTGTTGTAATTCTACTAGATTATTCTGTTTCTCCATAATATTCGTTTGTTTTTCTGCTATGACCGTCTGGTTAGCGATACTCTCTGATTGTTTTTTATATAAATAGACTAACGCTACTGTTAGAATTGAGCTCACAATTAGATTTGCCAATTGGATCCCTGATTCTGGGCTCAGACTCACCATAGGTCCTGATAATTATGAAAGGCTTTGAAGATGTGGTGTTATCTATATCAAACTATGAATACGATAGCGGTCCAACGGCTTATTTGACGGTTTGACCCGTCGTAATTTCAAGAGAATAGGATCACTTAAAGACAAATAAGTGTATTCCAAGTCTTTTCTACCTTCTGCAGCGGCAAGGGGCGAAAGTAGAAGTACGACTCCAGTAGCTCAAGTCTGAACGCTAAGCTGGTGATCTATATGATTCGACTGTCCCGATCAATTCGACCACCATTCAGATACTTGAAAAAAGCGTTGTTCCCTGATCAAACAGGATGGAATCGCTTTAAGCTTTGCAGGGCTCTGCAACCGTTTAGTGTACGACCGCGACGACGTGCTGAGCGTCCTGCCGTCGGATCCCGCTGACTCCCAGTCCTTCCCGGGCGAGCACGCCGCAGGCCGACGGCGGGAGACGTGCCGCCTCGATGACCACCTCCAGATACGGCACGACCTCGACGTCCCGGTGGATCTCCACCGACTTGACGGCGGGGAGGTCGTCGAGTTGGGGGGCAGCGCGACCGAGCGGGTCGTCACGTCTGGTCTGTGACATGATCGCGAGTACGAATCGCCGCGTCTTTGTTAGGCGCTTGCTACGTCGCTCGGCGCCCGTCCGACGATGCCGGGTACGCGTCGGTCGTGGTCGCCGTTCCGCTCGACGACGGTGGTACGCTCGCCCACCCGAAGTTCGCGGCTCCTTCGACGGTACGCGGCACTGATTCCGTACCGTCATCATCCCCGCTCGCGAAGGGCGGTCGATCAGAGTACCAGGCCGACGAGTCGATAGAGGAGTCCAACGACGAACAGCGCGATCAGGAGCGCGGTGGCGACGGGGACGACCGGCGACATCCGTTCGACCTCGAACCCGAGGCGGTCTTCGATCATGCCGGGCACAGACGCCGGGTCCGCATAAGCGTTCTTCGAACCGCCGTTCGACCCCGGCGCTCGTCGATCCGGACGAGTGTCGGGGATCCGAACGAACGCCGATATGGATGTGGCAATAGTTTAGTGGTGATGCGTCACACTGTCGGGCATGGAGATTCGTGAGGCGACGACGGCGGATGCCGACGTACTGAAAGGGATTGCCCACCGCTCGCTCCAGACGTCCTACGCGCACTTTCTGGAGGACGAAACGATCGACGACGCGGTCGAGCAGTGGTACGGCGAGGGACGTCTCGAGGAGCTCATCTCGGACGAGGCCGACGACGTCTTCATCCCGGTGCTCGAGGTCGACGACGAGGTCGTCGCGTTCGCCCAGTGTCACCTCGTCGAGTTCCCTGAGCGCGTCGGCGAGATCCACTGGCTGCACGTCGACCCGGACCACCGCGGTGAGGGCTACGGCTCGCGGCTCTACGACCACGTCCGCGAGCACTTCGAGGACGAGGAGGGGCTCGACCGGTTCAAGGGGTTCGTGTTCGCGAAGAACGAGACCGGAAACGAGTTCTACGAGCGCCGTGGGTTCGAGTCGGCCTACACGCACACCCAGGAGATCGCCGGCGACGAGTTCGTCGAGAACGTCTGGGTCGACGTCCCCGAGGGCGAGCAGTACCGTCGCGCGGTCGAACCCCACGAGGACGAGGACGGCCAGACGCTCTACGTCGCCTACAAGGAGGCGTCGGTCGGGTCGAAAGGAGCGTTTCACGTCTCCTACCTCGACGAGGACCTAGAGCGACGCTACGGCTGGTTCTGTTCGGTCTGCGAGAGCTTCGACAACGCGATGGACGCCTCGGGACGGGTCGTCTGTAACGAGTGTGGTAACACCCGCAAGCCGACCCGGTGGGACGCCGCCTACCTCTGAGCCGCCGAGCCGTCGATTCCTCCACACTCATGCTTCCGACCCGTCTCCGCTGTCACGCCTGCGACGCGACCGCCAGCCTCGAGGAGCGAAAGCGCTGTGTGTGTGGCGAGCCCCTCTGGTTCGAGACGCATTCGGAGGAGTTCGAGTGGCCCGACCGACGCGATCCGGGGATGTGGCGCTACGCCGACCTGCTGCCCGTCGATCCCCCCTCGGGCGTCGGCGCGGCCGCCGGCGGGACGCCGCTGGTCCGGTCGCCCCGGCTCGACGTCGGCGGTGCTCGTCTCTTCGTCAAGGACGAGGGAGAGAACCCGACGGGGAGCTTCAAGGACCGGGGCAGCGCGGTCGGCGTCGCGTACGCCGTCGCCGCGGGCCGCGAGCGGATCGGGACGGTCTCGCACGGGAACATGGCGATGAGCACCGCCGCGACCGCCGCCGGCTCCGGACTCCGGTGTACGGTCTGCGTTCCCGCGGACATCCCCGAGGAGCGCCTCAAGAACGTCGCCCGCTACGGCCCCGAGATCGTCCGGATCGAGGGCGATTACGGCCGGCTCTACGAGGAGTCGCTCGCGCTCGAAGGAATCGAGTTCGTCAACTCGGATACGCCGCTCAGGGTGGCTGGCCAGAAGACGGTCGCCCTCGAGATCTGCGAGGCGTTCGCCCCCGGGACGCCCGAGGCGATCGTCCTGCCCGTCTCGAGCGGCGGACAGCTGAGCGCGATCCGGAAGGCGCTTCACGAGCTTCGTACCGCTGGACTGATCGACCGACCGCCGCGGCTGTATGCCGTCCAGGCGGCCGCCTGCGATCCGATCGTACGGGCGTTCGAGGCCGGCGACGAGCGGGTCTCGCCGATCGACGCCGGCGAGACGATCGCCTACTCGATCGCCAACGCGGACCCACCGAGCGGGACCCGGGCGCTCGCCGCGCTCCGCGAGACCGGTGGCGGGGCGGTCTCGGTTCCCGACGAGGAGACCCGAGCCGCCCGGCGACGGCTGGCCCGCGAGGGCGGCTTCGCCATCGAGAGCTCCTCGGCGGTCGCCTACGCCGGTCTCGAACGTCTCGTCGAACGCGACGAGATCGAGTCGAACGAGCGGGTCGTGCTGATCGCGACCGGCAGCGGGTTCAAGGAACGAACCGAGGAGGCCGTCGAGAGCCGGACGATCGCGCTCGAGGAACTGGCGTCGATCGAGTGACGCCCATCCGTTTCCGTCGTCATCCGACGCCAATCCGCGTAGAGTCGCCCCGCTACGGTACCCTCGACCGCGGCCGGATCACCGGGTCGACTCAGTCGGTCAGTCGATTCGATCGGCCAGATCGAGGAAGCTCTCGACCTCCAGGTCGGGGTCGACACCGAGGTGCTCGCGGGGCGGGGACTTCTCGGGGCGCGCGAGCCAACAGCTGTGCATACCCGCGTGTTTCGCGCCCCAGACGTCGCGCATCGTCCCGCCCGAGACGTGGAGGATCCGATCGATCGGCGTGCCGGCCCGCGCGGCGGCGTGGCGATAGATCTCGCGGTCGGGCTTGTACGTCCGGACCTCGTCGGCGCTGACGACCCCCGAGACGACCCCCTCGAGTTCCGCAGCCTCGACGAGGTGCTCGAGCATCGCCGGGCTTCCGTTCGAGACGACGTAGACGTCGTAGCCCGCCTCGACGATCCGCCGGATGCCGGGAGGGACGTCCTCGAAGACGGCGAGCCGTTCCTCGTAGACCGTCCGTCGGATCCGCTCGCGGACCTCGCTTTCGACGTCGTGACCGTGGGACTCGAGCGCGTACCGGAGCCCGAGGTCGATCAGTTCGTCGAACGGCCGATACGCCTCGATGTCGTTCGCCACCACCGAGTAGAGGATGTACTGGTTGCGCCAGAGCCGTGAGACGGCGGCCGGATCCTCGAGGTCGTCGACGAACTCCTCGAGGGCGGCCGCCTGCGAATCGACGTCCACCAGCGTCGAGTAGGAGTCGACGGTCACGGTCTCGATCAGGTCCCAGTTCATGGTCTCCCTCCACCGTGCGGGACGCTAACTGTATCGGACCGTCTGCGCGACCTTCGCTTCACGTCGCGGTCACGGCTGGGATCCTCGCCGACGGGCGCTCGTTCGCGATCCGGTCCCGATCGGACGCCACACTCGCCGCCAGCGTTATTGCCCTCCCCCGCTCCCCTCGGACCGTGCAACCGATCACCACTACCGAGACGCTCCGGAGCGAGCTGCGGGTGCTCGCGTTCGACCTCTACGACACGCTGCTCGACCGCGAGTCGAAGTTGGTTCCCGCGATCGATGGCTACTTCGACGCCGTCGGCCACGACGGCGACCCGGTCGTCTTCCTTCGCCGATACCTCGCGATGCACTTTCGCGACTCGATGATCGATTCGTTGATCGACGGCCCCCACACCCCGTTCAAGGAGATCAGCCGCCGGGCGTTCGTCTACCGGCTCGAACAGGCCGGCGCACCGGTCGACGACGATCGGGTTCGGGGCGTCCTCGAGGCCTGGCGGACCCTCGAGCCGTATCCGGACGTCGAACCCGCGCTCTCGCGGCTGGGCGAGGAGTACGCCCTGGTCGGGCTCTCGAACGGCGATCCGGACATGCTCGCGGCCGTTTCGTCGTCGTTCGAGACCGAACTCGACGGCACCGTCTCGGTCGCCGAGGCCGGCGCGTACAAACCCCACCCCGCGCCCTATCGGCTGGTCTGCGAGCGGTTCGACGTCGCACCCCACGAGGTGGCGTTCGTCTCGGCGCACACGTTCGACATCGTCGGCGCGAAGGCAGTCGGGATGCGCGGTGCGTTCGTGAACCGTCACGACAACCCCTACGGCGGCTGGCCCCACCGGCCCGACGTCGAGGTGGACGATCCAAAGGGGCTCGCCGACGCGCTCGCCTGAGTCGGACCGGTCGACGAACGACGGCCGTCCACCTCGGTCGCTGCCGGGCGAGCGTGGATCTGGCGCTCTCGTTCTCTTGCCCGGAATCCGATCCGGTGCGGAACGTTTTAACCGAACAGCCGCTATGATCGTCGATGACGTTCGACGAAAACGGATGGATCACGGGTCCGTGGACGCACCAATGAAGAAGAGCATCGAGGTGGAGTACTGGGTGATCGACCGGGAGGGCGAGCTCGTCGAACCCGGGAAACTGGTGGAGGGCTCCGAGCAGCGGGTTGAGGAGTTCGTCGAACCGCTCTTCGAACTGAAGACCACGCCCTGTGAGACGACGTCGGAGCTCCGGACGGAGTTCGTGGAGCGGCTGGACGACGCACTATCGGTGGCGGGCGATCTGGGAAAGGGACTAGTGCCGCTCGGAACCCCGATCGACGGCGGCTCGATCCGCCGTCTCCGTGACGAGCGAAGCCGGATTCAACGGCGCGTCCTCGGCGAGGACTTCGAGTACGCGAAACACTGTGCGGGCACGCACGTCCACTTCGAACAGCGGGACGCCACCGAACAGCTGAACGCGCTGATCGCGCTCGATCCGGCGCTGGCCCTGCTCAACTCCTCGCCGTACTTCCGGGGCAAGCGCGTCGCCGCCGGCGCGCGTGCGTACGCCTACCGGAAGAAGTGCTACGAGCAGTTCCCGAAGCACGGCCAGCTCTGGGACTACGTCGAGAGCGTCTCGGAGTGGAACGAACGGCTCGAACACCGATTCGAGGACTTCGTGGAGGCGGCGATCGAGAGCGGCGTCGACCGGCGAGACGTCGAGGCGAACTTCTCGCCAGACGACGTCGTCTGGACGCCCGTCCGGCTTCGAAAGGAGTTTCCCACCGTCGAGTGGCGATCCCCCGACGCGGCGCTGCCGAGCGAGATCCTTCGACTCGCGGGCGAGATGAACGCGCTGATAGAGACGCTCCCCCACCGAAACGTCCGCATCGAGGGCGAGCACGGCGGGGTGAGCGACGACCGGATCACGCTCCCGGAGTTCGATCAGGTCTGGGAGTACGTCGATCGGGCGATCCACGACGGCCTCGAATCGAAGGAGCTCCGTTCGTATCTCGGTCGGATGGGCTTCGACGTGGGGTCGTACCGACCGATCTCAGCCCGAATCGACGGCCGATCGTCGATCGACCGGGACGAGGCGTGCGACCTGCGTCTCGAGTACGCCCGGGAGCTCGAACGCGACGTCGAGCGGCTGCTCGAACGAAACGAGAACGGAAGGAAGCGCGTCTGAGCCGGCTTACAGCAGCTCTTCGACGTCGTTTGCGACCTCCTCGGGAGTGTCGCCGACCCGGACGCCCGCGTCGTTGAGCGCCTGGATCTTGCTCTCGGCGGTGCCGGTGCCGGAGCCCGAGACGATCGCACCGGCGTGGCCCATGCGCTTTCCGGGCGGGGCGGTCCGCCCCGCGATGAAGCCCGCGACCGGCGTGTCCATGTGCTGGGCGATGTACTCGGCGGCCTGCTCCTCGTCCTCGCCGCCGATCTCGCCGCACATCACGACCGCGTCGGTCTCGGGGTCGTCCTCGAACAGCTCCAGGGCGTCGATGAAGGAGGTACCGATGATCGGGTCGCCGCCGATGCCGATGGCGGTCGACTGACCCAGCCCGCGGTTGGTGAGGTTGTCGACGACCTGGTAGGTCAGCGTGCCGGATCGGGAGACCAGCCCCACGTTGCCGGCCGAGAAGATGTTGCCCGGCAGGATTCCCAACTTGGCTTCGCCCGGCGTGATGACGCCGGGGCAGTTCGGGCCGACCAGGTGGGTGTCGACCTCCGAGAGGCGCTTGTACACCTTGCTCATGTCCTGGGTCGGGACGCCCTCCGTGATCGCCACCGCCAGGTCGAGTTCGGAGTCGAGCGCCTCGAAGATGGCGTCGGCGGCGAACGCCGGCGGGACGAAGATCACCGAGGCATCGGCGTCCTCCTCCTCGACGGCTCGGCTCACGGTGTCGTAGACGGGGACGCCCGCGACCTCCTGGCCGCCGCGGTTGGGCACCGCGCCCGCGACGACGTTGGTTCCGTACTCCATCATCTGTTCGGCGTGGAACTTCCCCTCGCCGCCGGTGATGCCCTGTACGACCACGCGCGTGTCCTCGTCGACTAGTACGCTCATTGTTGGACCTCCTGTGCGTTCTCGACCGCACGCTGGACCGCTTCCTCGAGGGTCTCCTCGACCTGTACCAGATCGGCGTTCAGGATCTCCATCCCCTCCTCGGCGTTCGTCCCCGCGAGGCGGACGACGACCGGCTTCGGGATCTCGTCGAGCTCCGAGAGCGCGTCGTTGATCCCCTTCGCGACCTCGTCCCCCCGAGTGATGCCGCCGAAGATGTTGAACACGACGCTCTCGACGTTCTCGTCGGAGAACACCATGTCGAGCGCGTTCGTGATGCGTTCGGCCTTTGCGCCGCCGCCGACGTCGAGGAAGTTCGCGGGCTCGCCGCCGTAGTGATCGACCAGATCGAGCGTCGTCATCACCAGGCCGGCGCCGTTGCCGATGATGCCGACGTTGCCCTCGAGGCGGACGTAGTCGAAGCCGTACTCGCCGGCCTTTCGCTCGAGGTCGTCGGTGTAGGACTCCTCCTCCATCTCCGCGAGATCGGGCTGGCGGAACAGCGCGTCCTCGTCGATGTTCATCACCGCGTCGGCGGCGATGACCTCGCCGTCGTCCGTGACCATCAGCGGGTTGATCTCGGCGTCTGAGGCGTCCTTCTCGTCCCAGAGGTCGTACAGCGTGGTCAGCACGCTCGAGACGTCGCTCGCGATCTCGCGGTCGATCCCGGCGTCGTAGATCGCGCGACGCGCCTGGTAGGGATGCAGGCCGAAGGCGGGGTCGACGTGCTCGCGGGCGATCGCGTCGGGGTCCTCCTCGGCGACCTCCTCGATGTTCACGCCGCCCTTGCGCGAGACCATCGCCACCGGCCGGCCGGCGCCGCGATCCATCGTCACGCCGACGTAGAGCTCGTCGGTGAAGTCGACGGCCTCCTCGACGAGCACGCGCTCGACGGTGTAGCCCTTGAGGTCCATCCCCAGAATCGAGTCGGCCGCCTCGCGGGCTTCCTCCTCGTCGTCGGCCAGCAGGATGCCGCCGGCCTTGCCGCGCCCGCCCACCTGGACCTGCGCCTTGACGGCGACCGGATAGCCGATCGACTCCGCCGCCGACACCACTTCGTCCGCGCTCTCGGCGAGCTCCGACGCCGGAGTCGGCATTCCGGCGTCGGCGAACACCGACTTCGCCTGGTACTCGTGAAGCTTCATGGTTGGCTCGAACGGAACTCCTGCCGGCGCGGAGTTAGTAGTACCGGAACCGGCCGGGTGGGACCCGATGGAGTGGATGACGGTTCGTGTCTCGCGGCCGGCGCGTCGTGTGCGTTGTGCCGCCGGCCGCGAAACCGGCCCGCTACAAAGGAACGTCCGCCTCGAAGAAAACGACGTCCGAGCGCGACCGGGTGCCTCTGACAGCACGACCGCGTGACCGGCGCTCGGACGTCGAGGACGGTCGGGCTACACCCCACCGCCGGGCAAAGCGACCATGAGCGAGCTCATCCACCTCCCCTTGCTTTCTTTGCCCACCTTCGAGTACAGGAATGTCATCCTTATAACTTTTCCATCCGTCGTCCGGAACGTTGTGTATTCAACAGCTGATTGCCGATATGAGTCCCGTATCCACAGATGAGAACGCCGATATTAGCAACATTTCCTCTATAAATTGTGCATTCCACAGATCATTCCTCGTCCAGGGACTGGCCGAGGTGGAAGTTGAACGGCTGGACGCGCTCCCCCTTCAGCAGCTCCGAGCTCCTGATCTCGAGCTCCATGTCCTGGAGCGCGTCGGTGATCCGGACGAGGTCGGTCGTGTCCGTCCCGACGGCCTCGACGTGGAGGTTCTCGACGCTGGTGATCATCTCCTTGACGGTGATGACGCCCTTCACGTTCATCACCTTCTGTGCCATCTCCGCGCGCTCCCGGGCCCTGACCGTACAGATGAACAGCACGCGAAGCGGGAGGTTCGCCCGCTCGTAGTCGAGGATCGGTCGATACCCCTGAATGACGCCGCCCTCTTCGAGCTTCGAGATGCGGTTGCGAACCGTGCTGGCCGAGACGCCGACCCGTTCTGCCATCTCCTCGGCGGTCGCATTGCGGGCGTCCACCTGGAGGAGGTGGAGCACGCCGCGATCGACGTCGTCGAGTGCGACGCTGTCGTCTCCCATGGCCCTGAGTAGGTCGCCCGAGGAGTTAGAGATGACGCCCCGACTACGTGTCGAGTCCCGAACGGAGCGCGGCTCCCGCAGCCGGCGAGATAACAAACTCGTGACACGAGAAGTCCTGTGTACGTCCACGCGACGCGTCGCGTCCGCTCGTTGGGCGCTTGCGCCGGCGCTATCCCCGTCCAACGTGGATCGACCGCCGTCGTCCGAGCTTATAATAAAGCTGATCCTCCTCCAAGCGGAAGGTGGTGACGATGACAGAGGACCCCGGGGGAGACGTCGACGTGTTGCTCATCGGTATCGACGCGTGCTGTCTGCCGATACTCGAGCCCCTCTTCGAGGAGGACCGGGTGCCGACCCTCCAGTCGATCTGGGAGGGGAACCCCAGCGACGAACTCGAGTCCCAGGTCCCGCCGTGGACCGCGAGCGCGTGGCCCTCGCTCTATACGGGGACGAACCCCGGCAAGCACGGCGTCTTCGACTTCCTGCAGTACGACGGCTACGACTGGGGGGTCGCGAACGCGAGCGCCGTCGGCGAACACTCGATGTGGGAGCTGCTCGACCACCACGGGCTCGAGAGCGTCGTGGTCAACGTCCCGATGACCTACCCGCCCGACGAGGTCAACGGTGCCGTCGTCCCCGGGTTCACGGCGCCCGAGAACCCGCCCTGTCACCCCGAGGGGATCCTCGAGGAGATCCGCGAGGCGATCGGCGAGTACACCGTCTACCCGACGCCGGGCGGCGACGAGGAGGCCTTCGAGGAGTACGTCGACTCGGTGGGGATGCGAAGCGACGCCTTCCTCTACCTCGCCGAGCGCTTCGAGCCCGACTTCGGCTTCGTCCAGTTCCAGGTCACCGACACCGTCTTCCACCAGTACGGCTACGAGGAGGAACTGGTTGCCGAGATCTACGAGGCCGTCGACCGGGAGGTCGATCGGATCCTGGAGGCGACGGATCCGGACGTCGCCCTGTTGGTCAGCGATCACGGCCTCGGGAAGTACGAGGGCGAGGAGTTCCGACTCAACACCTTCCTCCGCGAGCACGGCTACGTCGAGACCACGCGCGGCGGCGCCGGGATGCCCTCCTGGCAGACGATCCGCGAGCAGTCGCTCAGGAAGGGCGAGGAGACGACCGAGCGCGAGGTGACGACGCTCGAACGCGTGGTCGCCACGGCGGCGCAGTTCGGCATCACGACCCGGCGGATCGGACGAGTCCTCGAGAGCGTCGGCCTCGACGAACTCGCGAAGGAGCACGCCCCCGCGGGGATCGTAAAGGCCTCCGACGAGCAGGTCGACTTCGCCGAATCGGCGGCGTACATGCGTTCTCGCGTCGAGACGGGCGTCCGGATCAACCTCGAGGGTCGCGACCCGGAGGGGAAGGTTCCACGGAGCGAGTACGAGTCGGTCCGTGACGAGCTGATCGAGCTACTCGAGGGCGTCGAGGCGCCGAGCGGCGAGCCCGTCTTCGAGGACGTCGCGCGCGTCGAGGAGTACTTCGAGGGGCCGAAGGTCGATCGCGCGGTCGACGTAATGACGATCCCCAACGACTGGAACTACTTCCTCTCCGCGCAGGTTCGCGACGAGCTGTTCGCCCCGCCCGCCGAGCCGTGGAACCACAAGCTCTACGGGATCGTCACGGCCACCGGCCCCGGGGTCGACGCCGATGCCGACCTCGCGGGCGCGCACCTGCTGGACGTCGCGCCGACGGTCCTCTCGGCGCTCGGCGTGCCGCGAAGCGATCGGATGGACGGCGAGCCCCTCGATATCGTCCCGCCGACCGAGGAGATGTCCTATCCCGAACACGAGGTCGGCGAGGGTGCGGCGGCCGCCGGCGAGGACGTCGAGGATCGACTCGCCGATCTGGGTTATCTCGAGTAGAATCGCGTGCTCTCGTCGTGACGGCCGGACCTTCCGCGGCGAGTCATCGGACGTCGATGCAGGGTTCGAACGGGCGTCGGAAGGGATCGTTCGAATCCGATCGGCCGATCCAGCGGGCTCCATTACCGGGTCGTACGGCGGCTCCATCGTACTAGTAGTCGAATCTTTCAGCTATCGGAACCTCTACGTCGGATTGGGTCGACGAACGACCATGCCCGCTCACGTTCTCTCGTTTAAACCGGCCGTCGGACTCTACGGGCAACACGACCCTGCGGCCGCCCTCTTCGAGGACGGTGTGCTCGTCTTCGGGATCGAAGAGGAACGACTTACGCGGGATAAACACGCGCCCCATACATTTCCGCGTCAGGCGATCGAAGCGTGTCTCGACTCTCGGGGCCTGGAACTCCCCGACATCGACAGAATCGTACTGCCGTACGATCCGCAGTTGCGCTCCAAGCTCCTTTCGTACTACGTCCGTGACGCGCTATCGATCGACGGCGCCGCGGCGAAGCTGAATCATCTACGGAGAGTCGCCGAGGATCAGCTCGTCGCGCGGTACTTCCCGCTTCGACGGGTGAAATCGCAACTCGAGGAGATCGGGACGCCGCTTCCGCCGATCGATCACCGCGAACACCACGCCTGTCACATGGCCAGCGCGTTTCACCCGTCGGGGTTCGACGAGGCCGCCGTCTTCACGATCGACGCCAAGGGGGAGTACGATTCGACCGTCGTCTGGCACGCGACCGAAGAGGGCTTCAGACGGGTTCGAACCTACGAGCATCCCAACAGCTGGGGGCTGTTCTACGCGATCGTGACCGAATATCTCGGTTACCGGATGTTCAACGGCGAGGGGAAGGTCATGGGGCTGGCCCCGTACGGCGAGGACGACCCCCGGATCGAGTCGGCCCTCCGGAGCGTGATCGATACCGGCGTCGATTACGACGTGACCGATCTGACCCACCGGTGGGGGACGGACTACGGCGTCCGACGGCTCGAGGAGCTGTTCGACCGCCCGCGAAAGGACGATCCCGACACGTTCGATCAGTGGGAGAAGAACCTCGCACATACGGCACAGAAGCTCCTCGAGGAATCGATCTGCGAACTGGTCGAGACCTACTGTCGGGAGATCGAAACGGGACACGTCGGTCTGGCCGGCGGGGTCATACTCAACTCCAAGCTGAACCAGCGGATAACGGGCCTCTCCACGGTCGAGGAGACGTTCATCCAGCCCGTAGCACACGACGCCGGACTGGCGCTCGGCGGCGGCTGGATCGATCAGCGTCCGAGTACCGTCGATCGGATGTCCACCGTCTATTGGGGACCGGAGTACGACACGGCATCGATCAAGGAACGATTGGAGGCGAACAAGCTCGAGTACACCGAACCCGAAAACCTCGAACGGACGGTCGCGGAACGTCTCGCGGACGGGGCGCTCGTCGGGTGGTTCCAGGGTCGCCTCGAGATGGGACCGCGCGCGCTCGGCAACCGAAGCATTCTCGCGGACCCCCGCTCGGTCGAATCGCGCGACCGCGTCAACGAGTACGTGAAACACCGCGAGGGGTGGCGGCCGTTCGCCCCGTCGGTGATCGAGGAGGCGGCCGACGAGTACCTCGTCGACGGCGAGGAGGCGCCGTTCATGATCCGGACGTTCGACGCCGTCCCCGAGAAACGCGACGAGATCCCGGCAGTGCTCCACCCCGCGGACGACACGACCCGTCCGCAGACGGTTCGGGAGGACCAGAACCCCCGGTACTACCGACTGCTGCGCGAGTTCGAGGAACTCACCGGCGTCCCGATCGTGCTCAACACCTCGTTCAACGATCACGGCGAGCCGATCGTGAACACGCCCACGGAGGCGCTGAAGGACTTCTTCGGCATGGGACTCGACGTCCTCGCCATCGAGGACCTCCTCGTCACCAAATGAGGGACTCCGGACCATTCTACCGGTTTCAGTCCTCGTCCTTATCGACCGGATTCCGGCTCGCTTTATCCCCAGAGCCGCTACGATCCGGCAATGACGCTGGCGATCGACGCGACCGATCTCGTAAAGGAGTACGACGACGTCCGGGCGTTGGACGGGCTCTCGCTCTCGGTCGAGGCCGGCGAGTTCTTCGGCCTTCTGGGGCCCAACGGCGCGGGCAAGACCACGTTCATCAACACGCTGGTCGGGCTGGTTCGGAAGACCGGCGGCGAGGTGACGGTCTTCGGGGACGACGTCGAGGACGACTACCGCGCGGTGCGCGACAGCATCGGCCTCGCACCCCAGGAGTTCAACGTCGACCGGTTCTTTCCCATCCGCGAGGTGCTGATGCACAAGGCGGGCTACCACGGCGTGAGCGAGGAGGAGGCCGGTCGACGCGCGGACGAGGCGCTCTCGCTCGTGGGGATCTACGACAAGCGCCACACCCGCTTCGACTGGCTCTCGGGCGGGATGAAACGGCGGCTTCTGCTCGCGCGAGCGATCGTGACCGAGCCCGACCTGCTCATCCTGGACGAGCCGACCGCCGGCGTCGACGTCCAGCTGCGCCACGACCTCTGGGAGATCATCAACCGGCTGAACGACGAGGGGACGACGATCCTGCTCACCACCCACTACATCGAGGAGGCCGAACGCCTCTGTGACCGGGTCGCGATCATGGACGGCGGCCGAAAGGTGACGGTCGCCACGCCGGACGAACTGATGGATCGGGGAAGCGACACCATCAGCGTCGAGCTCAGCGATCCGCCGGCGACGGCCCCGCCGCTCGACGTCGAGGACGTCGAGGGGGTGACCATGGAGGGGAGTCGGCTGATCGCTCGCGCGAACCGCGGCGGTCGGACGGCTCCTCGACTGCTGAACGCGCTCGAGGCACGGGGTCACGAGATCCTCGACATCGAGATCTCGCGCACCTCGCTCGAGGAGGTGTTCGTCGAACTCACCGAGGACAGAGACGGAAACGACGGGGCGAGCGAGGAGGCCGCCCCCCTCGCCGGGGAGGCACGGTAGCGTGTTCGCGAACCCGATCTCCACCTCGTTCTACGCGCTGCTCAAACGCGAGTTCCAGCGCTACGTCCGCCGGCCGTGGAACACCTTCCTCCCGCCGATGATCACGAACGTGCTCTACTTCTCGGTGTTCGGCGTGATCCTCGGGACGCGCATCGACGAGATCCAGGGCTACTCCTACATCCTCTTTCTCCTCCCGGGGCTCGTCGTGCTGGGCGCGATCTCGAACGCCTTCGAGAACGCCTCCTTTTCGATCTTCCACGGTCGCTGGAACGAGTACATCCACGAGACGCTCACCTCGCCGCTCTCCTACTCCGAGATGGTGCTCGCGTACGTCCTCTCGAGCGCCTCTAGAGGAGTCATCGTCGGGGTCATCATCGCCGTCATCGGCGCGTTCTTCACGCCGGTCGGCGTCGAACAGCCGTTCTACCTCGTCGCGTTCATGCTCGTGGTCACGCTGCTGTTCGCCGCGCTGGGCGTGGTCGGCGGGCTCGTGGCCGACGACTTCGATCACCTCACGGTGATGAACCAGTTCATCCTCCGGCCGCTGGTGTTCTTCGGCGGCGTCTTCTACTCGCTCGAGATCCTGCCGCCGCTCTGGCGTACCCTCTCGCTGCTGAACCCGATGGTCTACATGGTCAACGGCGTCCGTTACGGTTTTCTGGGCTACTCCGACGTCGACCCGAACGCCGCGCTGGCCGTGCTGACGGGACTCACGCTCCTCGTCGTCGCCGTCGACGTCGCCATGTTCGCGCGGGGTTACGGGCTGACCGACTGAGACGTCTACCCGTTCGTCGACGTTCGCCGGATCGGACGGCGAGTACGGAGCCACGGGAACTCGCGTGACGAACGCGGAGAACGGATGCACACGGCACCGCAGTACCCGTCCGAGCGTTTCCCCTTAGACCGCCGGCTTCACGTTCTGGGTCGTTCGGAAGACGTTCTCCGGATCGTACTCGGCTTTCACCTCGGCGAGTCGATCGTAGTTCTCGCCGTAGGCGTTTCGCTCGCGACCCTCGCGATCACCCTCGAAGTTCACGTACGTCCCGCCGGTCCCCTCTCGGGCGAGCGCGTCGTGGCACTCTCGCACCCACGCGACGCACTCGTCGTCCTCGGTCGGCTCCTCCCAGCGCGCGGCGACGGTCACGACGAACTCGGCGTCCCGATGCGGGTACGCGGTCGCGTCCGACGCGACGTCGTTGACGGCGCCTCCGACCTGGTGGACGAGGATCTCGGAGTACGGCGTCGGGAGGCGTTCGGCGTATTCGACCATGGTGTCGATCGTCCGCTCGGAGAGCGCCGTGAAGTTGGCCGCCTTCCAGTAGTTTCGAGCACCCGCGCCGTAGAGATCGTCGAGCATGCGCTGGGCGTCGACGTAGGGCGTCGGCGCGACGGCGTCGGCGATCGGATCGCCGTACTCGCGCAGCGGTTCGAGCACCGTCTCGCCCGTCTCGAGATCGCCGGCGTAGCACGCGACGAGCACCAGCACCGTGGTTCCGTGGATCTCCTCGGGGAGGAACGGAAGCGGCGGCGCCGGCACGCTGTTCACCCACACGCAGCACTCCCGCGGCGCGTCTTCGGCGAACTCCCGGTAGCGCGCGAGCACGTCGGGCGCGTCCTCGTACGGGTGGACTATCGGCCCGAAGAGCACCTCGGGGCCGACTTCGTGGAGGGCGAACTCGAACAACGTGACGACGCCGAAGTTACCGCTTCCGCCGCGGATCGCCCAGAACAGGTCGGGGTTCTCGTCCTCGCTCGCGTGCACCGACTCGCCCTCGGCGGTGACGAGGTCGACCGACCGGAGGTTGTCGATCGCGAGACCGTACTCGCGACTGAGCCAGCCCATCCCACCCCCCAGCGTGAGTCCGGCGACCCCGGTCGTCGAGACGACGCCGCCGGGCGTGGCGAGGCCGAACGCCTGCGTTTCGTGGTCGAGGTCTGCCATCGTCGCACCGGGGCCGACGCGGGCGGTTCGAGCCGCCGGGTCGACCCGGACCGAGTTCATGAGAGCGAGGTCGATCAGCAGACCGTCGTCACGGACGGCGTTCCCGGCGACGTTGTGCCCGCCTCCCTTGACCGCGAGCGGGAGGTGGTGTCCACGGGCGAACCCGACCGCGCTCATCACGTCTGCTGCCCCGGTAGGACGGACGATGACGGCCGGGTTCCGGTCGATCATCCCGTTCCAGATCGAGCGAGCCTCGTCGTAGCCGTCGTCCCCGGGCAGGAGTACCTCGCCGTGGATCCCTCGTGTAAGCGTCTCGTACTTCGGTTCGTCTTCTGATGTCTCGATTGCCATGGGCTCCACCCCGAACGAGATACGATGGCGAGGATCAGATAACCACCTATCGACGATTCGGCAGTCCCCGCCGTCCGTGCAACGTCTGCACGGCAGTCACCGACTGCGTTCGCCAGTCGACGATACGGACGAGGAGACGAAGTACGGCAGCACGACGGTTTCGTTCACCTCTCAATCGTCCGCGGAGTCGAGTCGGCCGGCCGACTCGTCGACGGGAGTCCGCCAGCGCAGCGAGATCGTCCATTCCCGTCCCTCACCGTCGGACGTCGTCCGTTCGATCACTTCGATGTCGCCATCGGGCTGCGGACGCCGGTCGGCACCCTTCTCGCTACCCGTTGGACGCATGCCTTCGTAGCGACCGGCGAGGTCCTCTCGAAGCGCTTCGAGGAACTCGGCTGACTCCTCGCGGGTCAGCGTCTCCTCGTACGTCGTTTCGTCACCGGTCTCGCGGGTCGTCGCCGACTCGGCCGCTCCTCGTCCGACACCCCCCGGATCGCCCGACGCGTATCCGCCGAGCACCGCGTTGATTATCGCTCCGAGGAGGAGGATCAGCCCGGAGAAGTACAACCAGGTGACGATGACGATGACGCCGCCGAAGAAGTTCTCCGAGCCACCACCCGTCGCTGCGAGGTAGACCTGAAACAGCGATTGGAACGCCGCCCACCCGACCGCCGCGACCACGACGCCCGGAAGCACGTGTCTCCAGTGGAGGTCCGTGTCCGGAAAGCGGTAGTACATCGGGAAGAAGGCGAGAACCAGTCCGCCGACGAGCACGACCGGCGTGAGGAGACCGATGAACGGAATCGTGTCCTCGAGCATCGCGAAAACGGCAGTGACCCCCACCGTCCCGACGATCGCGATGACGATCGCTACGAGCACGACCAGCGCGTCGACCACCTGATCGAGAAAGGAGTTGTCCGCCGTGGTCTCGTAGATCTCCGAGAAGGCGGTGTCGAGGCTACGAAAGATCTTCAGCGCGCCCCAAACCAGGACGACGAGGCCGACGACCGATGCGCCGGAGACGGCGGATTCTCCCTGAAAGATCTCGACGACGATTCCGGCGATGGGACCGGGTAGTGCGGTCCGTGCGACCTCGACGATCCGCTGTTCGAGTCCTCCACCAGCGAGCGAAACGGCCAACAGAAGGACGAGCAAGATCGGCGCGAGCGAGATGAACGCGTTGTACGCGATCCCCGCCGCGATGAGGGTGACGTTCTTCTCGGAGAACTCAGTGCCGATCTGCTTGCCCAGTTGCAGCGTCCGGGAAAGATCGACCATATACACGAGTGGAATGGATGGCCGGAAAACGGCTACGGAGACGGTACAGCCGAACCAGGGGGCCGTTCTCCGAGACACGAATCCCGCACCCGGTACGTCCGTAGAAGCCTCTCCTCGCCGCCGGTTTTCGGTAGCGCCGGTCTCCCCGATGAATGCCGGGAAGGGTAGCCCTTTGTCTCCTCGGCGTGACCCCCCGACATGCGCGCAGTACGCTACCACGACTACGGTGGACCCGAGGTGCTCGGCGTCGAGGAGATCGACCGCCCCGATCCCGGCGGCCACGAGCTACTCGTTCGAGTCGAGGCCGCGAGCGTCAACCCCGTCGACACCTACTTCCGCGAGGGGTCGTACGAGCCCTACGAACTCCCGATGACGTCCGGCTCGGACGTCGCGGGCGTCGTCGAGGCCGCCGGCGAGGGCACGCCCGGCTTCGAGGAGGGCGATCGCGTCTTCGCCACCGGCCTCGGGCGAGACCACCAGGGCACCTACGCGGAGTACGTGGCCGTCCCGACCGATCGGGTCGCCCACCTACCCGAGAACGTCGCGTTCGATACGGGCGCCGCCGCTGCGCTCGTCTCCGTGACGGCCTGGCGTGCGCTGATCGACCACGCCGGTCTCGAACCGGCCGAGACCTGTCTGATCCACGGCGGCTCCGGCGGGGTGGGCCACGCCGCCGTCGGGCTGGCCGCGGCGACGAGCGCGGAGGTGCTCACGACGGCCTCGCCCGACTACCACGACGACCTCGCCGATCTCGGTGCGGACGCGGTCTTCGACTACGCCGCCGACGACCTCGAGGAACGAGTCGCCGAGTACGAACCCACGATGATCCTCGACCATCGCCTCGACGAGTACCTCGATTTCGACGCGAGCGTGGCCGTCCAGGGCGCGCGCGTCGTCGGCATCGGCAACACGCAGTCGGCGGCGGGCTGGGAGAACGTCCCGGCCGCCCGGGGGAAGGAGATCGACCTACACCTGATGAGCATGTTCAACACGCCCGACCTCGCGACGGTGCTCGAACGGATCGCTCGACTGCTCGCGAGCGGCGACCTCTCCATCGCCATCGACCGGAGCTACGGGCTCGAGGACGCGGACGAGGCCCAGCGGGCGGTGATGGAAGAGAGCTTCCTCGGAAAGGTCGTCGTCGAACCCTAGTTGCCGACGTAGTACCACATCGAGTTGCCCTTCGCGACGTCGGGACACGCACCCAACCCCGGCTTCACGACAGTCTCCCACCAGCCGCCGTGGGGAATGTCGTACGCGCCGGGATAGCGCGGGTAGATCGCCTGGATGAAGTCGCTCCGTCGAGCGCTCCCGCGGTCGCGGAGGTACCGATACGAGGCGAGGATCGACTGGCGGCGCTGGTCCTGCTCCGTACCCGTGCCGGGGATGTACCGGTCCTCGACCAGCCGGCGGATCTTATCGGGGACGCTTCGACTCGGATCTGGCAGCTCCTCGATCTCGATGCCGATCCGGCCGTCGGCATGGACGTACACGGTACACTCACGGTACTCGAACGTCAGCCGGTCGCCGAGGTCCGCGCTCTCCTCGACGTGTTCGCACAGCGCATCCGTATCCACGACCGACTCGATCGGCGGTGACAGCTCCATCGGCGACTCCTCGAGCACCGCGGCGAGGGCGGTGGCGACCGTTACCGTGGGCGAGACGTCGGCGTCGGGGGGGTGATCGACCTCGTGGTCGTACTCCTCGGACTCCTCGTCCTCGTCGGCGGCAGTGATGTCGTGTCGTTTCGCGGTCATGGCTACACGTCCCCCACATCCCTATCGTCGTCGTCGGCTTCGGCCCGATCGAGATACGCATCGACGCGTTCGACCGGCACGTTGAGGCTCACGAGGCGTCGTTCGGTGTCCACCTCGACCAGTCCCGCCTCGGCCAGCTTCGGGAGGTGTGCGTGCTGGAGGTCGATCGCCACCAGCCGCGCGTCGACCGGCTCGACGCCCTCGGGGTGGCGGTCGTTCTCCCGGGCGGCGACCCGGGCGGCACCCTCCTCGATCGGGAGCGGTGCGTTCGCGGTCCGGAGCGCGCGGAGCACCGTCCTGCGTCGGGGCTCCGACAGCGTTCCGTCCGGGATCGCAGACGGTCGCGTCTCGAACTCCTCGGACTCGACGACCACGTCGAACGACGACCGCAGCAGCTCGGCCGTGTAGTCCTCGTGGGCCGCGGGATCGAGACGGAAGTAGGCCGTCGCCCCGAGCGTCTCCAGTCGATCGCCCAGCCGCTCGACCAAGTCGAGCGTGCGCTGGATGCCGACGTGTTCGAGCAGCGGCGTCAGCGACTCGAGCCAGATGATCGTCTTCTCGTCGGTGTGCAACCACTCCGAGGCGTACAGGGTGATCGCGGTGTAGAGCTCCCCCAGGTCGCCCGGTCGTTCGACCGACGTCAGCGGGAGGGAGATCCCCTCGTGTTTCGATCGGTCGAGGTCAACGCTCGAGTCGAGCGGTCGACCGACGCGAATGACGCCCGTCTTCCTCGGGAGGTCGCCGACGTGCTCCTCCCAGTCGTCGAGCCACTCGACGGGGTTGCGCCGATCGGTGATCGCCAACACGTTCGTCTCGCGAGGATCGCGCTGGGCCCACAGCGGACCCCACATCTCCCCGGTTGGCCCCCCCGAACCGCACAGCAGGACGGTCGTCGGTGCCGAGTCCTCGTCGGCACCCGTCCCGCCGGCGGACTGAACCGCGTACTCCACCATGAACGTGCAATCGATACCCACGGTAATAGTGGTTCGGACTTCGAGTTCGGCTCCACGTTTATGCGCTCGGGAGACGAACGGCGACCATGTCCGCGAGCTTCGACTTCGAGGGACGGGTCGTGCTGGTGACCGGCGCCTGTGGCGCGCTCGGCAGCGCGGTCTGTGAGGCGTTCGACGCGGCCGGCGCGACCGTCTGTGCCACCGACCTGATCGACGTTGAGAGCGAGGACTCGCTGCTCGATCCGGGGATCGTCGACTTCTACGAGGGAGACTTCACCGACGAGGACGACGTCGAGCGCGTCGTCGGTAGGGTCGTCGACGCCCACGATCGTCTCGACGCGCTCGCCAACGTCGCCGGGACCTGGAAGGGCGGCCAGCCGATCGACGAGACCTCCCTCGAACAGTTCGACATGCTGTTCGACGTGAACCTCAAGACCGCCTTCCTCGCCTCGAAACACGCCCTTCCACACCTGCGCGAGACCGAGGGGTCGATCGTCTCCGTCTCGGCACGCTCGTCGCTCTCGGGCGGCGAGGGCGACGGACCCTACCGGGCGTCGAAGGCCGGCATCCGGCTCCTGACCGAGACGCTCGCCGAGGAGAACCGGGGGGCGGTTCGGGCGAGCTGCGTCATGCCGAGCGTGATCGACACGCCGGCCAATCGGGAGATGATGGACGGGAACGACGACTGGGTCGACCCCGCCGACATCGCCGACGTGTTTCTCTTTCTCTGTAGCGACGCCGCGAGCCCCACCAGCGGCGCCGCAGTGCCGGTCTACGGCGAGGCCTGATCGCGGCCGTCGCCGGAGGTCGGGCGTCGCCGCCGCCATCGTATCAAAAAAGCGTGAGCTATATTACCGACGCCCCGCTCGTATCTACCAGTCATGAGTGACGTTACCGTGAAACGAATCCTCTCCGATCTCACGCCCGAGCAGCTCTTCGGCGGGCTCCTCCTTGGCGGCTGTGTGGTTCTCCTGTTGGATCTCGTCCGTCGGCTCCTCTCCGGCGATCTCGCGGTCGGAACGCTCACCACGTTCCTCTGGCGGGGGATCGTCGACGGGCTGATCATCGGCCTCGCGGCGATCGGCCTCTCGATGACCTACAGCATCCTCCGGTTCGCGAACTTCTCACACGGCGACCTCGTCACCACCGGCGCGTTCACGGGCTGGACGGTCGCGTACCTGATCGGCGGCGCGGGCGTGGCCGAACTCGGCAGCCGGCTGCTGTTGCGCGCGGACGGCCGCGCACAGCCGGGCGAACTCGGGATGAACGTCCTCGCCGAACCGATCGCGATCGTCCTCGGACTGGTCGTCGCCGCGGTCGCGACCGTGCTCGTGGCGCTCGCGATCGACCGGCTGGTCTACCGACCCATGCGTGACGCCGGCGGGATCGCGCTGTTGATCGCGAGCGTCGGCGTCGCGCTCGTACTCCGATACGCCATCGCGTTCGTCTACACCTCGAGCACCCGCGGGGTGACCGCCAGCGCCCCCCGGTTCGACCATCCGGCGATCTTCTGGACCGGTTCGATCAACCTCCACCAGATCACCATGGTCGTCGCGGCGCTCGTGCTCATGGTCGGCGTCCACCTGATGCTCCAGTACACCAGGCTCGGCAAGGCGATGCGCGCGATGGCCGACAACAAGGACCTCGCGCTCGTCACCGGCATCCCCACCGAGCGAGTCGTGCTGGCGACCTGGGTGATCGGGGCGGGGCTGGCGGGCGTCGCCGGCTACCTCGTCGTGCTCGACCGCGGGACCATCACCTACAACCTCGGCTGGTTCCTCCTGCTGCTGATCTTCGCCGCCGTGATCCTCGGCGGGATCGGCTCGATCTACGGCGCGATCGTCGGCGCGCTCGTCATCGGGCTCGCGACCAACGTCTCGCTGGTCTGGATCCCCTCCGACCTGAACCAGATCGCCGCCTTCGGGCTGATGATCCTCGTTCTGATCTTCCGGCCCGACGGGCTGCTCGGGGGGGTGCGTACCGCATGAGCGCCGCCGGAGGGGTCGTGAAGCGTCTCCTCGCGACGGGCGACCGCCCGCGATGGCAGGCGGACCTCCTCCTCATCGCGAAGATCGTCCTCGTGATCTACGCCGTCTTCGTCGTCTTCGGACTCGTCCTGGGACTGAGCGTCAACGGCGTCGTCAGCACGCTTCGGCGGGTGACCTACTTCGCCGCGGTGTACGCGCTGGTCACGCTGGCGCTCAACCTCCACTGGGGGTATACGGGACTGTTCAACATCGGCGTCGCCGGCTTCATGGCCGTCGGGGTCTACTCGATGGCGATCCTGACCGCGGCGCCGGACGGCTCGCCCGCGGGGCTCGGCCTCCCGTTGGGTGTCGGGATCGTCGGCGGCATGGTCGCCGCGGCGCTCGTCGGACTGGTCGCGGCGCTCCCGGCGCTTCGCCTGCGCGCGGACTACTTCGCCATCGTCACACTGGGGTTCTCGGAGATCGTCCGGCTGAGCCTTCTCTCGGCGTCGCTTCGGGAGTTCGAGATCGGCGGGCGCCTCCTCGGCACCGGCGGCGGCAGCGGCATCAACTTCACCGGCACCCAGTCGGTCGTCGACTGGCTGCTCTACACCGGCGGGAGTCGGCGCGCCGATCCGACGCCCGTGGGCGAGCTGCTGTTCGGCCTGGGCGACCTGCTGGGCATCCAGTCGACCGTCGTCCGAAGCGGGCTCTACACCGTAGTGTTGCTCGTCTGCGTCGTCGGACTCTACGTGTTGCTCTCGCGGATCGCCTACTCGCCGTTCGGTCGCGTGCTCAAGGCGATCCGTGAGGACGAACTCGCCGCCCGCTCGCTCGGCAAACCGACCAACCGCGTCAAGATCAAGGTGTTCATGCTCGGCTGTGCGCTGATGGGGCTCGCGGGCATCCTCTGGCAGGGCGGACGCGGGTTCGTCACCCCCGAGTCGTTCATGCCGATTCTCACCTTCTACGTGTTCGTCGCGCTCATCATCGGCGGCTCGGGATCGAACACCGGGAGCGTCATCGGCGGATTCGTCTTCGCCGCCGCGCTCTGGGAGGGCCCGCCGTTCGTCCAGCGGATCATCCGGGCGAACGCCGACGTCCGCGCGCCGGCGACGATCTACGACGCGGTGATCGAACTCGCCGCGCTCGATCCCCTCCCGTTGATGGGCTACGTCGTCGGGAACGTCGACCAGCTACGGTTCATGATCGTCGGCCTCGTGTTGATCGTGTTGATGCTCTGGAAGCCCGACGGTCTGCTGGGCCACCGTACCGAGACCGCCGCGGCGATCGACCTCTCCCGGCCCTCGTCGCCGGCCGACGGAGGTGAGACCGATGAGTGAGAGCGAGACGAGGGACACCGACGGATCGACGACCGCCGCGAGCGAGGGCGGCGTTCACCTGCGCGTCGAGGATCTCCGCAAGCGTTTCGGCGGCATCGTCGCGGTCGACGGGGCGAGCTTCGACGTCGAGCGCGGGTCGATCACGGGCCTGATCGGCCCGAACGGCGCCGGTAAGTCGACGACGTTCAACTGTATCACGGGCGTCCACACGCCCGACTCCGGGCGGGTGACGTTCGACGGCGAGGAGATCTCCGGGCTCGGTCCCGCACGGATCGCGAACCGGGGACTGGTCCGGACGTTCCAGATCGCCCGCGGGCTCCCCGAGATGACCGTCCTCGAGAACATGATGCTCGCGCCGAAGGACCAGATCGGCGAGTCGATCCTGCGGTCGGTGATGCCCGGCACCCGAAGGCGGGTGGTCGACCAGGAGACCGAGCTCAGAGAGCGCGTCTGGGAGACGCTCGAACTGTTCGAGCTCGATCACCTGGCGGAGGAGTACGCGGGCAACCTCTCGGGCGGCCAGCGAAAACTCCTCGAACTCGCGCGGGCGCTACTCACCGACCCCGAGATGCTGCTGCTCGACGAGCCGATGGCGGGGGTGAATCCGTCGCTCGAACGTACCCTGCTCGAACACGTCCACGCCCTGCGCGAACGGGGATACACCTTTCTCATCGTCGAACACGACATGGACGTCATCATGGAGAACTGCGACCGCGTGATCGTGATGCACCAGGGCAAGGTGCTCGCCGAGGGCGCCCCCGAGGTGATCCGCGAGAACGAGCGGGTGATCGACGCGTACCTCGGGGAGGCGATCTGATGGCGCTACTCGACGTCGAGTCCCTCGACGCGGGCTACGGCGACCTCCAGATCCTGGAGGACGTCGACCTCGAGGTGGCGAAGGGCGAGTACGTGGCCATCGTCGGCCCCAACGGCGCGGGCAAGTCGACGGTCATGAAGTCCGTCTTCGGGCTGACGACGTACATGGGCGGGTCGATCCGCTTCGCGGACGAGGAGATCAGCGGTCTCCGACCCGAGGAGATCATCACGCGGGGCGTCGGCTACGTCCCTCAGAACGAGAACGTCTTCCCCTCACTGACGGTCAAGGAGAACCTCGAGATGGGTGCTTACATCCTCGAGGACGTGCCGCAGGAGCGTCTGCGCGCCGTCTACGATCGGTTTCCGATCCTCAAGGAACGACGCACACAGAAGGCGGGGACGATGAGCGGCGGCCAACAGCAGATGCTCGCGATGGGCCGGGCGCTGATGCTCGATCCCGATCTGCTCCTGCTGGACGAGCCGAGCGCGGGGCTCGCGCCGGATCTCGTCGCCGACACCTTCGACCGCGTCGACGAGATCAACGCCGACGGGACCGCGGTGCTGATCGTCGAACAGAACGCGAAGGAGGCGCTGAGACGCTGTGATCGCGGCTACGTGCTCGTCCAGGGTCGGAACCGGTACGAGGACGACGGCGAGGCGCTGCTCGCGAACGAACAGGTCAGACGGGACTTCCTCGGCGGGTAGGACGGGCCGGGATCAGCCCTCGGCCTCGAACTCGACCGTGTCGGTCGTCTCGATGCCCTCCTCGGAGAACTCGAAGATCTCGTAGGTGACCGCCTGCATGTCGCCGTTGTCGTCGAAGTCGACGGCGCTCGAGGCCCCCTGGTAGTTGACCTCCTCGCCGTCGGCGACCATTCCCATGGCCTCGCCGAGGTTGCTCGGACCGACCTCCTCGCCCTCGGGGTTCGCAACCGTACGGAGGTTGTCGCGGATCGCCGTCCCGTCGTTCTCGCCGGCGGCGACGTTCGCCAGCAGGAGCACCGCGGTGGCGTCGTACGCCTGTGCAGTGAACACGCCCGGCGCGCTGCCGTACTCCTCCTCGAAGAGGTTCGCGAAGTGATCCTGATCGGGTCCGGCCGCGAGCGGCGCCGTGCCGACGACGTTCTCCATCGGGTTGTCGACGTTGCCGGGCAGCGACGGCTCGCGCAGGCCGTCGGTCACCATGATCGTCTCTTCGCCGTCGAAGTCGGCGTAGTAGTCCCGGAAGATCTGCTCGCCGCTGGCCGGGTAGCCGATCACGATCATCCCGTCCGGATCGTCGCCGAGCGCGTCCTGTAGCAGCGACGTGTAGGAGGGCTGTTCGGCCTCGAAGGCGACCTCGGCCGTCACCGAGCCGCCGAGCTCCTCGAACGCGCTCACGAACGACTCCGAGAGCTGCTGGCCGTAGTCGTTGTTCAGGTGGAACGTCGCGGCGCTCGAGAAGTCGAAGTCCTCGGCGCCGACCTGCGCCATTACCTCGCCTTGGAGCGCGTCGCTCGGGGCCGTCCGGAAGAGGAAGTCGTCGTCGTCCATCTCGGTGATCTCCGGCGCGGTGCTCGCGGGGGAGCACATCACGACGCCGTTCGGCACCGCGACCTGCTGGGCGACCGGAATCGTGACGCTCGAGGCGGCGGCGCCGGTTATCGCGGGATAGCCGCCGTCGGCGAGCGCCTGCGCGGCGCTGAGGCCGGCCTCGGGATCCGTCTGCGAGTCCTCCTCCTGGAGATCGATGGTGAACGACACGTCGCTGTCCTCGAGCTGCGTGGCCGGCAGGACGGCGGCGTCCCGGATCGGGCCGCCGAGATCGCCCAGATCGCCCGTTGTCGGCTGCAACACCCCGATCATCAGCTCTCGACCGTCGCCGGAGCCGTCACCGGAGCCGTTGTCGCTCGAGCCGCCGTTCGAGCCGCCGTCGCCGCCGAGACAGCCCGCCAGTCCGGCGACCCCCGCGACGCCGACGCTCTTGAGAACGGTTCGTCGATTGGTATGGGAGACCATATCGGTCATAACTCTCCGCTCGATATAAATATTACCTGAAATAAATCAATTATCACATCCGTATTGGAACGTCGAGAGCGGCGAACGATCGGCGATCCCACCGCGTGTCACGCCATGCGGTTCCAAGCATCGATGCGTTTATTGGGGCGGTTACAGCAGTTCGTAGACATGCCACAGCGAGAACAGTGGGCCACGCGTATCGGCTTCATCCTGGCGGCGGTGGGGAGCGCGGTCGGGCTAGGGAACATCTGGCGCTTTCCCTTCCAGGTGGGACAGGAGGGTGGAGCGGCGTTCCTCGTCGTCTATCTCCTGTTCGTTCTCGTGATCGGACTGCCCGCGATACTGGTCGAGTTCGTCATCGGTCGTCGGGCCGAGCGAAACCCGATCACCGCGTTCGAACGCCTCGGCTACGGACCCTGGAAGGTCGTCGGGGCGATCGGCGTGATGACCGGCTTCGTCATCCTGTCGTTCTACACGGTCGTCGCCGGCTGGGTGACCCGGTACTTCTTCGCGAGCTTCACCGGGTCGTACTTCGCCGATCCGGAGGCGTACTTCCTCGGAATCGCCTCCGGTCTCGACACGGTCGCGTTCCACCTGCTGTTCGTGCTCCTCACGGCAGCGATCATCATCGGCGGCGTCCAGCGAGGGATCGAGCTGGCGGTGAAGGTGATGGTACCGGCGATCATCGTGCTGTTCCTGCTGCTCATCGCCTACGCGTTCACCCTCGAGGGGGCGGCGCAGGGGTACGCCTACTACCTCTCGCCCGAACCGGGGGCGATCGCGGAGAACTGGCGCTCCATCCTGCCGGCTGCGGCCGGACAGGCGCTGTTTACGCTCTCGCTCGGGATGGGCGTGATGATCACCTACGCGTCGTATCTCGGCGAGGACCGGAACATGGGAGGGGATAGCGCATGGATCGTCGCCCTCGATACGGGGATCGCGATCATGGCCGGGTTGATCATCTTCCCCGTGCTGTTCACTATCGGCGCCGAACCCGGCGAAGGCGGCGCCGGCGAGCTGTTCATCGGCGTCGGCGGCGCGATCGCGAACCTGCCGTTCAACCAGGTCGTCGGCGCGCTGTTCTTCGGAACGGTCGCCATCGCCGCGCTGTCGAGCGCGATCAGCATCATGGAGGTCATCGTCTCGTATCTGATCGACGGCTTCGAGATGGAGCGGACGAGCGCCACCGGGATCGTCGCCGCCGCGATCTTCCTGCTTGGCGTGCCGACGGCGCTCGACCTCGCGGTCCTGGAGATCTACGACACGATCACGGCCGAACTGCTCCTGCCGCTCGGCATGTTCTTCCTGGTGCTGTTCACCGGCTGGTTCTACGATGAGGCACTCGACGAGATCAGCCGAGGGACCGCACGCGGCGCCGGCGGAACGCTGCCGACGTTCTGGCTCTGGCACGTCCGTACGATTCTGCTGGTCCTCATCGGGATCATCCTCGTGGTCAGCATCCAGGGGCTCCCCGGGACGCTCGTAGAGATGGCCGGCCAGGTCGAACTCGTCTGACATCCGCTCCGCCGGTGCCGTCGCTCTGGCGGTGCGGAACCCTTTTGACGACGTCCGTAATGGAAGTGCATATGCTGAATCGTGAGGGACGGTGGTCACCGTGACCGGCGACGACATAGAGGAGCTACGTGAACTGAAGGCGGAGGCGGAGCTCGGCGGTGGGGAGGAGCGAATCGAGTCCCAGCACGAGAAGGGGAAGATGACCGCACGCGAGCGGATCGACTACTTCCTCGACGACGACACCTTCCACGAGTTCGACCAGCTTCGCACTCACCGAAACCACAACTTCGGGATGGAGGAGCGAAAGATCCTCGGCGACGGCGTCGTGACGGGCTACGGCGAGGTCAACGGGCGAAAGACGTTCGTCTTCGCCCACGACTTCACCGTCTTCGGCGGCTCGCTCGGGGAGGTGTTCGCCGAGAAGATCTGCAAGGTGATGGACACCGCGATAGAGGTCGGGGCGCCGATCGTCGGGCTCAACGACTCGGCAGGCGCGCGGATCCAGGAAGGGGTCGTCTCGCTCGCGGGCTTCACCGAGATCTTCCATAGAAATCAAAAAGCCAGCGGCGTCATCCCGCAGATCTCGGGGATCATGGGGCCGTGTGCCGGCGGGGCGGTCTACTCGCCCTCGATCACCGACTTCATCTTCATGGTGAAGGACACGAGCCACATGTACATCACCGGCCCCGGGGTGATCGAGACGGTCACCGGCGAGAAGGTCACCCAGGAGGAACTCGGCGGGGCGCGTACCCACGCCCAGGACACCGGCGTCGCACAGTTCGCCGCCGAGTCGGAGAAGGCGGCGCTCGACGACATCAAGCGGCTGCTGTCGTATCTCCCCCAGAACAACGTCGAGGACCCCCCACGGGTCGAGCCGTGGGACGACCCCGAGCGCCGCGACGAGTCGCTCAACGACGTGGTTCCCGAGAGCCCGCAGAAGCCCTACGACATGGTCGAGGTGATCGACGGGATCACCGACGAGGGCGCCTTCTTCGAGGTCGCCCCCGAGTTCGCGAAGAACATCGTCGTCGGCTTCTCGCGGCTCGACGGCCACTCCGTCGGGGTGGTCGCGAACCAGCCACGCGCCAACGCCGGGACGCTCACCGTCGACTCGAGCATGAAAGCATCGCGGTTCGTCCGCTTCTGTGACGCGTTCAACATTCCCATCCTGACGTTCGTCGACGTGCCCGGCTACATGCCCGGCACGGACCAGGAGCACCGCGGCATCATCCGCCACGGCGCGAAGCTGCTCTACGCCTACTCGGAGGCGACGGTGCCCTTGTTGACCGTCATTACGCGAAAGGCCTACGGCGGTGCCTACTGTGTGATGGCCTCGAAACACCTGGGGGCCGACGTCAACTACGCCTGGCCCACCAGCGAGATCGCCGTCATGGGCCCGGAGGGCGCCGTGAACATCCTCTACCGAAAGGAGCTCGAGGCCGCGGAGGACACCGATGCGCGCCGCCAGGAGCTCATCGACGAGTACCGCGAGGAGTTCGCGAACCCGTATACGGTCGCGGATCGCGGGTTCGTCGACGACGTGATCGAACCGTCCGACACCCGTCCGCGGCTGATCGACGACCTCGAGATGCTGCGCTCGAAGCGCGAGTCCCAGCCGGAGAAGAAACATGGAAACATCCCGCTTTGATCTCGACGTCCCGGAGAGCGCGAGCGACGAAGAGGCCGCCGCGATCGCCGCGGCCGTCGGCTCACACCTTCGGGCACAGGAGGCGCTGGCGGCCGCGGGCGAGGAGCCGTCCTGGGAGGACGAGCGCTGGTCGTTCGCCGGCCGGATCAAGGCGACCCAGGGCCGCAGCGTGCGCGTCCCCGTTGGGACACCCACCGACGCCTGGACGGCGGCGGGGCGAACCGACAGAATGAGGTAATCAACCCGGAGATAGTCAACAATGTTCAGGAAAGTCCTAGTCGCGAACCGCGGGGAGATCGCGGTTCGAGTCATGCGTGCGTGTGAGGAACTGAACGTCGGCACCGTCGCCGTCTACAGCGAGGCTGACAAGGACGGCGGTCACGTCCGCTACGCCGACGAAGCATACAACGTCGGCCCCGCGAAGGCCAGCGACTCCTATCTCGATCACGAGGCGGTCATCGAGGCCGCGCGGAAGGCGGACGCCGACGCGATCCACCCCGGTTACGGCTTCCTCGCGGAGAACGCGGAGTTCGCCCGGAAGGTCGAGGAGACGGAGATCACCTGGATCGGTCCGAGTGGCGACGCCATGGAGCAACTCGGCGAGAAGACCAAGGCCCGCGCGGTCATGCAGTCCGCGGACACGCCGATCGTCCCCGGGACGACCGAGCCCGTCACCGAGCCCGAGGAGGTCACCGCGTTCGGCGACGAACACGGCTACCCGGTCGCGATCAAGGCAGAGGGCGGGGGTGGCGGTCGCGGAATGAAGATCGTCAACGGTCCCGACGAAGCCGAGGACCGGCTCCAGAGCGCCAAACGCGAGGGCGAGGCCTACTTCGACAACGACTCCGTCTACCTGGAACGGTTCCTCGAGAACCCACGACACATCGAGGTACAGATCCTCGCCGACCACGCGGGCAACGTCCGCCACCTCGGCGAGCGCGACTGCTCGCTCCAGCGGCGCTACCAGAAGGTCATCGAGGAGGGCCCCTCCCCGGCGCTGACCGACGAGCTCCGCGAGAAGATCGGCGAGGCCGCCCGCCGGGGAGTCAGCGAGGCCGGATACACCAACGCCGGTACCGTCGAGTTCCTCGTCGAGGAGGACGCCGATCGCGAGGAGGGCGAACTGCTCGGACCCGAGACGAACTTCTACTTCCTCGAGGTGAACACCCGGATCCAGGTCGAACACACCGTCACCGAGGAGATCACGGGCATCGACATCGTGAAGTGGCAGATCCGGATCGCGGCCGGCGAGGAGATCGGCTTCGAACAGGACGACGTCGAGATCGACGGCCACGCCATGGAGTTCCGGATCAACGCCGAGAACGCCGCCAACGAGTTCGCCCCCTCGCCGGGCGGCCGGCTGGAGACCTACGACCCGCCGGGCGGGATCGGCGTCCGACTCGACGATGCGCTCCGACAGGGCGACGAGATCGTCACCGACTACGACTCGATGATCGCGAAGCTGATCGTCCACGGGGGCGACCGCGACGAGTGTATCGCACGAAGCCTGCGCGCGCTCCGGGAGTACGGGATCGAGGGCGTCGTGACGGTGATCCCGTTCCACCGCCTGATGCTCACGAACGAGCGGTTCGTCGAGGGGAAACACACCACGAAGTACCTCGACGAGGAGATGGACCGGAGTCGGATCGAGGAGGCGCAGAAGCAGTGGGGAAGCGAGACCGGCGCCGAAAGCGAGGAGGAAAGCGTCGTCCACCGCGAGTTCACCGTCGAGGTCAACGGCAAGCGCTTCGAGGTCGACCTCGAGGAACACGGCGTTGAGGCGGTCGGCGGCAGTGGCGGCGGTGGTGGCGGACAGAGACCCCAGCCGGCCGGCGGCTCCGATTCGGGCGAGTCAGCGGTCTCCACGGAGGGCGAACAGGTCACCACCGACATGCAGGGGACGATCCTCTCGGTGGAGGTGAGCGAGGGCGACGAAGTCGAGAGCGGCGACGTGCTCTGCGTGCTCGAGGCGATGAAGATGGAGAACGACGTCGTCGCCTCCGCGTCGGGCACGGTCGCCCAGGTGCTCATCGAGGAGGGCGAGAGCGTCGACATGGGCGATACGCTGGTCGTCATCGAATGAGCGAGCGCGAGGGCGTCGACGAGGACACCCGCCGGGCCGTCCTCGACGCGCTCGCGACCGGCCCGGCGACGGGACCGGAACTCGCCGAACGACTCGGCGTCTCGCGGGCCGCGGTCTGGAAGCGGATCGAGGCGCTACGCGATGCGGGTTTCGAGATCCGAGGCGACGACGGGTATCGAGTCACGAGCGTCCCGGCGTACGGCGCCGCGGCGGTCGAGTTCGGGCTCGAGGCGCCCTACCGGGTCGAGTACCACGACGCCCTCCCGAGCACGAACGCCCGCGCTCGTGAGCTGGCGAAGGCGGGGGAGGATCGCGTGGCCGTCCTCGCGGACGAACAGACCGGCGGGCGCGGCCGGCTCGATCGCGGGTGGAACTCGCCCAGTGGCGGGATCTACCTGAGCGTCGTCCTCCGGCCCGAGATCACGCCGAGGGAGGCGCCGCTTCTGACGCTCGCGGCCGCCGTCGCGACGACCCGCGCGCTCCGCGAGGCGGGCGTCGACGCGGGGATCAAGTGGCCGAACGACGTGCTCTCGCGTGAGACGGGCGGAAAGCTCGTCGGAATCCTCACCGAGATGGAGGGCGAGGCGGATCGCGTCTCGTGGGTCGTCGTCGGCTTCGGCGTGAACGCGAACGTCGATCCCGCCGACCTGCCCGAGGGCGCGACGAGCGTCCGCGCCGAGGCGGGCGACGTCGACCGTCGCGTGTTCGTCCAGCGGGTCCTCGAGGAGTTCGACGCGCTCCGGGGCGAACCGGACGCGATCCTCGACGCGTGGCGCGAACTCGCGATCACGCTCGGAGAACGGGTGCGCGTCGAGACGCCGACGGGAGAGGTCATCGGACGGGCGCTCGACGTCGAGGCGCCGGGACGGTTAGTGGTCGAGACCGACGAGGACGAGGTGCGGGTCCACGCCGGCGACTGCGAGCACCTCCGGCCGGTCTAATCCAGGTCCTCCTCGCGAACGCGGACGGTGAGCACCGGGACGGGCGACCCTCGAACGACCCGTTCGGCGACGCTCCCCAGGAGGAGGCGATCGATCCCGCCGCGGCCGTGGGTCCCCATCACGATCAGGTCACAGCCCTCCTCGGTCGCGAAATCGACGATCTCGCGAGCCGGACTTCCCTCGATCAGGTGTGTCCGGACGGGTACCTCGTAGCTCTCGAGGAGCGCCCGAACGCGCTCGAGCGCCTCCTCGCCGTCCTGTCGGAGCATGTCGCTGACCCCCTCCCAGGAGGTCTCCATCGGCAGGCTGGCGAAGTTCGCGGTGTTGAGAACGTAGACCGAGTGGACCTCCGCGCCGTGAACGGCGGCGAGCTCCGCCGCCTGCTCGATCGCGCGCTCGACGCCCGCCGATCCGTCGGTCGGGACGAGAATGCGCTCGTACATCGTTCGTGTACGATGTTCACACACGTCGGCTTAACTGTTTTGCGCCGGGTGGATCACGTCGAGGACGTCCGCGACGCCCGCCCGGCGGACGACCGCCCGGATCGGATCCCGAACGCCCGCGAGGTTGTCCGAGTCGCCGTCGAGCACGAGCAGCCGTGCCTCGCGTCCTTCCTCGACGACGCCACAGTTCAGCCCGGCGAGTTCCGCGCCGGCGCGCGTCGCCATCGCCAGAACGCGATCGGCGGGCAGGTCGGTGAGCTTCGCCGCGAACTCCATCTCGCGGAACATCGAGGGGCCGTTGAGCATCACGTTGTCCGTGCCGAGCGCGACCCGCGTGCGTGAAGCGAGTTCCTCGATCGGCGGCAGTCCCACGCCGGTCGTGAGGTTCGCGCGCGGGCAGACGACGACGGGGATCCCCTCGCGCTCGACCCGGTCGAGGTGGTCGGGACCGGCGTTGACCATGTGGACCAGGAAGTCCGGCTGGAGCTCCAGTGCGGGCTCGATGTCGTCGGTTCGGTTCTCGCCGGCGTGGATGCCGAAGGGCTTTCCCGCCTCGCGGGCGGCCGCGCGTTCGCGCGAGAACTCCGCGTCGGCGGCGCCGCTCGCGCCGTAGCCGTCGCCCGCCTCGAGCGCCGCGAGTTCGTCGCGGCCGAGCGCGAACGCGTCGATCGGGAGATCGGCGGCGGCCTCGTAGAGCGCGCTCACGCCCTCCTCTCCGCCCTCGCGGAAGTCCATGAACGCGGTCGTTCCTCCCGAACGCATGAACCGGAGGGTTCGGCGGATGGCGGCGACCGACTCCTCGCGGTCGGCGCGTCGGAGCAGGCGGTGTTTCAGCCCGTCGGGCGGGGCGACGAGCTCCTCGAGCGAGAGCCCCCTCCCTGCCTCCTTCGCGATCGAGTCACCGACGTGGGTGTGGGCGTTGACGAACGCGGGCAGGACGATCCGATCGCTCTCCGCCTCGGTCTCCTCGACCGCGTCGATCCGTCCGTCCTCGCAGACGACGCGACCCTCGATCGGGGTGAACTCGGGACCCCGAAGGACGGTCCCCTCGACGATCATAGCTGATGAAGGCGGTCCTCGGATTTGAATCCGGTCATTCTCGCTTCGCGTCCGTGCCGAAGCGATCGAGCGTGGTGTGCAGCCCACGGACAGCGTCGCTGATCAGCCTGCCGTCGGTGTCGAGCCCCAGTACGGCCTCGGCGGCGTGGCCCACTCGGTCGGTCGCCTCGGCGGGGGCGTACACCCCGAGTCGCCACTGGTTGAGCTGGACCCCCCGCAGCGTTCGGACGAGCGGCGACTGTTCCTCGAGGCGGCGGATCTCCCCGCCGACGATCACGCGGGTCGTCGACTCGGTCATGCTCGGGTACGCCGGCACGTCGAGGATCACGTCGTCGGGATCGACGCCCGCCCGGTCGGCGATTGCGGTCTCGTACTCCACCGTCTCCTCGTGGGAGAGCTCGAGCAGGTCGTCTGGAACGTCCCGGTACTCCGACCAGACGGCGCGTTTGAACAGCTCGCGACGGGCGAGCCGACCCGCGATCCGTTCGGTCGAGTCGGCAGTTCGGAGCGCCACGAGCAGGTCGTGGTCGTCCATCCGGCGGAGCCCCTCGGGCGTCGTCTCCCCGTTCGCGATCAGCCGTTCTGCCCCGCGCCGGAGCATCGACTTGCCGATCCGCGCGACGTGGTGGCTGTAGACGGTCGGGTTCATCAGCGCGCGGGCGACGAGCAGGCTCTCCGCGGTCTGGACGTTCCCCTCGCCGAGGACGAGTTCGCCGTCGACGAAGCGCAGTTCGCGAACCAGGCGTCCGGAGTCGATCGTGCCGTAGGGGACGCCGGTGTGGTGGGCGTCGCGCACCAGGTAGTCCATCCGGTCGACGTCGAGTTCGCCGGAGACGAGCCCGCCGTACTGGCCCTCGCCGCCGATGAGGCCGGAGACCCGGGCGGGCTCGAGGTCGTGCTCGCGGAGGACCTCGCCGACCGGTCCCTGCTCGACGAGGTCGTCGACGTCCTCGTGGTACTTGCCCGTGTGGCGTTCGATCACGCTCTCGACGTTGTGGCTGTAGGGGCCGTGGCCGACGTCGTGAAGGATGGCCGCCGCGTGGACCCGTTCTGCGGCCCGACCCTCGATTCCTAACTGGGAGAGCGCCTCGCAGGCGAGGTGATAGACTCCCAGGGAGTGCTCGAAGCGAGTGTGGTTCGCGGAGGGGTAGACCAGCGAGACCGTTCCCAGCTGTTTGATGTGGCGCAACCGCTGGACCTCGGGGGTATCCAGCAGCGCCCGAGCGACGCCGTCGACCACGATGTGGTCGTGGACGCTGTCCTTGATCGTCTTCATACGCGAGGTTGGGCGCTCCGCGAGTTAAACCGACGGGCCGTCGACGCCCGCGAGCGCCTCGGCGATCTCCTCGGCCCACGAGAGGAGGCGTTCGTCGCTCCCGAACCGCGAGACGCACTGCAGCCCGAGCGGAAGGCCGCCCTCCGTCGTGCTCGCCGGCAGCGCGACGGCTGGCAGCCCGCAGTGGGTCCACGGCAGGTTCATCACCGGATCGCCGGTGTCGTCGATCCCCTCGGGGGCCGGGCCTGGAGCGCCCGGACAGATCCAGACGTCGAGTCCCTCCTCGTCCATCGTCCGCTCGACCTCCTCACGGAGTGCGCCCCGGCCCGTACGTGCCGCACAGAGCTCTCCGACGCCGACCGCGTGACCCTCGCGGATCAGCGCCGCGGTCGCCTCGGCGTAGTGCTCGCCGTACTCGTCGAAGAGCTCGCTGTGGGAGAGCGCGGTCTCGACGGCGACCAACCGGTCGTGGCGGTCGTTTACCGCTTCGACGTCGCCGAGGAGGTCGACCCGCCGCACGTCGTATCCGGCCCGTTCCAGACGCTCGACGTGGTTCTCGAACCCCTCGAGTCCCTCGTCGTCGGCCTGTTCGAGATAGGGGCCCTCGGGAACGCCCAGAACGGGAGCTTCGATCGTGGAGTCGGGTCGCCAGTGGTCGTAGAGCACCGACGCCGCGAGCCTCGCGCCGGCGACGTCCCGCGTGAAGCAGCCGACGTGGTCGACCGACGGCGCCACGGGGAGTACGCCGTCGATGGGGATCCGGCCGTAGGTCGGCTTCAGGCCGACGACGCCACAGAAGGCGGCGGGTCGGATCACCGAGCCGATCGTCTGTGAGCCGAGCGCGAGCGGACAGAGACCCGCGGCGACCGCCGCCGCCGAGCCGCTGCTCGACCCGCCCGGCGTGTGATCGGTGTCGTGGGGGTTTCGGGTCGGACCGGGCTCGAAGTAGGCGAACTCCGTCGTGACCGTCTTTCCGAGCACCAGTGCGCCGGCATTCCGAAGCGCGCGGACGGCGGCGGCCTCGGAACCCGTCAGCGCCTCCGACGGGAGGTCCGAGCCGGCACGCGTGGGAAAGCCATCGACGTGGAAGATGTCCTTCACGCCGACCGGCACGCCGTAGAGCGGCGGCCTGGCCGCCGGGTCGTCGAAACAGGCCTCGAGCGCGCCGGCCTCGCGCTGGAGGCGGCCCCAGCGATCGGGCTCCTCGAGCAGCGCGTGGATCTCAGGCTCGATGTCCTCGGAGCGGGTACGGAGCGATTCGACGTACGGCGTCGGTCGTGTCTCGCCGGACCGCAACGACGCGGCGACGTCGGCGAGAGCCGTATCGGCAGGCATCGAGGGGACGACGGATCGATCCCCCTTAACCGTTGGCTATCGCTAGCACGGTTCGACCGAAAGAGGGGATCGCGATCAGTACGGCAGGAAGTAGAGCCCGAGCGTGAACACCGGGGTGAGCACGACCATGACGATCAGCGTATAGCCCAGGATGTCTCGCGCCCTGACCCGCGTGATGCCGAGAAGGGGGATCGCCCAGAACGGCTGGAACATGTTCGTCCACATGTCGCCGGTGCCGTAGGCGATGATCGCCTGGCCGGGTGCGACCCCGAGTTCGACGGCGGTCTCGCCGACGATGCCGCCGATGATGCCCCACTCGCCGCCGCCGCTGGGGACGAAGAAGTTCATGATCCCCCCGAGGATCCACGCCAACACCGGGAACGTCGTCGGCGTCGCGATGTCGAGCAACGCCTCGGCCATCAGCTCCGAGAGTCCCGAGTTATCGATGATACCGAGAATGCCCGCGTAGAAGGGAAACTGCAGGATGATGCCCGCGGCGCTCTCGGTCGCGCCGCGAATCGCCTCAACGTAGGCCGTCGGCGTCCCGTAGAGGAACAGTCCGATCGCGATGAACAGGAAATTGAAGACGTTGATGTCGAGCGCCTCGCCGACGCCGGCGGTCGCGAAGTGCTGGACGATGTAGACGAACATGCCGGCGCCGACGAGGTAGGAGACCAGCCGGCTGTCGTCGAGTCGATCGGCGGGCATCCGCTGGGCGGTCCCCCCGTCGGCCGCCCGCTCGTCGCCCCCGGTCTCGGCTCCGGCTCCGACCCCGCCTTCGCCCGCCTCGACCAGTCCGGGCGCGTACTCGTCGATGCCGACCGCGTGCTCCTCCTCGGGCGCGAGGAGGTACATCAGCGGCACCACCGTGAGGAACACCAGAAGCGCGATTCCGAAGGCGTAGACGGTGAAGACGCTCTCGGAGAGCGGGACGACGCCGATGACGTCCTCGAAGACGTGGCCCTCGGTCGCCGAGAGCAGCCCCGCGCTCGTCGACGGCCCGACGTGCCAGATCACCTGGCTGGTGTAGCCACAGGCACAGAGCAGCGGATAGTGAAACGTCATGCCGCGCTGGAGGCCGGCCCGGGCGACGAAGACCGCGAAGATCGCGCCGATGATCAGCCCGACCCCCCAGTGGAAGTAGCCGGCGACCATCGCGACCGCCGCGACGAGCGCGGCCGCCTGCGGTCCGCTGTCGGGGATCGACGCGACCCGGTTGAGCAGGCTGCTCACCTGCCTCGAATCGGCGACGACGTAGCCCGTGACGAGGATCAACACCATCTGCATCGCGAACTCGAGCAGGACCCAGAATCCGTCGTACCAGTTGATGACGTTCTCGAGGGGGCCGTCGGGTGTGAGTGCGATCGCCACCACGTACGCGATGAGGGTGAGGATGATCGCGAAGAGGAACGGGCTCGGCACCCATCGTTCCGACCAGTTGGCTACCGCCTGCCCCATCCGCTGTAACGATCCTTGTGACCCACTAGCAGACATGTCCGAAAGGGAATCCGCCCTCCTACATATTTGTTCCGTTACTCGTTAGCTCGGCGTCGCTCGGAGGACCGGCCGATACAGTTCGAAAGCTCTGCCGAACGACACCTATCAGATGAGCAGTAATATCCCGGAGACACCGGTCGTCCACCTCAGCAGCCGCGTTCGTGTTCGTTTACTGACGTTCGGTCTCCCTACGGGCGATTCGATCACCCCGGACGTGTACGAGCTCGTCGAGTGAGGACTACTACTAGTACCAGGCCGTTCCGCCGTCGACGTTGAGATCCTGGGCGGTGACGTGTCGCGCGTGCTCGCTCGCGAGAAACGTCGCCATCGCCGCGACGTCCTCGGGCTCGACGAGCTCGCCGAGCGCGGCGTCGTCGGTGAACACGCGCCGTTTCGCCTCCTCGAAGCTCACGCCGAGCGACTCGGCCTGCGCCTCGATCACCCGATCGATCCGCGGTCCGCTGGTCGCGCCCGGACAGATCGCGTTCACCGTGACGTCGTCCTCGCCGAGTTCGAACGCCAGAGTTCGGGTCAGGCCGATCACCGCCGTCTTCGACGCCGTGTACGGAGTGCGGCCCTCGAGAGGGCGCTTCCCGCTGATCGAGGAGACGTTGATCACGCTCGCACGGTCGCTCTCGCGAAGGTGCGATACGGCGTGTTTCGCCGTCAGGAACATGCCGGTGACGTTGACTCGCATGGTCCGCTCCCACTCCTCGAGCGAGACCTCCTCGACCGGCGCCGTCGGCCCCGCGATGCCGGCGTTGTTGACCAGACAGTCGAGGCCGCCGAACTCGTCGACGGTGCGATCGATCGCCTCGCGGACCGACGACTCGTCGGTGACGTCGCCCCTGACCGGGAGCGCCCGTTCGGGGTCGTCGATCAGCTCCGCGGTCCCCTCGATCCCGTCGCTTCTGGCGACCAGCGCGACGTTCGCCCCCGACTCGGCGAACGCGAGCGCGATCTCGCGGCCGATTCCCCCGCTGGCGCCGGTGACGAGCGCCGTCCGTCCGTCCAGATCCATGTGGGTATGACCGGCGGGTAGCGGCATAAACGCTGTCGGTGATTCCGACACGACCTCCGCAGCCACCTGGTATCGGCGCCGGCGCGGTTCGCATGCCGTCGTGTGAATCGATCCACTGGCGTCTCTCCCACTACGACCGATACTGGGAGAGACAGGATCGAACACGGAGATCGGTACAGTGTCGATCAACGGGTCCATTCGATCCGCTTCAACGGCTGTAGAGAACGTACGAAGCGATGAGAAACGTGAAAACGGTTCCCAGGACGGACCCGATAACGGTGTCCCATCCCAGATGGGCGAAGAGAAACAGTCCGACCATCGCGCCGATGAAACAACCGATTATGAAGAAAATCCCTAACTGCCACTCCTCGATGAATTCTATGGCGGTCTCGTTTGCCATATATCGAAATACGACGGCAGAAACCAAAAAGTAGAGTACGTTTGACGGATGAATCTGCTAGCAATGGGTTTACGCTGCTCCCGGAACGCGGGCGTTTTGCCAACCTCATGAACAACGCGGTCCCTTGCCGCAGAAAGGAACGGCGAATTACTCACCGGGCGGTTCGATACCACCGAGCTGCTGGAGCAGGCCAAGCGAGTCATCGATGATCCAGTCTTCCCGCACCTTCCGTCCTCGAAACGGACGACCACCATTCCAGTCCCCTCAACTCGTTTTCCGGTGGGTTCGATACCCACGAGTTCCCCTCGGTGGGTGCCACGCCACGGGTATCTGACCGCGACCGTATCGTCCTCGGTGACGATCCGGTCGGCGGTCACCTCTAGGTCGGGGAAGGTCTTCCGGAACCCATGACCGTACGACTTGTGACCTTCCTGACCGTGAACTTCCTCGGAGGGAGGCATCGTGAAGCACAGAGTCGTCGCCATACCGTTCATCGACGGAGGAGCGATCACCTTCGTTCCGGATCCGCTCGATATCCTCCCGAACGATCGCCTCGAGTTGCTGCGTAGTGGCGACTTCCATACTGTTCTTCATGTTGTTTATGATATATAATGCAATAACGATGTACTGACGCATGCTAACAGGGTAGAGATACGTTGAGACGAGACGGGTCGTCAAAGCCCGTCGTGATCCAGGTCGAATGTCCGCGGTTCACCTTTCTGGACGTGAGTCAGGGTTCAAGGCGCGACGTTGGGTCTGCAGGTAATCGATCCCGAAGTAAAGCAACACCAGTGGGGCGAGTAGTTCGAACAGTAGTCCGCCACGAAGCGTCGACCCGACGAACGTTAGTCGGACGATCCAGAAGAGGCCGAGCGCCACGGCCAGCAGCGCAATCGCGAGGCGCACGAGCACGCCGACCATCCCGGGATCGCCTTTCGGTCGGTCCGCGCCATCCTCTCTCTCGTTTCCGTCACCCTCCGGCATGTAACGTACGCTCGCCGGCGTCGTCTAAGTCGCTTCGCTCCCGCCTAGGACTCGATCTTCTCGACGATCTCGCGGGCCTGCTCCTTCGCCTTCTCCTCGCCGACGTTCTTCCGGCCCAACACCGACGTGACCTCCCAGTCGTCGCTTCCCTCCTTCTTCCCGGTTCGGACCTCGCTGCCCTCCGAGACGGACTCGGCGAGCTCCTTCGCTCAGTCGGGGGTTCGGATCTCGTCGTAGCGATCGGGATCGCGAAACCGCCCGTGGACGTACCCGTCCTCGGTCTCCACCGCCTCGACGTCGGGTACGTCGGCCATGCTCACGCCAGGTCGTGGACTGCCGCCGGTCGTCGTCCACGCCCCCGAGCGTCGACCGGGACGATCGCTACGCGGATCCGAGGGCGAGCGCTTAAGGCCGATCCCCCGCCTACCCCGCGTATGGTGACGTTTCTCTCCGGGGGGACCGGAACGCCGAAGCTCCTCTCGGGGGCCGACGCCGTCTTCGAGCCGGCGGAGACGACCGTCGTCGGCAACACCGGCGACGACGTCGAACTCGGCGGGCTGCTGGTCTGTCCGGACCTCGACACCGTGCTGTTCGAACGCGGCGGGGTCCTCGACCGGGAGACGTGGTGGGGGATCGACGGCGACACCCACGAGACCAACGAGTACCTCCTCGAACTGGCGAGTGCTGCCGGTCTCGAGACGGGGCCGCGCTACCTTCCCGACGCCTGTCAGACCGACGGACGGGAGATCGCCCGCTGGCGGCGGTTCTCGGGGATCGCGGAGTTCATGACGATCGGCGACCGCGACCGCGCGGTCCACCTCACCCGGACCGGGTTGCTCGACGAGGGGCGCTCGCTCACCGAGGTCACCCGAACGCTCGCCGATGCGTTCGGGCTCGCCATCGACCTCGTGCCGATGAGCGACGACCCGCTCGCAACGATGATCCACACCGATCGGGGGGAGATGCACTTCCAGGAGTTCTGGGTCGCCCATCGCGGCGAGCCCGCGATCGAACGCGTCGAGTTCCGCGGCGAAGCGCGGGCGACGGAGGCCGTACTGACCGCTCTCGAAGACCCGGTCGTGATCGGCCCCTCGAACCCGATCACGAGCGTCGGGCCGATCCGTGCGGTCAGGGGGGTCGAGGAACGACTCGCCCGGGTGCCGGTGGTCGTCGTCTCGCCGTTCGTCGAGGACCGCGTCTTCTCGGGCCCCGCGGGCGATCTGATGGCCGCTTCGGGCTACGAGCCCTCGACCGCCGGCGTCGCCGAATGCTATCCGTTCGCCGACGCGTTCGTGCTCGACGACGGCGACGGGACGACGCTCGATCGCCCCGTCGTCCGGACCGACACCGCGATGGACTCGCGAGAGGACGCCGAACGCGTCGCCCGTGCGGTCGAGGAGGCGCTGGGGGGGATCGACTGATGTTCGAGCCACGACTCGCGCTCGCGAGCCTGAGCGGCCGATCGGACGCCGCGTGGGCGAGCGCGGCGAGCGAGCACGCCGGCGCGGCCTTTCTCGGCGGAATCGCCCTCGACGAGCCGTCTCGGGAGGCCGCCCGCGCGCTCGTCGCCCGCGACCGCGACGAGTTCCTGCCGGCGGACCCGATCGCGTTCGTCGACGACCAGCTCTCGGCGCTGTCGGAGACGCCGATCAGAGCGGGATTTAACCTTCGGTCGAGTTCGCCCGAACCGATCGCGACGGCTGCGGCGGTCTGTCGCGCGCACGGCGCGATCTGCGAGATCAACGCCCACTGTCGCCAGGAAGAGCTGTGTGCGGTCGGCTGCGGGGAGACGCTCCTTCGGGAGAGCGACCGGCTCCGCGAGTACGTCTGCGCGGCCGACGCCGAGGGCGCGACGGTGAGCGTGAAGGTCCGTGCGGAGGTCGACGGGGTGAATCTCGCCGAGACCGCCCGACTGGTCGAGCGGGCGGGTGCGGACGCGATCCACGTCGACGCGATGGATTCGGAGGAGGTGATCCGAACGGTGACGGACGCCGCCGATCTGTTCGTGATCGCGAACAACGAGGTTCGCGACGCCGCGAGCGTCCGGGAGTACCTCGCGTACGGCGCGGACGCGGTGAGCGTCGGCCGACCCAGCGACGACCCCCGGGTGCTCGCACGGATACGGGAGGTCCTCGACCGGCTCTCCCGGGAGGCCCACGCGTGAACGCGAACACGAGCGCGCGGACACGAACGGCGGCACAGAACGCCGAACTCGCGCTGCTGCTCGAGGTCGCGGGGACGCCCAAGCCGGGCAACGTCGACCGACGGCGCGATCTGTCCGACCTGCGCTTCGAGCAGTTCCTCGCGGGCGCCGTCGGTGCGGGCGAGGGGTTGCGGGACGCGGAAGCCGGCGATCCCATCGGCGAGGCGTTCGAACGGGCGGTCGGGGGGATGGCCGCCGGCCACGGTCAGAACACCCAGTTCGGCGCGCTTCTCCTGCTCGTGCCGCTCGTCCGCGCCGCGATCGAAGACGGGGGGACGCTCTCGCCCGAGGGCGTACGACGGGTCGTCGAGGCGACTACCGTCGAGGACGCCGCCGCGTTCTACCGGGCGTTCGAGTACTGCGAGGTGTTCGTCGACGACCCGCCCGAGGACGCCGCCGACCTCGACGTTCGGCGCGGGAGCGAAGCCGTCCCCGCCCTCGAACGCCGCGGGCTGACGCTCCTCGACGTGATGCGCCTGAGCGAGGCCGAGGACGACGTCGCCCGCGAGTGGACGGGCGGCTTCGAGCGCTCGTTCCGGGCCGCGGAACTGATCACTGAGTCCGAGGGGCCGCTCTCGGATCGCGGCGCACGGGCGTTTCTCGACCTGCTCGCGGAGCGACCCGACACGCTCGTCGCGAAGAAACACGGGGAGAGGGTCGCCGAGGGGGCGATGGAGCGGGCGAAACGGACACGCGACGCGGGCGATCCAGACGCGATCGAGGCGCTCGCCGAGGCGTTCGTCGAGGAGGGGATCAATCCGGGAACGACCGCCGACATCGTCGCCGCGGGGCTGTTCGTCGCGCTCGAACGGGGAGTCGAGCCGTGAGCGACGGCTGGCCGGTCGAGCTACGCGGCGCCACCGAGTCGGTCGTCGCAACGCTCGGGCCGAACGACCGGTGGAACCTCGCGGCGCTCGGGCTGTTCGCCGGCGAGCCGGTGACCTCGCGGACGTGGGGAAACACCCGGACGCGGCGGAATCTCCACCGGCGAGGTGGGGGGTACGTCCAGTTCACCCGGGATCCGATGGAGTTCGTCGAGGCGGCGCTGGGAGTCTACGAGCGCGACGACCCCGTCCTTCCTTCCGCGGACGCCTGGGTCCGCGTCGAGGTCGAGCGGGTCGACGCCGGCGAGGACGGCGGCACCCGCTGGGAGGAGTGGGCGCACACGCCGGTCGAGACGGGGATCGAACGGCGCGTCGTCCCGACGACCAACCGCGGCTACAACGCCGTCATCGAGGCGACGGTCGCGGCCTCGCGGCTCGGCGTCGCAGCTTACGATACCGCCGAGCTCGAGGAACGCCTCGTCTACTTCGAGGGCGTGGTCGAGCGCTGTGGCGCCGCACGCGAGCGCGAGGCGATGGCGCGCCTCCGCGAACTGTCGGACTGGGACGGGCGGGACGAACGGCCCGACTGAGGCGACCGAAACGACCGAAACGCTCGAAACGAATCCTTTTAGGCCGCCACCCCAGTAGAGCCCGCCATGGCGATCAAACCGGCCTACGTCAAGAAGACGGGGACGCTCCTCATCGAGCGTTACCCCGAGGCGTTCAACGACGACTTCGATCACAACAAACGAAGCGTCCGCGAACTGACCAACATCGAGTCCAAGGGCGTCCGAAACCGGATCGCGGGCTACGTCACCCGGAAACAGGAACAGGCCGCCCAGGCGTAGCGCGGCAGCTTTTGCGGGTTTTCTCCCGATCCAAACGGTTTTGAACCGGGCCGACCCTACCCTGCGCTAATGACTCACACCGTTGGCGTGCTCGGCGCGACCGGCGCCGTCGGACAGCGACTCATCCAGCTTCTCGATCCTCACCCCGAGTTCGAGATCGCGTGTCTCACCGCGAGCCCCGAGAGCGCGGGCCGGCCCTACCGCGACGCGGCCAAGTGGCGGATCAGCACACCGATCCCCGAGGACGTGGCGGAGATCACGGTCGCGGAGACCGATCCCGAGGCGGTGCCCGACGACGTCGACATGCTCTTCTCCTCGCTTCCCTCCTCGGTCGGCGAGCGCGTCGAGCCCGACTTCGCGGAGGCGGGCTACGTCGTCTCCTCGAACTCCTCGAACCAGCGCATGGCGCCCGACGTCCCGCTCGTGATCCCCGAGGTGAACGCCGACCACCTCGCTATGCTCGAGGTCCAGCGCGACGAGCGCGGCTGGGACGGCGCGCTCGTGAAGAACCCCAACTGCTCGACGATCACGATGGTCCCCACGCTCGCGGCGCTCGATACGTTCGGACTTTCGAGAGTGCACGTCGCCACCCTCCAGGCCGTCTCGGGGGCGGGCTACTCCGGCGTCACGTCGATGGAGATCATCGACAACGCCGTCCCGCACATCGGCGGCGAGGAGGAGAAGATGGAGTCCGAGTCCCGAAAGCTGCTGGGGGCCTTCGACGGCGCCGAACTCTCGCTGCACGACGCGACGGTCTCGGCGTCCTGTAACCGCATCCCCACGCTCGACGGCCACCTCGAGAACGTCTGGGCCGAGACCGAGGAGGAGGCGAGCGCGGAGGACGCGATCGAGGCGATGGAGACCTACGACTCGATCGATCTGCCCTCCTCGCCGGACCCCCTCATCCACGTCTTCGAGGAGCCGGAACGACCCCAGCCCCGGCTGGACCGTGAGCGCGAGAACGGCATGCAGATCTGTGCCGGCGGCGTCCGCGAGAGCGAGACCGGGCTCCAGTACAACTGTCTCGCGCACAACACGCTTCGGGGCGCGGCGGGCGCGAGCGTGCTGAACGGCGAGCTGCTCGCCGAGCAGGGCTACATCTAGTAGAACTCGACTGCGACGCCGTCGAACCGCTCGAAGTCCCCGGTATGCCTCGTCACCACCGTCGCGCCGAGCGACCGTGCCACGCCGGCGATCAGTACGTCCCCCGCGAGCGAGTCGATGCCGCCGTGGTTCACGTCGGGATCGTCGTATGGCGTCGCCTCGAGCGCCCCGGCGTGGTACGCGTGCCCGACGGTAACCGGGACGATCCGGAGCCAGCCGTAGTTCGCCGTCAGATCGGCTCGCGACGGGGTGCCAATGAGGTATTCCCGACCGCGAGTTCCTTCATACAGACCGTCGAGGTGACGAACTCCTCGTCCCCGGAGTTGGCGAGGTAGCTCGCGACCGCCTCCCGACCTCGTTCGTAGCCGATCAGAAACGTGGTGTCGAGAAGTCTCACTCTTCGGTCTCGTTGGTCATGGCGTTGAGCGCGCGTCGCTGACGTACCGCCAGCCCCTCGTTCGTTGCCGTACGGTGGACTGAAACGATCTCCTCGAGACGTTCACCCTCCCCTTCCCAGAGCGAACACAATCCGCTGTCGGCTACAGCACCTGGTTCTCTAGATCCGTCTCGCCAGCGTCGAGGCGCTCGACGTTCTCCGCGACGATGTCGGCGAGCCTGACGTAGTATCGGGGCGTGTGGCCGGCGTTGTGCGGCGTGATCTGGACGTTGTCGAAGCCCCACAGCGGGTGGTCCTCGGGGAGGGGCTCGGGGTCGGTGACGTCGAGCGCGGCCCCGCGAAGTTTGTTGCGCCGGATCGCGTCCACGAGCGCCTCCGTCTCGACGACGGGGCCGCGCGCGATATTTACCAAGAGAGCGTCCTCGGGCAGCGTCACGAGCTCCTCCTCGCCGATCAGCCCCTCGGTGGTGTCCGTGAGCGGGCAGGCGAGCACCAGGACGTCCGTGCGCGAGAACGCCTCGTGGAGGTCCTCGGAATCGAAGCCGATCACCTCGTCGGTCGGCCCGCCCTTCTCGGGGGTGTAGCGAACCCCGACGGTGTCGACGCCGAACCCCTCCAACCGATCGACGATCGACTCGCCGATCGCGCCCAGACCGACCACGGTGACGGTCGAGCCCATGAACTCGTCGGTCTGATAGTGGCGCCACTCGCGGTCGCGCTGGCGGTCCCGCCCCTCGAAGAAGTCCCGGTAGAAGGCGAGGATCGAGCCGAGCACCTGTTCGGCGATGTTCGGACCGTGGACGCCCGCGGCGTTCGTCACCGCTACGCCGGCGTCCTCGAGGGCGTCCATCGGCAGGTGGCCCGTCCCCGCGTACGCACACGCGAACAGTTCGAGCGTCTCGGCCTGGGAGAGCAGTTCCTCGTCGATGTCCATCCCGACGGCGACGGGCGCCTCGCGGATCAGCTCCCGTTCGTCCTCCGGCGTCGTCGCCACCCGGACCTCGTGGTCGGGCAGTCGATCGCGGATCTCGGCCGCGAGGTCGGCGACGGGCATGCCGTGGGTTCCGCGGCGAAGCACCAGCACGTCGAACGGGTCGGTCATGCCGGATCCCTCTCGCCGACGGAAAGTCATACTGTCGGTCGTCCCCGAGCGATCCCTGCGGGTTCGGCGGTTCATCCGAGCCCCGATCGTCCGACTGGCCCGTTCTCGGCCCCGTGATCCCGACGCTCCACCCGGGTTGCTTCAGGGGTTTTAAGACCGTACGAGCGAGGTTCGGTGTATGGAGCGCGTTGACGTTGCGATCGTCGGTGGCGGCCCCGCCGGAATGGCGGCCGCCGAGGCGGCCGCTCGGCGGGACGCGAGCGTCGTCGCCGTCGAGAAGGGGGTCCCACGGGCGGATCGCACGGAACTGGGGCCGGACTCGACGGACGCCGCCGGGATGCTCGATTACTGGGTCGATCTCATGGGCATCCCATTCGAGGAGATCCCCGACGAGGTCGTCCTCCGGGAGCTCGACCGTACGGAGTTCGTCGGCCCCACCGAGCGCTGTACGATGTACTCGACCGGGATCGACTCCTCCTACCCCGGTTTCGGCTTCACCTTCGACCGGCCCCGAATGGACGACTGGCTGCGCGAGCGCGCCGAGGACGCCGGCGCCGAGTACCGCGTCGGAAGCGGGGTCAAGCGCGTCGAGAGCGATCTCTCCTCGGGCCACCGCCACACCCTCACGCTCGGCGACGGCTCGGAGATCGAGGCCGAACACCTGATCCTCGCGGACGGCCCGCAGCGAAACGTCACGATCCCGACGCTCGATCAGTTCGTCCCCGCCGGGCGATCGATGAGTGACGTCCTCGGAACCCACGCGAACCACATCGCCTACCAGGAGCACCGTCGGATCCCCGAGGAGGTCTTCGACGAGAGCGCGCTGAAGTTCTGGTGGGGGTACATCCCCGGGAAGACGGCCTACCCGTGGGTCTTCCCCAACGACGGAAACGTCGCCCGGGTCGGGCTGACGATGCCGATCGGGATGGACCTCGCGGACGTCGAGAACCCCGAGGACTACCCGCTTTTGGACCCGGACGACGAGCAGCTCCCCTCGGGGGCGATCTACCTCCGACGCCTGCTCGAACGCGAGTACGGCGACCGCTACGACGTCGAGGAGGACTTCCCGCTCGTCTCCGATCGCGGGAAGCGCGGCGGTACCGAGGCGTACCCCATCTCCTCGACACGGCCGATCGACTCGCCGACGAGAGCCGGGATCGCCGTCGCGGGCGGCGCGATGGGCACCACCTCGGCGTTCCACGAGGGGGGCTACCACGTCGCGGTACGTTCGGGGAGGATCGCCGGCCGGCTCGCGGCGATCGGCGACCTCGAGACGTACAACGACACCTGGAAGGGCGTCATCGGCGAGGAGATAACGCGAAACGTCGCCATGGCGAGGATGGTCGAGGACTACACCCCCGCCGACTGGGACCGCACCTTCCGGACCGCCCGCAGGATGCTCGCGGAAGCACAGGGGCTCGAGATGCTGGACCGCAGGTTCAGCGCCGGGATCGACGCCACGCGGCTGCTGTTCGCCTATCGAAAGGCGCGCTTCGCGTTTCGCGGCGACCGGTACGTTCAGTTCCGCGAATCGGAGTACGTGCTGTAGTCCGTCGGCTCGCTTCTGTATGGCGCCCCCGACCCGCCGAATTCCGATCGCCGTCGCCCCGGTTACGCGTCGTCCGGCCGCGGCGTCGGAAACGCCCGATGGGCGCGCGGTGGAAGGAGGTAGTTGCCCCGACGACGGACGGTGAGGTACTGGAGGATGCCGTTGTTGGCGATCCGGCCGACGCCGCTCTCCTCGGCGACGTCCGCGCCGGTCATCGCCTCGCGGACGCGGACGAACTCCTCGATCTCGCGCTGGAGCGTGAGGAACTGGAGTCCGGGGCGGTCGTCGTCGGTCGTGTTGAAGTCCCGTCGCAGGAGGAGCGGTTCGCCGTCCTCGCGGGCGCGGGCGGCCTTCTGGGCGTGACCGACGACGCCACGACTGCGGGCGTCATCGATCGTCGACGCGATCCGCTCGTCGGTGAGCGCGTTCGATTCCTCGAGCTTCTCGCCGTACTCGCCGACCAGGTCTTCGTTCGCGTGTTCGTGACTGAACAGCTTCGCGACGCGCTGGAACTGCGAGTCCTGCTCATACCACTGGCGGAGGTCGATCGCAAGCGTCGAGACGTGCTGGGTCGTCCCGCCGGCGAACGGGCCCTCGTCGATCGTCACGCGGTCCTCGGTCGCCTGGCTCTCCTGGAAGCCCGAGCGAAAGCCCATGAAGAAGGGTGCCTCCTCGTGGATCGGTTCGGAGTCGGGGACGCCCTCGACGTCCTGGTGCTCGGCGGGGAGGCCCGCGCCGACGAAGCCGGTGTGGCGCTCGCGCTCTGCAACGAGATCGGCGATCGTCGTCCCGACGGGCTCGCCGTTGACCTCCTCGACCTCGCCGAACAGCGCCTCCTCGGCCGCGAGGACGGGCTCGGGGTGGTCGCTCGCGAGGTGGATCAGGAGGTCGCCGGCCTCGAACTCCGGCTGCTCGAACTCCGTGAGGGCGGACGGTTCGGGCAGGTCGACACCCGCGGGTCCCTCGCCGAACCGGTCGAAATAGGCGGGGGTGTAGCCGACGGTGAACAGCAGGCCGTCGTGGCTCCGCTCGTAGGCGCGTTCGAGCGTTCGAAGCGCCGCCTCGAAGCGCTCCCGGTCGTCGTCGGTCGGATCGTTCGCGAGGGTCAGCGAAAGCAGGACGTGGTGTCTCGAGGGGACGATGTTCTCGTTCTCGTCGCCCGAGAGCACCGCGTTCCAGGCGTGCTGGCGCTCGGGGTGCGCGTCCGGGTCGTCGGTTCCCGACGGGATCTCAGCGCGCTCCTCCTCGCCGAGGTCGAGGCAGGAGGCGAGCGCGCTCGTGCCGCCGGCGGCGACCAGCGCCTTGAGATACTCGCGCCGCGGGAGGGCGTCGCGGTCGGGGAGCGTCATCGGATTCGAGTAGGGGCCACGCGAGGAAGTACCTGTTCTCCGCGGTCGCCGCGCCGGCCGCGAGCGTACGGCCGGGTCGGGACGCAGGGCTTAATCAGTCCGCGAGCGTAGCGTCGGGTGCGCACCTCAAGTCCCCGCCCGAGCATTCCCGTCAGGGAGCGATGACCGCGCGGAGAACCCGGGTGTGCGACATGCGGTCCGTCCGTGACCGTCACGCGGAACGACCGCGAACGGAACCGCCCGGCACGAGGGTTTCCCGGCCGACGCGGCACGCCGCCACGGGATGAGGCCGGTCGTTAGTGTTCCGGGCGACATCTTCGACGCTGTGAGATGGGGAGCGACCGCTCTCGACGCCGCGACGACACGCCGAACGATTCGGGTTCGGGCCGTCGAACGGACTATATGTGAGAGGGTCCTATTGGCGCCGTAGAGATGCTCGAACGACTCTCAGGGCTCTCGGACGACGTCCGCGAGGTCGTCCAGGAGTTCTTCCGCGACAACGGCATGCTCGGCTCCATCGTCGCCTTCGCGCTCGTTTTCGGTGCCGTCATGACCGCGGTGGTGATGGTCGTCCTCATCGCCGGTCTGCTGGCGTAGCGCCGGCGATCGATGGAAACGACTTTTCGAGCCACGGCCGAAGCGCTCCCATGAACGTCCAGCCAGTCGCCGATCTCACTCCCGAACGACGCCGCGCGCTGTTCGAGCGCGACGCCGGCATCGACACGGTTCGGAGCGACGTCCGCGGGATCGTCGAACGCGTCCGCGAGGAGGGCGACGTCGCCGTCCGGGAGTTCTCCCAGGAGTTCGACGGCGTCGACGTCGGAAACCTCGAGATCACGGACGAGGCCGAACGCGCCTACGAGGCGATCGACGGCGACCTCCGCGAGGCGATCGACACCGCCGCCGCCAACGTCCGGGAGTTCCACGAACGCCAGCGTCCCGAGGACTGGCGCGCGGCGTTCGACGAGGGCCGCGAACTCGGACGGCGCTTTCGTCCGCTCGATCGCGTCGGCGTCTACGTCCCCGGCGGCGCTGCGGCCTACCCCTCGAGCGCGCTGATGGGCGTGATCCCGGCGAAGGTAGCGGGCGTCGAGGACGTCCGCGTCGCGACCCCGCCAGCGAAGGAGATCAACCCCGCCACGCTGGCGGCGATCCACGCCGCGGGCGCCGACGAGGTCTACAGCGTCGGCGGCGCACAGGCGATCGCCGCGCTCGCCTACGGCACCGAGTCGATTCCGCCCGTCCGGAAGGTCGTCGGCCCCGGCAACCGGTGGGTGACCGCCGCGAAGGCCGAGGTCCGGGGCGACTGCGAGATCGACTTCCTCGCCGGACCGAGCGAGGTGCTCGTGCTCGCCGACGGGACAGCTAGTCCAGAATTCGTCGCGAGCGACCTGCTCGCGCAGGCCGAACACGACCCGAACGCATCGGCCGTGGCCGTCAGTGACGACCGCGAGACGGCCGAGGCGATCGTGAGCGAACTCGAGCGCCGCGTCGGGGAGCGAGAACGGGCCGAGACGATCCGCGAGGCGCTCGCAAGCGACGCGAGCGGCGTACTCCTCGCGCGCTCGATGAGCGAGGCGATCCTCTTCGCCGAGGAGTACGCCGCGGAACACCTCTCGATCCAGGCCGACGACGACGAGACGATCCTGGAGCGGATCAGTAGTGCAGGAAGCGTCTTCCTCGGGCCCCACACCCCCGTCGCCGCGGGCGACTACGCCAGCGGGACGAACCACGTGCTTCCGACCAACGGTCTCGCGAAGGTCACCGGCGGACTCTCGGTCGAACAGTTCCTCCGCGCGACGACGGTCCAGCGGCTCTCGTCCGAGGGACTCGACGACCTCGCGGACACCGTCGACACGCTCTCGCGGGCGGAGGGACTCGAGGCCCACGCCGAGAGCGTCACCGTCCGGCTTCGAGAGCGACCGGAACACGAGAGCGAAGGCGAAAGCGAAGGACGCGACGACCGCGAGCGCCTGCCCGAGGACTGAGACGACACCCTTTCAGCGACGGCGGCACGTCCTTCGACCGATGAGCGACGTCGAGAGAAGCGAGGAGGGAGTCGTCGACCGAGCGGCACGGTGGGTCCTGTTCGACGGCTCGCGCTGGGCCGTCGCGGCCGCGTCACTCGTCCCGGTCGCGATCGTCCTCGGGTGGATGGCGGGGACGAGATTCCTGGTCGTGACCAACACCGGGCCGCTCCAGTTCCTGTTCAGCGCGTTCGTGGGCGGGAACTTCACCCTCATTACGGTCGTCCTCTCGGTCAACCAGCTCGTGCTCTCACGCCAGCTCGAGGCCCCCGGCGAGGTCCGCTCACAGATCGAGGACGTCCACGAGTACCGTGACGAGGTCGAGTCCTCTGCCCCGCGGGACGTCGCCCCCGTCTTCCCGCCGGAGTTCTTCCTGCTGTTGCTCGAGACCGCGCGACGTCGGGTCCAGGATCTCGGCGGCCTGATCGTCGGTAACGCTCCCAACGGGTTGCGCGGGGACGTCGACGAACTCGTCGAGACGGTGACCACGCGGATCGACCGGACCCACGAGCTCTACGAGCAGTCGGACACCGGCATTCTCGAGATCCTGATAGCGGCGCTGGACACGAACTACGCGGGACAGATCCGCGACGCACGGAGGATCAAACGCGACTATCGGGGGTCGCTTCCCGACCACGCGGAGGAGGGCCTGGACGAGCTCATCCACACCTTAGAGCACATCGACGTCGCGCGCCAGTACCTCAAGACGCTCTACATCCAGAACGAGCTCGCGCGCTTCTCGCGGATGCTGCTCTACGTCGGCGTGCCGGCGATGTTCGTCGCGGTCTGTGTCCTTGCCGCGTTCACGACCGAGCCCAACCTCAGGGGGCCGGATCCGATCTTCCGTGCCGTCGTCGTGGGGGCGACCGTGATCGGATTGATGCCGCTCTCGGTGCTGTTCGCGTTCGTCCTCCGGGTCGCGACGATCTCCCAGCAGACGATCGCGATCACGCCGTTCACGACGAGCCAGCAGGAGTCAGACGACCGTTCCGGCTGAACGACGGGCACTTCGACGGGGCCACGAGAGTCGGTGTGAGCAAACGTTTTGTACGACCGAATGAACAATGATATCATGGGTGACGACAGGGACGGACTGCTCATCCTCAGTACGATCCTTCTGTTGGCGATCGTCCTTCCCCTCCTGATCCTCGAAGCCCCCTGGCTGCTCGCGCTCGCGATGGTGCTGCTCGCGGGCTACTGGTGGCAGACGGGAGAGAACCCGGTGACGGCGACCGTCGAGGCCGTTCGGAACGAGCGGGAGTCGACTCCCCCCGGCGCGTCACGGGAGAATGCCGGCGACGACCCGGTAGCCGCCCTCCGGGAGCGCTACGCTCGGGGCCAGATCGACGAGGAGGAGTTCGAACGCCGGCTCGACCGACTGCTCGCGACCGAGCCCGATGAACTGCACCGCGAGCGCGAACGGACGTACGAGCGGTAGTGTGTGTGAGCGTCACAGTTAACCGCCTCGGGGATAGACGATAGCGTATGAGCACCGAGACTGCCGCCGGCGCGAACCCGGAGATCCAGGTCTCCCCGACGGCCGCGGAACAGGCGTTGGACCTCCTGGAGGGCGAGGGCCTCGACACCGATCTCGCCGGTCTGCGGCTGTTCGTTCAGCAGGGCGGCTGTGCCGGCCTCTCGTACGGGATGCGCTTCGACGACGAACCGGAGGAGGACGACACCGTCTACGAACACCACGGACTGCGCGTGTTCGTCGACCCCGCGAGCATGAACTACATCGAGGGGAGCCAGCTCGACTACGAGTCCGGCCTGCAGGGCGCGGGCTTCCACGTCGAGAACCCAAACGTCGTCAGCGAGTGTGGCTGCGGCGAGTCGTTCCGCACCTAACGAAAGCCCTCGCTCGGCGCTGGCACGCCTCGCTCGCCCTTTTCATTTCCGGCCAGGTACCGCCCAGTCGCGGCGCGTGATCACGCGCCGCTCCCGGGGACGCCAGCCTTTCCCCGTTCGCTTCGCGGCCGTCGGCCGCGAAGCGAGGCCACCGCCTCGCACCGAACCGCCGTCGGCCACCGGTCGCTATCGGTTCGCTTCGAACCACTCGGTCGCGAAGTCAACCAGTTCACGCTGATCGATCAGCTTCGCCGTCGCCGCACCGACTCGTCCCTCGACGACGCCGACCTGCTCCTCGAAGGCCGTCCCGATCTTAGGGAAGTCCTCCGTGCTCGTCTCGATGTCCTCGTATTCGAGGCGGACACGCTCGCCGCTCCGGACCACTGGAGCGCTGCTCGTGACCGTCTCTTTCGGTATCTCCGCCCGGTGTTCGGCCAGGTGAAGCGACGTGTTGGCGTCGTGGCCGACGCCCAGTAAGAGGATCTCTCCACCCCGCTCGTAGATCCGGGCGAGCGGCGATCCCTCGCCGAGCCCGTAGTCGAAGTCGTGATCGGCCACGATCGCCTCGGCCTCACTACCCCACGCCGCAAAGGAGACCTCGGGGTGGCGGCTCCGAATCACGTCGGGATAGTTTCGGAAACACTCCGGGACTGCTCCTACGCCCCGCGTCGGCGTGACCGCGGGCCAGTAGACTGGCATCCCTTCCCGTATCGTCCCGATCCACTCGTCGGGAACCGGCGGGTCGGACCAGCTCGATGGCTCCGTGTACTGACCGGTATGGGTCGGCATCACCAGCGTCCCCGAGTCGGTTACGACCTCACGGAGCGCGTCACAGACCGCCTGCGGGCCGCCACAGGTCCATCCCAGCGCGTTTAGCGACGCGTGAACGAGCACCATCTCGCCGTCCTTGATACCGAGGTCCCGGAGATCATCGACAAGCGATGGTACCGTGTTCGGTTCGTTGATCCGCTCGATAGCCCGTTCCTCGCTCATGGCCGCGGCTCGTGGGGTCAACACTTCAACCTACTCCGAAACGCAGAACGGACCGCCACCCGAGTTCGCTCTCAGTCCTGGACCTGGAAGGCGACCTCGAGGGTCGCCTGATACTCGGGCTCGTCGACGTTCTTCAGCTCGACGCCGAACTCGTCGACCTCCGCCCAGTAGACGTTCTCGAGCGTGTTCTGGGCGCGCTCGATCGCGTTGTCGGCGGCGTCGTCGAAACTCTCGGTGCTCGTCCCGATCAGCGTGACCTTCTTGAATACCATAAGCAGGTAGAGGGTTCTACTGCACTCCCCTTAGTTCTGTGGCAACCGGTGCCGGCAGGTGACTTCTCGCCTGCCGGCGGACCGACGGCGACCATTCCGGGAATCGGATCGCTCGAACGAGGACGGAACTGCTCTACTGGGGAACCGCCTCGGTGCTCGCGGCGTCCGCACGGTGGGCCCGCAGGTGGTAGCCGAAGACGACCCAGGCGAGACCGTAGAGCAGCATCGGACCGGCCCACGGGCTGTCAACCCCTCCCATCACGTAGCCGGTGAAGGCGATCGTGAACGGGAGGCCGACGGGTAGCGCGGCGACCAGGAGCCACGCACCGGGCCGGGGGACCGCTAGTTCGTCGTTGCGCAGCATCGAGACGCCGAGGACGAGCGCCCCGATCATCGCGACGAGCAGTCCGAGCAGGAACCCGAGGAATACGATCTCGAAGGCGTAGTTAGCGATGGGGAACGAGAGGGCCGCGACGATCCAGCCGACGGCCATGAGCCCGAACCCTGCCTTTGCGAGGGTGTCGAACCAGTGGCGTTCGCTCAGATGAAGCGCGGGGAGGCCCGCCACGAGGAGGAGCATCGCCGCCGCGAGGAACGGCGCAGCCACCGTCGACTGCTCGACGCTCAGGACGCTGTGCATCGCGACTCCCGAGAGCGCCAGCAATCCGCCGCCGAGCAGCGCGCTGACCGTGCTGATCCGCATCCACCGTTCGTCGCTCACACCCGCCATCCGATTTCGTTGGTACCGAACCATTGTAACTACTCGACTCTCGCTGGATCGACGGCGCCGACTCCGCTAGAATCGCTTCTATACTGGATTTTAACCGTATTAACCGTTCCGGGGTGGATGATAGCACGACGTCGTAGCTCGGAGGCGACTCACCGATCCTCACGGGAGCGTCCGAAGCGGTGGCGGAGCCTGCCGTTCAGCCGCGGCGCCGTGACGAGTTCGCGCCAGCGGTCGGCAGTGCGGATCCCGATCAGGTAGCTGACGGTTCCGAGCACCGTCCCCGCGACGACGTCGGTCGCCCAGTGGATGCCGAGGTACATCGTTGCCGTCACGACGCTGACGCCGAGGACGCTCGCCATGACGAGCCATCGAGGATAGGCTTCGCGGGTGTGCCACGCGAACAGCATCGCGGTCACCGAGAGCGAGGTGTGGAGCGACGGGAAGACGTTCGTGTTCGTGTTGACCGCGCTGGTGAGCAGCCGGGACTGGGGGTAGACGTTGTACATCAGCTGTTCGGCGACGTCGAGGTTACGCGGACCGTAGGCGATGAAGAGCAGGTAACAGACCAGCCCGAGCCCGTAGTTCGCTGCGTAGGCGATCGCGAGCTCGTGGAGCCGACGCTGATCGCTGAGCGCGAGATACGCGAGCAGCGGGAAGACCAGCAGGAAGACGTAGCCGTAGACGTAGATGGACGAGAAATACAGCGTTAGTGCGGGGGTCTCGAACGCCTGGAAGGTGGCGACGAAGTCGCCCTCGATGCGGTAGATGGCGGCCGTTATCTCGAAACCGATGAGCCACGAGAGCTGCTGGGCCGCCCGGCGGGTGAGGCTGTTGAGCACGAGGACCGCGGCGAGCAGCGCGAGCGCCGGGGCGGCGAGGCGCAACCGGGGACGGAGCTCGTTTCTGAGTTCGCGCAGCGCCCGGCGGTCGAGACAGACGACCGAACCGGCGACGAGCAGGACGCTCACGACCACGATCACCGTCGCGAGTACGAGGAGGAGACTCATGTCATGCTCTCACTGCTGTGCTACGAGCTCGTTCTCCTCGTTGTACGTGTAGCCCGCCTCGCGAAACAGCTCGTAGGCGGTCTCCTCGTCGATCGTGGCGGTGCCGCTCTGACCGGCGAACCCCTGTTCGCTGCTGGGTCGCCAGCCGTTCTCTACCGCTGAGCGCGGACCCAGCGGGGAGAGCGCCGGGGTCGCGAAACCGTCGAAGACCTCCGTGCGGAGGTACTCTCGATCGATGAGGCGTCCGACCGCCAGTCGGAACCGGGGGTTGCTGAGCGGCGCGTTCCGGGCGTTGAACCCGACGTGGTAGTGCGCGCTCGTGCTCTCGACCCGCAGCGAGACGTTCGACGCCTGGTCGGCCCGCGGGATCTCGGTCGCCGTCAGGCCGGCGGTGGTCGCGTCGAGGTTGCCGGTCTGCACCAGTTCGATCAGGTTCGCCTGCGAGGGCGAGTAGAGGAACAGGATCCGTTCGTAGGACGGGCCGCCGGCGAACGGCGACAGCACGTCGGCGACCTCCTCGCGCATCAGGAAGTGGTCGTCGAACCGTTCGAGTTCGAGGCGCTCGTCGACGACGGCGTCGGCGTACCGGAGCGCTCCGGAGCCGACCGGCTCGGGGTTGTCCCAGATCAGCGCCTCGGTCACGTTGTTCCGGTCGACGCCGGTGATCGAGGTGAGCTCCGTCTGCTGCTCCCAGACGTGCATGGGGACGATCGGGACGGTCAGCGCCCGTAGGCCGACCTCCTCCCGGGAGGCGACGAGGCTGATCTCGACCTCGCGATTGCCGGTGACCTCGACGCTCTCTACGAGCGAACTCCGACTTCGGAACCGAGGGGCCGGGATGACCGGATCGTCGTCGGTCATCGTCGTGTCCGCGAGGAAGCGATAGGTGAACGCGACGTCCGCCGCGGTGAGCGCCTCGCCGTCGTGCCACGTCAGGCCGTCCCGGAGGTGCAGCCTGATCGTCGGTCCCGAGTCGTCCCACTGCCAGTCCCGGGCCAACCACGGCTCGATCGAACCCTCGATCGGCTGTCCGAGCGGATCGTACAGCAGACCGGTGATGATGCCGCGGTGGCGAAACTCGACTGCGAAGGGGTTCCGGTTCCGGGTGACTCGGCGGTCGGTGATACCCATGTACAGCGTATTGGCCTCGCGAACTCCGTCGCGGCTCGCCTCCTCGTGGGCCTCTAGCGAGAGGTAGCCGAGCGGTCGTTCGAGCGATCGGTATGCCCACCCCGAGTAGCGATCCTCGCGGATCGCCCGGGGCTCGTCGGGGTAGGCGACGACCGAGAGCGGAAGCTCCTCGAGCAACACCCGGCGGAGCTCCTCGAGAAGCGCGATACGGTCGCTCGCGTAACGCTGTTCGGTGAGCAGTTCGTCGACCTCCGAGACGTTCGCGTAGCCGAACGGGTTCTGCCAGCCCTCCTCCTCGATGAACCGCGAGTGGAGGAAGCCGTAGAGGTAGTCGGGATCGAAGAAGCCAGGGTGTTGACCGACGTACAGATCGAAGTCGTGGTTGATCAGGACGTCCCTGAGAAGCTGTTCGGTCGTCACCGGCTGAACGCTGGCGTCGATCCCCGCCCGCTCCAGGTTCTCCGAGAGATGTCGGGCGATCCGGACGGGGATGCCGTCCTCGTCGGTGGGGACCGTCTTCAACGCCAGCGACACCTGTTCGGGGGTATCGCGGTCGACTGACGCCTGGAACTGACCGAGACAGCCGGCATTGCCGGCGGCTACTCCGGCGGCACCGGCGATAAACGTCCGGCGGTCGATCGGTCCCCCTACTGCCGTCACAATAGCGATACGTACTCAGCAGAGCCGTATCAACTTTCCGTCAGCGTCCGTCGTCAGGCGAGCGTCGGCGGCGCACGGACGACGTCGTACTCGTCGTCGTCGACGGAGATGATCGCCCACTCGTAGTCGGGTTCCAGTCGCGTAAGCTGGCGTTCGAGCGTCTCCGCGGTCTCGACGTATGTCACGAAACAACGAAGCGCCCCCGACTCGGGCGTCTCCTCCGGTTCGCCCACCGCACTGACGTGGACTACCTTCCACTCGCGTTCGGCGCGGAACTCGGGACCGTCGCCGGAGACGGTGTAGCCGAGGTCGTTGAAGATCGACCGGGCCTGCTCGACGGGAGGTGTGCTAACAGTACCCATCCGAGTGAGCATACGACGTCTCGGACAATAAAGCTTCGTGCGGTCACTCGTGGGCCGCGTCCCACTCGGTAGGCTTGCGCTGGTTCGGACAGTCGTTGCAGACGACGCGGCCCATCGGGTCCATCGCGATGTCGAGTCCGTCGCAGTTGCCACAGACGTACCCCCAGCGGTTCTGGCGCTTCTCGCTGCGATAGGCGACGTAAAAGGGAGCCTCGGATCCGCGCTCGGCCTCGTCGCGAGCGACGTACAGCGTCCCCTCCGGGGTCGAGATCGTCTCCATACGTCCGACGAGGGACGCCGTCGGCATGAGGATTTCCCGTCCGCTGACGAACGCGTACCGGTTCTTATCCGGTTAGTAACAATGTATGTTCAAGATACATTTTTCATATGAAACGAGAGGAGCGGTCGAGACGGGCCGTACTCGGGATTGGCGCCGCGGCGCTCGCGGGTCTCGCCGGCTGTACCGCCGGGAACAGTGCCGAGGAGACGCTCGGCGACCGGGAGAAGAACGAGCCCGAAGACGCGACGGCGGACGGCGAAACGACCGATGACGGGACGACGGAGGACGACGAGGACGAGGTCGTCGAGCCGCCGGAGGGCGGTGCCGTCGTCTTCGTCTACGACGACGGGCCGCTGGAGGACTACACGCAGGCGTTTCCCGTCCACCAGGAGTTCGACGCGCCCGCGACGACGGGCATCGTCTCCGAGTGGATCGGCCGCGAGGACTACATGGACGCCGGCTGCATGGACGTCGAACATCTAGAAGCGCTGGTCGACGCCGGCTGGGAGATCGCCTCTCACACGGTCGAACACACCGCGGTGGGCAGTTTCGAGCTCGTCGAGAGCGCCGCCCCGGAGGACGGCTCCGTCTACCCGGAGGAGATCCGCCACGGCTACCACCGGGGGAAGGAACTCGAGATCACCGACGACGATCGAACGGTCCGCCGAACCGTCGTCGACTACGGAAGCGACGGCGTCGGCCGGTACATCGAGTTGGACGAGCCGCTCGGCGAGTCGTTCGCCGCGGGCGAGACCGTCGTTCGGTACCCCGCAGACCAGATGCACGCGTCGCTGGGAGAGTCGAAACGCGAACTCGAGCGACTGGGTTTCGAGGTCGATACGCTACTCGCCCCCTACGACAACTTCGACGAGTACTCGATGGAGTTCGTCGGAGAGTACTACGACGGCGTCGCGAACGCGAAACACGGATCGCGGATCAACGACCGGGGGGAGTTCGACCCCTACCGCACCTGTCGGGACTACTTCATCGAGTTCACCAGTCGCGAGTCGGTACGACGGGACCTCGACGAGATCGCCGAGCGCGGCGCGCTGGGCGTCTTCGGCGCACACGCGTTCAAAGAGGAGGTCTCGAGGGAACGCATCCGGGAGACGCTCGAGTGGATCGACGAGCGGGACATCGAGGTGATGACGCTTCGCGAGGCGATCGCGCGCTTCGGCGACCGGCATCGGTCGTGAGACGATCGACGTCTCCGATCCGGGACTACAGCCGCGAGGCGACCGTCCGGCGTGCCGTTTCTCCGCGTCCGGACGCGATCCGCCTCGTGGAGCCGCTGGTCGAATGAAAAGGTTGACCCCGTTGCGCGATCCACGCTCTCGTGATGAGTCGCGTCGTCGTGCCGGTCCGCTACCCTCTCTCCAACCACTCGAAGCGGACGCTCTCGAAAGCGCTCGACGTCGCCGAGGAAGACGGCGCGGATCTGACGATCCTCCACGTGAACCTCTATCAGAACGGCCACCCGATCACACGGGTAGATCTCAAGCAAGCGGTCGAATCGGAGTTCGGACGGCTTCCCTGGGTGCGGTACGTGGTCCGATCGGGGTTCATCGTCGAGGAGACGATCCTCGACGAGATCGCGGCCGAGGACGCGGACGTCGTCGTGATCGGGACGAAGCAGTCCTCGCGGTGGCGGCGCCTGATCAGCCGGCTGATCCGCGATCCCGACGTCGAGTCCTTCCTTCGACACCGCCTCGACTGCACCGTGATCACCGTCGATCGCTGAGATCCGGTCCGGCGCCGTCACGAGGTCCGTTGGTGACGTGGGCCTCTCCGCTGGTCTCGTCGAAGACGTGGTGCATGTGGGGATAGGGGATCTCCACGTCCGCGTCCGCGAGTTCCTCCCAGATTCGTCGCTGGATCTCCGAGCGGATCGGCGCGTCGTAGTAGGGGGTTCTGAGCCAGTATCGGAGCCGGAGCAGGATCCCGTGATCGGCGTATCTGACGATGTTGCAGGTGGGTCGGGCCGGATAGCGGGCGCTCCCGATGCGAATGGTCGGCCCGCCGCTGATCACGCCGTCGACCGCCCGGGCCGATCGGACCATGATCCGGCGGGCCTCCGCGAGGTCGCCCTCATAGCTGACGGTCATGTCGAGCGACCGCCGGGTTCGCTCGTCCTCGGCTGAGTAGTTGATCACGTCACGCTCGCGGATGGTGGCGTTGGGGACGACGAGCAGGGTGTTGTCCTCGCTGAGGACCTTCGTATACCGGAGCGTGATGTCCTCGATGAATCCACGGAGTCCGGTGTCGGTCGCGTCGACGATCTCGATCATATCGCCGATCTCGTAGGGCTGATCGGCGAGCACGAACAGCCCGCTGACGTAGTTGCCGACGATCGGCGCGAGGATGATACCCACTGCCGCCGAGAGCACCGTCACCGAGAGCAGGATGTTGCCCGCTCCGATCCCCATCACGCCCGCGGCGACGGCGATCGCCACGAGCATGATCGAGAGTCGGATCATCCGGAGGATCGTCCGGGTGAGGCTCTGGCGCTCGAAGCGCTGGGCGACGGGGCGTCCGAGCATCCGGACGGCCACACGCGAACAGTACCAACCGACGAAGAGCACGGCGAGCGCGATCACCGATCGTCCCGCGGTCGTCCTGAGGAGCCAGTTCACGACGCCCTGGAGCAACGACACCACCTCCGCCTCCACCTGCATGTGAGATGCCTCCGTGCGGCCCGGGAAAAGGGTTGTCGTCCGCCAACGGCTAAGGGCCCACCCGACGTAGCTCGGGCCATGTCCGCCGACAGCCACGACGACCCCGCGTTTCACATCACCCACGAGGCCGAGACGGGAGAGAGCCTGCTGGTCGGCCTCTCCGCGTTCGGGCTGGCGGGTCTCACCGCCGTCGATTACCTCACCGACCAGCTTGAACTCGAGCCGACGGGACACATCACCGCCGAGGCGCTGCCGTCGATCACCCCGTTCTCGGACGGCCGCCCGCGCCACCACACTCGACTCTACTCGCGACCCGACCTCGACGTGACGGTGCTGGTGGGCGAGCTCTTCGTCCCGGTCCAGGCCGCGGGCCCGTTCAGCCGGGCGATCCTCGAGTGGACCGAGCACAACGCCGTCGGCGAGGTCACCGTTCTCTCGGGAATTCCGGTCGCCCACGGACCGAACGACCACAGGCCGTTCTACATCGCCACCGAGGACTACTACGACGACCGGCTGGCGGACACGGAGTTCACCCCGATGGGGATGGGGTTTCTCGACGGCGTCAACGCCAGCCTCGTCGAGTCGGGCATGGACACCGACCTCGGCGTCGGCGTGTTCGTCACGCCCGTTCACGCACAGATCCCCGACGTCGACGCCGCCCTCCGACTGCTCGCGATCGTCGAGGAGATCTACGGGCTCGGCGTCGACACCGAACCCCTCGAACAGTTCGCGAGCGAGGTACGCCAGCACTACGCCCAGCTCTCGGAACGCGTCGCCGCCGCCGAGGAGTACGAACGCCCCGATGATCGGATGTTCATGTAACTGGGTTTCGGAATTCAGTGCTACTCGCGATCCGATAACTAATTCATCCCGCACGTGTTCGATCCGGCATGGTCGACGACGATCTGCGGTCGACGCTCGAGCGCGTCGGCGAGCAGTTCAACCTCGGAGAGTACGAGATCGACGCCTACCTCACGGTGCTTGAACACGGCCAGCTCACCGCGAGCGAGATCGCCGATCGTACCGACATCCCTCAGCCGCGGGTCTACGACACGGTGCGCAGCCTCTCGGATCGTGGGCTGGTCGAGCTCCGCGAGACCCGTCCGATGCGGATCATCGCGGTCGACCCCGACGAGGCGTTCTCGATGGTCCGGAGCTCGCTCACGGAGATGGTCGACGAGCTCGAGGCGCGCTACACCGCTCCGGCCCGGGACACGGAGGCCGTCTCGCTCGTGAAGTCGCGCTCGACGATCCTGCGTCACCTCTCGGACGTGATCGAGGCCGCCGAGTACGAGCTCATCCTCTCGCTCACCCCCGAACTGCTCAAGCGTTTCGACGAGGAGCTCCGCGGGGCGATCGACCGCGGGATCAGCATCGAGCTGCTGGTCACGCCAGCCGCCGAGGCCCCCTCGCCCGAGACGTTCGACTACGGCGCGGTCTCGACGGTCGCGAAGGCCCGCCGCGGGATCACGACGCCGATCGTCGCCGTCGGCGACGGCGAGTACTCGGTCTACGCTACCCAGGACGCCATCCGGGACGACCGGGATCGCTACGGCGTGATCTTCCATCGCTCGGCGCTCGGCTTCCTGGTGTCGGGGTTCTTCGGTACCGTGCTCTGGACGACCGCCGAACCCCTGGCGGCGAACGGCGAGGGACGGCCCTTCCCTCGACGGTACGCCTCGATCCGCCGGTGTGTAAAGGACGTCTACGAGCTCGGCGGCGAGTTCTTCGCCACCGTCGAGGGTCGGGACGTCGAGACCGGCGAGGCACTCGTCCTCAGCGGGCGGGTCGCGACCGTGGAGCTCGAGGATACCGAGGAGGTCGCCGCGATGGTTCTCGACACTGGCGAGGGCGAGGTGACCGTTGGCGGACGGGTGGCGGCCCTCGAGCAGATCGAGGCCCACGAGATCCAAATCGACCGCGACGAACCGCCCGCTCGCTGACCGCCGTTCGTCGCGCAGGCCGTGGCTACTTCAGCGTGGAGCACCGAAACGAACGACGATGAACGAGGAGGTACGGCAATGGGAGTACGAGACGCTCAGGCCGCCGCGGGAGGCGACGAAGAAGGAGGCGAGCGATCCGAAGACGGAGCTGAACGCGCTGGGCGAGGAGGGCTGGGAGCTCGTGGAGACGATCGAGTACACCGGCGGCGGCACGAAGTACCTGGTGTTCAAGCGTCCGGTCGACGCCGAGGGTGAGGCGACGTGAGCGCGGACCTCGACACCGGCCCGGACGTCGATGCCGAGGCGGACGGCGAGACCGAGATCGACGCCGACGCCGACGCCGACATCGGCACCGCCAACACGATGGGCGGGCGCTCGAACGAGAGCCGGATCAAGCTCTGGGCGACCCTCAACGGGAATCGACTCCTCCTCACCGGCCTGTTGGCGCTCGGCTTCTTCGTCGGGTTCGTCGTGGTCGGCGAGCTGTTCGTTCCGAGCTTCGAGTCGACGATCCGATCCGACAGCATGCTCAACTACATGTTCTCGACGATGATCAGCGCGATCATCACCGGGACGACGCTGGTCGTCACGATCAGCCAGCTCGTGATCTCCCAGGAGAACGGCCCGCTCGGCGAACAGCGCGAGCGCATGAGCAACACGATGGACTTTCGCGAGTACACCGAGGAGATGATCGGCTCGCCGAGTCCCCCCGATCCGTCGACGTTCCTCTCCGAGATCGTCGGTACGAGCGAGCGACAGGCGAGACGACTCCGTGATGCGATCGAGGACAAAGAGAACGAGCAGCTCAGAGCGGAGGTCGACGAGTTCACCGAGAGCATCATCAACAACGCAGAGGAAGTGCGGGAGGAGCTCGACGGGGAGAGCTTCGGCACCTTCGGCGTGCTCTCGGCCGGGCTCAACTTCAACTACGCGATCAAGATCTTCCACGTCGAGCGGATCGCCAACGACTACCCCGAGGACCTCACCGACGAGGACATGGCGATCCTCGACGAGCTGAAGGCGTCGCTGTCGATGTTCGGCCCGGCGCGCGAACACGTAAAGACGCTGTACTTCGAGTGGTCGTTGATCGACCTCTCGCAGATGATCCTCTACGCGTCGGTGCCCGCGTTGCTCGTCGCCGGGATCATGCTCGGCTTCTTCAGCGGGTTCTCCCTCCCGAACTCGACGTTCGGGATCAGCAACACGATACTGGTCGTCGGCATGGCGTTCACGATCACGCTGGTGCCGTTCCTGCTACTCATCAGCTACATCGCGCGAGTGGCGACCATCGCGAAACGCACCCTCGCAATGGGCCCGCTCGTGCTCAGGGAGTCCCAGCGCTAACCGGGACGTCCCCGTCGTGTCTCGGATTCGCGGTTCGGGGGAGACGGTCGCGGCGCTCGAACGGAGCGAGGCCCGTGAGACTCGAGACGGCAAGCGAGCCGTCGATTACTCGGGGAACGTGTAGAGGCGACCACACTCCTCGCACGCGAGCACGTCGCGTGGTGGGCGGCTCCCCGCTCGTCCGCCGCCACAGCACATCGCCTCGCTCGTCTCGTGCACCGGGGCGTCACAGACGGGACACTCCTCGAGGAACATCCGGAGGAGTCCGGCGGCGAGAGCTGCCTCCTGCCGTGAGAGCGTCGTCTCCGAGAGCGCTCGCACCGCCGCCGTCTCCGCGACCGCGACGGGGCGAGTGAGCCACGACTTCGTCATCGGGTCGCCGGTTCCGTCCGAGAGTACGAAGTGCGTTCGTTCGCGTCCCTCCACGGTCTCGGCGGCGCTCGCGGCTGCGGAGGCATCGCGCGCGGCTGCCGCGAGCTCTTCGTCCGAGCGCTCGCGGAGCGTTCGCATCTCCTCGCGCCACCGCTCGCGGAACCGTTTCTCGAGGGTCAGTCGCTCCCCGTTGGCCGCGACGACGTCCGCCTCGATCAGCGCGCCGAGCAGCGCCTCGGGATCGACGTCGTCGGTCGCGAGCGAGTCGGACTCCCGTGGACCGACTCGCTCCGCGTGGAAGGGATTCCACGACGACGGCAGCCGTTCGACCAGTTTCGGGGCGAAGCGTGGCGTGTAGGGGACGGCGTACCCCCGCAGCAGGATCGCCCCTGACCCACCGAGTGCGAGGCCGAACGCCACGAGGGGCGAGAAGAGCGCGACCGTGATGGTCGCGAGTCCGACGAGCACGACGTTCACGACGGTGCAGGGCCAACAGCGGTTCTCGCCGGTGTACTCCGGCCGTCGGATCGTCTTCAGCATTCTGACTGTAGCTATCGGACCGACCGGCTTGAAGCTTCCCTCGGCGATCCGCCCGAGCGAGAGCGCCTGCGCGGCACGGTGACCCGTTCCTCCGGGCTGGTCGGCGTCCGCATGGTGACGACGTTCAAGCGTAGCAACTCGGTCAGTTCCGGAACGTGTGCCGGCCTACCGGCTGGCGAACGAGGGACCGGCCGTCGCTGGTCGAAGGAGGCGGTCATCCATCGGCTCCGGTGTCGAAGCGTCAGCCAACCGCGGATGTCGTTACCCTTTTCGTGCTGGTGAAAGGAGAACAGATATGACTGACACGGAGATGGAGTACACGAACCTCGGCGAGACGGGGCTCGAGGTCTCCCGGTTCTGTCTGGGCTGTATGAACTTCGGCACCGAGCAGCCCTGGATGATCCACGACGAGGAGAAGAGCCGGGAGGTCATCGACCGTGCGCTCGATCTCGGGGTCAACTTCCTCGACACCGCGAACGTCTACTCCCGCGGCGAGAGCGAGGAGATCGTCGGCCGCGCGATCGAGGATCGCGACCGCTCGGAGCTCGTCCTCGCGACGAAGGTGTACGGCCCGATGGGCGACGGGCCGAACCAGGGCGGGCTCTCGCGAAAGCACATCATCGACCAGTGCCGGGCGAGCCTCGACCGACTCGGAACGGACTACATCGACCTCTATCAGATCCACCGCTGGGACGACGAGACGCCGATCGAGGAGACGCTCTCGGCGCTCTCGTATCTCGTCGAGGAGGGGCTCGTGCGATACATCGGCGCCTCGACCATGATGGGCTGGCAGTTCGCGAAGGCGCTCTACGAGAGCGACCTCAACGGCTACGAGCGGTTCGTCTCCATGCAGCCCGAGTACAACCTCGTCGATCGCCACGAGGAGGAGAACGTTCTTCCCGTGTGTGCCGATCAGGGGATCGGCGTCGTTCCGTGGAGCCCGCTCGGTGGGGGCTTCCTGACGGGCAAGTACGAACGCGACGAGGAGCCGGAGGACGGCCGGGCGGCCGACGACGAGCACACCCAGGAACGATTCACCGAGGAGAACTGGGCGGTGCTCGACGTCGTTCGCGAGCTCGCCGAGGAGAAGGACGCCAGCCCTGCGCAGGTGAGCCTCGCGTGGCTCCTCGACAAAAGGGTCGTCGACTCGCCGATCATCGGGCCGCGCTCGCTCGACCACCTCGAGGAGAACGTCGCCGCGCTCGAGGTCTCGCTCTCCGACGACGAGATGGCGCGCCTCGAGGAGCCGAAGTCGCCGACGTGGTCACGGGCGACGGGCGACCTGTAGCGGCCACGGCGCTTTCACGACGGTCCCTCTCGATCGCCGTTCGGGATGCACCGGGGCCTCTGGACTCGTCGCCGATCGATGGCGTTTCGACTCCTTCATTCGAGACCCCTCCCGTCCGTTCGACGTCGCGTTCGGCCCCCACCGATCCGGTCCAGTGCGACGCTTCCTGTTGGGTTCGCCCTGCTCGACGCCGTCGGCTCGTGTGGACTGACGGTTCCACCCTACCTGGAACGGGACGAACGAGGATCAGCGATGGTAGTTCGCCCTCCCGTCGAGCGCGGATGGGTCGCGAGTGCGAAGCGCGGTTTACAACAGGAGTAGTCCACCGTCCAAAATTATTATATATCGCGCTTCCATCGCCTACGGTGTGAATGAGGATACCAGACTCATGAACGAGAGGAGAGGGGTTTACAAATCGCCGTCGGGCGGTGACCCGGGAGGGGAACTGTACCCAACAAATAAGTATGTGAGATCCAACATTCATCAGGAGAGCTAAACATGACCAATGATGGCAGGGAGGGTGGGATCTCCCGGCGAACGTTCGTAAAGGCGGCCGGGGCCGGCGGGGTCACGGCCGGGGCGGTCGGGCTCGCCGGGTGTCTGGGAAGCGCTGATCAAGACAGCGTCATCATACACGCCGACGCGGAGTTCCAGGACTTCAAAGATCAGTTCTTGGAAGCGCTCTACGAGGCCGGCCTCGACGAGAGCATCTCGTACGAGGTCCGTCCGGCTCCCAACAACACCGAACAACGCCGACAGGAGATCCAGTCGGCGCTCGAGGCCGAGCGGGCGCCGCCGGACATCTTCATGATGGACTCGGGGTGGACGATCCCGTTCATCCTGCGAGAACAGACGGTGAACCTGCAGGAGCACCTCTCGAACGACGTGCTCGACCGCATCCAGAACACCTACCTGCAGATGTCGGTCGAGACCGCGAGTCACCCCGATACCGGGAACCTGAATGCCCTGCCGCTGTTTCCCGACTTCCCGGTGATGCTCTACCGGAAGGACCTCGTCGAGGAGGCGGGCTACGACACCAGCGGCTGGGCGACCGAACCGATGACGTGGGAGCAGTTCTCCCAGGTCGTCGCGGACGCCCAGGAGCAGGCCGGCCTCGAGTACGGCTTCACGACGCAGGCTGCGTCCTACGAGGGGCTCTCGTGTTGTACGTTCAACGAGACGATGTCCGGCTGGGGCGGCGCGTACTTCAACGGCCTCGACAACCTCTTCGACGCCGGCGGTCGCGAGGTCACCGTCGAGGGAGAGCACGTGTTAGACGCGATCCGGATGATGCGAGCGTTCATGTACGGTGAGGAGGACGAACACGCCCTCGAGGGCTACGAGCAGATCGCGCCGACCACGATCGTCCAGTGGGTCGAGGACACCTCTCTCGGTCCGTTTCAGAACGGTAACGCCGTCGCCCACCGCAACTGGCCGTTCGCCATCGCCGCGACCGCCACCGAAGAAGCCTTCGGCGAGGCCATCGGCACCATGCCGATGCCGTACGGCGTCCCCCCGGAGGAGTCCGAGTACGAGGGGCTCGGCGGATCGAAGCATGCCCTCGGGGGGTGGCATTTCGCGATCAACCCGGGCACCAATCGGCTCGATGAGTGCGTCCAGCTCCTCGAGGCGTTCTCCGCGGAGAACGTCCAGCTCACCCTGTTCGATGTGGGATCGTGGTTCCCGATGAACCTCGACCTCCTCGATTCCGACGTGGTCCAGGAGACCGAGCCGCTAGGCCGGTACACAGACACGCTCAAGTTCGTCGGGAGTCGTGCGGTACCGCGGCCGGTGAGCGACGTCTGGACCGAGCAGTCGGCCCACATCTACATCGAGGTGCACAACGCCTACACCCAGTCGAAATCGCCGGAGCAGGCGATGGCGGATCTACACGAACGGCTGAGAGACAGCGAACAGGCCGTAGAGGAACAGGAGAACAATGTCAACTGACACCGGAACACAGACGGACTCGGGAGCCGGGAGACAGCGTAGCATCCTCACACCCGCGACCAACTGGATCGAGAACCTGAGCGAGTCGGCCTACGCCTACCTGCTGTTGACGCCGGCTTTCGCGCTGCTCACGCTCGTGGCGTTCTGGCCGCTGGTCGCGACGTTCCGACTGTCGTTGCTCGCGGACCAGACGAAAGGGGCGGCCGCGCTTGGCGGCTTCGTCGGCCTCGAGAACTACCTCAACGTCCTCACGGGCGACATCAGGCTGGCACGACAGTTCTTCGACATGGAACTCGTCGGCGGGTTCCCGTTCATCCAACTCGGGACGCCGTTCTTCCAGCAGGCGCTGTTCGTGACGCTCGCGTTCGCCCTGCTCAACGTGCTCTTTACGACGTTGATCGGGTTCGGACAGGCGCTGATCCTCGATCAGGACTTCCGCGGCCGACGCTGGGTCCGGGTCGCGATCATCATCCCGTGGGCGGTGCCGATCGTCATCCAGGGGATGATCTTCTTCCTGTTCTTCCAGCCGACCGTCGGGTTCGGCAGCGGCGTGATGCAGTCGCTCGGCCTGTTCAGCGCCAACCCGCTCGCGAGCAGCCAGGACTCGTTCTTCATCGTCCTGATCGCCGACATCTGGAAGACGTCGGCGTTCATGGCGCTGCTCATCCTCGCGGGACTCCAGAGCGTCGATCGCAGCCTCTACGACGTCGCGAGGGTGTCGGGAGCGTCGCCCTGGCAGCGCTTCAAGATGATCACGTTACCGCTGGTGTTGCCCGCGCTGTTGGTCGCGATGCTGTTCCGGACGATGGAGGCGATGCGCATCTACGGACTGATCGAATCGACCGCGGGCTGTACGACCGTCCCCTCGATGACCTGTCTGGTGATCGAGGGACTGTTCGGCGGAACGCGGATCTACGGAACGGCCGCGGCCGTCGCGTTCATCACGGCGGCGATCATCGGGTTGTTGATCTCGGTGTACATCGTCAAGTTCCGCGACAACGAAGGAGGGCTCTACTGATGGCAGCAGAAACCGAAACTCAAACCCAGACCACGGAGACACGGCAGGAGGAACCGGAGCTGGACCGCGGCCCGCTCGAGCGGTGGGTTTCGGACTCGATCGACAACCCCGAACGCACCTATCGGGCGCTGTTCTACACCGCCATGATCGTCATGCTCGTTACGACGCTGTTCCCGTTCTACTGGCTGTTGATGGTCGCGCTCACGCCCGAAGGCCAGATCCAGGACATCATTCTCACGCCGAACGGCTTCAACCCCGGCGCGTTCATCGAGGTGTTCCAGGTGCTGCCGTTCCACCGCTTCATGTTCAACAGCTTCGTGATCGCGACGGTCGCGACGGTCTTCGTGCTGGTCATCGCGAGCCTGGCGGGCTACGTCTTCGGTCGCCTGCAGTTCCCCGGGAAGGCCCCGCTCATGCTGCTGGTGTTGATCGTCTCGTTCTTCCCACCGGCGGCCTTCTTCATCCCGCTCAACGACCTGTTCAACAGCAGGATTCCGATCATCGCACCGCTCCTGAGCAACGGAACCCTCTACAACACGCCGCCAGCGCTGATCATTCCGCTGAGTGCGTTGTTCATGCCGCTCGCGATATTCATCCTCACCACGTTCTACTCGCAGATCCCCGACGGGCTCGAGGACGCCGCCCGGGTCGAGGGGACCACCCGTCTCGGCGCGCTGTTCCGGGTGATCATCCCGCTGTCGGCGCCGGGCGTCGCGACCGCGGGCGTCCTCACGTTCATCGGCGTCTACAACGAGTTCTTCTTCTCGTTTCTGATGACCGACGGCCAGCCCCAGAACTGGGCGCCGATCCTCGAGGGGCTTCTCGGCTACCAGACGCAGTACCAGACGATGTACAACCTGATGGCCGCCGCCTCGATCCTCGGGGTGTTGCCGGTCGCGATTCTGGTCGTCATCGCACAGGAGAAGATCGTCAGCGGGCTCACCGCGGGAGCACTCAAGGAGTAACCTACAATGGCACGAGTAACACTCGAACACGTAACGAAACGGTACGAGGACGTAACGGCAGTCGACGACATGAACATGGAGATCGAGGACGGCGAGTTCGTCACCTTCGTCGGTCCCTCCGGCTGCGGGAAGTCGACCACGATGGAGACCATCGCCGGGCTGACCAAGCCCACCGAGGGTCAGATCTACATCGGCGAGCGAGAGGTGACGAACCTCCCGCCCAAAGACAGGGGGATCGCGATGGTCTTCCAGAACATCGCGCTGTTCCCCCACATGGACGTCTACGAGAACATCAGCTTCGGCCTCCGGCTCCGGAAGTACGACCAGGAGGAGATCGACCGGCGGGTCGAGGAGGCTTCGGATATCGTCCAGCTCGAAGGGATGTTGAACCGGATGCCCGACGAGATGTCGGGCGGCCAGCGCCAGCGCGTCGCGATCGCCCGCGCGCTCGTTCGGGAGCCTGAGGTGTTCCTGATGGACGAGCCGCTCGCGAACCTCGACGCGAAGCTCCGGGTGCACATGCGCACCGAGCTCCAACGGCTGCATCGCCGCCTCGACACCACGATCATCTACGTCACCCACGACCAGGCCGAGGCGATGACGATGTCCACGCGGATCGCGGTGATCAACGCGGGCCGGCTCCAGCAGATCGCTCCGCCGCTCGAGTGTTACAACGAGCCCGCGAACCTCTTCGTCGCGGGGTTCATCGGCTCGCCGGGGATGAACTTCGTCGAGGCAACCGTCTCCGACGACAGTCTCGAGACGGAGAACTTCTCGATCGAGTTCGATCCCGCGGGAAGCGGACTCTCGTCCGGGGATACCGTCATCGTCGGAGTCCGCCCGGAGGACGTCTACCTCGAACGGACAGCCGGTAGCGTCAGCCACCAGAGCGACCCGATCGACGCCAGGACGGACGTGCTCGAGCCGATGGGCAACGAGATCTTCGTCTATCTCGTCACCGGCGACGAAGCCGAGACCGATACCCAACTAGACGTCGAGGGGGAGGTCACCACGGACGATCAGTTGTTGATGAGCGTCGACCCCGACACCGATATCGGCCCCGACGAGGACGTTCAGGTAATCCTCGACCGTTCAAGTATTCATCTGTTCGATCCCGATACCGACGAGGCACTGCGCCACGGGATCGTCGAACCCGCGGCTGCCGACTCAGGAGCCGCCGAACGCGGCGTGGGCGACACCGACTGACGGGTTATCCCGTAAATAATTATACCGCCGCCGGCGGTAACAAGGGGTGAGACGCGGGGCTCAACCGTTCGAACGAGCATCAAACGAAAAGGTAATCCCCGGAGTTTCGCTTAGTGAGTCCAATGAACGATCCTCGGGACGTCGCTGTGGGAATAATCGGTCTTGGAAACATCGGACGGTATCACGCCGATCGTCTCCGCAACCACGGCGCCGAGATCGTCGGCGGCATGGACGTCCTACCCGAGGCACGCGAGCGGTTCGAACGCGACTACGGCGTCGCCACCTACGACGACCACACCGATCTCTACGACGTGGTCGACGCCGTCGTGGTCACGACGCCGAACAAGTTCCACGAGGAGTACGCCGTCGCCGCCCTCAAGGCGGGTCTCGACGTGCTCCTCGAGAAGCCGCTCGCCCACACCGTCGAGAGCGCCGAGCGGATCGCCGAGGTCGCCCGCGAGTCCGAGGGGTTCTGTATGGTCGGCTTCCACAACCGGTATCTCGCACCGATCGAGGTACTGACCGACCAGCGCGATCGGGGCCGGTTCGGTAACCTCACCCACATCGACGCGAACTACGTGCGACGGCGAGGCATCCCCGGTCGTGGTTCGTGGTTCACCTCGAAGGAGATCGCCGGCGGCGGCGCGCTCATCGACATCGGCGTCCACGCGCTCGACCTCGCACTCTACCTGCTCGACTTCCCCGAGATCGACGAGGTCACCGGAACGGCCCGTTCGGAGTTCGGCACTCGTGAGGACTACACCTACCTCCAGATGTGGGGCGACGACGCCGGTCACGAGCGCTTCGACGTCGAGGACTCGGTCAACGCGTTCATCCGGTGTGCGAACGGAGAGACGATCTCGCTCGACGTTGCGTGGGCGGCGAACCGACCGAGCAACAACGAGTTCGTCCTCCGCGGGACCGACGCCGGCGCGCATCTCGATCGCTCGAACGGCGAGATGACGTTCTACGAGAGCAGTCCCGACGGGGCGGCTCACTTCAGCGATACGCAGGTCGAAACCCGCGAGCGCGACGCCCATGCCGCCGAACAGGAGACGTTCCTGCGGGCCGTCGCGTCGGGCGAGCGGCCCGACCGAAACACCGTCGAACAGGGACTGGTCGTCCAGCGGGTGATGGACGCCATCTACCGCTCCAGCGAGACCGGACAGGCGATCCGCCTCGACGAACGGACCATGCCGGCGGAGTGACGACGACCACCGCCATTTATTCACATCGCCATCGTGGCTCCGGCCATGGACATCGGCGTACTCACCGTTCCGCTGGGCGACCGATCGATCGAGGAGGCGTTCTCGTATCTCGACGGGATCGGCGTCGACGCCGTCGAGCTCGGCGCCGGCGGCTACCCCGGCAGGGACACGGACCACTTCGACCGCGAGGCGTATCTCGACGACGAGGACCGCCAACGGGAGCTATACGACCTGCTCGAGGAGTACGACCTGCGGATCAGCGCGCTCGCCTCGCACAACAACCCGATCCACCCCGACGATGAGCGCGCGAGCGAGGCCGACCGCGAACTCCGCGAGACGATCGAGCTGGCCGACCAGCTCGGCGTCGACGCGGTCACCTGTTTCTCGGGACTTCCCGCCGGCGGGCCCGAGGACGAGACGCCAAACTGGATCACCGCGCCGTGGCCGACCGAGCACGCCGACGCCCACGAGTACCAGTGGGAGGAGGTCGCGATCCCCTACTGGGAGGAGCTCGCGGGACACGCCGCGGATCACGGCGTGAACGTCGCCATCGAGATGCACCCGAACATGCTCGTCTACGAGCCCCACGGGATGGTCAGGCTGCGCGAGGCGACCAACGAACGCATCGGCGCGAACTTCGACCCCTCGCACCTCTACTGGCAGGACATCTCCATCCCCGACGCGATCCGCTATCTCGGCGAGCGCGACGCGATCCACCACTTCCACGCGAAGGACACGAAGGTCTACGACGCTCAGGCACGCGAGAAGGGCGTCCTCGACACCACGGCCTACACCGACGAGCCGAACCGCTCGTGGATCTTCCGTTCGATCGGGTACGGTCACGGCGAGGAGCACTGGAAGGACGTCGTGAGCACGCTCCGAATGGTCGACTATGACGGCGCGCTCAGCATCGAACACGAGGACTCGCTGACGAGCGCGACCGAGGGCCTCGAGAAGGCCGTCGACGTGCTCGACCGTGCAGTGTTCCGGACGACGCCCGGCGAGGCGTTCTGGGCGGAATAGGGCCGCCTACGGCTCCAAGACGACCTTCACGCAGTCGTCCTCCTTGTCGTTGAACGTCTCGTACAGCTCCGGTCCGTCCTCGAGCGAGCCCCGATGGGTAATGATCTCGGCGGGATCGATCTCGCCGTTCTCGATCGTCTCGAGCAGCGGGTCCAGGTAGGCCTGGACGTGGGTCTGGCCGGTGTTCACGCTCAGGGCCTTGTTCATCAGCGGGCCCATCGGCATGTCGTCCATCCCGTCGATGTAGACTCCCGGGATCGAGAGCGTCCCGCCCTTGCGACAGGACTTGACCGCCTCCTGGAGCACGTACGGGCGATCCGGCTCGTCGGGGACGCTATCGACGCACGTGTGGTGGGCCTCCGAGCCGACGGCGTCGATACACCGGTCCGGTCCGCGCCCGTCGGTGGCGTCCATCAGCCAGTCGTAGACGTCGTCCTCCGAGTAGTCGATCACCTCGGTGTCGGCGTGGCCCTCGGCCATCTCGAGGCGTTCGGGAATCCGGTCGATGGCGATCACGCGGTCGGCGCCCATCATCCAGGCGCTCTGGACGGCGAACTGGCCGACGGGACCGCAGCCCCAGACCGCGACGGTGTCGTTCTCCTCGATCTCCGCGTTCTCGGCGGCCATGTAGCCCGTCGGGAAGATGTCCGAGAGGAAGAGAACCTCCTCGTCCGAGAGGTCGGAGTCGATCTTGATCGGTCCGACGTCGGCGTGGGGTACCCGTAGATATTCGGCCTGCCCGCCGTCGTACCCGCCCAGGGTGTGCGAGAAGCCGAACAGGCCGGCCGGCGAGTGACCCATCGCCTCCGCGGCCATCTCGGCGTTCGGATTGGTCTCGTCGCACAGCGAGTACAGGTCGTTCTCGCAGAACCAGCACTCGCCACAGCTGATCGTGAACGGGACGACGACGCGGTCGCCCTCCCGTAGGTTCTCGACCTCCTCGCCGACCTCGACGACCTCGCCCATCGGCTCGTGGCCCAGGATGTCACCCTCCTCCATGCCCGGCATGAAGTCGTTGTAGAGGTGTAGATCCGAGCCACAGATGGCGGTGGCCGTGACCTCGATGATCGCGTCGGTCGGTTCCTGGATCTCGGGCTTGGGAACGTCGTCGACACGGACGTCCCCCTCGCCGTGCCAGCGAAGCGCTTTCATTGCGGTCGCACGATCGGCCGTCGGACTGGATAAGGGCGCGGCTTGTTCTCGCAACGATCGAGCGCCTGGACGGAAACCCCTAACTACATCTGTGGTGAACGGCCCCGCATGGCACTCGACGTAGGCGTACTCGGCTACCGGTTCATGGGCAAGGCCCACGCGAACGCGATGGCGCGACTCCCGATGTTCTTCCCCGACGCACCCGAGGTCCACCGAGACATCCTCGTCGGACGCGACGAGGAGGCGCTCTCGGAGGCCGCCGATCGACTGGGATTCGCCCGGACGACCACCGATTGGGAGGAGGCGATCGAGGAGGTCGACGTCTTCTACAACCTCGGGCCGAACTTCGTCCACGCCGAACCCTCGATCGCGGCGCTCGAGGCGGGCGTCCCGGTCTTCTGCGAGAAGCCGCTCGCGCCCACGCTCTCGGAGGCCGAGGAGATGACCGAGGCCTCCCGCGAGGCCGACGTCCCGGCGGGCTGTGCGTTCAACTACCGGTTCGTTCCCGCGATCCGGTACGCCAGGAACCTGATCGAGAGCGGAGAGCTCGGCGAGATCCACCACGTCCGCGGGCGGTACCTCCAGGACTGGCTGGTCGACCCCGAGGCGCCGTGGGCCTGGCGTCTGGACGAGGAGATGGCCGGCTCGGGCGCGCTCGGCGACCTCGGTGCACACACGATCGACCTCACGCGCTACCTCGTCGGCGAGATCTCGGCGGTGTCGGGCCATCTGAAGACGTTCGTCGACGAACGGCCCGTCGAGGACGGCGAGGAGACGCGCGAGGTGACCGTCGACGACGCCTACACCGCCCAGGCCGAGTTCGAGAACGGCGCCGTCGGGAGCTTCGAGGCATCGCGGTTCGCGAACGGCCACAAGAACGACCACACCATCGAGATCGAGGGATCGAAGGGGAGCCTGAAGTTCTCGCTCGAGCGGCTGAACGAACTCGAGTATCTGGAGGAGGGCTCGCGGGGCTTCGAGACGATCCTCGTCACCGACGCCGACGATCCCTACGTCGATCACTGGTGGCCGCCGGGACACGTCCTCGGCTGGGAACACACGTTCGTCCACGAGAACTACGAGTTCCTCTCGGCGGTCGAGGAGGGCGGCGAGTTCGAACCGAGTTTCGAGGACGGACTGTCGGCCCAGCACGTTATCGACGCGATCCAGACGAGCGACGAGCGCGGCGAGTGGATCGACGTCGAGTAGTCCGGGTCAGTCGTCGTCGAGGAACCCGGTCAGAAGCTCGTTCACCCGGTCGGGCTCGTCGGCCTGCACCCAGTGGCTCGCCTCGGGGAGGCGTTCGACCCGGAGGTCGGGTACCCACCGTTCGAGACCCTCGGTGAGCCGTGGCGAGAGCGCCCGATCCCGCATTCCCCAGATCAGCAACGTCGGCCGGTCGATCCGTCCCTCGCGGGCGTAGTCAGGGAGGCTCCGGCCGGGGAGCAGCGATCGAAGCTGGCCGCGAAACGCCGCCCGGTAGTAGTTGATCATCGAGGTCATCGCCCCCGGGCGTGTACACGCACGCTTGTACCGGTCGATCGCCTCCTCGTCGAACGCCTCGGGGTTCTCGGGGTCCTCGCGCAGGAGCCCCTCGACGGCGCGGTCGTCGAACGCCCGGAAGAGCGCCTCCGGAACCCAGGGTAGCTGGAAGAACAGGGCGTACCACGATCGTCTCGCCTGGTCCGACTGACGCGAGAGGAGCTCCCGGCGGTAAGCGGCCGGATGCGGGGCGTTCAGAACGCAGAGCCGATCGACGCTGCCGGGGTGGCGCGCGGCGACCTCCCACGCGATCGCCCCGCCCCAGTCGTGACCGACGACCGAGGCGCGCTCCTCGTCGCAGGTCTCGATCAGCCCCACGACGTCCCCGACGAGTTCTCTCATCCGGTAGGCCTCGACGCCGTGGGGTTTCTCCGACGTGTTGTATCCCCGCATGTCGGGAACGACGACGCGGTAGCCGGCGTCGACGAGCGCGGGGATCTGCTTGCGCCAGGCGTACCAGTGTTCGGGAAAGCCGTGCAGCAGGACGACGAGCGGTCCCTCGCCGGCCTCGACGTAGTGCAGCCGCACCCCGTTGACGATCGTCTCCTCGTGGGACCAATCGGCCATGACCGAGCCTGTGGACGGCGAGCGGTTAGTCCTTCCCCTGGCAGCCTCTAGCCGTAGACGCATCCACCGCCCCGGCTCACCCCACATGGAGAGCGCCAGCTCGGCGCGAACGGCACCATGGAGAGCAGACGCCCGCCGTCCCTGAGGGGACCGACCACGGGATGACGCCGATCACGCACGCGAGAGCGAGGTCGCGGACGGTACCGACTCCGATCGTCCGGTCTCAGAACGACAGGCCGCCGTCGTCGGTGATGATGGCGTCGAGCAGCCGAACTGGCGTCGCGTCGTATCTCGGGTTTTTCAGGTCGAATCCATCGGCGGGTTCGAGCATCACCTCGCTCGGCGAGCGGTAGTCGTTCTCGAAGACGAACCCCTCGTCGATGATCTTCGCGCCCGATCCCGTCACGCGCATCGGAACGTCCAGGTCGGCCGCGGTCGCCGCGATCGGGTACGTTCCGACGCGGTTGTAGAGGGTCTCGCCGACGAGACAGTCCATGCCGATCAGGACGCTATCGCACTCCGAGAGGTAGTGGCCGGCAGCGCTGTCGACGATCAGCGTCGTCTCGACGCCGTCGATCTCCGCGAGCGCACGCGCGGTCTTCCGTCCGGCAAGTCGAGGTCGGGCCTCGGTGACGTACACCGAGATCTCGGCTCCCGACCCGGCGGCGTGTTCGATCGCCGAGAGCACCGTCGAGGAGTAGTCGTGAGTCAGCAGCGTCGTCCCGTCGTCGAGGTTGGCCGCGGCGTGTTCGGCGGCCTGCTGTTTTCCCGTCTCGACGCGGTCGACGACGCGGTCGATCGCGTCGAGCAGCAGTGATTTCGCGGTTTCGACGTCCTCTGGATCCGCCTCGGTGACCGACCGGACGATGTCCCGTTGGACGTTGAACAGCGAGGCGTGGGAGGCGTTGGCCCTTCGGAGGACGGAGCTGTTTCGCTCGACGTCACGGGTGAACTCCTCGACCGTCGCGTACTCGCGATTCACCAGTTCCCTCATCGCACGGGCGGACTTGACGGCGACGATCGAGGAGCTGTGGGTCTGCATTTCCTCGATCTCCGCGACCGTCTCGTCGATCATACCTGACGGTCGGATCCTCGCGGCAAAGAGCTTCCGGGGTCGTCGTCAACGGTAAGGCTCGGTGACGCCTACCGAGGTGCATGGTCGCCGTCACCTATCACTGTCCCCGCTGTGGCACGATCGCCGAGCTCGAGCGAGACGCCTACCTCGCCGATAAGTCGGTCACGCCCTATCCCCTCGAGGGCTGGCAGTACGCGGCGCCCGACGAGGACTACGAGAGCGTCGACGGCGTTCGGTTCGTCTGTGGGGAGGGGGCGTCCGTCTCGTTCCGCCGTCCGCCCTCAGAGGAGGACGAACCGTCACGAACGGACGTCGGCTGCGGCGAACCGTTCTACCTCAACTTCGTCCGGTTCGAGGCCGGCGAGGAGGTCGATCCCGACGCCCCCCAGGAGTACGTCGAGATCGGCACAGGGATCGGCCCGCGGGGGCCGCGGGGACCGAGGGGACCGAGCGGCCCGGGACGGTAGCCGAGAAGGGGGAACGACCAAACGGCTCGCCGGTCAACGGACGGCCGATGGACGACGAGATGCTCGACGACCAACGCGAACTCGTATCGCTGCTCGAATCCGCCGGCTGGGACGTCACCGACGCCGAGCTGACCGTCTACGAGAGTCCGTGGGAGGACGACGACTCGCCGGAGGCCTCGATCACGCTCAGCGCGAGAAAGCGCTACCCCGAGGACGAGGACGGCGGAAGTCCGTACCGCGTGAAGTGACCCTCGCGCCGGGGAAATCGAGCCGAACTACCCCTTGATGTTACAGACGGGGAACGTGCGCGCGACCTTATCGCCGATGCCGAGCGCGTCGCTCACCCGCACTACCTCGTCGACGTCCTTGTAGACGCCCGGTGCCTCCTCGGCGACCGTCGCACCGCTCTGGGCCTTCACGTAGATGTGCTGCTGGTCGCGCAGGTCGTCCTGAACGTCACCACCCCAGAACTCGTTCTTCGCCTGCGTCCGGCTCATCACCCGGCCCGCGCCGTGGGCGGTCGAGCCGAACGTCTCCTCGAGCGAGCGCTCGCCGCCCCGGAGCACGTAGCTGCCCGCGCCCATGCTCCCGGGGATGATGACCGGCTGACCCACGTCGCGATAGGTCTCGGGGACCTCCTCGCGACCCGCGGGGAACGCCCTCGTGGCACCCTTCCGGTGGACGTAGAGCTCGCGCTCCTCCCCTTCTACGTCGTGAACCTCCTTCTTCGCGATGTTGTGCGCGACGTCGTAGAGCAGCTCCATCTCCATCTCCTCCCAGTCGCGTCCGAACGTCCGCTCGAACACCTCCCGTGTTCGATGCATCACCAGCTGGCGGTTGGTCCACGCGAAGTTGATCGCCGCACACATCGCGCCGTAGTACTCCTCGGCCAGTTCGGACCCGGCGGGCGCCGCCGCGAGCTCCCGATCGGGGAGCTCCGCCAGCAGGTCGCCGTGCTCCTGCTCGATCCGCCGGAGGTAGTCGGTACAGACCTGGTGGCCGAGCCCCCGCGAGCCCGTGTGGATGAGCACGACGATCCGGTCCTCCTCCAGTCCGTAGGCGTCGGCGACGTCCTCACGGAAGACGTCGGTGACCCGCTGGACCTCGAGGAAGTGGTTACCCGATCCCAACGACCCGATCTGGTTCTTTCCCCGATCCTTCGCCTTCTGACTCACCGCCGAGAGGTCGCCGTCGCGGCGGACGCCCTCATCCTCGCAGTGGGCCAGATCCTCGGGGACGGCGTAACCCTCCTCGAGAGCCCACTCCATCCCTCGGTCGAGGATCGCCTCGATTGTGTCGATGCCGGCCTCGACGACGCCGCCGCCGCCCAGTCCCGAGGGGATGTTCGAGAACAGTGCGTCAACGAGCTCCTCCTCGCGACCGTTGAGATCGTCGTACGTGAGGTTCGTCCGCATCATCCTGACGCCGCAGTTGATGTCGTAGCCGACGCCGCCGGGCGAGATACAGCCCTCCTCGGTGTCGAGGGCGGCGACGCCGCCGACGGGAAAGCCGTAGCCCTGGTGGCCGTCGGGCATACAGAGGGCGTGGTCCGTCACGCCCGGCAGGTGGGCGGTGTTCTTCAACTGCTGGATGGTCTTGTCGTCGCTGATCTCGTCGAGCAGCGCCTCGCTCGCGAGCACGCGAGCCGGCGCCTGCATTCCCCCCTCCTGTGGGATTTCCCAGACGAACTCGCGGACCTTCTCGAGGGTGACTTCGCCGGCGTCGTAGGTGGTCATGTTCGATGGTCGTCGACGCGGGAGGGAATACGTTTCGACGGGCGGCTCAGTCGGCGGCCGTCGGCGTCGACGTCCGCCAGCGTTCGAGCGTGTTCATCACTGGCGACGCCGTGACGCCGTGGACGACGACCGAGAGGACGACGGTGAAGCCGACGGTCGCCCAGACGACGTCCGCGCCCGGAAACGTCGCCTGGTTCAGCCCGTAGGCGAGGTAGTAGAACGAGCCGATCCCGCGAATGCCGAAGAAGGCGACCGTCCCTCGCTCGTACCAGTCTAGCCCGAAGCCGAGCAGGCCGACGATCCCGGCGAGCGGCCGGACGACGAAGACGAGCACGAGCGCGACGACGATCGCCTCAACGGTGAGCGGCGCGAGCAGTCCGCCGACGATCGCCCCGCCGAACAGTACCAACAGTACCGTCATGAACAGCCGTTCGATCTGGTCTGGCGAGCACCGGGTCGGTCGGCGCGACCACCGCCCCGAGGAGCATGGCGGCGGCCGGCACCAGCCCGATCGCCCACCAGCCCAGCAGCGCCGCGGCGGCGATCGTGAACGGCATCGAGATCGCGAGCAGCCGCCACGTCGACGTCCACCCCGAGAGGCTCGGCGGACGGTCGAGCTTCAACCCGGCGCCCATCAACGCGACGACCACCCCGAGTTCGGTCAGCCGTTCGACGAGGACTCCGTACTCGAGCGGGTCGACGACCGGCAGGCCGTTGGGAACCGAGAAGACGGTCATCCCGAAGCCGACGTAGAGGATCGGAAACGAGATCGCACGGCCCGCGAGTAGCCGCGGTAGCACGGCCGCGCCGAACACGACGAGGCCGAGGACCGCGAGACCAGCGTCGTAGAGCTCAACCGTGGTCGTTTCTATAGCCGAGACGTGACGTTGCGGAGACGGTTCGACGTCGCTTCCCGACGGTGAGCGATTTCGGTCGCCGTGGCTGGCGGTGTCGATCGCTCATCGTCACTTCGGTCCGCCCCGGACAGCCCTGACTGCTACGAAAGCGAGGCGTCCACCGGCTACTCGTTCGGTTGCGGCTCGACGTCCGGCGAGAGCCGCCGGGTCTCGATCGTCCCCGCGACGAGTTCGCCGTATTCCCTCGCGGTGAGGTCGTCGCGGTTGTATCCCTCGGCGATAGGGGTCTCGATCTCGGCGGCGCCGAACGTCGTCGAGTCGGGATCGAGGACCGTGATCTCGGCGGCCTCGCCCTCGAAACCCGCCTCGAGAAGCGACGCGTACGCGCCCGCTATCGGACCCAGGTTGTCGAGGACGCCCGCGTCGCGCCGGCCCTGCTCTACGTACTCGACGGTCAGCACCTCGAGTTCCTCCTCGACGGATTCGATCACGAGGCCGTGCTCCTCGAGTTCCTCCTCGAACGCCTCCGGGTCGGGCACGTCGACCCCCTCGAACGCGAGGATTCCCTCCTCCAGGACGTCGGTCCGCTCGGTCACGGGGAGCTCCGGGACGCGCTCCGAGAGAGGCTCCTCGTCGGAGGGGGGAAGCTCCTCACCGATCTCCTCGGTACAGCCGGCCAGCGCCACCGCTCCGGCGAGACCGACGCCGCCGCGCCGTAGCAGTCGCCTGCGCGTCACGGACCCATCCATTCGTATCGACCGCTCCGGGTTCGGACGTCAAGTCGGTTGGTCTTGCACACGCCGGTCGAGCCCTTTTGATCCAGGGAGAACAATCGACGCCGTGGCTCTCGAACTCTACGACGTCGGTCTGGTCGCCATCGGTCTCGTTCTTCTAGGTGTCGCCATTCTCCCACGTCTGGTCGGGGACAAACCGATCTCGATGCCGATCTTCTTCGTCGGTTTCGGGTTCCTGCTCTTCTCGATGCCGTTCACCTTTCCCGCGCCGGATCCGCTCGAACAGGGCGAGACGACCGAGCGGCTGGCCGAACTCGGGGTGATCATCGCACTGATGTCCGTCGGGCTGAAGTTGGATCGATTCCCCGGGCTTCGTGCCTGGGCGTCGACGTGGCGATTGCTCGCGATCACCATGCCGCTCTCGATCGCGGGGGCCGCGCTGCTGGGCTGGGGGCTCGTCGGACTCCTCGTCCCGGCTGCGGTGCTGCTGGGCGCAGTGATCGCGCCGACCGACCCCGTGCTCGCGAGCGAGGTCCAGGTCGAGGAGCCCGGCGCCGGCAACGAGTCGGAGCCCCACGAGGAGATGGAGGGCGGCGAGGACGAGGTCCGATTCGCGCTCTCCTCCGAGGCGGGACTGAACGACGGGCTCGCGTTTCCCTTCACCTACCTCGCGATCGCGCTGGCGCTGGTCGGGTTGGCACCCGAGAACTGGCTGGGGGAGTGGCTGCTGATCGACGTCGTCTATCGGATCGTGGCGGGCGTCGCCATCGGCGCCGTCGTCGGCTGGCTCCTCGCGAAGGTGATCTTCGCCGCGATCCCCGACACGCCGATCGCACAGTCGGTCCAGGGGATCGAGGCGATCGCGGGAACGCTCGCCATCTACGGATTGACCGAGCTCGCGGGCGGCTACGGCTTCATCGCGGTCTTCGTCGCCGCGACGGCGATCCGCCACTACGAGCGCACCCACGACTACAACGAGGCGCTCCACCAGATGGCCGAACTCGCGGAACAGACGGTGATGGCCGTGATCATGGTGCTGTTCGGCGGGGCGATCGTCGGCGGGCTGCTCGAACCGCTCACCGTTGAGGCGATCGGCGCCGTGATCGGAATCGTCTTCATCGTCCGGCCGCTCGCCGGGATCATCGGCCTGCTCGGGTTCGATCGCTCGTGGACCGAGCGGGGCGTGATCTCCTTCTTCGGCATCCGCGGGATCGGCACGTTCTACTACCTCGCCTACGGCCTGAACGAGGCGGCGTTCGCCGACGCCGACCTGATCTGGGCGCTCGCGGGAGCGGTCGTCCTCGTCTCGATCGTCGTCCACGGGATCACTGCGACGCCGGTCATCTCGCGGATCCTGGATTAGACGTCGAGGACGACGTAGGCGTACCACTCGTCCTCGCGCTCCTCGATGCGCATCTCGGAGTAGGTGACCGCCTTCACCTCGCGGGCCTCGACCCGGTCGAGGGGGACCCCGCGAACGCTCCCCGAGAGCGTCCACCCCGCCCCGTCCGAACCCCCCTCGATGGCCTCGACGCGGTTCTCGACCGGGAGGACGCTCCGGACGTCGCGCTCGTAGATCAGTTCGTCGAGGTAGTCGAACAACAGCGCCTCGCGGCTCTCGGCGTCGACGTCGATCGAGAACCGTTCGCCGGAGTCGGGGATCGCGTCACACTGGGCGGCCGCCAGTCCGTCGGCGGCGGCCGAGAAGACGGCCTCGAGGGTCGGGCCGCGGGCCTCGACGGCCACGTCCGCCGTGTGATCGCGGAGCTCGAAATCGGCGCCCATCGCTCGTCCCGCAGTCCATCGGGTACGGGAATAGGCGTGTCGGTTCGATCGTCCCCGATTCCGTGGCCGTCGATCGGCGGTTCGCTCGCCGCACACCTTAGCTATCGGGCTCCCGCTTGATGAGCTTATATGGGGTTAGACGGTGGGTGGATCGAACGGCGTGCAGATCGAACGGAGCAGCGACGTCCGCACGAACCACTGGGCGGCCGTCGCGGACACGGTGGCGTCGGTGTACGGGTCGAAACTCTGAGTACATCGAACGACGAACGGGCGGTGGTATTATTACGACGTGCCCCCTACTAGTGGCAGTGAGTGTCAACGTCGATCTACAGGTCGTCGGACCCGGCGACGACGCCTACCTCGAGGAGGCGTGGCGGCTGAAGGAGGACATTCGAATCCGCGAGGACGTCCTCAAGCAGCGCCGCGGCTTCTTCACCGACGCCTATCGGAGATCGACCGTCCACGTCCTGCTCGTCGAGGACGACCTCGCCGGCTTCGCGGCCGTCAGACGCGACGGTTACATCCTCTTTCTCGCCGTCGGCTCCGAGTACCGCGGTCAGGGGTTCGGCGAGCGCCTCGTCGAGGCCGTCGCGGACGAACACGACACCGTGACGTGTCACGCCCGTACGACCAACGAGGACGCCCTGGCGTTCTACGAACACCTCGGCTTCGATATCGATCGACGCATCGACAGCTACTACGAGGACGCCGGCGATTCCTTCTATCTCAAACGCGGCGACCGGGAGGGGATCGGCGAACGCCTCTCGGAGTTCCTCCACCGCTGAGCGTCCGCATCGCCACCCCTATATCGACGGTGCGCGAAGGGGGGTGACGAATGGAGGATCGAACGCGCGCGTACCTGCGGGGGCGGTTTCGCGATCACTACCGCCGGAGCGACGTCTCCCTGCCGCCGGCCGCCGACGAGCGCGAGTGGGGCTACATCCCCTGGACCGCGAGCCCGGGGACGACGATGGTCAGACATCGCTCCCTGCTGGATCTCGGCGAGATCGACGACTTCCTCGAGCGCGAGCGCCCCCGACACGTTTACTTCTCCGCCGGCCGGTACGACGATCCGAGCGCGAACTCGATGAAGGAGAAGGGCTGGCGCGGCTCGGACTTGATCTTCGACCTCGACGCCGACCACCTCCCCGGCGTGGTGCCCGGCGAGGACACCTATCGGGAGATGCTCGAAGCCTGTAAGGACGCGCTGTTCCGGCTGCTCTCCTTTCTCGACGACGACTTCGGTTTCTCCGACCTGACGATCGTCTTCTCGGGGGGGCGGGGCTATCACGTCCACGTTCGCGATCTCGGCGTCCAGAAGCTCGAGAGCGAGGGGCGGCGCGAGATCGTCGACTACGTCCGCGGGATCGGCCTCGACTTCGAGGCGCTGATCCGCCGCGAGACCGTCGCCGGACTCGGCCGGCGCACGCCCGCCGAGAAGCGCACCCTCGACACGCGCGGGGGCTGGTCACGCCGCGCCCACCGCCACGTCCTCGATCTGGTCGAGGAGCTCGAGAACATGGAGGAGGAGGCGGCGCTCTCTCGTCTCCGGGAGTTCGAGGGGATCGGCGAGGGGAAGGCCCGCGCCGCCCTCCGGGCGATCGAGGAGAACCGCGAGGGGATCGAGGCGGGCAACGTCGACGTCCACTCGGCCTTTTTCGGTCTCGCTCGCACGCTCGTCGCCGAGAGCGTCGCCCGGGACAACGCCCCGATCGACGAACCGGTTACCACGGACACGAACCGACTGATCCGACTGCCGGGTAGCCTCCACGGCGGCAGCGGTCTCGCGGTGATGCGCCTCGACCGCGCGGACCTCGAGGCGTTCGACCCCCTCGAGGACGCGATCCCCGCGACGTTTCGGAACCACGAGATCACGGTCGACCTCCCCGAGGAGCGCCGCGTCGAACTCGGAGAGCTCTCGCGGACGCTCGAGGCGGGGACGCACGCCGTCCCCGAGTACGTCGGTGTGTTCCTGATGGCGCGCGGCTGGGCGGAGAAGGGTCGGGAGTGAAACAGTTAAGAGGATCGACGATGTCGGAACAGGGTATGCATCGAGAGTTCGTCGAGGAGGTGCGTCGGTAGGTGGATCTCGACGAACTCCAGGCGGTCCGGGACACGGAACGGAGCAAGGACAGCCTTCAGGGTCTCGAGGAGTCGTTCTACGCGGACGTCGCGGATCACATCGCCGATCTGAAGGAACGGCGCAAGCAGGCCGCGGAGGAGGCCGACGATCCCTTCGGCGACCCCGAAGTCCAGCAGCTGACCGGCGAGATCGACGCCACCGAGCAGGTCGTCGAGTCGATCTACGAGCGGCGGGTGGGGAAGCTCGTGAAGCTCGCGAGCTTCGCCGCCGCCGACATGCCCGCCGACGAGGACGGGCTCACCCGCGAGGAACGTAACCTCTTTACTGACCTCGTCTCGCGGATCAAGGAGAACCGCGCGCACGTCCTCGACGTGCTCGCCGGCGAGCAGGTACCGAAGTCGACGGAGACGGACGCCGAGCCCGATCAGATCGACGGGCACCAGGAGACTACGGAGTCCGCCGAGCCATCGTCACCCGCGATGGCGCCGGCCGAACCGGGGACGAACGACGGGTCGAAGGCGGGGACGGACGAGTCGCGGATCAGCGCCGCCGACCTCATGGGAGAGGGTCCGAGCGAACCCACGTCGGAGGAACCTCCGGCGGAGCCCGAACGACGGGCCCACGACGCAGATTCGGAGCCGAACGCCGAGCCGGACCCAGAGGTCGACGCCGAGAGTCCGCCGTCGGCCGAGGCGAGCGAGGAGACCGTCCAGGACGAGGTCGAGCGGGTCACCCTCCGGATCACCCGCGACGTCGGGGAGATCGTCGGCGTCGACGACCGCGAGTACGACCTTGCGAGCGAGGACGTCGTGACGCTCCCGGAGGCGAACGCCGGAGCGCTCCTCCAACGCGACGCCGCCGAACGGCTGGACTGAGGTTTATCTTTCGAGCCGCCCAACCGCCGACATGGTAGCGAGCCGTCCGCCCGGACCCAACGGTCTGCCCCTTCTCGGAAACACCCTGCAGTTCGTTCGCGGACAGGAGAAGTTCTACGAGGACGCCGCAACCCACGGGGACGTCGCCTCGCTCGACCTCCTCGGAATCGGCGAGCACTACCTAGTGAGCGAGCCGACGCTCGTCGAGCGGATGCTCGTCTCCGACCGCGAGCGGTTCGCGAAGCCGTCGCACACCAAAGCGCAGTTGGGTGAACTGCTCGGACAGGGGCTCGTCCTAAGCGAGGGTGAGCTTTGGCGGCGCCAGCGCGGCGCGACCCAGCCCGCCTTCTATCGCGATCGGATCGCGACCTACGCGGAGTCGATGACCGCCCACGCGGAGCGAACGATCGAGCGGTGGGACCACGGCGCGATGTACGACATCGAGGGCGAGATGAAGGACCTCACCCTGCGGATCCTCGTTGAGTCGATGTTTGGCGGCGAGATCGACTACGAAAAGCGGGGGATTCGCGAGATGGCCCGCCGGCTACAAGTGCCCGGCCGGCCGGCGATGCAGCCGATCGCCAACGTCGTTCCCAAGTCGGTGCCGATCCCCATGTGGCAGCGGTATCACGAGGCGATCGATGAGTTCGACTCGATCGTCTACGAGCTAATCGAACGCCGTCAGAAGGACGAAAGGGACCGCGACGACCTGCTCTCGATGCTGCTGGGGGTGGGAATGGACGAGAAACAGCTCCGCGACGAGATGATGACGCTGCTCTTCGCCGGTCACGAGACCACGGCACTCGCGCTCACCTACGTCTGGTACCTGCTCGCTCGCCATCCCGCGGTCGGCGAGCGGCTGCGAGCGGAGCTCGACGACGTCCTCGACGGCCGAGTGCCGACGATGGCCGACCTGCCGGATCTCGAGTACACCGAACGGGTCGTCAAGGAGGCGATGCGCCTCTACCCGCCGGTTCCCGCCATTCCGCGCGAGACGACCTCCGAGATCGACCTCGGCGGCTACTCGCTTCCCGAAGGGGCGCTCGTCATCGCCTCCCAGTGGGTGATTCACCACGATGAACGCTTCTACGACGATCCGTACGCCTTCAGACCCGAGCGGTGGAGCGAGGGGTTCGAGGAACGGCTTCCGGAGTTCGCCTACTTCCCGTTCGGCGGCGGCCCGCGCCGGTGTATTGGTGCGGGGTTCGCGATGATCGAAGCCCAGCTCATCCTGGCGACGATCGCCCGGGAGTACGAACTGCAGTTGGTCGGCGACGACTCGCTCGATCTCGCGGTCGGGATCACCCTGTTCCCGATGACGGAGCTAGAGCTACGCGTCGTCGATCGCGAGAAGAGATGAGAGGCCGGGGTGTCCGTGAAAGGCCGATGCGTCAACGATCGAGGAGCCGTAGCGCGACCGCCCGTGGCTCTACTGGAAGGTCCGGCTGACTTCCTGGTCGCGGGCGTCGGGCTCGGCCTGATCGAAGCGCTCCTCGATCTCGTCGTACTGCTCTCTGACCTCGGGGGTGACGCTCGGCTTCACCTCGTCGAGCGCCTGTTCGAAGTGTTCGCGGCTGACCCGAACGTTTCCGACGCTGTCGATCGCGTCCTCGGGACCGACGCTGTGGATGAACTCGCGGGTCGCGGACATCGAGGCCTCGCGACAGACCGCCTCGATGTCGGCGCCGACGTAGCCTTCCGTTTCGGCTGCGAGCCAGTCGAGGTCCACGTCGTCCGCGATCGGCTTGTTCTGGGTGTGGACCTCGAAGATCGCCCGGCGGGCGTCCTCGTCGGGGACCGGCACGTGGACGTGCCGGTCGAGGCGACCCGGACGCAGGAGCGCGGAGTCGATCAGGTCCGGCCGGTTGGTCGTCGCGATCACGACGACGTCCTCGAGCTCCTCGAGCCCGTCGAGCTCGGTCAACAGCTGGGAGACCATGCGCTCACCGACGCCCGAGTCGCCCGAGCGCTGGCCGCGCTCGCCGGCGATCGAGTCGATCTCGTCGAAGAAGATCACCGTCGGGGCGTTCTCGCGAGCCTTGCTGAACACCTCGCGGACTCCCTTCTCCGACTCGCCAACGAACTTGTTGAGCAGTTCGGGGCCCTTGATCGAGATGAAGTTCGACTCGGCCTCGTTGGCGACGGCCTTCGCGAGCAGGGTCTTACCCGTGCCCGGCGGGCCGTAGAGCAACACGCCCTTCGCCGCCTCGAGGTCCATCGCCTCGAACACCTCGGGGTAGTCGAGCGGCCACTGGATCGTCTCACGCAGGCGCTCCTTGGTATCGGCTAAGCCGCCGACCCGGTCCCAGGAGACGTCGGGCACCTCGACGAACACCTCGCGCAGTGCGGAGGGTTCGATCCCCTTTCGTGCCTGCTTGAAGTCGTCCTCCGTGACCTGGAGTGCCTCAAGCACGTCGGCGTCGATCTCCTCGGCCTCGAGGTCGAGTTCGGGGCGGATCCGCCGCAGCGCGTTCATCGCGGCCTCGCGCGTGAGCGTCGCGATGTCGGCGCCGACGAAGCCGTGAGTGCTCTCGGCGTACTGTTCGAGGTCGATCCCCTCGGCCAGCGGCATTCCGCGGGTGTGGACCTGCAGGATCTCGCGACGTCCCTCCTTGTCGGGGACGCCGATCTCGATCTCCCGATCGAACCGGCCGCCCCGTCGGAGCGCGGGGTCGATCGCATCGACGCGGTTGGTCGCCCCGATGACGATCACCTGGCCGCGCTCCTCGAGGCCGTCCATCAGGCTGAGCAGCTGGGCGACCACCCGACGCTCGACGTCGCCGCTGGTCTCGCCGCGTTTGGGCGCGATCGAGTCGATCTCGTCGATGAAGACGATCGCGGGCGCGTTCTCCTCGGCCTCGTCGAAGATCTCGCGGAGCTGCTCCTCGCTCTCGCCGTAGTACTTCGACATGATCTCCGGTCCGCTGATCGTATGGAAGCTCGCGTCGACCTCGCTGGCGACGGCCTTGGCCATCAGCGTCTTACCCGTTCCGGGCGGACCGTGGAGCAGAACTCCTTTGGGCGGCTCGATGCCGAGCTGCTGGAACAGCTCGGGGTGGCGCATCGGCAGCTCGATCATCTCCCGAACTTGCTCGAGCTCGCGGTCCAGGCCGCCGATGTCCTCGTAGGTGACGCTCGGCGTTCCCTGGGCGTCGCCCGTCTCCCCACGGATCTGTTCGGCGGGCTTCTCGCTGATGGAGATCTCCGTCCCGTCCGTGACGACCACCGTGCCGGAGGGCGAGGTGTCGGCGATCTTCAGGGGAATCTCCCGGCCGCCGCCGGACATCGGGCCGATCCCGAAGCCGACGCGAACGGTCTGGCCCTGCGTGATCGCCTGTCCGCTGAGGCGATCGCGAACCAGAGGACCGATGTTGCCCTGGATTCGGAGGTTCTGGGGCGTGGCGATCGTGATCTTCGTCGCGGGCTTGACCTCGGCCTTCTCGACGCTCACGCGGTCGTCGATCCCGACGTTCGACTCCTGTCGCAGCCGACCGTCGATACGGATCACGCCGCGGCCGTCGTCCTCCGGGTAGCCCGGCCAGACTCGCGCGACCGCGCGGTCGCCGTCCTTTCCCTCGATGAGGATGTAATCACCGTTCTCGAGCTCTAGCTCCTCCATGGAGACGCGATCGACCGCGGCCAACCCGCGGCCTGCGTCCTTCTGCTTCAGTGGTTTGACGGTGAGTTTCGTGCTCATGGACTCACCTCGATGGTGAGGACGCCGTTTCTGATAAACGCTCGTGCTTCCTCAGTAGGGAGGTCGAACTCCTCCTGACGTTCGCCTTCCGGAGTCTCGATGACGACGATCGCCGTTCCGTCGGCGACGTCGACGCTCGCCTCGCCTCCCGTGATACCGAGATCGACGGCGATCACCGTCTCGTCGTCGTACTCGTACCGACGGGCGAAGACGTCGCGTCCGTCCGCGATGTGTTGTGGGTTCATGGTTTCACTAACTCCAGGTTAGTCGTTTTAGTATTTAAGTCTTTCTCTAGTTAGGAGGGCCCAGGGTAACGGTTCGGGAGTAGCGGTAGTGTTGCAGTTCCGGTACAGAGGTTTATACCATGTGCGCGCCAATCGGTATCGATGCGAACGGTCTCACACCAGGGTCGGGAGACGGCCTACGAGCGCCACGACCGCGGCGGCGACGGCGAACCGCTGCTCTGCGTACACGGCAGCGGCGGGAGCCACGCGGTCTGGAAGTCGCAGGCTCGGCTCGCCGACGAACGACCCGTCGTCGCGGTGGACCTCAGCGGCCACGGCGTGAGCGAGGACGTCGACGCCGAGGCGGGCTTCGGTGCGCTCTCTGCGTACGCCGACGACGTGATCGCGGTCGCCGAGGAGACCGGCGCGCGAGTCCTCGTGGGCAGTTCGCTCGGCGGCGCCGTCGCGCTCCACATCGCGCTCTACCGGGAGTTCGAGCCCGACGGACTGGTGCTCGCCGGCACGGGTGCGAGGCTCGCGGTGCTCGACGACCTGCTCGCGTGGCTCGCCGAGGACTTCGACCGCGCGGTCGAGTTCCTCCACGAACCCGGCCACCTGTTCTACGACGCCGACGACCGGCTCGTCGAACTCTCCCGGGAGGCGGTGTACGACTGCGGGCGCGCGGTGGTCGAGCGCGACTTCCGGACCTGCCACGCGTTCGACGTCCGCGACGAGCTCGACGGGGTGAGCGTCCCCGCTCTGGCGGTCGTCGGCGAACACGATCGACTCACGCCCCCTCGCTACCACGAGTACCTGCACGAGGAGCTCCCCGACTGCGGGCTTGCGACCGTCGAGGACGCCGCGCATCTGGCGATGCTCGAACGGCCCGGGGCGTTCAACGAGGCCGTCTCGGCGTTTCTCGACGGGCTCGGCGCCGCTCAGTAGACGTCGTCGAGTCCCTCGACGACCTCGGCGTGTTCCTCGGCGGGGAACTCGCCGCTCTCGACGGCCTTCCGGTACTCGCGGACGGCGCGTTCGATCTCAGAGCGGACGTCCGCGAACTGCTTCGAGAACGGGGGCGACCACTCGCCCAGTCCGATCACGTCCGTGATCACGAGCACCTGGCCGTCACAGTCGGGGCCCGCGCCGATCCCGATCGTGGGAATCGAGAGCGCCTCGCTCACGCCGGCTGCGAGGTTCGCGGGGATGTGTTCGAGCACGAGCGAGAACGCGCCGGCCTCCTCGTGGGCATGTGCAAGCTCGAGCAGCTCCCGGGCGGCCTCCTCGGTGGTGGCCTGCTGGCCGTAGCCGCCCAGCTGGTTGACGTGCTGGGGGGTGAGTCCGAGGTGTGCCATCACGGGGATGCCGAGGTCGACGAGCCGCCCGGTCAGCTCGACGGTGTGGGGTCCGCTCTCGAGCTTGACGGCGTCGGCGCCCGCCTCCTTCACCAAACGTCCGGCGTTCTCGATGCCCTCGGCATCGCTCACACCGAAGGAGAGAAACGGCATGTCCGCGACGACCAGCGTCTCGTCGGTTGCGCGCGAGACGGCGGCCGTGCGGCTCTGTACCTCCTCGAGCGTGACCGGAAGCGTCGAGTCGTGGCCGAGGACGGCGTTGCCCATACTGTCGCCGACGAGGATCACGTCGATGCCCGCCCGCTCGACGAGTTCGGCGGTGGGCGCGTCGTAGGCGGTGAGCATCGTGATCGGCTCCTCGGCGGTGCGGACGTCGGCGACCGTGGTCATGGCGGTGATTGCCGGCCTGCGGGATAAACGGTGTCGGTCCCGGCGGGGAGGGACGACAGGCTTACGACCCGTGCACGCCCACTCGCGCCCGTGCCGAACCCCGTCGAGCGCCACGATCCCGAGGGGATCGACTACGGCTGGATCATGCAGGTTACCTTCGTCGTCACGATCGTCGTCGGCGCGCCCCTCGTCGCCGTGCTCTCGACGGGCACGACACTGCCGACGTGGAACGCCCGGGTCGAGTTCGCGATCCGCGTCGGCGCGGTCGTCTGGGTGCTGGTCGCGCTCTCGACGTACCTCTACGCGCGTCGGCGCGTCTAGTCGATCAGGTCGCGAACGTAGACGAAGCCCGTCCCCGCGCGCTCGGCGGTGATCGCGTCGCGGTCGGTGTCGCCGACGAACATCGTGGTCTCGGGGGTCGCGCCGAGCCGTTCGACGGTGGTCAACAGCGGTTCGGGGTGCGGTTTGTGCCTTCCCACCGAGCGCCGCCCGACAACGGCGTCGACGTACGGGTCGAGCCCGTGTTTCTCGAGGGCGATCCGGCAGGCCTCCTCGCAGTTGAGAGAACAGACGCCGACCGGCCGCGACTCACCCGCGAGCCCGTCGGCGAGCGCCAGCCGCGAGGAGTCGCGTGCCCCCTCCCGCTCGTGCTCGCAGATCACCTCCTCGATCCGCCCGCGGAGGTCGACCCGGTTCGCCCGCTCGAGCAGGTCCCAGAGGCCGCCGTCGGCGTCGATTCCTCGATCGGCGAACGCCGCGACGGCGGCGGCCGTGACCTCGTTCCAGTCCACGGCGAGATCGACGAGCGTGCCGTCGAGGTCGTAGACGATCGCCGCCCAGTCGTCGTCGACGCGACGCGCCTCGGCTGTCATGCCCCCCCGTTCGAAGCCGTCGATGAAAAGCACCGCGTTCGACCTCCGACGGCGTTAGCGGCCGCGACGGCCCTTCGTCTGTCGGTAGTCCCGACCCAGCAGCTCCGAGAACGACTCGAGGAACGTCTCGCGCTCCTCCTCGCTCGCCTCGGCGGGGTCGACCATCGGCACGATCTCGAAGCCCCGACCGCGGATCTCCTCGCCGTGGTGGGTATCGACATCGAACTCCTCCGGGGAGGAGGTGGTGTACTCGGCGGCGACCTCACGGAGCGCGCGCTCTCCGACGGGGACGATGATCTCGGGGTTGATCATCCGGACCTCCGAGCTCAGGTACGCCTCGCAGTTCTCGATCTCCCGGTCGATCGGCGGCCGCTCGGGGTGGCGACACCGCGTCAGCAGCGTGAGGTAGGCGTTCTCGATCTCGGGCTCCTCGCCGGGCTCCTGCGTGGCGAAGCCCAGCGCACGGAGCACGTCCTGGAGCGCCTCCCCGCGCTCGTCGCCGGAGAAGGGGATTCCGGTCTCGTCGGCGCCCTCCGTCGGGTGCTCGCCGACGAAGAGGAACTCCGCGGCCACGTCGCCGTAGCCGTGTACGATCTCCTCGCGCGTCTCGCAGAGTTCGGGGCAGTTCGTACACTGCTCGTCCATCCCGAACGGGTTCCGGCGGGAGCGCTGGTTCGCGTCCATGCCGGCGTCTAGAACCCGCGCGCAAAACGTCTTGCCCGTCTCATCGCTCCAGTCCGCCGCGTTCCTTCACGTTCAGGATGTTGCGGACGGCGATGGTGATCTCCTGGGGAGAGGTCTCCTCCTCCTCGTCGTAGAGGTCGCTCACCCGATAGAGGATCGCCGCGAGCTGCTCGCTCTCGTCGCCCGCTCCTCGAATCTCGTCGGCGGTCTCCCTGAGCAGCCGGACCCGTTCGGGGTCGGGATCGAACCGGTCGTTCATCCTCGGCGCTGGCTCTGTTTCTGGCGCTTCGTGACCCCGACGTTGTTCGCGACGTTGGCGGTGACGGTTCGGAACGCCTCGCCGGTGGGACTCTCCTCGTCGAGGACGATCGGCCTGCCCTCGTCGCCGCCCGTCCGGACCGAGGGGTCGAGCGGGATCCCGCCGAGGTAGGGTAGTTCGTTCTCGTCGGCGAACGCCTCGCCGCCGCCCTTCCCGAAGACGTCGTGTGTCGAACCGCAGTCCGGACAGGTGAAGCCGCTCATGTTCTCCGCGATGCCGAGCACGACGGTGTCGTGGCGTCCGAACATCCGCAGTCCCTTGCGGGCGTCGTCGATGGCGACCTCCTGGGGCGTGGTGACGATCACCGCTCCGGTGACGGGGACGCTCTGGAGCAGCGTGAGCTGTGCGTCGCCCGTGCCCGGCGGGAGATCGACCACCATGTAGTCGAGCTGGCCCCACTCGACGTCCTCCCAGAGCTGCGTGAGCACCTTGTGGACCATCGGGCCTCGCCAGATGATGGGGTCGTCTTTTCCTACTAAAAAGTCCATGCTCATCAGCTTCATCCCGTACTTCTCGGGAGGGATGATCCGTTCCTCCTCGGTGGCCTGCGGGCGCTGGTCGGCGTCGACCATCCGCGGGACGTTCGGCCCGTAGATGTCGGCGTCGAACAGCCCGACGCGCGCGCCGAGCTGCGACAGCCCCGCCGCGAGGTTGACCGCGACGGTCGACTTTCCGACCCCGCCCTTGCCCGACGCGACGGCGATGACGTTCTCGACGCCGGGCAGCACCTGCTCGTCGGGCGAGACGTCGGAGGCGACCTCCGCCGAGAGGTCGAGTTCGCGATCCAGGTCCGAGAGCGCCTCGCGTACCGCCGAGGCGATCGCGGTCTCGTTCGGCGAGTAGGGCGCGCCGAGCGCGAGCGAGATCGAGACGCGCTCGTCGGTGATCGAGACGTCGTTGACGAGGCCGAGCGAGACGACGTCGTCGCCCAGATCCGGGTCCTCGACCGATCGCAGCCGGTCGAGAACGGTTTCTTCGTCCATGCCCGTGGGTAGGTCGGCGCCGGCCGATAAGGGTTCTGCACCGACCGAACCGGGCGGCTCGTTCGACCACCGACCACGGCGGGCCGCCGCCGCGTCGATCCGGCGCTCGCTCGCGACTCTCGGACCCGGTCGGTCGTCCGATGTAACCACGAGTCATTACGTTCCGGCGCGATTCGACCGCCAGTTTAAGACGATCGAACCGAATGAAGTGGTATGAACTCGCTTGCCGATGACCACGGACGAGAGGTCACCGGGGTCCGCGTCTCGTTGACCGACCGATGTAACTTCGACTGCGTCTACTGCCACAACGAGGGGCTGGGCGACACCAGAGGCCCGATGGACCCCCAGGACGACGAGATGAGCGCCGACGAGGTGGTTCGCTTCCTCGAGGTCGCCGCCGAGTTCGGCGTCGGGAAGGTGAAGTTCACGGGCGGCGAGCCGATGCTCCGGGACGACCTCGAGGAGATCATCCGGCGGACGCCCGACCACATGGAGGTTTCGCTGACCACTAACGGCACGTTCCTCCCCGGACGCGCCGAGGGGCTCGTCGAGGCCGGCCTCGATCGCGTCAACGTCTCGCAGGACGCCCTCGATCCCGAGGCGTTCGCCGAGATCACGAAGAGCGGCGCCTACGACAAGGTGATCGAAGGAGTCCACGCGGCGCTCGACGCCGGTCTCGATCCGGTGAAGCTCAACATGGTCGTCTTCGAGCACACCGCGGGCTACGTCCCCGAGATGGTCGACCACGTTGCCGAGAACGACGGGCTCCAGCTCCAGCTCATCCAGTACATGCCCGAACTGACCGGCAAGCCCGAGTGGAACATCGACATCGAGCGGGTCCACGGCTGGCTCGAGGAGCAGGCCGTCCGGGTTGAGCGCCGCGAGATGCACCACCGCGCGCGCTACTGGATCGAGAGCGACGACGGCGAGGGCGAGGGGATGGTCGAGATCGTCGACCCCGTCGAGAACCCCGAGTTCTGCGCGAACTGCCACCGGGTACGGGTGACCCACGAGGGGTATCTGAAGGGCTGTCTCAACCGCAACGACGACCTCCGCTCGATGGGCGAGATGACCAAGGAGGAGATCCGCGAGACCTACCGCGAGACGGTCGAGAACCGCGTCCCCTTCTACGGTGAGTACATGGTCCGCGACGGCGACGGCGGCTGGGAGATGAACGACGAGTACGTCAACGCCTGAACGTGCCTCTCCGGTCATCACGACCGGCGCCAAGCCCACAGGAGTCCTCGGTATCGCTGAACGAACCGTCGGGTAACCCGCCCCGCTCACCCGAGGGTTCGCTGAACTACTCGTACCGGCTCGGACTGGAGTCGGACGAGAACCCGTGTCGATCACTCACGCGCCGCCCGCGTCCCTTCCGAACCGCCAGTACGTCCGAACGCTTCCCGGCGTGACGCTCGTCGGCGTCGTCCACGACCACCCCGCGAGCGTCGCCCGCGTCCGATCCGTGATCGAGACCACCGATCACGCGACGCTCGCGCTCGAACTCCCGCCGCTCGCGATCGGACTCTTCGAGGAGTACGCCGCCGACCCCCGCGAGACGCCGGCCTTCGGCGGCGAGATGAGCGCGGCGATCGCCGCGAGCGACGCGCGCGTCGTCGGCATCGACGGCCCGAGCCGGCGATTTCTCCGGGCGCTCGTCCGCCACGTCGCCCATGATCGCCCCCGGAGAGGGGAGCTCTCGCGGCTGCTCTCCGCAACGACGCGGGCGGTCCGACACGCCCTCTCCTGCCGGCTCGCGGGCTCGCTCGCCCGACGGACGGGGATCCGCGTCGAGGTCGGTTCGCCACGGACGTACGACTGTACGCCCGCTGGCTCCCTCGCGGAGCAGGCCGACCACGAGCGAACGCAGGTCTCGCGGGCACGCTCGGTGCTACGGGCGTTCCCGTCGCCGGAACTCGCTCGGCGGGACGCGGTCCGCGAGGACTGCATGGCGACGTCGATCGCGAACGCGCGCGAGGCGGGACCCGTCGTCGCCGTCGTCGGCATCGACCACCTCGACGGGCTGGCGGCCCGGTTGAGAAGCTAATCGCACAGCCGTCGCCCGACCTCGCGGCCGTTCTCGAAGGCGGCGGCGACCCGACCTTCGCCAGCGACCCAGTCGCCCGCGAGATACAGCGAGCGTTCCTCCGCCCGGGCGAGCACGCCGTCGTCGATCCCCGCGTCGGGCAGGGCGTGGCGCCAGCCCTGACGGTCCGTCCAGTCCGGAGTCTCGAGGCGGGGCTCGTCGAGCAGGTCGGCGACCAGCTCCGCGGCCGTCCCCGCCATCGTCTCCTCGGGCTCCCCGTAGCGCTCGAGCGACCAGGCGGGGGCCATCTGGGCGATCAGGAGGCTCTCGCCGGCGGGAACGTGCCCGGGCTTGCACTCCTCACGAGAGAGCCAGCCGATCTCGTGGTCCTTGTCGACGTTGACGAGCGCGTAGTAGGGCCGGTCGATCTCGAAGGGGTAGTGCAGGACGGCGGTGAGGATCGTCCGGTAGGGGACCGCCTCGACGGCGTCGACCAGCTCCCCACGGAGGGGATCGTCCCAGCCGGCGTCGGCGAGGAGCGCGGCGGTCTGCGGGGCCGGCGGCGTCATCACGAGCGCGTCGAAGGCGTACTCCCGGCCCTCGCTCCCGATTCGCCAGCCGCCGGCACGGCGACCGATCGACTCGACCCTGGTCTCCGTCTCGAGGGTCGCGTCGGCCCGCGAGAGGACGTCCTTCGTGAAGCGCGTGATCCCGTCCTCGTAGGTGAGCGCGGGTCGATCGCGGTCCTCCCCCGGCTCGATCGTTCCCGTCGAGTCGAACGTCCAGACCGGCTCCTCGATCTCGACCGGCTCCCCGCTCCCGATCTCGCGCATGAACGTTTCGAGTGCCTCGTCGGGCGTGACGTAGTTCGCCCCGTGATCGTAGACGCAGTCGTTCCTCCGGCGGGTCGCGGCGCGACCGCCGACGCCGCGGCTCTTCTCGAGGAGCGTCACCTCGGCGTCGGCCTCCCGTAGCTCGTACGCCGCGCCGACCCCGGCCACCCCCGCGCCGACGATCCCGATCTCGAGCGTCATGCGGTCGCGTTGGGACCCCGGGCGTTTAGCTTCCCGCGCCGCGTCGGCGACGACGGGGTCTCGGGCGTCCTCGAGTGTCGTTCCCGTACCACCGGTAGCGGAACCCGAGAACCGTCGGTAGGACGGCCCGCGGGATCCGGTGGGCTTAAGTAGTCGAGCGGGGTAGTTTCGCCCGCCTACACTGCAGGGGCGCGGCGTCCCGAGTCCGGAAGGGCGACGATAGAGACCGACGTGTCGTGGTAGCCAAGCCTGGCCCAAGGCGCAGGGTTGCTAACTCTGTGGCGTACAGCCTCCGGGGTTCGAATCCCCGCCACGACGCTGATCACACCGCGAGCGCTCGCGGACGTGTGCGACGCCGATCACAGACAGCAACGATACCACACATGAGTGCAGAAGAACCACAGGACGGACCGGAGGACGACGAGGAGCTCCGGTACTTCGTTCGCATCGGACAGACCGACCTCGATGGGACGAAGACCGTCGAACGATCACTCAGCGAGATGAACGGCATCGGCCGACGAACGGCCCGAATCATCGCCCAGAAAGCCGAAATCGACCGCACGGCGACGTTCGGTCGCCTCGATGACGAGGAGATCGACGCGATCATCGAGCAGGTCGAGGGGTTCGCGGAGAACAACCCCGAGTGGCTCACCAACCACCAGAACGGCTACTACAACGGCGAGACCACCCACGAGACGGGCAACGACCTCGAGATGAGTCGCCGCCAGGACATCAACCGCCTCCAGATGATCAACGCCTACCGCGGCGTGCGCCACAAGCGCGGCCAGAAGGTCCGCGGCCAGCGCACCCGTTCGACGGGTCGCTCGGAGGGGACCATCGGCGTGAACGTCGAGGCGATCCAGGAAGAAGCCGAAGCGGAGGACGAATAGATGGCACTCGGAAGCAACACCAAACTCTACGAGACGCCGAACCACCCCTATCAGGGCGAGCGCATCTCGAGCGAACACTCGCTGATGGGCCGCTACGGGCTGAAGAACAAGGAGGAGCTCTGGCGCGCGCAGTCGGAACTGCGCTCGTTCCGCCGCGAGGCCCGGGACCTGCTCGGTCAGGCTCGGGGCGACACCGAGACGGAGGCCGCCGAGGCCGGCGAGGAGTTCCTCGCCCGCCTCAAGCGCATCGGCATCCTCGCCGATCAGGAGGGGCTCGACGACGTGCTGTCGCTCGAGGTGACCGACCTGCTCGAGCGTCGCCTCCAGACGGTCGCCTACCGGAAGGGGCTGGGCAACACGCCCAAGCAGGCCCGGCAGTTCATCAGCCACGGTCACGTCACCGTCGGCGATCGCCGAGTGACCGTCCCCTCGTACAAGGTCGCGGCCGACGAGGAGGGGATCGTCGCCTTCGACGAGAACAGCCCGTTGGCCGACGAACTCCACCCCGAGCGCGCGGAGGAACAATAACATGAGCGAATCGGAAGACAGCAAGTGGGGCGTCGCACACGTCCACGCGTCGTTCAACAACACGATCATCACCGTGACCGATCAGACCGGCGCCGAGACGATCGCCAAATCGTCGGGCGGCACGGTCGTGAAACAGAACCGCGACGAGGCGTCGCCGTACGCGGCGATGCAGATGGCCGAGACGGTCGCACAGGAAGTGCTCGACGCGGGCATCGAAGGCGTCCACGTTCGTGTGCGCGGCCCGGGCGGTAACCGCCAGCAGAACCCCGGTCCCGGCGCACAGGCGACGATCCGGGCGCTCGCGCGCGCGGGCCTCGAGATCGGCCGCATCGAGGACGTCACGCCGATCCCGCACGACGGCGCTCGCGCACCCAAGAGCAGCGGGTTCTAACGATGGAGCCCGAGTTCGACGTAACGATCATCGAGCGGGACGACGACGAGCGCTCGCTGCGCTTTCTCGTCCGGAACGTGACGCCCGCGTTCGCCAACGGGGTCCGCAGGGCGATGATCGCGGACGTGCCGACGCTCGCGATCGACACCGTCCGGTTCATCGAGAACTCGTCGGTGATGTTCAACGAGCAACTCGCGCTCCGACTGGGGCTCGTCCCGCTGACGACGCCGCCCGACGAGTTCGAGACCGGCGACTCGGTGACGCTCGCGCTCGACGTCGAGGGTCCCGACACCGCCTACTCGGGCGACCTCGTCAGTTCCGACGAGGTGGTCAGCCCGGCCGACCAGAACGTCCCGATCATCGAGCTGAAGGAGAACCAACGCCTCGAACTCGAGGCCGATGCCGTGCTCGACAGCGGCAAGGAACACGCCAAACACCAGGGCGGCGTCTCGGTCGGCTACCGACACCTCCAGCGCGTACGGGTCGTCGGCGACCGCGACGAGTTCGAGGAGGAGGAACCGAACATCCTGCGCGGCGTGATCGAGACCGAGGACGGCGAGCTCGTTCCGACGAGCGAGTTCGGCCACGACCTCACGAACCGATACCCCGGCAAGGAGCTCGAGGTCGAGGACGTCCCCGACGCGTTCGTCTTCCACGTCGAGACCGACGGCTCGATGTCGACCGACGAGCTGGTCGACCGAGCCGCCGCCTCGCTGGGCGATCGCGCGACGGAGCTCGAAGAGGCCGTCTCGCTGTAGAGTAGCACAGTCATGTCCCCCCACACCCACCTCACGGCGCTCGCTCCCGCGGAGAGCGACCGCTCAGGCCAGCGGTGGGTGAACGCGACCGACGCGACCGACGCGATCGAAACTGGTTTGAAGGGGCAGAAAGTAGCGAAACATGCGCGCAGGGATAGCCAAGTCTGGCCAACGGCGCAGCGTTCAGGGCGCTGTCTCGTAGGAGTCCGCAGGTTCAAATCCTGCTCCCTGCACTCGACTTTTCCGCATCATCAGGAGGAACTGTAATGAGCAAGACGAATCCGAGGCTCACCAGTCTCATCGCCGAATGCAAGTCGGTCGCCCGCGACTCGGGCGCCGACGTGTGGCACGACATCGCAGACCGCCTCGAGAAACCCCGACGTACGCACGCGGAGGTCAACCTCGGTCGGATCGAACGATACGCCGACGAGGAGGAGACCGTCGTCGTTCCGGGGAAGGTTCTCGGGAGCGGTGTGCTGCAGAAGAACGTCACCGTCGCGGCCGTCGACTTCTCGAACACGGCTGCGACGAAGATCGAACAGGCCGATGGCACGGTCATCCGACTGGAGGACGCCATCGAACAGAACCCCGACGGACAGAACGTGCGGGTGATCGCATGAGCGTCGCCGAGTTCCAGGCGGATCTGGTCGTCGACGCGCGCGATTGCATCATGGGACGGGTCGCAAGCCAGGTGGCCGACGCCGCCCTCTCGGGCGAGCGGGTCGCCGTGGTGAACGCCGAGTCCGCCGTGATCACCGGCAGCGAGGAGGACGTCATGAGCGTCTACCGGAAACGCGCCGAGCTCGGCGCCGAGAGCGGTCCGTACTACCCGAAGCGTCCCGACGGGATCCTCAAGCGGGCGATCCGCGGGATGATCCCCTACAAGACGACGAGCGGACGCGAGGCGTTCGAGAACGTCCGCGTCTACGTGGGCAACCCCTACGACGACGCGGAGGTCCTCGACGACACGTCGCTGGATCGGCTATCGAACATCAAGTTCGTCCATCTGGGCGAGGTAAGCGAGAACCTGGGAGCGAACGTCACATGGTAACCAACACGAGTGGAAAGAAGAAGACGGCCGTCGCCCGCGCGACCGTAAGCGACGGTGAGGGCCGCGTACGTATCAACTCCCAGCCAGTCGAGCTGGTCGAACCGGAGATCGCCCGCCTCAAGATGCTCGAACCGTTCCGCATCATCGAGGGCGTGCGCGACGACGTCGACATCGATGTCGACGTCGCCGGCGGCGGCTACAACGGTCAGGCCGACGCGGTCCGGACGGCGATCGCCCGCGGGCTCGTCGAGTTCAACAACGACGCCGAGCTGCGCGACGCCTACATGGAGTTCGACCGCTCGCTGCTGGTGAACGACGTCCGCCAGTCCGAGCCGAAGAAGTGGGGCGGGCCCGGCGCCCGCGCCCGGTACCAGAAGTCCTACCGCTGATCATGATGGTACCAGTGCGGTGCTTCACGTGCGGGAACGTGGTGAGCGAACACTGGGAGGCCTACAAGGGCCGCGTCGAGGACGGCGAGGACCCCGCCGAGGTGCTCGACGACCTCGGCGTCGAACGCCACTGCTGTCGCCGGATGCTCGTCTCGCACACCGACCTCGTCGACGTGGTGGCACCCTACCAGTGATGTCCGGACAGCACTTCAACCGGTACGAGAAGGCCCGCATCCTCGGCGCGCGCGCGCTGCAGGTCTCCTACGGCGCACCGGTGCTGATCGAGACGGATCAGACCGAGCCGATCCTCATCGCCGCCGAGGAGTACGACGCGGGCGCGCTGCCGTTCACGGTTCGACGGGGGAACCGATGACATGACACGCATAACCGACGTCAGGCTCAGACGGGTCCTCGACTCGCGGGCGAACACGACGGTCGAGGCCGACGTACTGACCGAGAGCGGCGGGTTCGGCCGAGCCGCGGCCCCGAGCGGGGCGAGCACGGGCGAGCACGAGGCGATCGAACTCGACGCCGAGGAGGCGATCGCGAACGCCCGCGAACACGCCGTTCCTCGACTCGTCGGGGAGGTCTACGCCGGCGATCAGCGAAGCGTCGACGCGGCGCTGCACGCCGCCGACGGCACCGACGACTTCTCGGGAATCGGCGCGAACAGCGCGGTCGCGATCAGCATGGCCGCCGCGAAAGCCGGCGCCGACATGCTCGGCGCACCGCTGTACCAGCATCTCGGCGGGGCCTTCCGGGGCGAGAACTTCCCCGTTCCCCTCGGAAACGTCATCGGCGGAGGCGAACACGCCGCCGACGCGACGGACATCCAGGAGTTCCTCTCGGCGCCCGTCGGCGCACCAAGCGTCACCGACGCCGTGTTCGCGAACGCCGCCGTCCACGCCGAGGTACACGATCTCCTCGCGGATCGCGACGTTCCGGCTGGCAAGGGCGACGAGGGCGCATGGGCCCCCTCGATCGACGACGAGGAGGCCTTCGAGCTCGTGGCCGAGGCTACGGAGAACGTGAGCGAGCGCGTGGGTTTCGAGATCGGATTCGGCCTCGACGTCGCGGCCGCCGAGATGTTCGAGGACGGGGAGTACGTCTACAGCGACAGAACCCGCTCGACCGACGAGCAGATCGAGTACGTCGCCGACCTCGTCCGTGAGTACGATCTGGTCTACGTCGAGGACCCCCTCGACGAGAACGACTTCGAAGCGTTCGCCGAGCTCACCGATCGAGTCGGCGAGCGGACGCTGATCTGTGGGGACGACCTGTTCGTCACCAACACCGAACGGCTCGCGCAGGGCATCGATGAGGGCTCCGCCAACAGCATCCTGATCAAGCCCAACCAGATCGGCACGCTGACCGACGCCTTCGACGCCGTCGAGCTCGCGACGCGAAACGGGCTCGATCCGGTGATCTCGCATCGATCGGGCGAGACGGAGGACACGACGATCGCACACCTCGCCGTGGCGACCGACGCGCCGTTCATCAAGACGGGCGCGGCAAGCGGCGAGCGCACCGCCAAGCTGAACGAACTCATCCGCATCGCGGAGGACGCATTATGAGCAACGACCCAGACCAGGAGGGGCTCGACGCCGCCGAGGAGGAGATCGACGAGGAGCCCGACGCCGGCGGATCCGGCGCGGAGCCCGACGTAGACGTCGATCCCGACGAGGACGTCAGAGCCGAGACCGACGCACCGACCGCCGACGCCGACAGCGAGGCCGAGGCCGAAACCGAACCCGAACTCGAGGACGAAGAGGAGGACGCGGGGCCGGCGTTCGACGAGGACGTCATGCCCGACGACGAGGCCGATCTCCTCATCCCCGTCGAGGAGTACCTCGGCGCGGGCGCACACATCGGGACCCAGCAGAAGACCAAGGACATGGAGCGGTTCATCCACCGCGTCCGGACCGACGGTCTCTACGTGCTGGACGTCTCGATGACCGACCAGCGCATCCGTACGGCCGCGGACTTCCTCTCGAACTACGACCCCGAGCAGGTGCTCGTCACCTCCTCGCGCCAGTACGGTCGGTTCCCTGCCGAGAAGTTCGCCGAGGTGATCGGCGCGCGCGCACGGACGGGCCGATTCATCCCCGGCACGCTGACGAACCCGAAGTACGACGGCTACATCGAGCCGGACGTCGTGGTCGTCACCGACCCGATCGGCGACGCCCAGGCGGTGACCGAAGCGATCACGGTGGGAATCCCCGTGATCGCGATGTGCGACTCGAACAACTCCACGAGCAACGTCGACCTCGTGATTCCGACGAACAACAAGGGCCGCAAGGCGCTGTCGGTGGTCTACTGGCTGCTCGCGAACGAGACGCTGGACCGGCGCGGCGCGGACACCGTCTACGCGCTCGAGGACTTCGAGAGCGGGATTTAACGGTTCGTTTCGCCGTTCACGCTCCCGGTATGTCGTGAACCTTTTTACCAGTTGATACGAAAGGCGAGTGCATGAACGGACGGCGCATCCTCGTGACCGGCGGCGCGGGGTTCATCGGCTCGAACCTCGCGAACCACCTCGCACGGGAGAACGACGTGATCGCACTGGACGACTGCTACCTCGGTACGCCGGAGAACCTCGATGACGACGTCGAGTTCCGGAACGCAAGCGTACTCGACGAGGACCTGCCGACCGACGTCGATTGCGTGTTCCACCTCGCGGCGCTCTCCTCGTATGCGATGCACGAGGACGATCCGACGACGGGCGTACGCGTCAACGTCGAGGGGTTCGTCAACACCGTCGAACAGGCGCGCGAGGACGGCTGTGACACCGTCGTCTACGCCTCGACCTCCTCGATCTACGGCAACCGGACCGAGCCCTCGCCGGAGGACATGGACGTGGAGGTCAACACGGGCTACGAGGCCTCGAAGCTCGCGCGCGAGCGCTACGCGGAGTACTTCGCGAACCACTACGGAATGTCGATGGCGGGGATGCGCTTCTTCTCGGTCTACCAGGGCTACGGCGGCGCCGAGGGCCACAAGGGCGAGTACGCGAACATCATCGCGCAGTTCGCCGACGACATCGCGAACGGACGCTCACCGAAGATCTACGGCGACGGCACCCAGACGCGGGACTTCACCCACGTCGACGACGTCGTCCGCGGGCTCGAACTCGCCGCGGAGCACGAGCTGACCGGCGTCTACAACCTCGGCACGGGCGAACCCTACGACTTCGACACCGTGGTCGAGCTACTGAACGCCGAACTCGACGCGGACGTCGAGCCCGAGTACGTCGAGAACCCGATCCCCGACTCGGTCTACGTCCACGACACCTGCGCTGACCCCTCGAAGATCAACGAGGCGACCGGCTGGGAGCCGCGGATCGATTTCCGGGAGGGGATCGAACGGGTCTGCGCGCCCTACACCTCGTAACCGGTCCGAACCCGACCGGCCACTGTCGCGGACATACCGGTTGCCGAAAGTGTCACTCTGAAATAATCATTGGTTTACCGCCAATATCTACCATCTAACTAATACTGAGAGACACGTCAGTCGCCATCGTCCGACGCGTATAGTGTAGCGTGGGGGGAGGGAACGATGGATCATGAGCATACACCGCAACTAGGCGGATCAGGGGATCGGGCCGAGAGACGACCCGTCCGGAAGGAGGAAACGGGAGGAAAGGAGGGCAGTCGTGCCGACGAATAACGTATCCCAAAATAGCATGGGAGAGCAGATCGGTCGGATCGACGAGACGAGGCCGGCCATCGGGCTGGTCGCGACGGAGGAGAACGAGGCCGAGTTAGTTCGAACGGTCCTCCAGGCGACTCGGCGGGGCTACGAGGTGTTCGTGACCTACGACTCCGAGACCGAGCCCGAGGCCGTCGAGCTCGCACGGCGACCCCACCGGACTGTTCCCGCAGGTGAAGTTCTTCGTGAAACGCAATCGTCTGGACGAGCGCTACCCGTTCGTGGTAACCCACCACGAAGTGCCGATCGATCGGGTTCCTCTCTCCCGACCGCCCGAGGCACTGGAGTCGGCCATCGATGCGCTCATCCCCGATCTCCGGACGGAGCGGTTCATCGTTCACACGGAGAACCAGCGAAAGGTCCTCCAAGAGCGGGTCGGCGACTCGACGCCGGTAGAGGTCATCCCCCACGGCGTAAACGACATGTTCCGGAACTACGATTACGACGAGCGCCCCGAAGAGGACCACACCGTGCTCTTCTTCGGCCATGTCATCCCCGCCAAGGGGATAGACACGCTTCTCGAGGCGATCCCGATCGTCCGCGAACGGGTACCGGACGTTACTCTCGTGATCGCCGGAAACGGCCGGCTCGGTACCGGCTCGAAGCGGATCATCGAACGGTATCCCGCCAACTTCGAGGTCCACGACTCCTTCATCCCGAACGATCAGGTGGGCGAGTTCTTCTCCCGGGCCGCGCTCGTCGCCCTCCCCTACCGTCAACAGAAGGGCGGGACCAAAGGTCACAGCGGCGCGCTCGCGACCGCCTTCTCGTTCGGCAAGCCGGTCGTCGCCTCGGCGGCGGGTGACTTTCCGAGTCAGGTCGGCGAGTCCGGCGCCGGAGCGATCGTACCCCCGCAGGACCCCGAGGCACTCGCCGACGCGATCGTCGACCTGCTCGAGGATCGTGAGAAACGCGCGCGGATGGCCGAGAACAGCGAGAAGCAGGCGAAGCGTCTCTCGTGGGATTCGATCGCCGATCGACACCTCGACCTCTACGAGTCGGTCCTCGACGAACGCTGATCGACGGCTGAGGTTCCGGCGGTCGACGGACCGGCCGGCTCCGTCGGTTCCAGCGCAAGCCGTTCCCGCCGTCTCGACCCGGTCGTACCCCCGTCGCCAGGGGCCGGAGCTCCGCCTTCTCCGGGATAGCACCGCCTCAGATTCACCTTCGAGGACGCTCGTCGATGCTCGATGCGCTTGCCGGCCTTGACGTGGGTCCGGTCGAGCCGTCGAGTGCCTCCCGCGCGTCGTGAGATACCCCGATCGGGACGTCGAACGTGACGAACCGGTTCTCGCTCCCGATACCGGGCGGGTCGCCGAGATCCGTCTGGACTCATCGATCGATTCGTCGTGCGGGACCGACCGACGCCGCTGCGGTCCTGATGTGGCGGATGTGGCTCGCGAGCGACCACGCACGTCGACTCACACCGGGGACACCGTCGAGGACCCGTCGATGAGCGTCGCCAGTCCGTCCTCGAGCGCGGTCGTGGGTTCGTAGCCCAGCATCGAGCGGGCCTTCTCGATGTCGGCTCGGCTCCGCTCGATGTCTCCCGTTCGTGGCTCGGTGTAGACGATCTCGGAGTCCGAGCCGGCCGCCTCGCGGATGGCCCTCGCGAGATCCTTGATCGAGATCGCCCGTCCGGTACCGACGTTGTAGGCCTCGCCAACCCGATCGGTCTCCATCGCGAGCAGGTTCGCCCGCACGACGTCGTCGACGTGGACGAAGTCCCGCGTCTGGCTGCCGTCGCCGTGGACGGTGATCGGTCGGCCGGCGCGGGCCTGTTCGAGAAAGACGCTGATGACGCCGCTGTAGTCGCTCGCGGTCTGGCGTGGACCGTACGCGTTGAAGTACCGCAGCGCGATCGTCGGGAGGCCGTAGAGGTCCTCGTACACTCGCGCGTAGTGGTCGACGCTCAACTTCTCGATCCCGTAGGGCGAGGCGGGCGACTTCGGCGCGGACTCGTCGATCGGAATCCGTTCGGGGTGACCGTAGATCGCCGCGCTCGAGGCGAGGACACAACGTGCGTCCTCACGACGGGCTGCTTCCAGCGTCGCCAGCGTCGCCTCGACGTTGATCCCGTGGCTTCCCTCGGGGTCCTCGATCGAACGATCGACGCTGACGCTGGCGGCTTCGTGGAAGATCACGTCGGCGTCCCGGGCCGCACGGTCCAGCCGCCGCTCGTCGCGGATGTCACCCTCGACGACGGTCGCAGACGGGTGGACGTTCCCGCGGCTGCCGCTCGAGAAGTCGTCGAGAACGGTCACTTCGTGGTCGGATACGAGGGCGTCCGTCAGATGGCTGCCGATGAATCCCGCCCCCCCCGGTTACGAGAACGTTCATACGAGGATAATGTCATCAGGGACTAAAAACGTGGCCACTGACACGTGCTCGCCGCCGAGGGAACCTGTACGTATAAACCACGCCGCGGTCCAGATAGCGCCATGATCACTGCAAGCGCGCCGGGGAAGGTGTATCTCTTCGGCGAGCACGCGGTCGTCTACGGCGAGCCTGCGGTCCCCTGTGCGATCGAGCGGCGGGCGACGGTCGCGGTCGAGGAGCGCTCCGACGGCCGGCTTCGCGTCGAGGCGGAGGATCTCTCGCTCGACGGGTTCACCGTCGAGTACGGCGAGACGGCGGGGGAATCGCCGGACGTCGACGTCTCGCCCGACCTCGTCGAGGCGGCGGTGGGTTACGTCGACGCCGCGGTCGCCCAGGCCCGCGAGGCGGCGGACGCTCCGGAGGCGGGCCTCGACATCACGATCGAGAGCGAGATCCCGCTCGGGGCTGGGCTGGGCTCGTCAGCGGCGGTGACGGTAGCGGGGATCGCCGCCGCGACCCGGGAGCTGGGCGTCGAGCTCGCCACGACGGAGGTCGCCGAACGGGCCTACCGCGCGGAGCACGAGGTCCAGGAGGGCCAGGCCTCGCGCGCCGATACGTTCTGTTCGGCCACCGGCGGCGCGGTACGCGTCGAGGGTGAGAACTGCCGGTCGATCGACGCTCCCGATCTGCCGTTCGTCATCGGGTTCGACGGCGGTGCGGGCAACACCGGACGGCTCGTCAGCGGGGTGCGCGAACTGCGAGAACGCTACCCGTTCGCCGCCGACACGGTCGGGACCGTCGGCGACCTCGTCCGCCAGGGCGAGCGCGCGCTCGTCGAGGGAAACGTCGAGGAACTGGGCACCCTGATGGACTTCAACCACGGATTGCTCTCGGCGCTCGGGGTCTCCTCGCGCTCGCTCGATCGGATGGTGTGGGCGGCCCGTGACGCCGGCGCGTACGGCGCGAAGCTCACCGGAGCGGGCGGTGGCGGCTGCATCGTCGCGCTCGATCCGACCGACGAGACCGAGACGGCGCTTCGCTTCACGCCGGGCTGCGAGGAGGGCTTTCGCGCGGCGCTCGACGACCAGGGGGTGCGCGTCGAGTGACCGTCGTGCTGAAGCTCGGCGGCTCGGTGATCACCGAGAAGGACGAGCCCGAGACGATCGACGACGAGCGGCTCGGAGCCGTCGCGGCGTCGGTCGCCGGAGCCGAAACCGGGCGGCTCGTCCTCGTTCACGGCGGCGGAAGCTTCGGCCACCATCACGCGAGCGCCCACGGCGTCTCGAGGACGCGAGGGACCCACGACGTAGTCGCCGTCCGTGAGATCCACGACGCGATGAAGCGACTGAACGACGCGGTGCTCGACGCGCTCTCCGGACGGGGCGTCCCGGCCGTTCCGGTCCACCCGTTCTCGGCGGCTCGGCGCGACGGTGACGGGGCGCTCGACCTGCCGACGCGGGGGGTCGGAACGATGCTCGCGGAGGGGTTCGTCCCCGTCCTCCACGGCGACGTCGTCGCCCACGTCGGCGAGGGCGCGACGATCGTCAGCGGCGACGAACTGGTGGTCTCGCTCGCCGACGGGCTGGGTGCCGACCGCGTGGGGCTGTGTTCGACGGTGCCCGGCGTGCTCGACGACGCCGGCGAGGTGATCCCCGAGATCGGGGGGTACGACGAGGTCGCCCGATACCTGGGCGAGAGCGCCTCGACGGACGTCACGGGCGGGATGGCCGCGAAGGTGCGGGCGCTGCTCGATCTCGAGGCGCCGGCGTCGGTCTTCGGGCCCGGGACCCTCGCCGACTTCCTCGCCGGCGGTTCGCCGGGGACGGAGATCGCACGCGAGGACGAACCCACGTAGTTTTTACCATCGGGACGCATAGCGCCACCAACGAAACCCGCGGGTAAATGCGGCATCGCCGCATGCGGGGACTCGAACCTCTCGGGACCTGTCGACTCACGGCTGTAAGACGCCGGGGCCATCCGCGGCTTTCAGTGAGCACGCTCGCCACGTACGTGGCTTTGGATGCTCGGAAACAAATCATGGAAATCGAAATCGCAACCATTGGCGGATACGAGGAAGTCGGTCGGCAGATGACGGCCGTTCGCGCGGGCGACGACGTCGTCGTCTTCGACATGGGGCTCAACCTCTCGAAGGTCCTCATTCACGACAACGTCCAGACCGAGAAGATGCACAGCCTCGACCTGATCGACATGGGCGCCATCCCCGACGACCGGGTGATGAGCGACATCGAGGGCGACGTGAAGGCGATCGTGCCTACGCACGGCCACCTCGACCACATCGGCGCGATCAGCAAGCTCGCCCACCGATACGACGCGCCGATCGTCGCGACCCCCTTCACGATCGAGCTCGTCAAACAGGAGATCCAGGACGAGAACAAGTTCATGGTCGAGAACGACCTCCAGAAGATGGAGGCGGGCGGAACGATGGAGATCGGCAACGGCCTCGAGCTCGAGTTCGTCAACGTCGCCCACTCGATCATCGACGCGATCAACCCCGTGCTCCACACCCCCGAGGGCGCGATCGTCTACGGGCTGGACAAGCGCATGGACCACACGCCCGTCATCGGCGATCCGATCGACATGGAGCGCTTCCGCGAGATCGGTCGCGAGGGCGTCCTCTGCTACATCGAGGACTGTACGAACGCGAACAAGAAGGGGCGCACTCCCAGCGAGGCGGTCGCCCGCAGACACCTCAAGGACGTCGTGACGAGCATCGAGGACTACGACGGCGGGATCGTCGCGACCACCTTCTCCAGCCACATCGCCCGCGTGAAGTCGTTGGTCGAGTTCGCCCAGGACATCGACCGCACCCCCATTCTCCTCGGAAGATCGATGGAGAAGTACTCCGGGACGGCGGAACGCCTCGGCTTCGTCGACTTCCCCGAGGAGGTGGGGATGTTCGGCCACCGCAAGTCCGTCGACCGAACGTTCAAGCGCATCATGAAGGAGGGCAAGGAGAACTTCCTGCCGATCGTGACGGGCCACCAGGGCGAGCCACGCGCGATGCTCACCCGGATGGGCCGCGGCGAGACGCCCTACCAGCTCGACGACGGCGACAAGGTGCTGTTCTCCGCTCGCGTCATCCCCGAGCCGACCAACGAGGGTCAGCGCTACCAGTCGGAGAACCTGCTGCAGATGCAGGGCGCGCGGATCTACGACGACATCCACGTCTCGGGCCACCTCTGTCAGGAGGGCCACTACACGATGCTCGACGCACTCCAGCCCCAGAACGTCATCCCGTCCCACCAGAACATGAAGGGCTACTCGGGCTACGTCGGTCTCGCGCAGAACCAGGGCTACAAGCTGGGTCGTGACCTCCACGTGACGCACAACGGCAACGTGATCCAACTGGTCGAGTGAGATGACATCCCCAACGGCACAGACGGTGACCGACGCGGTCGAGGAGCGCCGCGAGCGGGTCAATGAGGCGATCGTCGACCGGCTGCCGATCGAGCGTCCCGAGCGGCTCTACGAGGCGTCACGGTACCTGCTCGACGCCGGCGGGAAGCGCCTACGCCCGGCGGTCCTGTTGCTGGCTGCGGAGGCGCTCTGTGACGTCGAGCCGCTCTCGACCGACTACCGCACGTTCCCGACGCTCGAGGACGGAACGGTCGACGTCATGGCTGCCGCCGTCTCGATCGAGACCATCCAGTCGTTCACGCTGATCCACGACGACATCATGGACGACGACGACCTGCGACGGGGGGTGCCGTCGGTCCACCGCAAGTACGATCTCGAGACCGCGATCCTCGCGGGCGACACGCTCTACTCGAAGGCGTTCGAGATCATGCTCGAGAGCGGAGCCGCCCCCGAACGCAGCCTCGAGGCGGTTCGAACGCTTGCCCGTACCTGTACGCGCATCTGCGAGGGTCAGTCGCTGGACGTCGACTTCGAGTCGCGAGCCGACGTCTCACCCGAGGAGTACCTCGAGATGGTCGAGCTCAAGACCGCCGTGCTCTACGGGGCGTCGGCGAGGGTTCCGGCCGTCCTGCTGGGCGCCGACAGCGAGACCGTTGACGCGCTTTATCGCTACGGGATCAACGTCGGGACGGCGTTCCAGATCCAGGACGACGTGCTCGATCTGACCGTCCCCAGCGAGACGCTGGGCAAACAGCGCGGCAGCGACCTCGTCGAGGACAAGCGGACGCTGATCACGCTCCACGCTCGCGAGCAGGGCGTCGACGTCGACTCGCTGGTCGCGGCCGACAGCGTCGAGAGCGTCACCGAGGCCGAGATCGACGACGCCGTCGCCGAACTCGAAGCCGCGGGGAGCATCGGGTTCGCAAGAGAGAAGGCGAAGTCGCTCGTCCGCGAGGGAAAGGACGAACTCGCGCGCCTGCCGGAGAACGAGGCGCGCGAGACGCTCGAACTCCTCGCGGACTACCTGATCGAACGGGGCTACTAACGCGCACTTTTTTACGGCGAGCGGTTCCCGCTCGCCGTAAAAACCTGCACTAAAAAACTCGCTCGCTCCCTTCGATCACTCGCGTCAGCCGCGACTGGCCGAGTCACACATAGCGAAGCGTATCCTGTCCCAGCGTCCGATCAGTTTTCTTTTCACCCGGTCTCACGAACTCCCTCCAATGGATCAGGAGTTGCGCGAACGGATCGAACGGGAGGCGGAGAGACACGCGCTGTTCAACGCGCTCAAACACGAGGGCGAGGCCGACGTAGGCGCGATCATGGGCTCGTTGATGGGCGAGAACCCCGAGTTTCGCGACCACGGCGACGAGGTACCGGACATCGCCGCGCCCGTCGTCTCGCGGGTGAACGACCGCTCGTTCGAGGAACGCCGCGAGCGCCTCGCCGAACTCGCCCCCGAGCGCCTCGAGGAGCTCGAAGCCGAGGACGAGGAGGACGAACGCACCCTCCCCGATCTGCCGAACGCCGATGCCTACGACGAGATCAGGATGCGGTGTGCGCCTAATCCCAACGGGCCGTGGCATCTCGGCCACGCACGTATGCCCGCGGTGATCGGCACCTACAAGGAGCGCTACGACGGCTGGATGCTCTGTCGGTTCGACGACACCGACCCCGTGACCAAGCGTCCCGACCTCGAGGCGTACGACGCGATCGTCGACTCGATCGAGTACCTGGGCTTCGAGGCCGACCGGGTGATGAAGGCCAGTGACCGCGTCGAGACCTACTACGAGCACGCTCGCGAGCTGATCGAGAAGGGAGGGGCGTACACCTGCTCGTGTCCAGGCGAGACGTTCTCCGAGCTGAAGAACGCAGGCGAGGCCTGTCCCCACCGCGAGAAGGACGGGGAGACGGTCCGCGAGGAGTTCGAGGCGATGGTCGACGGCGAGTACGACGCCGGCGAGATGGTGCTTCGCGTGCGGACCGACATCACCCACAAGAACCCCGCGCTTCGCGACTGGGTCGCCTTCCGGATGGTCGACCGCGCCCACCCCCGCGAGGAGGCCGCCGAGTATCGCTGCTGGCCGATGCTCGACTTCCAGTCGGGCGTCGACGACCAGCTCACGGGGATCACCCACATCGTCCGCGGGATCGACCTGCAGGACTCGGCGAAGCGCCAGCGGTTCCTCTACGACTACTTCGGCTGGGAGTACCCCGAGGTGATCCACTGGGGACACGTCCAGATCGACGCCTACGACGTGAAGATGAGCACCTCGACGATCCGCAAGCTGATCGAGGAGGGCGACCTCGACGGCTGGGACGATCCGCGTGCGCCGACGCTCGCGAGCGTCCGGCGTCGGGGCATCGAGGGTGAGGCGATCACCGAGGCGATGATCGAGCTCGGCACCTCGACCAGCGACGTCGACCTCGCGATGTCGAGCGTCTACGCCAAGAACCGCGACCGAATCGACGACGAGGCCGATCGCTACTTCCTCGTACGCGACGGCCGGCGGATCGAACTCGAGGGCGAGGGCCCCGACGCCGCCCACCCGCCGCGCCACCCCGAACACGAGGACCGCGGTACGCGGGAGATCCCCGCCAGCGACGCCGTTCTGGTCGAACCCGCCGATCTCCCCTCGGAGGGGGAGCGCGTCTGGCTCAAGGGACTGGGCTGCGTTCGCTACGACGGCGAGGCGCTCGCCTTCACGGGCGACGACATCGACGCCGTACGTGAGGAGGGCGTCGGCGTGATCCACTGGGTACCCGACGAGGAGAGCGTCGGCGTACGGCTGCGTACCATGGACGGTGACGTCGAAGGGGATGCCGAACCCGAGTTCGCGGAGACGGCCGTCGATGAAGTGGTGCAGTTCGAGCGGATCGGTTTCGCGCGCGTCGATCGCCACGACGACGTCGAGTCGGTTGCCTACTTCGCCCACCCCTGATCCGAAGAGTGTGGCGGAACGACTAGTCGGTCAAAACTAGTCGTCCGCGGCGGCTTCGTTGAGCAGCAGCAGCGCGCCGCCGAGCAGAGCGACGTTCTTCTGGAAGTTGATCTTGTTCGCCTGCCGTTCCTCCCCCTCCATCGCCCAGAAGTCGTGGATGACCGGCGTCGTGCCCAAGAAGAACACGACGAGCGCGCCGGCGGAGACACGGGGGTACTTCCAGAGGAGGATGCCGAGGTTGGCCACGAGGAGCACCCCCGTCACGAACGGGACCATGACCTTCGGCATCGGGACGCCGCTCTCGCGTGCGATCTCGACGCGTTTGTCGTTGTTCCGGAAACCGTCGATGGCCATGACGGCGAGGATGCCGCTGTACAGGATGCGACCGAGCGCTGACGGCGGGTCCGAGTTCGAGGCTGTCGTATCAGTCATGTGGAGTAGTAGTAGTGGGGAATCGTCGGTCGCTGTTCAGAGGGCCTCGATGCGACTGACGTTGGCGTCGACGCGGCCCGCCGTGTGCGACAGTCCCCGTTTGATGACCTCGGTGAGGACTCTCCATACGACCGGTTCTCCGACGGCTGGACCCGTTCTTCGTCGACGAGCACGCCCGGCGTACCCTTCCCACGTGAATCGTCATCACTGTCGATGCGCCAGACGTCCTCGTCGTTCACCCAGCCGTGTAATCCCCGTACGACGAGCGACGGGTGGTCGATGAACAACATCCATCATCGGATCGGTGCCGTCCTCGTAGTCGATGCTGAACGTGAATTCGCGCATCACGCATCCTCCGGTTCGTCACGGAGACTTGACGACGAACCATCGAACCCCGCCGGCGAGCGCAAATGGATTCCCAGCCGGAGCGGGTTGCCGTTCGATAGCTGAACCATTATCTATTACCAATAGGACCGTGTTGGTGTCTAGCATGAGTACTGACGAACCCAGTGAGTCGACCGACGTACACGGCCACGAACATCACGAGGTAGAGGGACCAGGGTATCCAACGCCGGCGGCGATGCGCACCGGATCGGAACGCGAGAAGACCGCCTTCGTCATGTCACTCCGAGTCGGGATGGACGTGGACGGCCCCGACTTCGTCGGCGTCGTGGACGTCGACCCCGACTCCGACACCTACGCGGAGTTGATCGATACCGTCGAGATGCCGAACAAGGGCGACGAACTCCACCACTTCGGCTGGAACACCTGTTCGTCCTCGTGTCACGCCGAGGGACTGACCCGAGATCACCTGATCGTCCCCGGGCAACGCTCCTCTCGAATCCACATCATCGACGCCTCCGACCCGCGGAACCCGGCGATCGAGAAGGTGATCGAACCCGAGGAGGTGTTCGAACACGACCTCTCGGCGCCACATACGGTTCACTGCGTTCCCGAGGGAAAGATCGTCATCAGCATGCTTGGCAACGCCGACGGCGAACTGCCCGGTGGCTTTCTCCAGCTCGATCAGGACGACTTCTCCATCGACGGCCACTGGGAGGCCGACCGCGGCAATATGGAGATGAACTACGACTACTGGTATCAGCCTCGCCACGGGGTGATGATCTCCAGCGAGTGGGCCGCCCCCGAGACCTACTACCCCGGCTTCGACCTGGAGGACGTGGAGGCCGGCAGGTACGGTGACAGCATCCACATCTGGGACTGGGCGACGAAAGAACACCACCAGACCCTCTCCTTCGGCGAGGAGGGATTGATCCCGCTCGAAGTCCGGATGCCCCACAACCCCGAAGAGACGGAGGGGTACGTCGGCGCCGCACTCTCCTCGAACGTCCTCCGCTTCTGGGAGGACGGGGACGGAAACTGGGACTGGGAGAAGGTCATCGACATCGAGGACCGTGAGCACCCCGACTGGGACATGCCGGTCCCCGGCCTCGTGACGGACCTCCTCCTCTCGCTCGACGACCAGTACCTGTTCTTCTCGAACTGGCTTCACGGCGACGTGCGGATGTACGACGTCAGCGACACGGGGAACCCCCGACTGGTGGATCAGGTGTGGGCCGGCGGCAACTTCGGCGACCGAGGGGCAGTCGGCGGTCACGAGATCCGGGGCGCCCCGCAGATGCTCCAACTCTCCCGCGACGGACGCCGCCTCTACTGGACCACCTCCCTGTTCTCCACCTGGGACAACCAGTTCTACCCCGAGATCGGCGAGCAGGGCTCGTTGATGCTGAAAGCGGACGTCTACCCCGAGGAGGGGCGGATGGAGCTCGACGAGGAGTTCGTCGTCGACTTCGGAGACGCCCCCGGCGGTCCGGCCCGCGCTCACGAGATTCGTTGGCCCGGTGGCGACTGTACCAGCGACGTCTGGCAGTAGCCGCCGATGCCCTACGCGGTTACGCTGAAGTGGCGCGACGGTCGGGAGACGACCGTCGACGTCCGGGAGACCGAGACGGTCATCGACGCTACCGAGCGTGCAGGCCTCGGCGTCCCCTACGGCTGTCTGTACGGTGCCTGCGCCACCTGCACCGGACGCCTGCTGGAGGGCGATCTCGTCCACGTCAAACGACCGCGGGGGTTGAAACCCCGACACCGACAGGACGGTTACTTCCTGCTCTGTGTGGCCGAACCGCGCTCCGACTGTCGGATCGAGGTGGGTGCGGAGATACAGGCCGACCTCGTGCCGAACCCGTGGAAATGAGTTCGATCGCCCGACGCGCGGCCGCCGCCGTACTCGGTGTCGCCCTCCTGTCGATGCCGGCGTCCGCCCACGGCAGAACCGCCGCCGCGGTGGGTCTCTCCTTCCCGCTTGTCGTCGCTGGCATCGTCCTCGTCAGTCCGTTCGGCGGCGGTTTCGTCCTGGTCGCGTACGGCCGACTTCCGTGGTCGACGAGGCGAGCGGTCCTCCCGGCTCTCGTGTTCGTGCGCCACGTCGACGAGCACGTAGCCGATACCCATATGCGCGAGATTACCGGTGCCAGCCACCTCGGGCCAGTCCTCAAGTCGAAAGCGGTTGCCGACGAACCCCTACGGTTCTTGGAGAAAGCACGGTAATGAGTTCGAGCTGGCCGCCGAATTTAGATGAGCGACATCTTCCGGATCTGAATCATTTTCGCCGTCCTGATGGACACCTCCTCTGTGTTCAGCAGACTGTTCGTATCGAACGAGAGGAATTCCAACGAAGCCCTATCGCCGAATTAGCGCCACTCCTCGACGTCCTCTAACGGTTCGGCGACGATCCCGTCCTTCCGAGCGAGCACGCGAGCGTGGGCCGTACAGACGTCACGGTTCTCGTCCCACGGGACGTGCAGACGGACGGCCGCGGGCCGCTCACAGCCCTCCTCATCGCAGATCCGGTCAGTCATCGTCACCACCGTCGTTCTCGTCTCCCTCGTTACGACCTTCATTCTCGTCCCCGCACGCATACCGTCGCTTCTCGGCCAGCGCGGTCTCGTTTCCGTAGCGGTCGACCAGCGGCTCGAACGCCTCGCCGAGCCCGCGCATACACATGCGCGTCGAGACGAACCCGAGTTCGTCGGCGACGCCGTCCCACGCTCTGCCCTGCAGGACCTTTCGTACCAGCAGTCGCTCCCGGCGTTCGTCCAGCACGTCTCCGTCGACGAGGCCCGCGACCGCGACCGGACGGAAGCTCCCCGGCGCCGTATCGAACGTGCCGGGACCGTAGGCCGCGCTCGCGACGTGTCGCCACGCTCGATTCGAGAGGTCGGGCGACGCCTCGACGTCGGTCGCCGCGAGCGCGGCCCGCACCACGTCGGGGTCGGCGTCGTCGAGCGGGTCGGAGAGCATCCCCTCGATCCGTTCCGCGAACCACTCCGCGTGGCGGTCGTGGAGCTCGCGACCCGTTTCGCTCGTCGGCGAGAGCATGATCGCCGAGTACTCGCCGCTGGCGTCGTTCCGGGTCGTCGAGAGGTGTACCGTCGAGTAGCCGTTTCCGTCCCAGAAGGCGAGCAGCGACGGCGTCGCGCCGTAGCCGACGCCGAGCCAGTCGACCTCGTCCGCGAACTCGTCTCGAATCTCGGCGAGCAGCCGGGAGCCGAGTCCTCGCGATCGAATCGCGTCGTGAGTAGCGATGCGAAGCACTCTGTGGCCTACCGGCACGCCCGCCTCCTCGTCTCGAAGCTGGCTCGTGAGCAGGTCCGGGATCATGTTCCCCCGGATCCGGCCGCCGTCGTAGAGATCACGACGGGTCTCGGAGGGGAGGCCGCCCTCGCGTGCGAGCAGCGCGACGCTGGCGACGTGTCCGCCGTGGATCAACGCGCGTACCGCGACGTTGGGTGCGTCGAGCAGGCGAGCCAGGTCGTCCGGTTCCGTTCGGTAGTGGGCCGCGACCAGCAGGCCGAACGCCTCACGGAGCAGCCGTTCGTCGTCCGCGAGTTCGTCACGCGTGAGCCGGCGGTACGTGACCGAGTCCGGATCGGCGTCGACGACCAGTTCGGCGACCGGCGGAGCGGCATCGAGCAGGAGGGCGCGAAACGCCCACACCTCGACGGGATCGCCGGGGGCGTATCGGATCGGCTCGCTCAGACGACGGGTCCCCGAGCGGAGATCGCTCTCCTCGAGTCGATCCCGGAACCGAACCGAGAACCCTCTCCCGGTACCCTCGTAGCCCCGAACGGTCGTGGTGTAGGCGACCCTCCCGATCGAGAGGGTGCGTTCGAGCAGCCTGACGGGGATCGCCGCCGCCTCGTCGACGAGGAGGACGTCGGGACGCTCGGTCCCGAGCGCCGTCGGGAGCGCGAATCGGACTCGGCCGCCCTCCGGCGTCTCGAGCAGTCGTGACTCGTCGACGGAGAGCGCGTCGAGTTCCGTGAGCAGCTCCCGTGCACGCGAGAACAGTTCGTCAGTACTGCGGGCCTCGGGGGCGGTCACGAGCACGTCATCGCCGCCGACCGCGAGGCTTCCGGCCGCGAGACCGGCGGCGCTGGACTTGCCCCGACCGCGGTCGGACTCGATCACGACCGCACGTCCGTTCTCGCGCAGGGCCTCGAGCGCCTCGAGGGCGCCGATCTGGTCGGCCGTCAGGCAGCGTTCGTAGGCCTCGCGGGGGAAGCCGGAGCCCGACGGTAGCTCCGGCGATCCGTACTCGATCCGCGGGGCGGGGTGGACGAGGCCGTCGCGCTCGAGCACGCCGGCGTCTACGTCGACGATCGCGATCCCGGGGTGAACTCGAAGCAAACCGACGAGTCGCTCGCGAAACCGGCCCGTCACGTCCTTGAGGTCGAACGGCGGGACCGCGAGTCCCTCGTCGAACCCGTCCCGCCGAGCGGGCCACGAGTCCAGGGGCGGTGCGAGCAGGACGAACAGGCCACCGCCGTCGACCGCGCCGGTGAGCCGCCCGAGGGCGTTCGGGAGCAGTGCGTCGTGGGCGTCGTAGACGATCGCCTGCCGGGTGCGTCCCAGGAGCTCGACCGTTCGCTTCGGATCGACGTGTTCGCAGCGCAGGAACGCGTCGGGGCCGATCAGCGTCGTCTCGCTCACGCCGATCGGGAGCGCCTCGAGAAGCGTCCGTGCGGCCTCCTGCGTGGTCTCATGGCCGCCGGAGAGGACGAGCAGGCGGCGCTCGTTCGTGGCTCGAGCCTCCTCGAGCAGGGACGCGGCGACTGCCGGAAGCTCCATCAGGAAGCCGTTCTCCACAGGCGCGTAAGGGGTTTACTCTCCCCTCTCTCGGGGTGACGCTACGATCCTCGGTGAGACCTCCCCGACGTTCTCGATTCACGTCCTCCACAATCCTCCGAGAGTGCTCCGTCGCTACCCGATGACGTCTCGAGCACTCGGTTCGTGTCGCCACCCGTGCCGTTTGACCGGAGCCGTGCGGCCATGTCTGCGTGAGCCGGCATAACAGTTATCATGATTCCAGTCGGCGTCTGGAACGGAACAATGACCACCGTCAAAGTCATCGAACTTCAGGGCGAGTCGGACGAATCGTGGGAGGACGCCGCACAGAGTGCAGTGCAGGACGCAAGCGATACCCTCCAGGGGATCTCCGGGATCGAAGTCGTCTCGCAGACGGCTGACATCGATGACGACGGCCAGATCACGAGGTACAACACGACGGTAAACGTCGCGTTCACGCTCCAGCGGGACTGAGGAGCGATCCCGTAGCGCCGTTTTCATTCGCGTTCCGCGAGAGGAGCGACGGCTCCCGTTTCGATCGCTCGGGAGGCCCTAGCAAGAGCGGTTGGATCGAGAAGGAGAGCCGGTATCGAGCGGCTTCTGTACGATCACGCCACGGTAGTCCGGCTCGCCGTTAGACGTACTGTTCGGGGTTCGCCTCGAACTCCTCTTTGTGCTCCGAGCAACAGAACCGGTACAGTTCGCCCTCGTGTTCGGTCTGTGCGGGAGCGTACGACTCCTCGCCGTAGCCCTCGTCGGGCGTCGGTTCGCTCCCCTCGATCTCGTTCCCGCAGGTCACACAGGTCGTCATGTCCATGTTTTCGACGTCGCCCCGCAAAAGTCGTTTGCCGGCCGGGGTCAGCCCGGTTCGAGTTCGCTTCGTCGCTGCCTCGGTCGACTCGGACCCTCCCGAACCGATCGTCGATCTCGGCTTTCGTCTCGTGGACCACCCGCCGATTGCGCTCCAGGACGTCGGCGACGAGCGCCTCGTGCCGTCGCGTCGGCGTACGTTCCTCGAACGCCTCGATCGGCTCGTCGCTCTCGGCGTACTCGAGGACCCGTTGCTCGAGGCCCCGTTCGCGATGCCTAATGAGTTCGGGTTCGACAGGGACGCCGAGGGCGTTCGAACCGGTCGAGCGGGTCGAGAAGTAATAGCCCCGATACGACCCCCCGCATCGGTCGTTCGCCGATCCCGACGCCGCGGTCGGGGAGGCCTACGACCAGCCGATCCGCTTCGGCGTCGTCGGCGACCTCAGCGACCTCTTCGGACGGATGCCCGAGGTCGTGATCGTGGATCGGCGTGCCGTTCTCCGAGGATCGGTTCCGTTCACAAGGAACGGTCCACGTCCGACCGACCGGATATCGACGGACTGCTGGTCGAACTCGACGCGCTTTGAAAATCGAAGTAGTGCGTCGGGTTCGAGGCGTTCCGTGACCGTGAGGAGGACGGAGCGTCACGGGAACGGTTCGATTACTCGCCGGCGACGAACGCGTAGGCGAGCGCGACGGGGAGCGCGTAGACGACGTGGCCGACGAGGCTCAGCAGCGTCCCGGGGAAGCCGAGGTTGGGGAACGGGGGAGCCTGGGGGAAGCCGACCGCCGAGAGCCACAGCGGCATCACGATGACGGCCAGTCCGATCGTCGTCAGCACGCCGTAGGCGACGCCGAGCGCCACGCTTCCACCTAGGCGGCGGGCAGGACCGCGAAACGGCTGGAACTGCACCAACGCGACGTACGCCAGCCCGAGCACGACGCCGTGGAACTGGTGGATCGCCCACCCGGCCGCCAGTGCCGGCCCCTCGATCCCGTACATCGCAGGGATCACGATCTCCAACAGCGGCGGCGGCATCACGTACTGCATGATCAGCCCGAACAGCACGCTACCGAGGAAGCCGCCGGCCGCCCCCGCCAGCCACTGGTTCGATCCGACGTTTCCGAGTCCGACGTTCGATGTAGTGTCCGTTGCCATCTTGGTTACCTTCTGTTACCCAGTACTCTCTGGTAACCAATAAGCCTAGGCTGAGCGACGGGTAACCCGGTTACGGACCGGTAACCGTCCACTGCACCCGGTCGCAGGCGGTCCTACGCGTTCGGTGCTGAGTTCGGGACCTACAGACCTACACGTCGGAGGCCTCCTCGCTCTCGGCGGGAGCGAGGTGTTCGAGGCCCCAATCGCGCATCTGGAGGATCACCGGTTCGAGCGACGTCCCGAACTCGGTCAGCGAATACTCGACACGAACCGGCTTCTCGCTCACGATCTCCCGGTTGACGAGCTGTTTCTCCTCCAAGTCGTCGAGGGAGTCCGAGAGGACTTTGCTCGATATGCCGTCGACGTCCTCCTTGAGGGCGTTGAACCCGAGCGGGCCGTTTTCGAGCAGTCGGTGGATGATCACGGTGTGCCATTTCTTGCCGATCAGCGACGCCGTCGACGTGATGGGACACCACTCCTCGCCGGCACACCAGACCTCGATGGACCTCGTGGAATCGCTCATATCGTCCATTGGAGCCGATCGCATATAGTTACCTCTCCCTACCCACTAACTAATGATCACCCGAGAACGGCGTCGATCCAGCCGATCCGAGCCCCGTGTGATGGATGTCCGCGGTGGTGAGCCCCGGAAACGACTTGTGTCCGCGGAAGGACGCCACGTTCGATCGAAATCGGCAAGCCGTTAGCTCGACGCGCTCCGGAAAGCGGGGTGGGCGATCGATGGCATCGTCCAACGGGCCGCTACAGCGATCCGCCCATGACCTTCGCGGCGGTCAATACCGGGTCCCACGTCGTGTTGAACGGCGGGGCGTACGCTAGATCGTACCCCTCGAGGTCCGCGATCGTCGCGCCCTCGTACAGCGCCGCGACGACGGCGTGGCTTCGATGGACCGCGCCCTCGCCGTACTCGCTCGCGAGGCTCGCCCCCAGAAGGCGACCAGACGGCCGATCGGCGGTCAGCGTAACGATCACGGTACCGCCCTCCGGGTAGTAGCCCGCCCGCGAACGCGCCTCGATCGTCTCCGTGACCGGCTCGAAGCCGGCCTCGCTCGCCTCCTCGTCGCCGACCAGTCCGGTCCGGGCGGCCTCCATCTCGAACGCCTTGACCGCGGCGGTCCCCGCGATCGGACCGCCCTCGGTCGGCTCGCCCGCGACCGTCCGTCCGATCGCCCGACCGTGGCGGTTGGCCGTGAGCGCGAGGGGTACGTACGCCGGCTCGCCGGTGACGACGTGTTCGGCCTCGGCACAGTCGCCCGCTGCGTACACGTCGGGAACGCTCGTCTCGCGGTACTCGTCGGTCGCGATCGCGCCGGTCGGTCCGAGTTCGACCCCCGCCTCCTCCGCTAGAGCCGTCCGCGGCCGAACGCCGGTTCCGAGGAGCACCATCCCCACCGGCACCTCCTCGTCGGCCGTGACGACCGTTTCGACCCGGTCGTCGCCGGCGACCGTCTCCACCTCGCTTTCGAGGTAGAGGGCGACGTCTCGGTCGCGCAGGTGCCCGGCGATCGTCTCGCTCGTCGCCTCACCGAACGGCGCCAGCACGTGCTCCCCTCGCTGGAAGAGGTGGACCTCGAAGTCGTTCTCCGCGAGCGCCTCGGCCATCTCGATGCCGACGTAACCGCCGCCGACGATCCCCACCGGCGCGGTACAGTCCTCGAGGAATCGGCACGCCGGACCGCTGTCGGGCTGGGCGAACGTGCCCTCCGAGCGCGACCGGCCGACGAACTCCCGGAGATCGCGTCCGTCGGTCATCGATCCGAGCGTGTAGACGCCCTCGAGGTCGGTACCCTCGATCGGCGGGACGGTCGCCGCCGCACCGGTCGCGATGAGGAGGTGGTCGTAGGGCTGAACGATCTCTCCCCCCTCGTTCTCCGCGGTCACGGTTCGCTCGTCCGGGTCGATCGAGACGACCTCGTGGCCCGTCCGGAGGTCGATGTCGCGCTCCTCGCGGAACTCCTCGGGGGTCACGGAGACCAGTTCGTCGAGCGACTGGATCTCGCCCTTGACGTAGTACGGCAGCCCGCACGCGCCGTAGGAGACCCACTCGCCCTTCTCGAAGACGACGACCTCGAGCTCCGGGTCGTCCCGTTTGGCCTTGCTCGCGGCGGACATCCCGGCGGCGTCACCGCCCACGACGACGAAGGTTGTCATCCCATGGGCAGTTCTCGGGAACGGCAATAAGTCGTCCTCCGACGTGCGCTCCGGTCGTCCATCCGCACGGGCGGCCATGAGTCTCGCCGGGCTGTCGAGCGGCGTCGAGGACCCCGATAGCCACGCGGCCGGACCGTCTTCGTGGGAGGTTTCCGTAGCGTCGACACGGCTACAGCCGATCCCGTCGGAACGAGACCAGCAAACGGGACGGGACGGGAGCGCTCGGCGCCGGTCGCCGCGGTTGGAACCGAGAGCGCACAACGGCCGAGCGATTATATGTCCCCTCTTCGTGGACCGAGTGCAATGCTCGTAGTTCACGCGACGTTTCCGATCGATTCCGACAGCCGGGAGAGAGCGCTCGAACTGATCGAGACGCTGGCCGACCGATCCCGTCAGGAGGACGGCGTCATCGACTACCGGGTCGCGGCCGACATCGACGATCCGAACCTGTTCCGGTTCTTCGAGCAGTACGAGAACGAGGAGGCGTTCGGAGCGCACTCGGAGACGGACCACTTTCAGGAGTTCGAGAGCGAACTCCCGGAACTCCTCGCCGGCGAACCCGAGGTGACGCGGTTCGACGGTGCCGACGCCTCCACCGTGGAGCTCTGACCGACAGCCGTCGTTCCGTGGAGAGCCTTTTCGGGTGATCGACCCGTTCAGCAAGGGAGCGGATCCGTCACCGTCGCGGTGTCGGGGTCGGTGAGCGTCAGGACGGCTGAGCCGTCTCGGGTCGGAGTTCGTCGCACCGAAGAGCGGAACGCACGGGGACGACGCTTCCGATGGGTCGCCCGAGGACGAACGTACCTGATCGCTCCCGTGCGTTCGATTCACACGCCCTCAGGCGTTTGAACACGCTTTTATGGAGGGCTGCGCTATCCCGTTGTACAGCCTGCACGGGGTCATGAGGCTCCTAGCCGCTTAGGATCTACATCGGCAGGGGGGCGCGAGCCCGCGTGCAGGAGGAGAAACACCATGCCAGTATACGTCAACTTCGATGTACCGGCCGACCTCCAGGACGACGCCATCGAGGCGCTCGAGGTCGCCCGCGACACGGGTACCGTCAAGAAAGGAACCAACGAGACGACCAAGGCGATCGAGCGCGGCAACGCGAAGCTCGTCTACATCGCCGAGGACGTCCAGCCCGAGGAGATCGTCCTCCACCTGCCCGAACTCGCCGACGAGAAGGGGATCCCCTTCGTCTACGTCGACACGCAGGACGACGTCGGCCACGCCGCCGGCCTCGAGGTCGGTTCGGCCGCCGCGGCGATCGTCGACGCCGGCGACGCCGAGGACGACGTCGAGGACATCGGGGACAAGCTCGAGGAGCTTCGCTGAGGTGAGTTGAGATGAGCGCAGAGGACTCAAGCGGCGACTCGACGGCCGCGGAGGTCATCGAGATCGTCGGCAAGACCGGGATGCACGGCGAGGCCATGCAGGTCAAGTGCCGCATCCGAGAGGGCGAGAACCAGGGACGCATCATCACGCGAAACGTACTCGGCCCCGTCCGGGAGGGCGACGTGCTCCAGCTGCGCGAGACCGCCCGGGAGGCCGATTCGATCGGAGGCCAATAGATGGTCGAGACACGCACCTGTGACTACAGCGGCGAGGAGATCGAGCCCGGAACGGGCATCATGTACGTCCGCACCGACGGAACGGTGCTCCACTTCGTCGACTCGAAGGCGGAGAAGAACTACCGGCTCGGCCGAGAGGCCCGCGACCTCGAGTGGACCGCCGCCGGCCGCAACGAGAAGGCGGGACGCGCACGCACCCAGGAGAAGCGCGACGCCAAGGCGGAGTCCACCGCAGCGGACGCCGGCGAACCCGGTACCGAGGCCGCCGCCACCGTCGAGGAGGCGACCGTCGAGACCGACGAGGAGACGGCCGAGGAGGTCACCGCTGACGACGCCGACGTCGACAGCGACGCCGGCGCCGAGCAGGCGGAGTCCGTCGAGGAGGATGAGGACGAGCCCGAAACGATGACCGAGGCACCCGAGGACGTCGACGAGGACGACGAAGAATGAGCGAGACGGAGCGCACCTTCGTGATGGTCAAGCCCGACGGCGTCCAGCGCGGGTTGATCGGCGAGATCGTCTCGCGGTTCGAACAGCGCGGGCTGAAGCTCGTCGGCGGGAAGTTCATGCAGATCGACGAGGAGCTCGCCCAGGAACACTACGGCGAGCACGAGGACAAGCCGTTCTTCGAGGATCTCGTAGGGTTCATCACGTCGGGACCCGTGTTCGCGATGGTCTGGGAGGGCCAGGACGCGACCCGCCAAGTGAGGAGAATGATGGGCGAAACCGACCCCGCGGACTCCGCACCCGGCACGATCCGGGGAGACTTCGGACTCGACCTGGGTCGGAACGTCGTCCACGGCTCGGACACCGAGGAGGGTTCAGCCGAACGCGAGATCGAGCTGTTCTTCGACGACGACGAACTGCTCGAGTACGAACGCATCGACGAGACCTGGCTCTACGAGTAACCGACCGTTCTCTTCGTCTCTCCTTCGGTCGCTCACCGACGAGCGACGCGTCGAACCCCCCGGCGAATCGTGACGGGTAATCGTCTTCTGGGGAGGGGAAACCGACGCTTCGGCGATCACGATCGACGACGAGAGGCGTCTCCGCCCTCGGATCCCTCTATCGGCCGCCCGCGGTACGCCCGAGCGCCGTGGTCAGTCCGTCTTCCTCGGGGATCTCGTGTCCCGCCGCGTGCGCGTTCAGCTTCGCCGCCGTCGGCGACTCTCGGATCTCCTCGTCGTCGTAGCCCGCTTCCTCGAACGCCCCCAGTAGCGACGGCTTCGATCGGAGGCTGTACTTCTGGTGGTAGTCCTCGGCGGGATGGAACCGATCGAGGTGCTCGATCCTCGTTTCGATCGAGTCGGGGGAGCGGCCGTCGGCCTCGAGATACGTCTCGATCGCCTCGCGCTGTCCCTCCGTCTCCCGGAACACGGCGTTCTGGTACTGCTTCTTCCGTGTCTGGCGGTTCGGATCGTGGCGTTCGAAGACGACGTCGAGGAGATCCGCGTAGGAGAGCCTCCCGGGGTCGTAGTCGACCTGGAACGCCTCGGTGTGGTCGCCGAGGGCGTGGTACGTCGGATCGGGCTTCGTCCCGCCGGCGTAGCCGACTCGCGTTCGAACGACGCCCTCGATCGCGCCGAAGCGCGCGTCCGGCCCCCAGAAACAGCCGAGCGCGAACGTCGCGGTCTCAGTCTCCTCTCGATCCGGTGTCGCCCGATCGAACTCGCGTATCGTGGTCGGTGTCAACATGAGGCGTGTCCGTCGGAGAGGGTCGCCGCGTCGCGGTGCGGTTCGTTCCTCACTCCTCGTCCTCGAACTGCAGGGCGATGCCGTTGATACAGTAGCGTTTCCCGGTCGGCTCGGGCCCGTCGTCGAACACGTGGCCGAGGTGGCCGTCACAGTCGCTGCAGACGACCTCGGTCCGCGTCATGCCGTGGCTGTGGTCCGGTCGCGTCTCCACCGCGTCGTTGTCGGCCGGGTCCCAGAAGCTCGGCCACCCGGTTCCGGAGCCGAACTTCTCGTCGGTCGTGAACAGCACCTGGCCGCAGCCGGCACAACGGAAGACGCCGTCGCCCTCGATGTCGAGTAGCTCCGAGGAGTTCCGCGGCTCGGTCCCGCACTCGCGGAGGATGAGGTACTCGTCATTAGAGAGCATCTCCTGCCACTCCTCGTTCGTTCGTGGTCGTTCCGTGGTGGACTCGTGTTCGCTCATACCGACCATAACGGGACGAAGCTATTTCAACTCCCGCGTGGGTGGCGATCGGTGTGGCTCGTCGATCCGGAGGGAAATCCGGAGATCCTCCGACGCAACTGAGCCGCCTGAAACGGGCGTATCGGCGAGACTCGGGTCTATGAGCGATTCCGGCTACTGCTCGTTGCTGACCGCGAACGAGCGAAGCGAGGCAGGTTTTTTGTCGCCGGAAATCGAAGATTTCCGGCTGCTAACCAGAACGCTCCGCGTTCTGGTGATGCGGTCAGAGCCTTACTCTGACTGCCTGCCGGACGCAGTCCGGCAATGGAGGAGATTTTTGCGCCGAGGGGTTCGCGCGAAGCGCGAACCCGAGGTCGACGGAAATCCGAAGATTTCTGGGATGCGAAGACAGCAGAGCTGTCTTCTATCACGTAAAAAGGTCCGTTAGAAGTGTTCATGCCAGCGCTCGGTGCCCGCGAGGAGGTCCTTGATCGCCGTACACTGTGCCTCGGCGGTCCGCTCGCCGAGTTCGTTCTCCCGGTCGGCAACGCAGGCCTTCCAGGAGCCGACCGACGCCCAGTACTCGAGCGCCTCGCGACGACCCATCCCCTCGGGGAGGTCGCCCTCCGAACCGATCTCCTCGTCGACGACGTCCGTGAGACGTTCGTCCGGCACCTCCGGAAGCTGGGTCTCGCCGAACGTGGTGGTCTCGAGCGCCTTCTCGCGGTAGACCGCGGAGCCGCCCTCCTCGAGCGCGATCACGAAGGCAGGTAGCTCCGGGCTCGCCTCGACGTCCGCGTGCTGATCACCCCCCTCGGCCTCTTGGGGAAACGAGAACTCCTCGACCTTCGTTGCGAGCACGACGCCACGGCCGTCGGCCGTCGCGACGACGTCTCCCGTCTCGTACGGTGTCGCCGTCCGTGACATGGTCGGTGATACCGGTTTCTCCTCAGTAGTGGTTTCGCCTTCTTTTGCAACCGATCAGAATCGGTTTCGCCAGCGCTCGGTTCGCAGAACCTCGTCCTTCATCGCCGAGCAGTGTTGTTTCGCGCGCTCCTCGCCGAACTCGTCGGTCATGTCCTCGACACAGTCCTCCCAGGAGCCGCCGATCCCCTCCCAGTACTCGAGGACGCTCTCACGGTCCCAGCCCTCCGGCAGTGAGTCGAGGCCGTCCACCTCCTCGTTCACGACGCTCGCGAGACGCTTGCCCTCGACGTCGGCCGTGTCGTCCTCGTCCTCGAAGCTGGTAGTCTCGAGCGCCGAGGCGCGGTAGGGTGCCGAACCTACGCTCTCGAGGCCGACCACGTAGGCGGGCTGGTCGGAGGTGGCCGATACCTGTTCGTACTCGTCCTCACCGCCCTCCAGAGGGAAGTAGAACCCTTCGGTGAGGACGTCGGCGACGACGCCGCGACCGTCCGGAGTCGCTACCACGTCACCTTCCTCGTACCGGGTCGCCATGTTCGCGTTTCTGACCTCGCCGCCCGAATCGGTTTCGCCTGAAGCCGCAAGCGCGACCTCACTCCAGCCAGGATCGGAGCGCCTCTCGGTCGGCGGTTCCGGCGGTCTCGACGGCGTAGGACGCACAGGCGTTTCCGAGCGCGAGTGCGGTCTCCAAGCCCCAGTCACGGCCGAGTGCGTGTACGAGCCCGGCGTCGAATCGATCGCCCGCGCCGGTCTCCCGGACGGGCTCCTCGACGGTGAGGTTCTCAACGCTCACGTTCCGGCCACGGATCGCCGCGGTCGCTTCCGATTCGGCGTGGAGCACCAGGGCTGTGAGCCCGGCTTCGGCTCGCAGTTCGGCCAGCCGTTCACGGTCGTCCGCCTCGTCGACCCCAATCGCTCTCGTGATGGCCTCCAGCTCCGAGGGGTCGAGACTGAGGACGACGTTGTACGCCGATTCGAGCGCCGAGAGCGCTTCGAGGAGCTCCTGGATCGATCCGTCCGAGCGCGTCGTGATCGGGCCCGGGTCCAGCAGGAAGAGTCCGCCGTCGATCGACGCGTCGGCGAGTTCACGAAACGCCTCGGTCAGGCCGGGGGCCGACGCCCAGTTGCCCCAGCAGATCGCGGCGGCGGCGAGTCGCTCGGCGGGGTCGTCGGCGACAGCCTGGAACCGCTCGAGCGTCCAGTCGGCGATGTCGGGCGAGACCTCCGTGAACAGTACGTCCTCGTCGAGCGAATGGATCTCGATTCGAGAGGGAGCACCCATCGAAACGCGTTCGACGTCGAGTTCGTCGAAGACGGGATCGTCGAGGTGGCCGTACAGCCGGACTCGGTTTCCGAGCGCGTCGGCCTGCCGAGCCATGTTGACCGCTTGGCCGCCGGGCTCGGTCGACTCGCGTTCGACGGGGAACGAGGGCTTGCCCTCCGTGAGCCGTTCGGCGAACGTCTCGCGGTCCTCGATGCGTTCGCCGTTCGCATCGTAGAGCGCGTGGTAGACGTCGACGCTGCCGTCCGGGAGCGCGGTGACCGTTCGCTCCTCGGGCTCGTCGGCGAGGCGCTCGACCAAGTCCTCGTAGGCCATGCTCGTCACGACGGCGAACGGAGTCAAAAAAGCGGGCTTCGGGCTCGGAATCGGAGTCTCCGGACGAGGATCTCATCGGGTAGGTAACAGGAGCCGCCACGCCGGGCGATGGTAGGAAAGCCAGCAGTAGGGTGATCGGAGCTCTCGTCGAGTCGAAGCCCATCGCTTATCTCGACGTAGAGGGCGGGCAATGCCGGGAGAAACGAGCCAAGCGAAGGAACAGTCCCTCTTTTCCGGGGAGTCATCCGATGTAGATCAGACGTCAGACCATTGTGATGTGGATCGCAGAACCGAAATCGTCCGTGATGAGGACGAGTTCCGTCCGGTCAGCGAGCAGCTCTCGCCCGTAAACCAACACGTTCCCGATCACGCTATCGTGGTTCGCCGCCCTCCGTGCGTCTTCCAGTGGAGAGGCGAGGTATCTCTTCCGAGGATATGGAGACGTAGTGATGGCAGTCTCATGCCTCGATCGTGTCGATGATGGTGTCGTCCAACTGCTTCGCCTCGGTGAACACGCGGCGACTGATGAGCATCGTGTTCACCACGACCGTCAGCCCACCAGCCGCGAAGATCATCAGCATGATCACGAACTGGTATTGGGCAGCGTAGATCGGATTCGCGCCCGCGATGATCATCCCGGCCATCAGCCCCGGGATCTGGACGATACCCAGGCTCTTAATGCTGTCGAGGATCGGAATGATCGAAGCGTAGACGCTGGTCGAGACGTACTCACGGATCGCCTGTTCGGGTGTCCCGCCGACGCTCAACATTGCTTCGATCTCCGACCGATTCGCCGCCAGTTCGCCCGTGAACCGATCGAGTACCAGCGAGTTCGTTTTCATCGCATTCGCGATGATCATGCTCCCGATGACGATGAGATCGCGCATCGTCGTCTCGATAGCTCCCGCGACCGTCATCATCACGATCACGAGTCCCGCACCGAACCCGATCGATATCACGGACGCGCGGAATACCCCTGGAATTACGTCACCACGTTCGTGTGAGATCCAGCCTGCGACGACGATCATGGACGCGAGGACGACCGTTGCCCATGCGAGGTGCGCTGTCAGCAGAACTCCGATCACCGCCCCTGCCGCGACTACCTGAACCAACCCGCGCCCGGACGTCGTGAGGACTTCACGCTCGAAACCTAGATCGCGAACGTAGACGACACCCAACACGAGCGCTGCGAGCACGACCGCCGTGATGATCTGGATAAACCCGGTGAAGACGACGGGATCAGTCGCGTGATCGAGAAACGTCTCGAATGCGGTCTCGGTCATTTGACCACCTCCGGTGGCGTGCCCTCGGCGATGATACGTCCATCCTCGAACTCGACGATTCGGTCGCCGAGCCGTTTTGCCTGCGTGATGTCGTGTGTGACGAGCACACAGGTCAGATCATCGTCTCGGATCAGCTCGGTGAGCAGTTCCTCGATCTGCGCTTCGCTCGCCGTATCGAGGTGAGATGTGGGTTCATCGAGGAGCAGTATCTCAGGGTCGACGTACAGCGTGCGGGCGATGGAAACCCGTTGGCGTTCGCCGCCGGAGAGATCCTCGACGTTTCGTTCCCCGTATCCTGCGAGCCCCATTCGGTCGAGGAGCGCTCTAACTCTCCCATCATCGATCGGCTCGCCGCGCAGTCGGGCCGCGAGGGCGACGTTTTCGGCGACGAGACCTCGGCTGAGGGCCGGATCCTGTGGTATGAGACCGATGCGTCGACGCAACGTCTCCGGATCGAGCTCCCGGTAATCGGTTCCCTCGAGGTAGACCGTTCCCTCCGTGGGCTCATCCAACCGGTTGAGCAGCCGGAGGAACGAGGATTTTCCGGCGCCTGAGGAGCCGATGACGGCGACGACCTCGGACTGCTGAACGCGTAGAGATACCGAGTCGACGATCGCTTCACCGTCGATGATCCTGGTGAGGGACTCCGTTTCGAGTTTTGGCTCCATCATATCGAAACGATGCATTCAACCAAACAAAAGCCATGGCGTTCGTGACCTCGAGTCGGTCACATGGACGCTAAGCGAACCTTGCCAACGAGTGTATCCCGAGGCTCGACGTTCCGCGTGAACGCCTGAGGTACTTCCGTTCATCCCCCAGAACGGTCAAAAACCGCGAGGCCGCGTTCCGTCTCAGTCCGCGCTCGCGGGCGTACGCGCGATCTCGATCTCGCCGCGGTCGATCTCGGCTTCGACCTCGCGGGCGGCCTGTACCATGTTCTCCATCTTCCCGTAGGCGACGTCGCGGGGAAGCAGCTTCAGCCCGCAGTCCGGCGAGACCGTCAGTCGGTCGGCCGGGACGACCTCGAGGCCCTTCTTGATGTTCTCCTTGATCTCGGCGACGCTCTCGACCTCGGCGACGTGGACGTCGGTGACGCCGAGCGCGAGGTTGCCGGTGAACTCGTGTTCGGTGAACACGTCGAGCTGTTCGTAGTCGCCGTTCGCGAGCTCGAGGTCGTACTCGTCGACCGGATAATCGAGGATCTCGGGGTAAATTCTGGAATAGTCGCCGTAACAGACGTGCAGTCCCAGATAGACGTCCTCGTGGATCTCCTCGGCGATGCGTTCGAGCGCCTCGCCGACGATGGCGTGGTCGTCGGGCGTCGTCGCGAGCGCGGGCTCGTCGATCTGGATGTAGCGGGCGCCGGCGTCGACCAGCTTCTCGATCTCCTCGTTGACCAGATCCGCGAGGTCGTAGGTCAGCTCCTCCTCGGTGTCGTAGGCCTCGTTGAACGACCAGTTCGCGAGCGTATAGGGGCCCGTGATCGGCACCTTCACCGGTCGGTCGGTGAGGGCGGCGGCGAACTCGTACTCCTCGACCAGCCAGTTCTCGCCGTACTCGACCTGGCGGGTGACCGAGGGCTTGTCGAAGTAGTTGTGTCCCCAGACCTTCACGGGGCCGTTGAACTCGTAGCCGTCGATCCGGTGGGCGAAGAACTCGACCATCTCGTTCCGCCGGACCTCGCCGTCGACCAGCACGTCGAGTCCCGCGCGCTCGTGCTCCTCGGTGATGACGCGGGCGGCGTCGTCGGTCGCCTCCTTCCAGTCCTCGTCGTCGAAGCTGTTCTCCTCGTCCTCCCAGAGCTCCCGGACCCGGTGGAGCCACTTGGGCTTGGGGTAGCTCCCGACGACGGTGGTCATGATGAACGTCTCGTTCGCGTGGTCCGGGCGGCGGAACTGATCGCGGTTCGACTGCGGGCTCATGCCGTCACCTCCCGGGGCGCGACGACCGCACCGAGGGTCTCGAGCTTCTCCTTGTACTTGTTCTCGGGCAGGTAGAACAGCTCCGTGTTCGTCGTCAGGTAGGTGGTCTCGAACTCCTGGGAGGGGACGCGCTCGTCGATCCACTCGATCCGTTCGGCGACCGTCTCGGGCGACTCGACCAGCGTGTTCTGGCCGTCGAGCAGTCCCAGCGCGATCGAGTCCTTGGTGCCGTACTCGGTGATGTTGTAGAGGTTGTCGTCGACCTCGTTCACGAAGTCGTAGCCGATGGCGTCGACGTCGGCGTCGAGCAGGTGGGCGTGGACCTTCTCCTCGAGGGCGCCCCAGTAGGTGTGGACGACGACCTCGGCGTCGGTCGCGCTCGCGACACGGTCGATCGCCTCGCTCGCGTGCTCGTCGACGCCGTCGCCGGGCGGCTCCTCGACCAGCGAGGGCTCGAGCAGGAACAGCGTCTCGTGGTCGGGAAACAGCGCCACCTCGCCGGCGAGAAACTCGGTGATCGCGTCGAGGAACTCGCCCTCGTCGCCGTAGTGTTCGTCGCTCGCGAGGTCCGTAAGCGAGTACGGCCCCGGCAGCACCGCCTGTAGGGGAGCAGCGTCCTCGGACTCCTCGGCGTTCGGGTCGTCCGGCGAACGCAGGTCGGCGACGGCCTCGAGTTCGCGGGCGACGTCGCCGCTCTCGGTCAGATCGCCGGTGACGACGGGATCGCGGTAGAAGTTGTTGTTGTCGTAGTAGCGGACGATCCCGCGGGTCTCGACGTTCTCGTGGACCGCGAGCGGGTGGGCGAGCATGTCGTCCCAGCGGGCCTGTCCCTCGACGACCCGGTCGAGACCGGCGCCCGTCTGGTCCTCGACCAGTTCCTCGCGGACCTCGGTGTAGGCCGCGGTGGTCTCCTCGTCCTCGTCGCCGCCGATGAGGTCGTGTTTCTGATGCCCCTTGAGATCCGAGAGCGTATCCTTGGCCCAGTCGGGCAGCGGATACAGCCCCGGCGTGGTCGCGACTAGCTCCGTCATGCGTACGACACCGTATGAAATGCGGGGCTTTAATATTTCCTGTTGCGATCTATTCTTCATAGTAATACACGTGGGTGGTACGACTTCGAGTCACGGATCTCTCGTTAGAACTTACGGACGATGGTAGTCGTCCTGGTACTGGAGCATCCGCTGGCCGGCTTCGTGATCGGCCTGGTCGTCATCGTCGTGCCACTGGTTTGATTGCGGGTACCTGCGTTCATCGGGCTGGTCATCGCCGGGCTGACCGTCGGCGTCGCGACGGTCGAGGTCCCGTTCGGAGCGGTGCCCGAGGAGTTCACGGCCGCCCTCGGCGAGACGTTCATCGACATCGGCGACTACATCGCGCGAGCGTTCGCGGACGTCGACATCCCGTTGCTGGTGGCTGGATGGATCATCGCCGCGACCATCCGTATCGCGCAGGGCTCGGCGACGGTCGCGGTGCTCACCACCGCCGGGATCGTAGTGGCGCTGGTACCCGGGCTCACGGTCCACCCGGTCTACCTCGTGCTGATCAGCGGCGTCGGCGGGAACGTCCTCTCGTGGTCCACCGACAGCGGCTTCTGGATCGTCGAGGAGATCGGCGGCCTCACCCGGACCGAGACGCTCTAGATCCGGACCGCGTTGACGACGATCATCTCGGTGACGGACTTCCTCGTCCATGTCCTCTCGACCTCTCGACGATCCTCCCGATGGTCTGAGAGCCTCAACGGCACAGCTTCAGGACCGTCAGCGTCTCGAAGGGGAACGACTCCTCGGCGACGACCGCCGGGTCGAACCCCCGCTTCTCCGCCCGTTCGACCACGCTCTCGAACCCGGCGAGGCTGCTCACCAATAGAAGGACGACGCCGCCGGGCGCGAGCACCCGCTCGACGCCGTCGAGGAACGGATCGATCACCGCGCGTCCCGACTCGCCGCCCGAGAGCGCGACCTCCATCCAGTCGTCCCACTCGTTCTCGGGATCCGTCGGCAGGTACGGCGGATTGAAGCAGACGGCGTCGAAGACGTCGGATCGGAAGGGGGCGATCAGGTCCGCACGGGCGGTCTCGAGCCCGCGTTCACGGGCCCGCCGACAGGCGTGGGGGTTGAGGTCCGAGGCGACGACCCGCGCGCCCGTCTCGCTCGCGACGTGTTCGCCGACGTAGCCCGAGCCGGTGCCGCAGTCGAGTACGACCCACTCGGGTTCGATCGGCTCGATCGCCGCCTCGGCCAGTAACCGGGAGTCCTCGGCAGCCCCGTAAACGTCGGTCTCCAGCCCTCGGCGCTCCGCGAGGTCGCGGCTCACCGTTCCCCCCTCTCGGATCGGTCCGTGGACCGAGATCCGTCGGCTGCGTCGGAGCGGTCGTCCGTCGGATCTCGCTGAACGTCGGTCCGGCCGCTGCCGTTAGCCTGTGGGGCCGGCTCGGACGCCCGGTGCTCGTCCGCGATCCTGAACCCGCCGGTCTCGGTCCGGCCGGAGAGCTCGCGCTGAGGGAAGGGGATCTTGATTCCCTCGCGGTCGAAGGCGTCGTTGATCGCCTTGATCACGGCGTGTTTCGCGCGCCAGCGCCTCCGCGAACTCGGCTTGTTGATCCAGAAGCGGATCTCCAGGACGATCGCCGATTCGGCGAACTCGGTGACGACGACCTGGGGCGTGGGAACGCGCATGATCTCCTCGAGGCTGCGGATCGTCTCTCTGACCGTCGCCTGGGCGCGATCGAGGTCGGTGCCGTAGTCGACGCCGACCGACACCGACAGTCGGAGCCGCCCCTTCCGGGAGTAATTGATGAGCATCCGGCTGCTCACCTCGTCGTTCGGGAGGATCGCGTACTCGCCGTCGGCCGTCTGGATGCGGGTGCTGATGATCGTGATGTCGCTCACGATCCCCTCGATGCCGGTCGATTCGTCCTCGCCGATCCGCACCCAGTCGCCGATCTCGAACGGGCGCGAGAACATCAACACGAACCCCGCGAAGATCGACGCGAGCGTCTGCTGGGCGGCCATTCCGAGGACGATCCCTAGCACGCCGGCCCCGATGAGCAGCCCGCTCAGGTCGACCTGCCAGAACCCCAGCACGATCAGCCCCGCGAGCAGGTAGACCGCGACCTGCGTGATCCGGTAGGTGACCTCGAGCTGGTGTTCGCTCACGGCATCGTGGCCTGAGAGGAGGTCACGGATCAGGTGGCGAACGAACCGGACGAAGACGAAGGTACCCGCGATCAGTCCGACGGTGAGGAGGACCCGACCGAGCGTCCTGACGTCGACGTTCGCCTGTTCGAGCGCGACCGCGACCGTTCGTGTCTGTCCCCAGACGCCGATGAGGATCGCCGTGAGGACGAGCAGTCCGCCCGCCACGACGAGCGAGGCGACCAGATCCGTGATCGCCCCCCGGAGCTCGCCGTTCGAGCTCCTGCGGAACCGGTTGGCCACCCAGCTGAGCAGCGCGAACCCGGCGAACGCCACCAGACTGACCAGGAGTCGTGCGGGGACGGTCGGGTACTGCTCGGCGAGCGCTTCGAGCCCGGCGGTCAGCTCACTCATCGGGCTCGCCTCGCGCTCTGGCAAGCTCCGCGAGGGCGGCGAACTCCGCAGGGGCGAGCGTGCCCGCCCGCCGACTCATCAGCTTCTCGTCGGCTGCCTCGACGACGGACTCGGGGTCGTCGAGCCCGGAGATGTGGGCCGTGTTCCGTACCGCGTTGCGAAGCGTCTTTCGACGCTGGGTGAACAGCGCCTTCACGAACCGCAGGAAGAACGCCTCGTCGCCCACCTCGTATTCCGGGTCGCGCGGACGGGCCCGGACGACCGCGCTCTCGACGGCCGGCGGGGGCGAGAACGCCTCCCGGGGGACCTCCTCGACGATCTCGCAGTCGGCGTAGTGCTGTGCCGAGACGGAGAGTCGGCCGTACTCGGGAGTATCGGGGTCGGCGACCATCCGTTCGGCGAACTCGAGCTGGAACATTAGCACCAGCGGCCGCTTTCGGGGAAGGAGCTGGAAGGCGATCTCGCTGGAGACGCCGTAAGGGAGGTTCGAGACGCACGCGGAGAACTCGGGAAGCTCGACGTCGAGAGCGTCGCCCTCGATCACCGTCAGTCGATCGTCGCCGATCTCGTCGGCGAACTCCTCGCGGAGGAAGCGGACGAGCGCGGGATCGCGCTCGATCGCGGTGACCCGATCGGCGATCCCACAGAGCCGGTCAGTGAGGGCACCGGTGCCGGCGCCGACCTCGAGGACGTGGTCGAGGTTCGCGTCGATCCCGGTCGCGTAGCCCGGAAGCCGGTCGAGCACGCGGTCGTCGATCAGGAAGTGCTGATCGACGTCGGGATCGCCACGCACGCCCGCCCGCGCGAGCAGGCCGTCGGGATCTCTCATTTCACGGCCGTAGACCGCCGTCGGTCGTAAACCCCTCGTTCCCTGACCGATCCTCGCTCACTCCTCGCCGGTCGCGAACAGGCGGTACTTCAGTTCGTCCTCGCGGATCTCCTCGAGGATTCGATCGACCAGTACGCCCTTGGGGTCGTGCAGCCCGGAGACCCGCTCCTCGAGGTCCTCGAAGCCCTCGAACGGCCTTCGCTTTCGCTCGTCGAGAATGGTGTTTCGGAGTTTCTTGCCGATTCCCGGGAGCAGGTTCAGCTGGTGCAGTCGGAGCGTGATCGGCTGGGCGTCGTTGTAGAACGAGACGAACCGCTCCTCCTCCTCGTCGATGAGGTCCGCGACGACGTACTCGAGTTCCGAACGTGCCCCGCTCGAGAGGTCGTCGTGTTCGATACGTTCGATCCGGTCGACGCCCTCCGGCTCGTTCTCGGGATCGATCCGGTCGGCGATCCTGACGTCGGCGTCCTCCCCGAGCGTCAGTTCGTAGAGCCGAAAGTCCTCGGCGTCGACCGCGAAGGCGATCGGCGGCTTCTGGTAGCTCGGCCGATCGTCATCAGCGCGACCGTGAGGGAGATAATCGAGGACGATCGCGGATCCCTGTGGCTCGGCGTCGCTCATGGCGACAGTACGCGAAGGGTCCACTTAAAGAGTCGGCCGCCTCAGACGTACTGCGCGACGACGTTCAGGATGTCGTCGAGCTCGTCGCCCGAGAGCGAGTAGCGTTGCTGGGCGTACACCGCTCTGAGTTCGTCGCGGTCGCGCGGCAGGAGATCCGTGATCTTGTACGCGGTCTCCTCGTCGACCTTCTCGAGGTCACGAAGCTCCTCGGCGAGCGCGCGGGATTCCTCGGGAGCGAGAACCGCGAACCGATTCGCGTGTTCGATCGCCCGGGCGAGTTCGTAGCGCATCTCCCGGTCCGGGTCGGCGGCTCGTTCGGCCTCGACGTCGGCGAGCAGTTCCTTGGTCTCCGAGACGGTGAGGTGCTCCTCGCCCAAGACCTCCTTGAAGATCGTCATTCCTGGGCGCGCAGGTGTGCGGGCTTCGCGATGATCGTCTTTCGCTTGCCGCCGTCGGTGATCTCGATCTTGTAGGCGGCGCCCTGCTCGCCGACGACGGTGCCGGTGTGACCGTTGAAGCGGGGGTGGAACCGGCCCTTCGGGATGCTCGGGTCGATGGTGAGGTGGACGCGCTGGCCCTCCTCGAACTGCTCGACGGCGCGCTGTGGCGGGGAGGTACCCCGGTTGCGGGGGTCGTTCGACAGTTTCTTGCGGGTGCTGTTGAGGGGTCCGTTGGAGCTCGGCATAGTCGTACGGACCCCTTGCCCGGTGACGGTGATAAAAGGCACGTTTCGGCCCCATCGGTCCTCCTCCGGCCGTCGGCGGGGCGGCTCGATCGTCCGTCCTTCGAGACCATCGGCTCGACCCTCCCCGTCGTTCGAAGATGGCGGTCGCCGCCAACACAAGAGTAATCCGGCCGCGTCACGCGGAGTGACGCATGACCTCCGACGACCACCGAATCGAGACCCGTGCGATCCACGCGGGCCAGGAGCCCGACGAGGAGACCGGCGCGCTCATGACGCCGATCCACGCCAACTCGACGTACGTCCAGGACGGCCCCGGCGAGCACCGGGGCTACGAGTACTCCCGAACCGGCAATCCCACGCGGACGGATCTCGAGGAGAATCTCGCGAACCTCGAGGGCGGCGAACACGGCCGCGCGTTCTCCTCGGGCATGGGTGCGATCAACACCGTGCTGAACCTGCTCTCGGCCGGCGATCACGTCGTCACCGGCGAGGACGTTTACGGCGGCACCCACCGCATCTTCACGCAGGTCTACGAGGAGTACGATCTCGAGTTCTCGTTCGTCGACATGACCGATCTCGATGAGATCGAGGCCGCCATGCGCGAGGAGACCGAACTGCTGTGGCTCGAGACGCCCACCAACCCGCTGATGAGCATCGTCGACGTCGAGGGTGCGGCGGGAATCGCCCACGAACACGACGTGCTCTGTGCGATCGACAACACCTTCGCCTCTCCGTACCTCCAGCGTCCGCTCGAACTCGGCGCGGACGTGGTCTGTCACTCGCTGACGAAGTACATCGGCGGGCACTCCGACCTGGTCGCGGGCGCGTTGATCACCGATAGCGATGAACTCGACGAGCGCTTCGGCTTCTATCAGAACTCCGTCGGCGCGACGCCGGGCCCGTTCGACTGTTTCCTCGCGCTTCGGGGGACGAAGACCCTCCCCGTTCGGATGGACCGTCACTGCGAGAACGCCCGCCGGATCGCGACGTGGCTCGACGATCACGCCGGCGTGGATCGGGTGTTCTACCCGGGCCTGGAGGCGCATCCGGGTCACGAGATCGCGGCCGAACAGATGGACGACTTCGGCGGGATGCTCAGCTTCGAACTCGACGGCACTCTCGAGGAGGCGAGCACGCTCGTCTCCGAGACCGAGGTGTTCACGCTCGCGGAGAGCCTCGGCGGCGTCGAGAGCCTGATCGAACAGCCCGCGCCGATGACCCACGCGGCGATCCCCCGCGAGGAGCGGGTCGCTGCCGGTCTGACGGACAGCCTCATCCGGGTGAGCGTCGGCATCGAGCACGTCGACGATCAGATCGCCGACCTCGAACAGGCGATCGAGGCGGCGGTGGAGTGATCGCGACATACGTCCCTCACGACGGCGGCATCGAGATGTCGGCCGAACGATATACGAGCCGCTCGTCGAATGACGGAGTGGCGAGATGGAAGCGTAGGTGCAGCCACTGCGGGTGAGGGCTTCGTCCAAACGAGCGGGTTGACGAACGGACGGAGTCGCCGCTCGCGGCGACGAAGTAAACGAGGAGTGTTTTTGTCCAGCTTTTGCCAGCGAGGCGGCGAAGCCGCCGAGCGCAGTAAAAGGTGGGTTAGATGCGACCGACGTTCTCGACCTCGACGCTCTCGACGTCATCGACGCTCGAGAAGCTCTCCTCGACGGCCTCGGTGCCGCCGGCGTCGTCGGGGACGATCACGGTCGGCAGCAGCGCGACCAGCCCGAACGCGACGTCGTCACGTTCGAAGCCGTTGATCTTCGCGCCCTCCGGGAGCGACTGTTCGAGACGCTCCTGGAGGTCGTCGAGGTCGATCTCGGGGCTCTGCGGCATGACCTTGAGTTTCGCGGCGACCTTCCCCATCGTTACGGACCCGTGAAACCGCAGTCGGGACACTCGTAGAGGTTGCTCTGCTTGCGGCACTTCGCACAGCGGTAGATCTGCTCGCCGCACTCCGGGCACTTGAACTTCGCGGCGTTCGTGCCCGAGATGTTGATTCCACACGAGACACACCGTCGCGTCCCCTGTCGTTCCGATCGGGATTCGCTCATGTTCCGTCCTTGCTCCCGGTCGCCTTTAACCGTTGTCTTCCCGGTCGATGCCGAACCCGGACGTCGCCACACCGGGTGTCGCCCCGTCCACCGCTCGTCTCACCCTCGAACCCCAGCGGTTCTCCGTAGCCGGCTCAGTAGTACCAGAGCGCGATCGGCCCGATCAGCACGCCCATCAGATGGACACGCGCCGCACCCAGCCGAACCGGCACGAAACCGACTAGCGTACTGACCAGGAAGACCGCCACGCCCGTCGCTCCGGCGAAGACGTACGAGAGGACGACCAGCGCGCCGAGGATCACGAGACAGAGCCGGGCGTAGTCGACGCGGCCGATGGCCCGGAGGTACCGGTCGCCGACGACGAGCACGAGCACGAACCCGATCGCCGCCGCGACGGCGACGCTACAGAGGAGCACCGGGAGATGGAGTGGGATGCTCGCGCGTTCGAGCGCGACCAACACGCCCGTCCGCGGCGTCCCGAGCGCGATCAGCGCGAACAGCGCGAAGACGGTGTTCGCCGTGTTGACGCCGCTGGTCGCGATCACGAACCCTCGATCGCCGCTGCCGCCGGGGAGCACGAGCAGCGCGATCACTGCGGCGATCGCACTGGAGACCCCGGGAAGGTAGCCGACGACCGCGCCCGCGAGCGTGCCGGCCGCAGCGGGCAGCAGTACCAGCCGTCGGGGGATCAGGACCCGCGAGTCGTTCTGGCGGGGGACGCCCGCGCCGCCCATCGCGTCGATCAGAATCGGCGCGCCGAACAACCCCGCGAAGAGCGGCGCGAGCACGTCGCCCTGTAGCGGTGCCGTCGGCGAGAGATCCAGCGTCGCGAACCCGAGCAACGCGCTGATCGAGAAGGCGAGCAGACCGCCGACTCGCGCCCGCCAGGAGCGCTCGGTCAGCAGCATGATCGTCACCACACCGAGGAGAACCAGCGCCATGTTCGCCGCGAGCGTCGGCCAGAGCCACACCATCAGGTAGGTGATCGGAACCGCGAGCGGAACCGCGAACACGACCGCGAGCGCGCTTCCGAGCGCGGAGAGCCGAAGCGCCTCGTGACCCCGACCCTCGATCACGAGCCGGTGGCCGGGCAGCGCCATCATCGCCATATCCGCATCGGGAACCCCGAGCGCGAGCGCGGGCACCACGTCGAGAAAGGTGTGGACGACGCCCGCCGAGAGCATCGCGGCCCCCACCAGAAGCGGCGGTCCCGGTATGGTCGGCGCGGCCGCGGCGAGCAGCAGCGCGAAGTTGTTCGCGTGCAGTCCCGGCGTCAGCCCGCTGATCGTACCTAAGAGAGCGCCCCCGAGGACGAACGCGAGCGCGGTGAGCGCGAACGGTGGATCGAACGTGACGCTCACGGCGGCGGGGTCCATCGGCCTCTCTGGATCCCCGATCGTATATGAACCGTTACACCTGATGCGGCGTGTCTCGACGCTCGTTTCGTACCTGAGACCGTTCGTCCGGGACGTCCTCGCCTGGACGGTATTCGGTTCGTAGCTGACGGTAGTCACGAGCGCCGGGAGTACGGCACCGATGGGAGCGACCCACGTAGACTGCACCGTCAGAGTCCGGTCCGGACGCGAGAGCGGTTCGGAGACCGTTCTCGGCCGGGATCGACGAAACGATCGAGTGTGATCTCAGTAGCCGCCTTCGTCCTCTTCCTCCTCTTCCTCCTCTTCTTCGTCGCCGCCTTCTCCTCCTCCCCCTCCTTCGCCGTCTTCTTCTTCTCCTTCGCCTTCGCCCTGGTCGCCACATCCCGCGAGCCCAGTGATGGTCGCTGCGCCCGCCATCGCGACGAATCGTCGTCGATTGAATCTCCCTTGCATGGTAGTCGCCTCGATCGGTCCAACGGGTTCCCACGTGATTACTGTTGACGTCGAATCGACCGAAACCTAGCTTGCGCTACTGACGGGAGAATAAACGGGAAAACGCGTGTTGACATCGTTTAGCCGAACGGCTGGCTAGCAGTCAAGAGGTAGCGGCTTCGAGAGATCCACTCCGCTCATACGAACCGATCATCGAAACGAGTGCACTTATCGACAGAAAGCATCGCGGCCCCGCCAAAAGCGGCGGTCGCCAGCAGCAGCACGAAGTCGTTCGCGCAGTCCCGGCGTCAGCCCGCTGATCACATCTACGAGAGCGCCCCGGAAACCGACCGTAAACGTCAACGAGGGATCGAACGTGACGCTCACGGCAGCGGGATCCATCGCCCTCGCTGGGACCGCGATCGTCTGTGAGTCGTCGGCTGATCGAACAGTCAGCCCTTCTATTCGTATCCTACTCTGATCCAATAAGAGACAGCAACGTCTAATATCTGAGCGATCTATTATGTTAAATTGGGGACGTAGACGAGATGAAGATAGTAGTAGGAAAGGTAACGAGCTTCGCGATGATACTCTGTTTGGTTCTGACAGCGATGGTAGGACCAGGAAGCGCGACTGGCTGGGTAGAGGACGAATGGAACGTTCCGAACGACGGATTCGAATCCGCCGGTGTCATCTATTCGGGTGACACCGTAAGCGGACAGATGTCCGACTACGACCAGGACTTCTACGCGATTGAAGTCACCGATCAACAATCGCTGATCGTCGAAACGAGGGTCGGTACGGGAGCGGACGTTCAACTCGCAGTCTACGATCCCCACAGGAACCAGGTGAAACACTGGATTCAGGCACAGGGAACTGAGGGAACGGTGACCGTCCCCACGCCGGAGAACGGCACCTATTACATTCACGTCTATACGGGTCAGTACGCGAATCTGGTGACCAATTACTCGGTTGCCGTGTCCGTAACTCCATACGCTATCGATTGGGGTTTCGTTAGCGTTTTACTCACCGTTGGGGGGATCGCTTTCGCCGCGTTCGGCGGAGCGTACGGAGTCATCCGACGACGGAGGGGCAAACCGATCGTCGGGGCAGTCGCAGGCAACCCCTGAACCGTGAAGACGGCTCACGCCTGCTACTAGCTCTGAATCAGTAACGATCTCGCTACCCGATGGGATGCTCGCCTCGCTGCGGTTAGCTACTACGTTCCAGAAAATGAAGCGAAGAACCGCGTGTCGGGGGCGTCTAACCGAACAGCTGGCCGAGGCCCTCGCCGCCGTCGCCCTCGTCCTCGTCCTCGTCTTCCTCTTCTGCTTCGGCCTCTTCGGCCTCCTCCTCGCCGCCTTCGTCGGCCTCCTCGGCCTCGCCGCCCGCGGCGGCGCCGCCGGCCGAACCGCCCGCCGCGGGGACCGCGGCGGCCTGCTCGACGGCCTCGTTGATGTCGACGTCCTCGAGGGCGGCGACGAGCGCCTTCACTCGGGACTCCTCGACGTCGGCGCCGGCCGACTCGAGCACGTCCGTCAGGTTCTCTTCGTTGATCTCTGCGCCGGTCTCGTTCAGGATGAGTGCTGCGTAAACGTATTCCATTGTTGTTGTCTCGTTGTGTCGTTATCCGAACATCGCTCCGAGCCCTTCGCCGCCGTCGTCGCCGTCGTCATCGTCCTCGTCGTCTTCGGCGTCGGCCTCGGTCTCCTCTTCGTCAGGCTGTTCCTCCTCCGCGTCGGCCTCGGTCTCCTCTTCGTCGGGCTCGGGCGCTTCGACGCCGCGGAGCTCCTCGGGGAGCGCCTCCTCGTCGTCGATCTGGGCCGCGAGCGCGCGCATCTGTGCGTCGGCCTTGCTCACGAGGTCGGGCATGAGCGCCTCGTCCTCGATCGCGGCGAACAGGCCGAGGCTCTTGGCCTCGCCCGTGGCCTTCGAGAGCAGCGCGGGCGCGGTCTGGGCCGTCGGGTAGACGGCGTTGATCGAGAGGTTCCGCGCGCCGGCCGCCGCGGCCTCGAAGTCCGCGCGGTACTCGTCGACGTCGATCGCGAGGTCCTCGGGATCGAAGAGGATGCCCTCGCTGTAGACCGAGCGCAGATCGAGACCGACCTCCTTGGGCTCGATGCCCAGTTCCGAGAGGACGTTCGCGAGGTCCTGGGAGACCTCCTCGCCCGCCTCGAGGACCTTGCTGTCCTCGGTGACCTTGATCGAGCCGTCCTGGATCCGCGCCGCGGCGCCGACCGTCTGGAGCTCCCCGACGAACGGTCCCGGGTCGACGCCGGTGTCGCCCTCGGGGATCACGATGTCGTTGGGAGCGACCTCGCCGGCACCGATCGGTGCGGGCGTCTTCGACTCCTCGAGCTGCTTGTAGAGCCCGAACGGGTTGTCGTCGGTTCCGATGATCCCGACCTGTCCCGCGACGTGTTCGGTCAGCTGCTCGGCCCCGTCGTTGACGTCCTCGAGGGCACGAACGAGCAGCGTGTTGCGGCTGACGCGAAGCTCCGCGCTGCCGTGGAGATCACGGCGCATGTTCTGGAGCTGCCGGCTCGGAATGCCGGCGATGTTGACGATGCCGACGCTCGAGTACGACTCGAGCACGTCGACGAGCTCCGCGACCTCCTCGCGCTTCCATTCGGGCAGGTTCTCGGTCTTGCGTTCGCCTTCGGTCGTTGCGGACATCTCACGCCACCTCCACTGCGGGTCCCATCGTGGTCTTGACGTACACCGTGTCGATGTTGAGCGGCCCCTTCTCGAGGTCCGCGTGGAGCCGGCGGAGGATCACGTCGATGTTGTCCGCGATCTCCTCGGCGGACATCTCCTGGGTGCCGACGAGCGTGTGGAAGGTACGCCGATCACGGCTCCGGACCTGAACGGTGTTCTTCATGCGGTTGACGGTCTCGACGACGTCCTCGTCGGGCTGGAGCGGGGTCGGCATCTTCCCGCGGGGACCGAGTACGGTCCCCAGATACCGCCCGATGTCGGGCATCATCGAGGCCTCGGCGATGAAGAAGTCGGTCTCCCCGGCGAGGTCCTTCGCCTCGTCGTCGTCGTCGCCTAGCTCCTCGAGGTCGTCACCCGAGAGCACCTCGTCGGCGACCTCCTCGGCCCTGATCGCCGTCTCGCCTTCGGCGAAGACGACGATCTTGGTGTCCTGGCCCGTCCCGGACGGGAGGACCACGCTTTCGTCCACTCGGTTCGACGGATCGTTGAGATCGAGATCGCGCAGATTGATCGCGAGGTCGACCGTCTCGCGGAAGTTCCGCGGCGGTGCGTCCTCGAGTGCGCGAGAAACTGCTTGTTCTATGTCCTGATCTGCCATCGTTCACCTCCGTAGTACGACGAGCGTCTCCTACGGTGTGAAACAGGCGTTCGCCTGTCTCTACCGAGAAGAGTGGAATGGGCGACTTAAACCCGTCGAAGCGGCGATGATTCGGATGGGAACACCGATACGATCCCGGTTCCTACGCCCGGCGTGATCGCCCTCTCCGCGCTCTTCGCACTCGGACTGGCCGTCGTCCACCTGTTCGCCGGCCGCCTCGCGTTCCTCGGTCACGTTCCCCGCAGCCGATGGCTCTCGTTCGGCGGCGGCGTCTCCGTCGCGTACGTGTTCGTCCACCTGCTGCCCGAACTCGGCGAACACCAGGAGGCGTTCGAGGGCGTCGGTCCGGTCGCCGCCTTCGTCGATCGGCACGTCTACCTCATCGCGCTCGTCGGGTTCGGGACGTTCTACGGCCTCGAACGTCTCGCCCACCGATCGCGCGACAGCGAGCGGGGCGACGGGTCGATCCGGCCGTTGCCCGGGGTGGACAACCCGGTCTTCTGGGTGCACGTCGGCTCGTTCGCGCTTTACAACGCCGTCATCGGCTATCTTCTCGTCCGAGGCGAGAGCGGAGTCGAGAGCCTGCTGTTCTTCGCCGTCGCGATGGCGCTTCACTTCCTGGTGAACGACTTCGGACTCCGTGATCACCACGCCGAGGCCTACGACCACGCCGGCCGATGGGTGCTCAGCGTCTCGGTCGTGGTCGGCTGGCTGGTCGGGGCGGTCACGGCGATCCCGACGCTCACCGTCGGCGTGCTGCTCGCGTTCCTGGGCGGGGGGATCGTCCTCAACGTGATCAAGGAGGAGCTCCCCGCCGAGCGGGAGAGCCGGTTCTGGGCGTTCGCCGCCGGTGCCGCCGGCTACGCTGCGCTGTTGCTCGCGGTGTGATCAGTCCTCGCCGCGCTCCCACTCGAGTTCGAACTCGAGTTCGCGCTCCTCCTCGTCGTCCTCGAGTTCGACGCCGAACTCGACGGTCTCGGCCGGGTCGACGTCGACCGAGACGTCGCCGATGACGACGGTGAACTCCTCTCCCGATCGGAGCCCCTCGGCGACCTCCTCGAAGTAGGTCGCGGCGTCCTCACGGCTCAGTTCCTCCTCGTGTTCGATCTCTCCAGCCATGGCGAACGCTGCTTCGAGAGCCGGTCCGGTAAAAGTACCGCAATCGCGGGACTACGCCGCCGCTTCCTCGTCGAAGACACCGAGGCGCTCGCCGTGTTCACGGCCTCGAGCCGTCGCGAACTACGCTGCGGCTTCTTCGCCGAAGACGTCGTCGTACTCGCCAGCGTCGATCCGCTCCTTGAACTCGCGGGGGTTCTCGCCCTCGATGGTGACGCCCAGCGAGGTGCAGGTGCCGACGACCTCCTTCGCCGCGCCCTTCAGGTCGTAGGCGAGCAGGTCGGGCAGTTTCTGTTCGGCGATCTGTTTCACCTGGTCGACCGAGAGATCCGCGACGAAGTCCTTCTGGGGCTCGCCGCTGCCGGTGTCGAAGCCGGCCTCGTCCTTTACCAGCGCCGACGTCGGCGGGACGCCGACGTCGATCTCGAAGGAGCCGTCGTCCTCGTAGGTGACCGTCACCGGGACCTCGGTCCCGTCGAAGGCGGCCGTCTGGTCGTTGATCTCCTGGACGACCGCCTGTACGTCGACGGGCGTCGGTCCGAGCTCGGGACCGAGCGGCGGGCCGGGAGTGGCCTCGCCGCCCGGAACGAGCACCTCTATCGTTCCAGCCATACCCGAACGAACCGTCGCGGCAGGTTTAAGGGTTGCTAAGTCACCCAATCATCGTTCCGAGAACTGCAGGAACGACCGTACAAGGGGGACCGCGACGTGGACCCCTCACGCCGCCGATTCGAGCGACGGACCGCTCCTCTCTCGTCCATCGTCCGCCGCCGTCGCAACGACGATCACTCAGGATTTCGAGGAGTGTCAGGAGTTAACGACCTGGACCGTGGACGGCGGGTATGGTCTCCGTCATCTGGATCGTCGCGATCGTGCTCGTCACGTTCTCGGTCATGTACGTCGGCTACGGGCGCTATCTCTCGCAGTTCGTCGGTCTGGACGACGAACGCGAGACGCCCGCGCACGAACACCGGGACGGCCAGGAGTACGTTCCCGCACGGAAATCCGTCCTCTTCGGGCATCACTTCTCGAGCATCGCGGGCGGGGCACCCATCGTCGGACCGATCACCGCGGCGCTGATCTGGGGCTGGGTCCCCGCACTGGTCTGGATCGCCGTCGGCAACCCGCTGATGGGGGCGGTCCACGACTTCACGTCGCTGTCGGCAAGCCTGCGTCACGAGGGGAAATCGATCGGCTACATCATCGGCGAGTACGTCGGCGAGCGCGGCAAGGACATGCTGCTGTGGTTCGCGTTTCTCCTCATTATCCTCGTCGTCGCCGTCTTCTCGCTGGTCGTCGGCGTCGTCTTCACCGAGTACCCCCAGTCGGCCACCGCGAGCGTCCTCTACATCGCGCTGGCGGCCGTCTTCGGCGTCTGGCTCTACCAGCTCGGACTGCCCTTCTCGGTCGGCACCGTGATCTTCGTCGCTGGCGTGTTCGGTACCGTCTGGGTCGGCATCCAGTACCCCTTCGCGCTCGTCCCCGGCGACTACCCGGCGGGGACGTTCGTCCTGCTCGACTCGACGCCCGGGTTCGTCCCCTCGATCCTCGAGAGCGCAAACATCGGTGCGTGGGTGGTCGTCACGCTGGTCTACGGCGGCGCGGCGAGCGTCCTTCCGGTGTGGGTGTTGCTCCAGCCGCGGGACTACCTCTCGTCGTTCCTGCTCTACACGGGCGTCGGCGGTTCGTTGCTCGCGGTGGTCCTCGGGACGTTCATCACGACGACGAGCCAGCCCCTCGAGATCGAGATCCCCGCCTGGTACGGCTTCATGGGGAGCGACCTCGTTCCGTTCGCGATGCCGCTGTTCCCGCTTCTCTTCCTGACCATCGCCTGCGGGACGATCAGCGGCTTTCACTCGCTGGTCTCCTCCGGGACGACGGCCAAACAGCTCAACCGGGAGAGCGACGCCCGACTGATCGGTTACGGCGGGATGCTCGCGGAGGGGCTGCTCGCCGCCGTCGCGCTGTGTACGGTCGCGCTGATCGCCGCGACGCCCGCCGAGGGCGGCATCGCGCTCGCGCTGCCGAACTTCGCGGACGGCGGCGGCATCATCCTCACTGCTCTGGGCGTGCCCGAGACGATCGGAACGGTGTTCATGGCGCTCGTGCTGGTGAGCTTCCTGCTGACGAGCATGGACACCGGCGTTCGACTGGGACGGTACATGGTCGAGGAGATCGTCGGCACCCCCGAGACGACGGTCGAGCGCTACATGGCCGACAAACACCTCAACTCGAGCGTGATCATCGTCGTCGCGTTCTTCCTCGTCGCGAGCGGCAGTTGGGAGGACCTCTGGCCGCTGTTCGGCGGCGCGAACCAGCTGCTGGCCTCGCTCGCGCTGCTGACCGCGACGGTGTGGCTCGCCGACTGGCGCGGATCGAAGCAGCTCCTCAGCACGGGCGTTCCCATGGCGGTGATGGCGGTGATCACCGTCATCGGGCTGCTCTGGCTGGTGTTCTACCAGAACGTCTATCTCGATCTGCTGAGCGCGGAGTGGCGCGCGGGGGCGACCGCACTGGAGGTCGTCTCGGTCACGCTCCAGAGCCTCCTCGCGCTGGTGCTCGTCGGGCTCGCGACCGTCTTGCTCCGGATCGGGTACGGAGAGCTCCGATCGACCGGCGACGCGCCAACGGCAACGGACGGAGGGGAACACGCCGAAGAACGCACTTCCGATCGCGAAGGCGCTGATCACGATCGGGTCGACGACGCGGAGAACCGATCGTGACGCCCGGTAGCGAAGCACCGCCGACGGACCGTACGCGACGCGCTCGGACCGGCTACGGGCTCACCGCCGACGCCCGCCGTCGAACGACGGAGCGGGCGTGGAGAACCCGAAGATCGGTCCCAGCCGGCCGTTCGCCTCGGACCCTCCTGGCGTTTCACGGATCGGACCAGGCCGCCTCGATCACTCCGCCAGTTCGGTGAAACGGTTCGTCCCCTCGTCGGTTCCGGCGACGATCAGCACGTCGTTCGCTTCGATCCGGAACTCGGGACCGAGGTCCGTGACGACGGTCCCGTCGCGCTCGACGCCCACGACCGTACAGCCGGTCCGCGAGCGGATCCGCGTCTCCTCGAGACGCTGGCCGGCCAACTGCGGAGCCGGCGTCCGGACGACCTCTATCTGCGTGTTCAGCGAGATGACCTCCTCGTCCTCGAGGATCGTCGTCGCCAGCATTCGGCCGCTAACGGTCGCCAGCGCCAGCACGTAGTCCGCGCCCGCCCGGTAGATCTTCTTGATGTTCTCCGTCTCCTCGGCCCGAGCGACGATCTCCGCCGACGGACCCAGATCCCGAACGACGAGCGTCGCGACCTCCGTCGTCGCGTCGTCCGGCAGCGCGAGAATGACGGTCCTCGCCTCCTCGACGTCGGCCTCGGTCAGCGTCTCCGGTTCGGTCGCGTCCCCGACGACGTCGACGCCGGGTTTGTCGGCACGGTCGACGACGGTGTACGGGACGTCCCTACCTTCGAGCACCTCGCTGACGGTTCGGCCCGTATCGCCGTATCCGATGACGATCGTCTTCCCGGAGATCGCCCGCCGGAGCCCCGAACGCGTCCGTTCCCGCAGTTCCTGTAGCTGCTCCTCTCGCCCCGCGGCCAGCAGGACGGTGCTCCCGTCGATCGTCGTCGTCGGCGACGGTGGGCTCTCGAAGCGACCCTGGAGCCACGCGCCGAGGAGGTTCACGCCGGTTCGCTCCCGGATCTCGCTCTCGGCGATGGTGCGTCCGACCAGATCGCTGTCGCGATGGACGGGTAGCTCCGCGAGTTCGAAGTCCGCCGTGATCTCGACGACGTCACCCAACTCGCTCGAGATGTTCGTCGTCACCTTCGCCGCGAGGCTCTCCCCCAGGAGCACTCGGGGCGTGAGCACGGTGTCGGCGCCGGCCAGCCGATGGTAGTGCTCGCGCTCGGGGTCCTCGACGATGCTGATCACCTGTACGTCCCTGACGATTTCCCTGGCCGTCAGAATGATGCTGGTGTTGGTCCGATCGTCGACGTCCGCGACCAGCGTGCGGGCGTCGGACAGGCGTGCCGCCTCGAGCCCCTCGATGGCGTCGGCGTCCCGATGGACCACCGGCCGTCCGGTCTCGTGGAGCTCCGTCGCGCGGTCGAGGTCGGACTCGACGATCACGTACTCGATCTCCCGGGCCTCGAGTTCGTCGATGAGGACCTCGGTACGCGGGGAGAACGAACAGACGACGACGTGATCCGCGAGTTCCTCGCGGGCTTCGAGCGGCGGGGTCGTCGAGAGGGCCTCCTCGAAGAGCGGAAACAGCAGCAGCGGCAACGCGAGGAAGATCAGCACGACGCCGGTCAGGTCCATCACGATGACCAGCACGTTCATCCAGGGGTGTTCCCAGGGAGCGTCGGAGCCGAACCCGGTCGTCGTGAACGTCTCGACGACGACCTGCAACGAGTGCAGGAACGGCACCTCCTCTCCCTCCCAGACGAGCATGCCGACGTCGTAGGCGACCGCGTACGTCATCATGATGCCGGCGAGCGCGAGGGCGTAGTAGGCGGTCCGTCGCCGCCAATCGCCCTCCGAATCCGCGGAGCTCATCACGTCCATACGCCCGATGGGTAAGTCGTCGCTAAAAGTCCGGGTGTTCGTCGGCGCTCGCGGTGCGGCCGACGGAGCGAACCGGTGTTAAGAGCGCGTCCGTCGGTTCGCCGGAGCGATGTCTAACCAGCCGGACGCCGTTCCGAGTGCTATATAGACGTCCTAGAAGACGCTTTCCCCCGTCGGGTCGACGACCCACGCGATGCCACCGTGTCATGGCGGTCCACGCGAGCCGGGACGGGAACGGACGGAGTTCGTGGCTATCGGGCGTACAGGGAGGACCCGGCGGTGACGGGGACCCGCTCCGTCGAGGACACTACCGCGTCGCTCCGGCGGGAACGGGCACCCTGCCGGCGCTGCGGCGAGACGATCGAGACCGACGTACCGGCGTGTCCCCACTGCGGGAACCAACCGCTCGCTGCGGTCAAAGGCGGGAGCATCGTCGCCGTGTTCGTGGGCACGATACTCGCGGTGACGACGAGCAACGCTGCGCTGGTGGTCTGGTACGGACCCCTCATCGGCGTCGGCCTGCTCTGTGGCGGCATGGCCGTCTTCTGGGTCGTCACGGGCCGCTACAGTCCGACCGAGTACGACGCAGGCGGGCGATCCCCGTCCGCCGAGTCGACGCCGATCGATCACTGAGCTTCCAGGGACGACTCCGTCGCGTCGATCGTTCACTGCGGTCCCGTCGGTAACCGTACGACGTTCGAATCGAGAGTCGCCGCCCGCCGGGTCCGAGGGCACGGTCTCGAAGCTACGGCAGGGCGATGCCCTGGCGCGTCAGATACGAACTGACGTCCTTGATCTCGACGGGACTGCCGATGATCCGGACGGACTCGCAGTCCTCGAACACCGTCACGGCGAACTCCGTCTCGAGATCGATCCGGAGTCCCTGGAGCGTGGTCTCCGGCAGCACGATCTGGGTGCTCTCTCGCAGCCGCGACGGGTCGGGCATCGTATATTTAGTATAAATTCATTCTGATATGAAAGTGTCGAAGTCGGTTCCGCCGAACGGAAAGGGTTTTTCGCGCGAAGCGGCCAGTACCGTACGATGGGACTGGAAGCGGAGATCGAGGAGATCGAGGAGGAGATCTCCGAGACGCCGTACAACAAATCGACCGAGGCACACATCGGTCGACTGAAGTCCAAGCTGGCGCAGAAGAAGGAGAAGCTCGAGAACCAGTCCTCCTCGGGCGGCGGCCACGGCTACGCGGTCGAGAAGACCGGCGATGCGACCGTCGCGCTGGTCGGCTTTCCGAGCGTCGGCAAATCCACCCTGCTGAACGCGCTGACCAACGCGGAGAGCGAGGTCGGCTCCTACGAGTTCACCACGCTCGACGTCAACCCCGGGATGCTCCAGTACCGCGGCGCGAACATCCAGATGCTCGACGTTCCGGGGATGATACAGGGGGCCGCGAGCGGGCGTGGCGGCGGTCAGGAGGTGCTTTCCGTGGTTCGAGCGGCCGATCTCGTGCTGTTCGTCCTCTCGGTGTTCGAGATCGAGCAGTACGAACAGCTCCGCGAGGAGCTCTATCAGAACAAGATCCGTCTCGACCGGGATCCCCCGAGCATCTCGATCGCGAAGAAGGGCCGCGGCGGCATCCGCATCACCTCGAATGCCGACCTCGAGCTTCCCGAGGAGGTGATCAAGGAGGTGCTGCGCGAACACGGCTACGTCAACGCCGACGTGACGATCCGCGAGCCGGTCGACGTCGACCGACTGATCGACGGCATCATGGACAACCGCGTCTACCTCCCCTCGATCGTCTCGGTCAACAAGGCCGACCTGATCGATCGCGACTACCTCGATACCGTCTACGCGGACCTGCGCGAGCACGGCCTCGATCCCGAGGAGGTCACGTTCATCTCCGCCGAGGCAGAGAGGGGCCTCGACGGCCTGAAGGAGCGCATCTGGCAGACGCTCGGGCTGATGCGGATCTACATGGACAAGCCCGGCCGGGGGGTCGACTACGAGGAGCCGTTGATCCTCCCCAAGGGCAGCACGATCGAGGACGCGATGGAGAAGCTCGGCGGCGACTTCGAGGACCGGTTTCGGTTCGCGCGCGTGACGGGTCCGAGCGCGAAACACGACCAGCAGCAGGTCGGCGAGGACCACGAACTCGCGGACGAGGACGTCCTGAAGATGATCCTCAGGCGATGAGCCGCCGCTTCGGGGCGCTGCTGGCCGTCGGCGTCGTCCCCTGGCTGGTCGTCCCGTATCCGGGAGCGTTCGACCTGGTCTTCGCGTGGGGCCTGTTCGCCGGTCGAACCGGCACGTTCGTCTCCGTCCTCGACTACCTGTTCGTCCACACGCCCGGTCCGGCGAGCCTTCCCGGACATCTCTTGGCCTGGCCGCTCGCCACCCTCCTCTACCTGCTCGCGCTCGCGAGCGCCGCGCTCTCGGTCGTCGGTCGCGAGGACCGACGCGTCACGGCCGTCCTCCTCGTGCTCGCCGGGGCGATGGGGCTCCGGCTGTGGTGGGGGCTTCCATCGGGTTCGCCCACCGTTCCCCTCGGTGCGGCGCTGCTGTTCGCGTTCGTCTGGTGGTTTCACGCCGGCGACCTCCGCGGGATCGCCTCCGGGACCGGCTGATCGACTCGATGCGCCGTGGGGGCGATTCCGCCGATGGGCAACGAATAAATCGGACGATCGTAAACCGGTAGAACATGGTCGAGTTCGGTCTCTTGTCGATCGTTCCACCGCTGCTGGCGATCGTCCTCGCGATCGTGAGTCGTCGTCCCGTCCCCTCGTTGTTCCTCGGCGTCTGGTCGGGCGGCGTGATCTACGTCTTCGCCGACAGCGTCGATCGAGTCGCGGCGACGACGGGCGGCGTTCCGGGCTTCGACGCCGTTCTCGGCGCGTTCGTCTCCGTCGTCTGGGGGTTCACCCAGGCCGTCGGGTGGATCGCCGAGGCGATCGGCGACGACGTCTTCCACGCCCAGATCCTGCTGTTTACGATCCTGCTCGGTTCGGGCGTCGCGCTGATCTGGCAGCTCGGCGGTTCGATAGCGGTACGCAACGCCGTCGCCGGACGGCTCGACAGCCAGCGGAAGGTCGGGCTGACCGCGTGGGGACTCGGCATCGCGATGTTCTTCGACGACTACGCGAACACCGCGATCGTCGGCAGCGTGATGCGGGACCTCTCGGATCAGCTCCGGATCTCCCGCGAGAAGCTCTCGTACATCGTCGACTCGACGGCTGCGCCGGTCGCCACCCTTGGTCTGTCGAACTGGGTCGCCTTTCAGCTCTCGATGGTTTCCGAGGGGTACGAGATCGCCGGCATCGCCGAGGACGCCCCGAGCGCGTTCGCGACCTACGTCCAGTCGATCCCCTACAACGTCTACTCGATCTTCGCGATCGTCATGGTCGGGCTGATCGTCTATACCGGGCGCGACTTCGGCGAGATGCTCGACGCCGAGCACCGCTCGTGGCGGACCGGGCAGGTGAACCGCGAGGACGCGACGCCGATGCAGGCGATCGAGAGCGAACTCGGCGATCCGATCGCCGACCGGCCGATGCTGCGTAGCTTCGCCGTTCCCGTGGTCTCGCTGGTCGTCGTCTCGCTCCTCGGGGCGTTCGTCACCGGCTACGCCCCCGACGCGGGGGTCGTCGACGTTCTCGGCGAGGCCGACTGGGCCGCCGCGCTGCTGTGGGGGGCGTTCGCCATGGTGCTGTCGGCGCTCGCCGTCGGGTTCTACTACCGGCTGTTCGACCTCGAGTCGGGAATCGGCGCCGTCATCGACGGTTTCTCGATCATGCTCACCGCGGTGACGATCCTCGTGCTCGCGTGGGCGATCAGCACGGTCGCGGAGGAACTGGGCACCGGCGAGTACGTCGCCGGCGTCGCCGAGGGCGTCGTCTCACCCGCACTGCTGCCGGTGGTCGTGCTGTTCACCGCGGCCTTCATCGCCTTCTCGATGGGGTCGTCGTGGGCGACGATGGGCGTTCTCACGCCGATCGCCATCTCGGTCGCGTGGGAGCTCACCGGCGGCTACGGGATCATGCCCGTGATCGTCGGTGCGGTCTTCTCGGGGGCGATCTTCGGCGACCACACCTCGCCCATCTCCGATACGACCGTACTCTCGGCGACCTTCACCGGTGCGGACCTGATCGATCACGTCCGGACCCAGATGTACTACGCCGGGACGGTCGTGCTCGTGGCGACGGTCTGTTACCTGCTCTACGGCTATCTCGGTGCCCCGCCGGTCGTCTTCCTCCCGATCGGGCTCGTGTTGCTCGTCGCCCTGATCTACGGGTTCTCGGAACTCGACGCCCGTCGCAAGGGCGTCGGGCCGATCCCCTCCTCGGGTCCACGCGACGCCGACGCCCCCGAGTGACGCGACCCTCTCGCCTCGGCGGACTCGTCAATCGTCCCTCGCTTACGAACCCGGAGCAAAGACCCGTCGGACCGCCGGTTCGGTCATCCCGTCGGTCGCGTCGCCACACTCGCACGCGACGGCGGAGACGAACGACCCGTCCTCCGGAGCGCGACCGGGACGCCTATCCTCGCTCGGGACGAACCGCCGATCATGTCACGCGGTGTCGGCGAGTTCGAGCTCGTCCAGGGATCGATCCCCGACTCACTCGCGGTGGTCGTCGCGCTTCTCACGCAGCTGGGCGACGTCTGGTTCGTAGCGCTCCTGCTCGCGGCGGCGTTCGTCCGGTTCGACCGGGATCGGATCGTCACCGTCGTCGGACTGACGATGGGCGCGATCGCGCTGGTGATCGCGTTGAAGTACGCCTTCGCGCTCCCCCGACCCGACCGGCCGCTGGTCGAGCTGGAGACGCTCCCGTCGCTGATCCGACCCGTCTACGAACTGACGGCGCACGCGAGCGGCTACGGCTTTCCGAGCGGACACGCGGTCGTGACGACGGCGGCGTACCTCTCGCTGGCCGAGGTGCTGCCGGCGAGCACCCGACGACGGCGCTACGCCGTCGCGGCGTCGATCATCGCCGTCGTTGGCCTCTCACGGGTCGCGCTCGGCGTCCACTACCTCGTCGACGTCCTCGCCGGGATCGGACTGAGCGTCGCGTTCCTGGCGGTCGCGTTTCGATTCCTGTCTCGCTATCGCACCCCCGGTGAGCAACGGACCGCGGCGCTGGGACTCGCGGTCGGACTCGCGTTCGTGAGCGTCGTCGCGAGCGGGGCTCACGTCGACGCCCTCGCGCTGTTCGTCGTCTCGGTCGCGTTCTTCGGGCTCTCGCTTTCGTTCGACCGGCCGTGGTCGACCACCGCCTGATCCGGCCGCCAGGTCCGCGACAGACGGCAAGACCGTGGGCCGTCGGTACTGTTTTCGTCCAGGCTCGCGTCGCCCCGTCCATGGAGGGCACGCTCGATCACGTGATGATGCGCGTAGAGGACCTCGAACGCTCGCTGGAGTGGTACGGCGAGCACCTCGGTTACGAGGAGAAGGACCGCTGGGAGGCCGACTCGTTCACCAACGTCTACCTCGGTCCCGAGGACATGCACGAGGACGGCGCGATGCTCGAACTCACGCACAACCACGACGGCGGGCCCGAGGAGATGGGCGACGCCTGGGGCCACATCGCCGTGCGCGTCCCCGAGGGCGAACTCGAGGACTACTACCAGCAGTTGATGGACGAGGGCGTCGAGGACTACCGCGATCCCGAGTCGTGTGGCGGGCGGTACGCGTTCGTCAAGGACCCCGACGGCCACGAGGTCGAGATCGTCCAGCGCGACCCCGACCAGGGCGCGCTCTGGTCGATCGACCACACGATGATCCGCGTCGAGGACGCCGACGAGACGCTCGGCTGGTACACCCGAAAGTTCGAGTATACGGAGGTCCCCGGTCGCTGGGAGGCCGACTCGTTCGCGAACTACTTCATGAAGCCCGACGGGGCCGCCGCCGAGGAGATGGCCCTCGAGATCACCTACAACTACGGCGACAACACGTACGACCTGGGCGACGCCTGGGGCCACCTCTGTGTCCGCGCCGACGACCTCGAGGAGTTCTGGGAGACGCTGATGGAGCGCGACGCACCCGACTATCGCGATCCGGAGTCCTGCGGGGACGAGTACGCCTTCACGAAGGACATGGACGGCCACGAGATCGAGATCCTCGAGCGCGATCCGAACGCGGAGTCGCTGTTTCCGGAATAGCTGCCGTTTCCGGTCAGGTTTTCGCGCGAGCGAACGGAGAGAGCGAGCGCGGAACGGTGCGGGATCGAGATCCTCGACCGAGGACGATAACGGACGGTCACTCGACCGCTTTCACTCTCACGAAGCCCTGATCGAGGTACGGCGGTATCGGAGAACCCTACGACTGGGCCGGTCTGCGCGGACCATGAGCGCAGAGACGCATCCGAAGCGTTCGGCCCAGCGGGTCGTCAGTGGGGACTCCGCGCTCCACTGACGGACGCTTTCACGCTCGGTAGCGTGGGATTTAGCGTCCATCATCCAGTAAACAAGGTCGCGTATACCGTGTTAGGCCTGCATTTCCCGGCGGTATAAACCAGCACGACACGCAGCGGACGGGACGACGAGCGGAGTCGGGATCGGGAACGACGAGGAGCTGCTCGACCTTCTCCCGGAGTATCGTGCGCTCGACGAGGTGGCTGTCGTCGGCGAGATCGGCCATTACGGAGATCCGGCACGTCGCCGGTTGGGACCTGGAGGACCAACAGGAGGTGACTCGGCGCCGGCTCGAGGTCGCCGCCGAGTACGGTCCCGATCGGATCCTGCTCGAGACCGACAGCGCGGGGGTGCTCCGTAGCGACGTCTTCGCGGTCAAGCGGACGATTCTCGAGGTGTATCGGATGGGGATCGACGTGGACGCCATTCGGCAGGTCGTCTTCGAGAACCCGCGACGGCTGCGGAGTCGATACGGTCGCCGACGGCGCGTTTCGCCGACGGGGATCACGGAGGGAACGGCACGTTTTTCATCGCGTTGAATCTGTGTTCGTGTAATGTCCCTTCGAGAGATCCTCGTGGCGATCGCCGCGGGCGTCGTTCAGGGGATCGTCGAGTGGCTGCCGATCTCGAGCAGCGGGAACCTCTCGTTGTTTCTCACGCTCGTCGGCGTCTCGCCCGACGTCGCGCTCCAGCTCGCGCTGTTTCTACAGATGGGGACGACGGTCTCCGCGGCCGTCTACTACCGCGATACCATCCAGGAGGCCGTCCGGTCCATGCCGGGCTGGCGACCGGAGTCGGCGTTCGAGGGGGCGAACGCCGAGACGACGTTCGTCGTCGTCGCCTGTCTGGTGACCGGGCTGGTCGGGATCCCGGTCTACCTGGTGATCATCGACTTCGCACAGGAGCTCGCGGGCGGCGGGTTCGTCGCGCTGATCGGCGTGCTGCTGGTTCTCACGGGCGTGCTAGAGAAGGCGACCGAGTCGATCGGACTCGGGGGGAAGGAACAGCCCGACCTGCTCGATGCCGTTCTCGTCGGCGCGATCCAGGGGCTCTCGATCCTCCCCGGCGTCTCGCGCTCCGGCACCACCGCGGGCATGCTGCTGTTTCGCGGCCACGTCGGTCCCTCGGCGTTTCGGCTCTCGTTTCTGTTGAGCATCCCAGCAGGCATCGGCGCGGGCGTCCTGATCCTCCTCGACGACGGGCTGCCGACGACCGGCCCCGAGGCGCTCATCGCACTCGTCGTGAGCGCGATCGTCGGCTACGCCATGATCGACGCCGTCATGCGGGTCGTCCACGAGATCGAGTTCTGGATCGTCTGCGTCGTTCTCGGCGGGCTCGCCGTCGTCGGCGGCGGCGCGACCGTGTTACTCTGAGCGGCGCAGCAACGCGACGACCAGCGCTACGGTCGTCGCGAGGAGCGCACCCGACGCGTTGACCGCCATGTCGAGGGTGCTGAACGTTCGGTACGGCAGGCCCGACTGGATGAACTCCATCAGAACGCCGTAGCCGCTCGCGCCGGCGAAGGACCCGCCGATCGACGACCGGAGCCGTCGGGATCCCAGCGCGATCGCCAGTGCGGCCGTGAGCGCGGCGTAGCCGAGGAAGTGAAAGAGGACGTTCGTCGGGATCCCGCCGCCCTCCTCGGGCACCGATCCTGGAATCGGGATCACCGAGACGACGAGTATCACGCCCGCCAGGAGGGCGACCGCGAGCCAGCGCGTGCGGACGGAGGCCGGTCGATCGTCGAACGCGGATCGCATCAGACCGGTTCGGTTAGCTCCGCGGGGGCGTCCGCGAACTCACGAAGCGCCTCGCTCTCGAGCTGGTGGAGTTCGCCGGGAACCACCAACAGATGGAGGGGGTCGCCGAACTCCCGATTCGCGAGCGCCGAGAGGGAGTCCGCCTCCACGCGGGGATCGGGGCTGCCGGCGCGGGCGACGACGACTCCCAGACGGTCGTACTCCGCCGAGAGCAGTTCGGCGGCGACGTCGGCGGTCATGTACTCCTCGTTATTAGGCTCCTCGCCGGTCGGTCCCTCGCCGACCTTGATGTCGAGGTAGACCAGCGTGTGCAGTCCCCGGTCGCGGTTGTCGTCGAGGGTGTTCGAGACGCTCGCGGGCAGGCCGTCGGCCCGGTGGGCGTAGGGGAACGGGAGCGTCGTCGCCGGCCCGAACCGGTAGTTCTGCAGGCCCGTCAGCGAACTCGCTGCGGCCTCGGCGGTCGTGCCGTGGACGATCCGCGTCTCGATCCCGCGATCGGCGGCCCGCAGCCGGAGATCGACGTGAGTCGTCGAGATCATCGGGTCGCCCGCGGTCAGGAAGGCGACGTCCTCGCGCTCGGCGGCGGCGAGGATCGCCTCGGGATCGCGCTCGACGCCCGCGCGGTCGCGGGTCTCGATCTCGATCCCGTGTTCGGCCTCGAGCGTCTCGCGGTCGGCACCCGAGAGCCGGCTGGTGTAGCGCTCCATGAACGCCCGGTCGGCCCCGCGGAGCGCGTCACGACCCTCGATCGTGATCGAGCGCTCGTCGTAGAGGCCGAGTCCGATGAACGTGAGCATGCTCTCCCTCCTCGGGCCGGCGGGTTAAGGGGCGCGTTCGACGGGAGGGAAACGCCAGCGATAACCCCTCCGCGGGCGTCGAGAGGGACATGGAGGTGCCGTGCGTCCGGGTCGAACGCGAGGAGGGAGAGACCGCCCGTCGAAGGCTCGCCGAGCGTGACGTCCTCGCGAACGACTTCGAGATCACCGTCGAGGACGGCTGGCTCTACATCCCCGTGGACGATCCAGACGCGGTGCCGGAGGAATACGAGGTCGTCGAACGGGCGCCACCCGCCCGCGAGCGTCCGGAGATGCCCGCCGACCTCCTGGGTTACGAGCCGAGCTACGAGCGCCTCGGCGAGATAGTCATCCTCGACGAGGACGACCCCGAGCGGGCCGCGGAGATCGCCCAGGCGGTGATGGACTCGGCGCTTCCCGCGAGGACGGTGCTCAACCGGGCGTCGAAGATCAGGGGGGAGCTACGGGTACGCGATTGGGACGTGCTCGCGGGTGACGGCACCGAGACGGTCCACCGCGAGTACGGCTTCGAGTACGCGCTGGACCTCGCGGCGGTCTACTTCTCGCCACGGCTCGCGACCGAGCGCCACCGCGTCGTCGAGCAGGTCCACGAGGGCGAACGGGTCCTCGACATGTTCGCCGGGGTCGGTCCGTTCGTGATCCCGGCGGCCGCCCGCAGCGCGGAGGCCGTCGGCGTCGACCTCAACGAACACGCGATCGAGTATCTGGAGGAGAACGCCCGTCGGAACGGCGTCGCCGACCGCGTGACCGCGATCCGGGGCGACGTTCGCAACGTAGTCGCCGGTTCGTCGGGCGGACGCCAGCCGTCCAACGGCATCGGCGACCTCAGCGCGAGCGCATCGGGCTCCGAGCCCAACGGCCCCGACGATGGGTACGAGGACTGGGCGGACCGGATCGTGATGAACCTCCCGCACAGCGCGGACGCCTTCCTCGAGACGGCGGTCGCGCTCGCGGGCGATACCTGTGTGCTCCACTACTACGACATCCAGCACGAGGACGACCCGTTCGGCCCCGGTGAGCGGGCGATCCGCGAGGCTGCGGAGCCGGAGTACGAGGTGAGCGTCGAGGAACGGACGGTCGTTCGCTCGTACGCCCCTCACGAGTTGAACGTCTGTCTCGACGTACGTCTCTCGCGGTAGCGATCCACAACCCTTATGCCGCTTATCCCGCCTATCTTCGGGTACACCGTGTGCCGGTGGTGAGCAGTTCCGAAGAAACTGCGATCCTCGGCGGACGAGTGAAACGAGTCCGCCGGTGTAGCTCAGCTGGCAGAGCGATTCCTTCGTAAGGAATAGGCCGAGGGTTCAAATCCCTCCACCGGCTTCTCAGACCTCATCGAATATCTCCCAAGTAGTACCGGACCTGGAGTACCCCTATCTCGAGACAGATGTCTATCGAGACGCATCGAAACAGTTCGCGGAACGCTCGGGCGCAGCCACCGTCCACGACCAGAGGACCGATCGAACGGTTGCAGAAGGACTATTTCGAACGCCGGCCAACGAGGGGTAGTGACCGAGGACGAGCACCCCTATCAGGCCGGGAGCGCGACGCAGCACGAGGAGCGGAGGACGACCGCGAGTGACCGCACGTGGTCTACGTCACGTCGGAGTCACCCATGAAGGACATCTATCGAGAGCTGATGCGACGCTCGATCCAGGACGCCTACGACGTCGTCGAGGCCTCCGAGGTAGAGGGCATCCAGAACATCGACCAGTTCGCGCTCGAACTCTATCGGTTCCGCGTCATGGCACACGCACAGAAACAACAGTCCTTCGCGGATCTACCACCGCGCGACTGGGATCGCCAGTAAACCCTCGGTCGAGATCGCGATGAAGGATGCTCACGGTCGTAACCTAACGTATGAAAACCGTATCACAGCGACGAACTCCACGGACCGGATTGGTGATAGAACTGTTAGCATGGATACTCCTCACAGTAATGGGACTGTTCTCGTTGGTGATGCTGATCGTGTTTCTCTGAGTCGCTCGCGGCGCTGATCGGGACCCTCGTCGCGGAAGGCAGCGACTCACTCGCTACGAGCGGCGACTCTCGGACGGATAGACGGTTCAACGGCCGTGACATAATTGTTATAGTTGTGGGTACGGTAAGAAGAGCAATGGACTCCCTGAATCGGATCTTCGACCTCCTGAGAAAGGAACGACGACGATACGCGCTCTACTACCTCGAACAACAGGACGGGCCGGTCTCCATAGCGGAGTTGGCGGAACGTGTGGTCGAGTGGGAGACGGATCCTGCGGCGGTTTCCATTCCGGAGGAGCGGTTCGAACGTGTCGAGATCGAACTACAGCACAACCACCTCCCGAAGGCGTCCGAGGCGGAGTACGTCGAGTACCATCCCGAGCGCGAGGAGGTAGAAGTCACCGGGACGCCACCCGAGTTCAACGCCATCATCTCGGTTGCGGAGATCATCGAACGACCACCCCGGAACTCCTGAAGCGATCGGGAACTCGTTCTTCCGGCGTCCCCCATGAACGTAGCGGTGGTCCGCGTTCGCCGTAGCCTTCGCCGCCCGAGGGTACCGTCGTGATCAACGCACTTATTCGGAGCGCTACGGATGTCGGACCATGCAACGCGGGAGAATGGACGCGCTGTTCGCTCCGGAGTCGATCGCCGTCGTCGGCGCCAGCCCGGACTCGTGGTACTCCTCACAGCTGATCGACAACCTGCTGGAGTACGGGTTCGACGGTGACGTCCACTTCGTGAACCCGAGCCGAGAGACGGTCTGGGGCGAGACCTGTCACGACTCGATCGATGCCGTTCCGGAGGTCGTCGATCTCGTGGTCGTAAGCGTCCCCCGCCAGTCCGTCGTCGAGACGGTTCGCGACGCCGCCGAACGCGGGACGCCCGCAGCAGTCGTGATCACCGCCGGATTCGGCGAGGCCGACGAGGAGGGACGCAACCTGGAAGGGGAACTGGCGGCGGTCGCCGAGGAGCACGGGATCGCGGTCTGCGGGCCGAACACCATCGGCTTCGCGAACACGCACGACGAGACCGTGGTGACCTCGACGTGCTCGCGGAAACCCGAGAAAGGGTCGATCGGGCTGGTCAGCCAGTCGGGCGCGCTCGCCTTTACGACCTTCTTCGAGCGGGCGGCCGACGAGGACGTCGGCTTCGCCTACGTCGTCGCCACCGGAAACGAGGTGGGACTCTCCGCCTCGGACTACGTCGAGTTCATGGCCGCGGACCCGCGCGTCGACGTGATCTGTACCTACCTCGAGGGGGTCGAGGACCCTCGACGGTTCATGGAGGTCTCACGGGCGGCGGTCGAGGGCGGGACGCCGGTCCTGACGGTCAAGATCGGCCGTTCGGACGTCGCGGAGCAGGCGACGATGTCGCATACGGGCTCACTGACCGGGAACACGGCCGCGTGGGACGCCGCCTTCCGACGGGCCGGCGTCGAACGGGTCCCGGACGTCCCGGATCTTCTCGGGCGGGCGGCCGCCCACGCCGCCTACGAACCCGCGGCGTCGCCGAACGTCTGCATCGCCTCGACCAGCGGCGGACTGGCGAGTCTGCTCGCGGACATGGCCGACGAACGGGACCTGGAGCTGCCCGACATCGCGGGCGAGACGCAGGAGACCCTCTTGGGGATGGAGGACCTGCTCACGTTCGGGGAGCTGCACAACCCCGCCGACGTCCGCGGCTACGGCGCCGACGTCCTCCCCGAAATCGCGGAAGCCCTGTTCGCGGACGAGCGCTTCGACGCCTATCTGTTCGCCATCGGGCTTCCGGCGGTCGACGAGCGCGCCGAATCGATCGCCGACGACGTGCTCCGTGTCGCCGAGGTCGCCGACGCGCCGACGCTCTTTCTCTGGACCGGACGCAAGGAGGCGATGGAGGGTCAGGAACGCCCCCTGCCGTACGAACGCGTTCGCGAGGAGGTCCCGCTGTACTACGATCCCTCGCGGGCGATGGACGCGCTGTCCTCGCTCGTGGGCGCCGGCCGACGGCGGCGAGCGCTCGAACGACGATCCGGAAGCGAGGCGGGAGACGGCCCCGAACCGGCCGCGCGAACTTCGTCCGGACCGGATCCGTCCGGGGGGACGTTGACGTGGACGGAGGCCGCCTCGCTCCTCGAGTCACACGGGATCGAACCGGTCGAGACCCGGCTCGCGACCTCCGCCGAGGAGGCCGCGACGCTCGCGGAGGCGGTCGGCCTCCCGGTCGCGATGAAGGTCGATTCGGCCGACCTCCCCCACCGGACCGACGCGGGCGCGGTCGAGGTCGACGTCGACTCGACGGAGGCGGCCCGGGAGGCTTACGACCGGATCGTCCGGAACGCCGCCGAGTACGATCCCGCGGCGGAGATCGAGGGAGTCCTGATCCAGTCGATGGCCGCCGACGGCGTCGAGGCGCTCGTCGGCGTCACGACCGACGAGACGTTCGGCCCGCTCGTCACGGTCGCGTCCGGCGGCGAGTTCGTCGAACTGTTCGACGACGGCGAGGTGCTCGTCCCCCCGGTTTCGAAGGAGGAGGCCAGGGCGGCGATCGAGCGGACGCACCTGGGGCCGCTTCTGGAGGGACACCGGGACCGCCACGGCGGCGACGCCGACGCGCTGGCGGAACTCGTCGTCCGGATCGGCGATCTGGCCGTTTCCCATCCCCGTCTCGAGGAACTCGACCTCAATCCCGTCCTGGTCGACGGGACCGGCGTCTCGATCGTCGACGTCCTCGTCAGGATCGGCGCGAAGGAGGACGGATAGCGCCTCGGTTCGAGGGAGCGTCATACAATCGGGATCGCGGCGTCGGACGTCAACGTCCGAGGGGGTATGACTTCGTGGCGAGTGCAAGTGAGGGCCATATACCATCCGCGATCCTGAGAACCGCTTGCATGCCTAACGAGCGCTCCAGGGACGACGCCGAGGGTGGTGCCGTGACGGCGGCCGACCGGCGTACGAGCGAGCGACGATGGCACATGCTCGACTACCTCTACCGATGTCGGTACCCCGCCACGGTCGAGGAGATCGGCGAGCACATCGCCATTCAGCTGGGCGAGGCGTCCGACGAGATTCGCACGACGCTCCGATACGCGGATCTCCCGGCACTGGCCGACGGCGACGTCGTCGAGTACGACGTCGAGAGCCAACTCGTCTGTGCGGCCGACGCTCTCGAGACGTTCGACGGGTACGTTCGTCGGGCGATCAAAGCCGGAGCGATCGAGTGGCCCGACAAGGGACCGCAGCCCGACGGCCTCTCCGGCTAACGAGGGGTCCGACGGTCGGTCCTCTCGGTTCCGGGTGCGATCCTCTCGTCATAGTTCTCGCCTCTCGGATTTCTCCATGAGACACGACACGCCGTCCGAGCGGTTCGTTCTTCGTTCCCGGGTCGATCACTCCCACTCGACGAACGGCTCGCCGGCCTGACTTCGCCGGAGGTACTCCCGCTGCATCGCCTCGATGGCATCCGCGAGCGACTCCCCCGCGTCGATCCGTGCCGCGACCCGCCGCTTCTTCCACCGACTCGGGGTCGTCCGCCGCTCCCAGCGCGCCGCCAGGGGCTCGAGGCGTGCCGCCGCCTTCGCGTCCGACATGCCCTGTGTCCGAAGTCCGCGGCGGGCGAACGAGAACACCTCCGGGTAGATCCGCTCCGGGTCCGTCGTCGGCTCGCCGTCAGCGGTGATCCAGTGAAGTTCGGCTTCCAGTCCGTCGTGGACGGCGCCGTAGAACCCCGCTCGGGCGTCAGCCCAGGAGAGTTCGACGATCGGATGCTCCGCAGCGACGAGCCCGCGGATCAGTCCGATCGTCAGACAGTGAAGCGAGATCACGTCCTCGACGCTCGGCTGGGTCGGTAGCGGCCGGTACTCGATCCGGAGCGAGCGTCCCTCGCCGTCCCCGCCCGCCTCGCCCCCGATGACGCTCCGGACCCACCGCCAGTACGTCCCGTACTTGTGGATCAGCTCCCAGCAGGACTCGTTCTCGAGGTCGTCGTCGCCCTCCCGCTCCCACTCGAGCAGGAACGGCGCGCACGTCGAGTCGTCGACCAGCCGGTCGACGACGTCCTCGGCCGTCTCGAGGTCCCGAGGGACGCACGCCTTCTCCCAGGGTCCGGCGTTCACCGTCCGCTCGAACACCGGGATCCGGAGCTCGTGAAACGTCTCCTCGACCAGCTGCCGTTCGTCGTCGACGGCATCGTACGCGTCGGAAGGGAGGAACGGGGAGTTCGTCGCCAACGCGAGCACGGGACCGAGCGTTCGGAGCGCGACGTTGTAGTACGTCGGAAACTCCCCAGTCGACGGCACCTGGAGGTGTGGCTGTATCGACGAGGTCAGCGACTCGGCGAGTATCGACGGGAACGCGTGGTGGGCACCCGGCACCTCGATGCTCACGTCGCCGCCGCCGCGTTCGAGCACGTGGTTGTCGATCGCGTAGTAGCGCGGGTTCGAGGACATGTTCTCGGCGATCGTGATCCCGTCGACCTCGCTCACCGCCGAGAGGTACGCGAGGCTCCCCTCCGCGGGCGGGATCGTCCACATCCCGTCGAGCACGAGTCGCAGACCATGACGGTCCATCACCGCCGCCGCTCCCTCGAGCTTCCGCCGGACCGTCGCCGCCTGCGTTCCGATGCCGTCCGCGTCGAACGTCGAGGGCGGCGTGTTGAGTTCGACGTTGTGGCGGCCGAACTCCCGGCTACAGTCGGCCTCCTCGAACACCTCATGAGGCACGCGCGCAAGCCGTCCGTCCTCGTCGACGGCGTACAGTTCGACCTCGAGCCCGGTCGCGAACTCGCGGCTATCGAGGGCCCCTCGTCGAAGCTCCTCGATCAGTAGCTCCGCCTGTTCCTCGACGCGCCGATCGAACTCCGCCTGCATCGACGGATCTAGGACCCGTTGGGCCATCTCGACGGCGTCCTCCATGCGGGCCGTTCGGCCCTCCAGTAGTTAGCTATTCGGTACCGATCGTCACATCGAACGAGGGTTCGACCCCGGTTCGGATCGATTTTACGGCCACGACTACCCGCCCCGGCGACGGTAACCCTGCTGCGTGACGGAGGACGGACGTCGATCCCGCATCGACTCGTGTTCACGGGCCGTGCAGGCGATCGGCCCCCTCGGCCGGTTAGCGTCCGTATAGTTATGACGACGAATCGATAACTACCTGTTGCTGGCACCGCGCCAGCGGCGGCGGGGAGGGGGTCGGTACTCGATGCCCGCTCCGCCCGGATCGCTCCGGGGACGCGACGACGTCCCCCCGCTCCTCGCCCGTTTCGGTCGAACGGTCTATCGTCTTCGGCCGGGTCGAGACTGCCTGGGTGTCCGACCTGAGAGGAGCCACTCCGTCAGAAACAGTCCGACCGCGAGGGGTACTGCCAGCGTCACGAACATGAGATCCATTCATTCACCTCCATAAGTATCAGAAATATAATCTATAATAGGCTTTGTCCCCGACGCGACTCGGAAGCGGGGGTTCGGCGAGAACGGTCCGGAACGGGTTCGAACGGAAGGGGCGGGATTCGAACTCGTCCGGACGGCTTCGTTCGCTCGCGCTCACGAACGGCGTCCGGTCTGCTCGAATCCCGCGATACCGTTCGTTGCTCGCGGAATTGCTCGCAGCAAAGCGGAAGGGGCGGGATTCGAACCACGCGAAGCCGATCGTACCGAAAGTACGCCGACGCTCTACCACTGAGCCACCCTTCCGCGGCCGTTGGTAGGCGAACGGTCCACAAGAATCCAGCGCTCGTCCGGGTCGGACCGTATTTACGCGACGGCACCGGAGCTACGGGCATGTTGGTTCGTGGAACCGTCGTCGTCGACTCGACGACGGTCGTTCCCGACGGCGCGGTCGTCACCGACGGGCCTCGAATCGTCGCGGTCGGCGACGCCGCCGACCTGCTCGAGCGGTATCCCGATCACCAGCGTCGCCGCTACGACGTGGTGATGCCGGGGATGGTCGGCGCACACGTCCACTCGATCCAGAGCCTCGGACGCGGCATCGCCGACGACACCGCGCTGTTGGAGTGGCTCTACGAGCACGTCCTCCCGATGGAGGCCGCGATGGGGCCGGAGGCGATGGAGATCGCCGCAACGCTGGGCTACCTCGAACTGATCGAGAGCGGCGTTACCGCCTGCATCGATCACCTCTCGGTCGCCCACGCCGACCGAGCGTTCGAGGCCGCCGGCGAGGTGGGGATCCGGGGCCTGCTCGGAAAGGTGCTCATGGACCGCGACGCTCCCGAGGGACTTCGCGAGGAGGCTGACGAGGCGCTCGCCGAGAGCGAGCGCCTCATACGGGAGCATCACGACACGCGAGACGGCAGGCTTCGCTACGCCGTCACGCCGCGGTTCGCCGTCTCCTGCACCGAGGACTGTCTGCGCGGTGCGCGTGCGCTCGCCGACGAGTACGGCGTCCGGATCCACGTCCACGCCAGCGAGAACCGCGACGAGGTCGCTCGCGTGCGCGAGGAGACGGGAATGGGAAACATCGAGTGGCTCGACGAGGTCGGACTCACGGGAGAGGACTGCGTGCTCGCCCACTGCGTCCACACGAGCGATCGCGAACGTGCCTTGCTCGCCGAGACCGGAACGCACGTCGTTCACTGTCCCTCCTCGAACATGAAGCTCGCGAGCGGGGTCGCTCCGGTCCGAGAGTACCTCGATCGCGGGATCAGCGTCGCGCTCGGCAACGACGGTCCGCCGTGTAACAACACGCTCGATCCCTACACCGAGATGCGCCAGGCGAGTCTCCTGGGTAAGGTCGACGACCTCGATCCGACCGCCCTCCCCGCGCGGACCATCCTCGAGATGGCGACGGTCAACGGCGCGCGCGCTGCCGGCTTCGAGCGCGTCGGCGAACTCCGGGAGGGCTGGCGCGCCGACGTCGTCGGGCTGACGACCGACCTGACGCGTGCGACGCCGATCCACGACGTCCTCTCGCATCTCGTCTTCGCGGCCCACGGCGACGACGTGCGCTTCACGATGGTCGACGGACGCGTGCTCTACGATGACGGGGAGGTGTCGACGGTCGACGCGCCCGACGTCAGGGAGCGAGCGAACGAGCTCGCGAGAACGGTGGTTCGGTAGTCAGTAGCTGCGGATCTTCGGCTCGTAGGTCTTCTCCTCGCCCTCGAGGATCACCGGCTTGAACCAGAGCTCGGGGGTGCCGTCGTTCCACGACAGCAGCGTGTGTTTGAGCCACTCCTCGTCGCGCCGTTCCTGGAACTCGGCACGCCAGTGTGCGCCGCGGAACTCGTCGCGCGCGAGCGCGCCGAGCGTGATCGCCTCGGCGGTGTCGATCAGGTTTCGCATCTCGATCGTCTGCTGGAGGTCGGTGTTGAACGTCCGCGAGGGGTCGTCGACGTAGACGTCCTCGTACTGCTCGCGCACCTCGCGGATGTCCCGCAGCGCCTGCTTGAGCCCCTCCTCGGTGCGGAAGACGTTGACGTTCCGCGTCATCGACTTCTGGAGCTTCTCGCGGAGTTCGGCCTGCTGGACCCCCTCGTCCTTCTCCATCAGGTGGTCGATGCGGCGGTTCTCCGCCTCGACCGCGCGCTCGACGATCTCGGTGGCTTCGGGGACGACGCTCGCGCCGCCCTCTCGCGAGCCGCCGTCGGACTCCGCCCGACGGGACTCGGAGTCGCCGACGTCCGGACCACCGTCGGCGACGGCGTCCTCGTCGGCGTGGATCGAGCCGGGTACGACCGGGGTATCGATCTCGCCGGTCTCGCTGTCCTCGGTGCGGCCGGTCTCGATGAGCGTCTCGCCGAGGTCGGTGCCGGCGGCGTGGCGACCCGCGCGTGCGCCGAAGACGATGAGCTCGGGCAGCGCGTTCCCGCCCAGCCTGTTGGCGCCGTGGACCGAGACGCACGCACACTCGCCCGCCGCGTACAGCCCGTCGATGCAGGTCTCGCCGTTCTCGTCGGTCTCGATCCCGCCCATCGCGTAGTGCTGGCCGGGCTTGACCGGCATCGGTTCGACGAGGCCGTCGACGCCCTCGAAGTCCGAGGCGAGATGCAGGATGTTCTCCAGTCGATCGATGATGCGCTCCTCGCCGAGGTGGCGCATGTCGAGGTGGACGTACTCGTCCTCGATCCCGCGGCCCTCGTTGACCTCGGTGAGTTCGGCCCGCGAGACGACGTCGCGGCTGGCGAGTTCGCCGGCGTTCGACGCGTAGCCGTGTTCGAACATGAAGCGCTCGCCGAGCTCGTTGTAGAGGATGCCGCCCTCCCCACGAACGCCCTCGCTGATGAGGACGCCCGTCGACGGCAGCGTGGTCGGGTGGAACTGGATGAACTCCATGTCCTCCATCGGCACGCCGGCGCGGTAGGCCATCGCGGGGCCGTCGCCGGTGTTGGAGACGGCGTTCGTGGTGTGGTCGAACACCTGTCCAGGGCCGCCCGTCGCGAGAATGACGCCGTTTCGCGCACGAAAGCCCCTGACCTCGCCGCTCATCACGTCGAAGGCGACGACGCCGTGGCACTTTCGGTCCTCGGGCTCCTCGTGGTCGGTCACCGCGAGCCGGGTGACGTACCACTCGTCGTAGACCTCGATGCCGCGTTTGACGACCTGCTGGTAGAGCGTGTGCAGCAGGTGGTGGCCGGTCTCGGCGCCGGCGTAGGTGGTTCGGGGGAACGAGAGGCCGCCGAACGGCCGCTGGGAGACGCGACCGTCCTCCTCGCGTGAGAACGGCATCCCCCAGTGTTCGAGCTGGATGGTCTCCTCCGGGCTGTCCTGACAGAGCGTCTCGACGGCGGGCGCGTCTCCGAGGTAGTCGGAGCCCTTCATCGTGTCGTACGCGTGGTCCTCCCAGGAGTCGCCCTCGCGCAGCACGGCGTTGATGCCGCCCTCGGCCGCGCCGGTGTGGCTCCTGACGGGATGGAGCTTCGTGACGAGAGCCACGTCCGCGCCCTCCTCGTGGGCGGCGATCGCCGCCCGGAGTCCGGCACCGCCCGCGCCGACGACGAGTACGTCGTGTTCGTGCATGATCGTGTGTTAGGAGTGGGGTGGTTTGAGGCTGTGGGTTCCGTTACCAGAACTTGAGGTTCTTCTTGACCGCTTCGCGCTTCAGTTCCTGGATGTGCTCGGTCAGCGGGATGTCCTTCGGACAGACGTTCGTACAGGAGAACTGCGTCTGACACCGCCAGACGCCGTGTTCCTGCTCGACGATCCGCAGGCGGTGTTCCTTCATGTCCCCGCCCTCGCGTTCGTCCATCGCGAACCGGTAGGCCATGCTGATCGCCGCCGGGCCGAGGAACTCGTTGTCGCCCGCCGCGATGTTACACGAGGACTGACAGCACGCACACCAGATACAGCGCGTTCCCATCTTGATCTTCTCGCGGTTCTCCCGGCTCTGGCGCTGTTCGTCCAGATCGCTGTCGGGAGCCTCGTTCGTCTGGAAGTAGGGCTCGACCGCCTCCATCTGGTCGAAGAAGTGGTCCATGTCGACGACCAGGTCCTTCACGACCTCCTTGTGGGGGAGCGGCTCGACCCGAACCGGCGTTTCGAGGTCCGCGATCTGGGTCTGACAGCCCAGCCGCTGGCGGCCGTTGATGAAGAAGGCGTCCGAACCACAGATCGCCTGTCGACACGAGTGGCGGAACGTGAGCGACGAGTCGTGGTGATCGCGCGCGTACATCACCGCGTCGAGGACGGTCATCCCCTTCTCGAAGGGAACGTGGAAGTCGTCGAAGCGCGGCTCCTGTTTCTCCGCGACCTCGGGGTCGTAGCGGAACACCTTGATGTGGACGGTGTTCTCCGCCTCCTCGGCGCGCTCCTCGTCCTGTCGCTCGCGTTCGCGCTGTTCGCGGCGCTTCTCCTTGTCGTCCAATCGACGCTCCTGGTAGGCCGAGCGTGGCTCCGAGTGACCCGCGTCGACCTCCGCCTCCGTCTCTCTCTCCTCGAGTTGTGTGCTCATTTCAGTACAGTGGAATGCCTGCGAATGCGTTTGCGGTTCGGATCCCCTGAACGATGAGTGCGACGCTTGCGACGATCAACACCGCCTTCACGACCGTCTTCTGGGTGCCCGTCAGTCCCTGGTTGGTCAGGCCGTTGTAGACGCCGTTGACGCCGTGGAACGTCGCGGTGATCAGGAACAGCACCATCAGCGAGTAGTAGCTGATGTCGCCCATCCGGTACTGGCTGCCCGCGAACGTGATCTCCGAGGCGTGGTTGACGAAGTGCAGCAGGAAGAAGTGGAAGGCGAGTATCACGACGAGGAACGCCGCGGTGATTCGTTGGAGCAGCCAGAGGCTGCCGTTCGAGTTGAACGAGGAGTAGCGTTCCGCCATCTCAGAACGCCCCCTCGAGGAACGTCGGCACGCTCGCGACGGCGATCACGCCGGTGAGGATCAGCGACGCGTAGAAGCTCTTGTCCTGGGCGTCGAGCCCCACACCGAGGTCGACCATCAGCAGGCGAACGCCGTTGAGGATGTGAAAGACGGCGACCGCGAGCAGTCCGACCTCCAGAACGCGCACGATCACGAGGCTCTCGAGGCTCTGGATCGTCTCGGTGTACGCTCCCGTGCCGACGGTGGCCGTGCTGAGCACGGCGATGTGGGTGAACAGATAGCCGATGAGGACCCAGCCGGTGAACTTGTGGAAGATCCACGCCCACATGCCGGCGGTGAACTCGCGCCACCGGCCGAAGTCCTCGACGAGGCCGCGGTTGTACGACTGACTCATTTCTCGTTTGGGCCTTGACCTCAGGTGGTAAAGAGGTTACTACCTCAGGTCTCGCCGTTTCGCTGGCCGGTCGACTGGAGCGACTCGACGACCCGACGGGTCTCGTGTTCGAGTTCGACCAGGTGACAGAGCGGGTTGCCCGGGTAGACGACGGGGTTCTCGAGGATTCCGACGAGCACGCCGGTGAAGGGCGCCTCGACGGTGTCGTCCTCGGTCATGAACGGGTTGGTGATCTTGCAGATGGTGTCGCCCTCGTGGACCAGCGCCCCCCGGTCGTGGTACATGTCGACGATCCCGCCCGAGTCCGCCCGGATCCACGTCTTCTCGAGGTCGTCGTGGATGACGGTCCGCCAGCCGGGCCACCGGACGGTCTCGGCGGGTTTGACGCCGTACTCCGCGAAGACGCTCGCGACGCCGTCGAGCGCCTGGTCGATCAGCGCGCGCTGGAAGCGGTGGGCCTCGCCCATCTCGATCGTGACCGTCGCGACGCCGTCGTCGGTCGCCTCGCGTCGGAGCGATCCGGGCGGCCCCTGACCCGCGATGATGACGTTCGACGCGAACGCCTTGGCGAGCCGTCTCGTGTCCGAGTTCTCCATGTTCGCCCGGATGTGGAGCATGTTGTTCCGACCGCGCGTCGAGGTGTGGAAGTCGAGCACGAAGTCACAGGGCGCGATGAAGTTGCGGTAGATTCGGTCGGCCATCCGTTTCGCGCTCGTCCCGGAGTCGGAGCCGGGAAACGAGCGGTTCAGGTCGCGATCGAGGATCGGGAGGTAGCGCTGCTGGGCGAGAAAGCCCGGGATGTTGAGCACGGGCAGACAGACGATGGTGCCGTGGAGGCCGGTGTGGTTCCACTCGTGGGCGACCGCCCTGACCACCTCGATTCCGTTGAGCTCGTCGCCGTGGGCGGCAGCGACCAGCCCGACGGTCGGGCCCGGCCGCTCGGTGTTGATGATCGTCACGGGGATCCGAACCGGATCGCCGAGGTAGGTCTCGCTGACGGTGTAGCGGACGTTCGCGGTCTCCCCGGGCGCGACGGTGCCACCGCCGTACGTAAACGGGGAGGGGTCGGCTGCCATGAGGGGGCCTCCGGGCGCCACGTATAAAAGCCTACCACGATCGCCGTCGGCGTTCGATAACGCTTTAGGAGGTTCCCCGAGAGGTTCGGACCATGCCAGAGAGCGTACGCGTGGGTGTCCTCAGTCTGCACAGCAGCAAGGAGACGAAAGCCATCCTGAACGCCGTCGAGGACTTGGGCCACGAGACCGAGTGGCTGAGACAGGAGAACACCGCGATCGAGATCGACTCCGAGGGAGTGCACCTCGAGCCGGACGTCGACGTGATCGCGAACCGCCTCCTGCTCTCGAACACCGGCCATCCGAGCGAGGAACTGGGGCTCGCGACGACCTACGACTCGCTGCGCCCGATGCTCAACCGGCCCCAGGCGACGCTCACCGCGCTGCACAAGTTCGCGACCGGCGTGAAGCTCGCCGACGCCGGCGTCTCGGTGCCGGACGCGCTGCTCGCGCTCGACAACCGCCGGCTCAACGAGGGTCGCGGCGAGTTCGGCGAGGAGGTCGTCTACAAGACCGCCATCGGCACCCACGGCGGCGGCACCTGGAAGATCGGACCGGAGGAGACGGTCAACCCCCGCGTCGGCAACCGACAGGCGTTCCTCCAGGAGCTCATCGAGCGCGACGGCGAGCAACACCGCGACCTCCGCGTCTACGTCGTCGGCGACCGGATCATCGGCGCGATGAACCGCTATGCGCCGGAGAACGACTGGCGGACGAACGTCGCGCTCGGCGGCGACGTCGAGGACGCGAGCGACCGCCTCCCCGACGAGGCCGTCGAGATGGCGACCCGCGCGGCCGACGTGGTCGGACTCGACTACGCGGGCGTCGACCTCATCGAGGGCGAGGACGGCTGGTTCGTCCTCGAGGTCAACCCCACCGCCGGTTTCCGGGGGCTCTACAAGGCGTCGAACGTCAGCCCCGCCCCCTACATCGCCCAGCTCGCGATCGAACGCGGCGGCGGCAGCGTCGACGAGGAGCGCGTGCGCGACCTCTCGGCGACGCTCGACGACTCGCGGCCCGCGGCCATGCCCCCGGCGGCCGACACCGGCCGCGGCGAGGTCGCGAGCATCGGCTACACCGAGGAGGTCATCGTCAGCGGGACCAGCGGGAGCGAGGTCGTGATCGCGAAGTCCGACACCGGCGCCTCCCGGACGAGCATCGACACCGGCCTCGCCGCGGAGATCGGCGCCGGGCCGATCAAGTCGATCACGCGGGTTCGCTCGGGCAGCTCGAAGTCCAGTCGGTCACGGCCCGTCGTGGACCTCGTCGTCGGGGTCGGCGGCAACCAGCACACCGTCACCGCGAGCATCGAGGACCGCAGCCACATGGACTACGCGCTCCTGCTCGGCCGTGACATCCTCGAGAACTACCAGGTCAACGTCCGCCGCCGTGCGGAGGCGGAGGACTACGACCCCGATCGCGAGGAGGAAGAGGAGGAGGAAGAGGAGACGGCGCAGTAGCGACGCGGCGTCAGTCGTCGGCCTCGTAGTCGGCCCAGATGTACTTCGTCGCGGCCGACCGATGGGGACGCCACGCTTCTGCGATCTCGCGCATCTCCTCGCGCGTGAGCTCCTCGCCGTCGCCGTAGAGGCGCTCGATACCGCGTCGCACCGCGAGATCGCCGAGCGGGAGGACGTCTTCACGTTCGAGGACGAACAGCAGGTACATCCGGGCGGTCCACTCGCCGACGCCCTTGATGCGGGTCAGTTCCGCGATCACCTCCTCGTCGGTGTGGTCCGCGAGCCCCTCCGGCGTGAGGTCGCGCTCGAGGAACGCCTCGGCCGCGTTCCTCGCGTACTCGACCTTCGTGTAGCTGAGTCCGGCCTCGCGAAGCGCCTCCTCGTCGGCGGCGAGCACGGCCTCGGGCGTCACCGGCCCGTCGAACAGCGCGAAGACGCGTTCCTTGACGGCGGCGGCGCTCGCCGTGGAGAGCTGTTGGTTGATGATCGAGACGACCAGTCGCTCGAACCCGTCGTCCCACTCGGGTTCGACGTACGGCTCCCGTTCGTCGATGATCCGCGCCATCACGGGGTCGCGCCGGAGGACGCTTTTCGCGTCGTCGTCCATGGCCGCAGTACGGCATCGACGACCCTGAGTGTGGCGTTCGTCTCCGATCTCGACTCGTCCACGTACTCGTCCCGCCGCCGGTCCCCTTCGTCGCCCGTGGCGGTCACGTCCACCGCCCCTCGGGACTGGTTGCACCTGCCTGTCACAGCGTTAAGTGGGCGGATCACTAACGATCGACCATGACAGAGGATCCGAACCGAGGCGATGACCCCGAGAACCGATCCGCCGCCGACGCGGACACCACGAGCGACGTCACCGGCGAGGGACGCCGGGGCGAACGGGGCGCCGGGACCAGTCCGGGCGCGGGGGCCGACGCGACGGGACCGACCCTGGCTGACGCCGAGGGAAAGACGGTCGTCGACCACGAGGGCAACACGGTCGGCCTCGTCGACGAGGTCGAGGGCGAGACGCTCTACGTCGAGCCCGATCCCGGGCTCACCGACCGCATCTCGGCGAGCCTCGGCTGGGGCGACCGCGACGACGACAGGACGATCGACGTCGACCTGGTCGACGAGGTGACCGACGACAGCGTCGTTCTGGAGCACACCGGGGACGTCGATACGGACGACGACCCCGCAGCCGACACCGACGTGAGCGGGACGAGCGGGACGAGCGGACGATAGCGAACCCGATTCGCTTCCTCGGGTTTCAGCGCCCCGTCCCGGTGGATTCCGATGCGACGTCGTCGATCGCAGCGCACAGCAGTTCGGCACCGAGTTCGATCTCGCGCTCGGTGACGTCGAGCGGCGGCAACAACCGGATGCTTCGGTGCCCGCAGCCGAGCGTCAACAGCCCCCGCCTCAGGGCGGCCTCGATGACCGCCTCGCGTCGATCCTTCGAGTCGAACTCGACGGCGATCATCAGTCCGAGCCCGCGGACGTCGACGACGCCCTCGCCCCCGGCGTCCGAGAGCCTCTCGACCAGTTCCCGGCCCCGGACGCGGGCGTTCTCGAGCAGGTCCGCCTCGCGGATCGCGTCGATCGTCAGCGCGCCCTGCATCGACGCGACGACGTCGCCGGCTCCCCACGTCGAGGAGATCCGCGCGTTCTCCTCGGGGAACACCGCGTCGTTCGAGACCGTCGCGCCGACGCGGAGCCCCTTCGCGCACGTGATCACGTCGGGTTCGATCGCGAAGTGATCCGATCCCCACATCTCGCCCGTCCTGCCCAGTCCCGTCTGGATCTCGTCGGCGATCAGTAGCACGCCGTGTTCCGAACTGACCGCCGCGAGCTCCTCCATGAACGGCTCGCTGGGGATCCGGTAGCCACCCTCGCCCTGGACGGGTTCGACGATCACGTAGGCGAGGTCCTCGAGCGGCAGGTGGCCGGTCTCGGGATCGAGCTTCTCGCGGAGCGCGGAGCTCCCGTCGCGGAAGAAGCCACAGTCACAGCTCTCGGGACTACAGTGCCGATCGCGACAGAACGGCACGTCCGCGATCCCTGATAGCTCGGGGTAGCCCTTCCGTTGGACGGACTTCGAGCGGTTGAGGCTGAGCGCGCCGAGCGTGCGCCCGTGAAAGCCGCCCTCGAAGACGACGCCTCGGCTCCCGCCCGACGCGTCGTAGCAGATCTTGATCGCGTTCTCGACCGCCTCGGCCCCCGAGTTCGAGAGGAAGACCCGATCCATCCCGAGGTGACTCGTCAGCTCGCGCAGCCGGTCCATCAGCTGGGTCGGACCCGGAAACTCGGGGTCCGCCGGCGTCCCTGGCGAGCCGACGTAGAAGTCCTGGCCGGCGATCTTCGTCGGATCGACGAGATCGAACTCCTCGAAGCGCTCCATCAGCAACGGGTTGTTGTAGCCGAGCGGGGCGGCGGCGACGTGGCTCGTGAAGTCGAGCAGGACGTTGCCGTCGACGTCGGTACAGAACGGCCCCTCGGCGTCGGCGGTGACGTCCCAGACGAAGTCGTAGACGTAGGTGCTGTTCGCGGCCGTCCGTCGGTGGTGGGCGGCCCACCGCCGGGCGCGCTCGCCCGGCATCGTCTCGACGACCGGCTCCGCGGTGTCCCTGTCGATCGGCATGGGCCGGCTACGAAGAGTGACAGGTTAAACGGTTCGACCGGACTACAGCGCCACGAGCGCGGCCGAGACGGCCGTCACGACCAACAGGGCGCCGCTCCAGATCGCGACCTGTCGCGTGAACGCTCGGTCGGAGCTCGTCGCGGCGAGCATCGCCTTCACCATGATGCTCGAGGCCGTCGCGAGCAGGATGGCGACCACCGTCACATCGTATGCGAGCGCGCCGGTCCGATAGAGCACGACCGCCGAGGTCGCTGCGCCGGCGCTCGAGACCAGCCCCGAGAGCGCCGCGGTCGCGTAGAAGCCGGCGGTGCCGAGATACGCCTCCGCGAACGCCCCCGAGACGACGATCAGCAGGAAGATCGCCCCGAACCCGAGGGCGTTTCGAAGCGAGAACGGGCTCTCGAGTTTCATCTCGATCTCCTCGCCCCAGTCGGCGATCGCGGCGGCGATGGCGACGCTACCGACCACCACCGCTCCGAGCGGGACGATCACGCCATAGAGGGGCGCATCGATGGTGAACGCCACCGCGATCGCCAGGTTGCGAAACGCCATCGCCGCGTCGGCGAGCAGGATCGCTGCCGCCGCGTAGGAGGCCGCCGCGGGGTGCTGACGGACGTGATCGAGCATCGTTCCGACGACGGCGGTCGAGGAGGCGAGCCCGCCGAAGAAGCCGGTGACCGCGATGCCGCGCCCGCCGTAGGAGCGAACGATCGCGTAGTTGACGATGCCGATCCCCGCGACGGTGACGACCATCAGCCAGATCACGCGCGGTTCGACCGCGACCGAGAACCCGCCGGCGCCGACGTCGACCGACCCGGGCGGCAACAGCGGGTAGATCACGAACGCGAGCACGGCGAACTCCGCGCTCGAACGGAGCTCCGCGCGGCTCATCCCCCACGCGAAGCTGTGGAGTTCGCGTTTCAACACCAGGAGCATCGAGGAGAGGATCGCCACCGTCACTCCTTCGATGAACAGCCCCGTGCCGACGAGCACCCCCACGCCGTAGGCGACGAGCATCGAGACGCCGGTGGTCAGCGAGAGCCCCCGGTCCTCGTCGAGCAACCCCCGCACCGCGAGCAACAGCCCCTGCGCGGAGACGAGCAGACCGCCGACCACGAGCAACAGCGGCTCCTCGAGGATGGTGAAGACCGCACCGAGCAGGCCGATCAACGAGAACGTGCGGATCCCGGCGGACTTATGCGACCACTCGCGTTCGAGCCCGAGGAACAGTCCGAGCGCCGCCGCCAGCAGGATCCGGACGAGCGGACCGTCGAGCGCGACGGTGAACACCGACTCGGCACTTGTCACGACGGTCCTCTCGCCGTCCCGAGAGTTAACGACTCCGCTCTACGGCTCGACGTACTGCGCCTCCCACTCTCGCCGGGCTTCGATCTCCTGGCGGCCCCTGCGGGTCAGGGCGTAGTAGTTCGTCCGCCGGTCGCGCTCGCCCTTCTCCACCAGCCCCTTATCGACCAGCGTATCGAGGTTCGGGTAGAGCCGTCCGTGGTGGATCTCCTTCCCGTAGTACGCCTCGAGTACCTCCTTGATCGCCAGTCCGTGGGGCTCCTCCTCCCCGGCGATGGTATAGAGCAGATCCCGTTGAAATCCCGTCAGATCATGCATGTATCGCTCTCGGTGACAGTTCGATCCACGATTTCATAAACGTGTGGGAAATCGGGCTTCGATCAGCAGATTTCGAACTATTACGATATACTATCAAACATGTGTTCGTATTAATATCTCAAACGGCCGTTCGGAACCGGCGGTCGGACGATGATCGGTGGACGGCGTCGTGACTCGCGACGGTCGTGGTCCGTAGAATGGAAGCAATTCACGCGGGAAAACCCCGCGTGACTGCTTGCCGCCCTGAATTGGTCCCCGCTGACGCTTCGGCCCTCCAAAGCGAAGCGTCACATGTTCAATCACGCTACGATGGTATAAACCTACCGCAACCGGTCGGATGACTTAGATGTGTTCCTCCTCGAGCACCCAGCCGAGCGAGCGTTTGTAGTACGTGAACATCTCCCGGATGCTCTCGTGGCGCAGTTCCTCGCTCTCGAGCTGTTCTTTGAGAAACTCGTACTGCTCGCGGACCTCCTCTTCCGAGCGCATACGGCTACTGGGAGCCCCGCTCTCATCAAGTTACGTCCTCGGGCATCGGTCGGTCGTGGAGGTTTTCCCCTCGGAGGGGGTAGCCGACGCATGGAGATCCGCGGCAATCGCGAGTGCGCCGACTGCGGGACGCGCTGGTCGTACTACGAGACGGGTGAGGTCACCTGTCCCGACTGTGGCTCGCTTCGCAGCGTCGGTCGCGACGACGAACGCCGGCTGCACACCGACGGTCCCGCCACGTTCGATCTCTCGTCCGCCAGGGAGGCGCTCGCCGACCGCCCGCTCGTCGAAACGGCCGACGACGTCCGCGAGCAGTGTCGGCGCTACCGACGCCGACGCGGTTTCGTCCGGGAGGGCGAGCTGCTCGACCTCGACGAGACGTATCTGGTGGCGAGCGAACTCGAGGTTGCGATCGGCGAGTACGATCGAACGCTCTCCTCGGGGGCGCTCGACGCCGCGACCGACGACGAGGAGCAGCTCTACCTCCTCTCGCTGCTCGAGATCGACCGGCCGCCGGCCGATCGGGTCCCGCGGACGTTCGAGTCCGCCCGCGGGCTCGCCTACGCGCGGGCGGTCGAGGAGTATCGGACGGACGTCCTGGAGTGGCTCGACGCGACCGATGCGACCGAGCCCGCCGTCCGCTCCGCGCTCGAGCGGCTCGAGGACCACCGTCGTCGCGTCGAGGCGCTCGACGGGGCCGTCGACCCGACGACGGCCGAACGGCTGGTGGAGGTGGCACGCGAGATCGGCCGGTATCTCCGCGAGGGCGAACTCGCGCTCGCGCGCGCACAGGACCGGCTCGACTCGTTAGGGTAGCTCGACCGCTACGCCCTCGCGCTCCGAGGCGGCCATGACGGCGTTGTAGAGCAACATCGCGCGGGTCATCGGACCTACCCCGCCCGGGACGGGCGTGATCGCGCTCGCCTTCTCGCGCGCGCTCTCGAACTCGACGTCGCCGACGAGCTCGTAGCCCCTCTCGTTGTCCGCCTCGACGCGGCTGATGCCGACGTCGATCACCACGGCGCCCTCCGAGAGCATCGAGCCGTCGATCAGCTCCGTCACCCCGGAGGCGGCGATGACGACGTCCGCATCGCGGGTCTTCTCCTCGAGGTTCCGCGTCCGGGAGTGACAGACGGTGACGGTGGCGTTTCCGCCGTCAGCCTTCTGCATCAGCAGGTTCGCCATCGGCTTGCCGACGATCTCGGATCGGCCCACGATCGTCACGTCAGCACCCTCGGTCTCGACGTCGTACGCCTCGAACAGCTTCTGTATCCCGTGGGGGGTACACGGCTTGAAACGCGCGTCGCCGGCGACCAGCCGACCGACGTTCTCGGGGTGGAAGCCGTCGAGGTCCTTCGTCGGGTCGATCCGCCGCAGTACCTCGCGGTAGTCGATGTGGTCGGGGACCGGGGCCTGGACGAGGTAGCCGTGGATCGCGGGATCGGCGTTGAGCTCATCGATCGTCTCGTAGAGCTCCTCGGCGGGTGCGTCGCCGTCGACGTCGACGTGGACGCCCTCGATGCCGACCTCCTCGCAGTCGCGCTGTTTCATGTTCACGTAGGTCTCGCTCGCGGGATCGTCGCCCATGAGCACCGTCGCGAGCCCCGGTCGGACGCCCGCGTCGGCGAGCGTCTCGATCGATCCCCCGAGCGCGTCGCGGATCTCGCTCGCGACCCTCTCCCCGTCGATGATCGTCGTCATGGCCGACCGTGGGCGATCCACCGCCTTCAACGCTCGGATCCGTGTTCATCTGGGGCCATTATCTCCTTCTAATATGCATATTCGTGTATACACTCGCCGGGCACGTCGAAGTGCCGGCCGAGTCAGGGACCGGAGTTATAGGCCCGAGGGTCGATGAGTCGGTAGACAATGGCACTGTTAGGTTCGAACGAGGACGAAGGCGGAGAGGTACCGTCCTCGGAGAGCGATGCGGTGAAGGCAGCCGAATCGACGCCGGTCTTCACCGCCCGGTCGTTGATCCGGGCCGTCCAGGGCGGGCTGTTCGCGACGTTCGTGATGACCGCGTTCCGGCTGCCGATCCTCCGGTCGCTGCCGCCCTCCGCGAACTTCTGGGCGAAGTACGTCGGAAGCGGCCACCCCGAGGAGTACACGGGGATGGGGGCCGTCCTTCACGTCCTCTACGGGGTGAGCTTCGGCGCGCTGTTCGGCCTGCTCTATCCGCGGATGAACCTCCCGCGGTCGGCGACCGAGACCGAGGGCGTCGTCTGGGGGGCGATCTTCGGGCTCGCGCTCTCGGCGTTCGGCGAGCGCGTGATGCTCCAGCGGATGCTCGATATGGATCTCGAGGCGGACGCGGAGACGATCTTCCACGCCTCCCACGCCGTCTACGGCATCGCGCTCGGCGCCTGGGTCGGTTCGCGGATCGACCCCGACCCCGACTACGAGGAGTACGAACACAGCCAGTAGCGACAGAGCCTATCCCTTCGAGTCCCTACCCGAACCATGGGCCGGTTCTCGCTGCCAGCGCGGCTCGTCGACTGGACGCTGTTCGCGCTGGTCTGCTTCGAGGTCGCCTCCGGAGTGGCGAGCCTCACCGTCGGCCGGCCCGAACACCGCTGGCTGTTCTACGTTCACGGGATCGCCGGGCTGACGCTCGTCGTCCTGCTGTTCTGGAAGCTCCGACGGGTGCGCCGGCGGATCACGGACCGCTCGCGCTGGGACCGGACCACGCCCGTCTCGATCCTCGCCGCGCTGGTCGCCGTCGCCGCGCTCGCCACCGGGGTTCTCTGGGCGTTCGGCTTCCACTGGCGAGTCGGCTACTGGGAGTTCCTCATGCTCCACATGGCGCTCGGCCTGCTCCTGTTGCCGCTCGCGCTGGTCCATCTCGCCGGGCGGTATCGCCCGCCCGAACGGACGGACTTCGAGGGCCGGCGCACCGCACTGACGTATCTCGCCCTCGCCGCGACGGGAACGCTCGCCTGGCGCGCCCAGAGCGCGATCAGCCGGCTGCTCGACACGCCCGGGGCCGACAGACGGTTCACCGGATCGCGCGAACGGGGGAGCCTCGCGGGCAACGCCTTTCCCACCACCAGCTGGGTCGCTGACGATCCCGACCCGGTCGATCCCGACGACTGGTCGTTGACGGTCGGCGGCGCCACCGCTACGGAACTGGACCTCGCGTACGACGACCTCGCGCCCGCCGAGCGCAAGCGGACGACGCTCGACTGTACGAGCGGCTGGTACTCGGTACAGGACTGGACCGGCGTCCGGATCGGCGACCTGCTCGACGCGGTCGAGCCCGACGAACGGGCGCGCTACGTGCGGTTCCGATCGGTGACGGGTTATCGCTGGAGTCTGCCGATCGAGGAGGCCCGCGACGCCCTGCTTGCCACCCACGTCGGCGACGAACCGATCAGCCACGGCCACGGCTTTCCCCTCCGCGTCGTCACGCCCGGCCGGCGCGGCTTCCAGTGGGTGAAGTGGGTGGAGTCGGTCGAGGTCCACGAACGCTACGACTACGGCCAGTGGGTCGTCATCTTCACCAGCGGGTTCTCGTAGCTCAGAGGTCGTTCTCGAGGACGATCTTGCCGACGCCCTCGCCGGCCTCGAGCCGTTGGTGGGCCTCGCCGACCTCGCTGAAGCCGTACCGTCGCTCGTCGAGCAGCGGCTCGAGATCCCCGTCGTCGACTAGAGCGGCGATCTCGCGCAGTTCGTCGCCGAGGCGGGCCTGTCGTTCGTCCTGCAGGATCGGTAGGATCGCGAGCACGACGTCGAGCGAGAGGGCGTTCGCGTGCATCGCGCTCAGGTCCTGGGTCGAACTCGACTCGGTGGTGGCGACCCGGCCGTAGGGACGAACTGCCTCGAACGCGGTCTGGAGGTGGGCGTCGCCGATCGGGTCGAAGACGACGTCGAAGCCCGTGCCGTCGGTGTGGGCGTCGACGTACTCCTCGACCGACTGCTCGGTGTAGTCGACGGTGGCGTCCGCGCCGAGTTCCTCGCTGATGGCGCGTTTCTCCTCGGTGGAACCGGTCGCGATCACCCGGGCGCCGACCGCGTTCGCGATCTGGACGCCGACGTGGCCGACGCCGCCCGAGCCGCCGTAGACGAGCACGACGTCCTCGGGACCGACGTCCGCCTTGTCGATCAGCATCTCCCAGGCGGTGAGCGCGACCACGGGAAGCGCGGCGGCCTCCGGGAGCGAGAGCGACTCGGGTGCGGACGCGATCACGTCGGCGTCGGCGATCGTGTACTCGGCCAGTGCACCGGGGCTGCCCGCAACGCCGCCGGGCATGCCGTAGACCTCGTCGCCTGGCTCGAACTCGGAGACACCTTCGCCGACGGCGTCGACCGTGCCGGCGACGTCACAGCCCAGGATCGCGGGGAACGCCGGGGCGAAGTCGGGCAGGTCGCCCCGCCGGATCTTGTAGTCGACCGGGTTGACGCTCGAGGCCGCGACCGAGATCCGGACCTCGCCGGGCCCGGGTTCGGGCGTCTCGACCTCGCGCGTCTCGAAGACGTCCCCATCGCCGAAACCGTCGATCACGCGTGCCTGCATGCTCTCCGGTTCGGTCTCGCCGCGGGTGTATCTTGGCGTAGCGGATGGGAAGACCCCACGGATCGGACTCCGAGCGCGCCGCTGGGCACGTACGCCACCCCGGAGAACGTCGACGCCGATAGACGTCACGTTTATCACCTCCGGTTGGGAGGAATGAGACGAATGATATGAGCGATTCGACAGACACGGACGTCATGAGCGGGTTCGGCCGAGAGGAACAGGAGCGGCCGCACATCGAGTTCTACGGTGGACGCGGCATGAGCGCGGTCCCGATCGTCTTCTTCATCGTGTGGGCGATCGCCCAGACCGCGCTCTGGCGCATCTCCGACACCGAGGGCCTGGTCGCGGGCATGCTGATCGGACTGATCGTCGGGATGCTGTTCGCGAAGGGCAACTGGAAGACGTACGCGAACACCATCTTCGAGGGGATGACCCAGCCGGTCGCCGTGACGGCGATCGTCGCCTGGCTCTGGGCGGGCATGTTCGCCGAGACGCTCCAGGTCGGCGGATTCGTCGAGGGACTGGTCTGGCTCGCGGACGCCACCGGCGTCGGCGCGGTGCTCTTTCCCGCGATGACGTTCGTGCTCGCGGCGGTGCTCGCGACCGGCATCGGCACCGGCTACGGGACGACGATCGCGTTCGTCACGCTGTTCTTCCCGGCCGGCGTGTTGCTCGGGGCGAACCCCGTATTGCTGTTCGGCGCGATCCTCTCGGGGGCGATCTTCGGCGACAACCTCGCGCCCGTCAGCGACACGACGATCGTGAGCGCCGTCACCCAGGACTCGGACATCGGTGGCGTCGTCGCCTCGCGGTTCAAGTACGCGATCATCGCCGCGGCGATCGCCTTCGGGGCGTACATCCTGGCGGGCGCGGTGATGCCGGGCGTCGACGTTTCGGGCGACGCCCAGCAGATCCTCCTCGATCAGAGCCGGCCGATCGGGCTCGTCCACCTGCTCTCGATGGCGATGGTGATCGGCACCGCCGTCGCCGGCCGTCACATCGTCGAGGCGATCTCCTGGGGGATCATCACCGCGGTCGTCCTGAACGTCGTGCTCGGGCTCTCGACGGCCGCGGAGATCGTCGTCTTCCGCGCGCCGGCGGACGCGCCGCTCGCGGAGCCACTCGCGTTCCTGCCGATCCTCGAGATCGTCGAGGACCCCGAGGCCGTCGGCGTCGGCGGCAGCATCCTCGAGGGCGCGGTAGGATTCTTCGCGCTGTCGATCCTCGTCCTGTTGATCATCGCCGCCGCCCAGATCATGATCCGCGGGGGGGCGTTCCAGGCGATCCTCGACTGGTCGCTCGATCGCCTCGCGACCAACGTGCGAAACGCCGAGCTCACGATGGTCGGCTCCTCGGCGCTGATCAACGCGGTGATCACGATCAACACCGCCGCCGAGGTCGCGATCGGTCCGTTCATCTCGAAGGTCGGCGAGCGGTTCAACATCAACGGCTACCGCCGGGCGAACATCCTCGACGCCCAGACGTCCGCGCTGGGGTACATCTTCCCCTGGTCCGGCGGCGTCCTCGTCGGCTACACGGCGATGGCGGAGCTGCCGGGCCAGTTCGACTGGTTCACTGCCGGGATGGTCGTCAACCCCGTGCAGGTCGTACCGTTCGTCTTCCACGGCTGGCTGCTCGTCACCGTCTTCGTGCTCGCGGCGATCACCGGCTTCGGCCGCGAGTATCTCACCGACCGCGAGAGCGAGGAGGTGGCCCGACTATGAGCTTCCTCTCGAAGTACCTGCGCGGCTGGAAGTTCCGCACCACCCACCCGACGCTGCAGCCCGGTTCGGAGGTCAACGTCTTCCTCGCGGAGTACGATCCCGGGGAGGATCGAGGGGTCGCGTTCATCGGCGACACCCGGCTCTACGTGAAGAACGCCGAGCCGGAGCACGTGGAAAAGCGGATCCGCGTCGCCGTCAGGGAGTTCGAGCCCGACGACTCGATCGGTCGCGGCGAGTTCGTCGCGGTCGTGGGCGAGAGCTCCTACACCGAGTAACCCTCGTCGGTTCGGTTCGGTTCGGTTCTCAGGGGCACATCCGATCGAAGACCGATCGGAGTTCCTCGTCGGGGTCGAGCGAGTCGAGTTGGTCCTCGAGATCCACCTCCGTGAGGGTCTCCTGACCTACTGGTTTGCGTCGCAGCGTCAGCGCGGTGTAGAGCGAGGAGCTCCACAGCAGTCGAACCGCCCGTTCGAGACCGCCTCCGAGTCGAGGGAGAAGCTCGTCCAGCCGCCCGCGAAGCGGTGGTCGTTCGTGTTTCCCTCGGCGATCAGGGCGTCCTTCACGCGCCTCGGGAAGTCGACGTCGAGCACCCGACTGCCGTGGACGTGGCCGATCTCTCGCTCACCGATCGTGAACTCCACGGCGCCGAAGCGGTGGGGGCCGACCTCGACGCCGGGCCACGCGGAGACGGTCTCGACGAGTCGGTCACCGATACCGGTCGCTTCGCTGATGGTTTGCCATGACGAAGACGAGGCGTCGTGAAGAGAGAACTAGCGCTCCCGGTTCGGCCTCGCGGGCCGTCCCGGACCGTTCAGTCCTCGTAGAGCGGGTGGGCCTCACACAGCGCGTCGACCTCCCGGCCGACCTCCTCGATCGCGCTCTCGTCGTCGGTGGCGGCCGCGTCGACCACGCGTGCGATGCAGTCACCGACGGTCCGCATCTCCTCCTCCTCGAACCCGCGGGTGGTGATCGCGGGCGTCCCCGCCCGAATCCCGCTCGGGTTGAACGCGCTGCGGGTCTCGCCGGGGACGGTGTTGGCGTTCAGGACGATCCCCGCCTCCTCCAGGGCGTCCTCGGCGTCGCCCCCGGTCGTCTCGGGGTGCGAGTCGCGCAGATCGACGAGCACGAGGTGGGTGTCGGTCCCGCCCGACACCAGCGAGAGGCCGTTCTCCTGGAGGGTCTCGCCCAGCGTGCGCGCGTTCTCGACGACCTGTTCCGCATACGCCTCGAACTCCGGCTGGAGTGCCTCCTGGAAGCCGACGGCCTTCCCGGCGACGTTGTGCATCAGCGGCCCGCCCTGGGCGCCGGGGAAGACGGCCGAGTCGATATCGCCCGCGAACTCCTCCTCGCACATGATGATCCCGCCGCGACCCGAGCGGATCGTCTTGTGCGTCGAACCGGTGACGAAGTCCGCGATGCCGACCGGCGAGGCGTGGACGTCCGCCGCGACGAGCCCCGTGATGTGGGCGATGTCGGCGAGGTGGTAGGCACCGACGTCCTCGGCGACCGTTTGGATCCGCTCCCACTCGACCTCGCGCGGGTAGGCGGAGTAGCCCGAGACGATCACGTCGGGTTCGAACTCCGCCGCCTGCGCGGCGAGTCCCTCGTAGTCGATGTAGCCCGTCTCGGGGTCGACCTCGTACTGTTCGACCTCGAACAGCTGACCCGCGAAGTTCGCGGGATGGCCGTGGCTGAGGTGGCCGCCGTGGGTCAGATCGAGCGAGAGGATCTTATCGCCGGGCTCGAGCATCGCCAGGTAGACGCCCATGTTCGCCTGCGTTCCCGAGTGGGGCTGGACGTTGACGTGGTCGGCTCCCCAGAGCTCCTTCGCGCGTGAAACGGCGAGTTCCTCGACGCGGTCGGCGTGCTCGCAGCCGGCGTAGTATCGCTTTCCGGGGTAGCCCTCGGCGTACTTGTTGGTCAGTGCGCTGCTCTGTGCCTCGAGCACCGCGGACGAGACGTGGTTCTCGCTCGCGATCATCTGGAGGCCGGAGCGCTGGCGATCGACCTCCGACGTCAGCGCGTCGGCGACCGCGGGATCGATCTCGCGGACGGTGTCGTACTCCATGTCCATGGCTGGACGTTCGCCGCGCCGGTCTAAAGTCTACCTCATGTCGTCCGACGCGATGGCTTCGCTCGTCCGTCGTCGAACCTGACATCCCGGGAATATATCTGCCGACGCCGACAGACCTATTATCTACTGGTGACATCACATCATATCGTAATATGATCGACTGGGAGGTGACGACGGCGGGGTTGCGCGTGTCCGATCGTAGCGCCGCCGTCGAGATTTCCGCCCCCGATTGGGGGGAGTTCTACGCCGGCGGAACGCTCCCGCGCCCGGTCGATACGACCGTTTCCGGACAGGTCTCCAAACTGGCATTCGGGACCGCGCGCGCGACGGTGACGAGCCTGAACGACGACGAGAGCTACGGGTCGCTGGCGCGCGGCCGAACCGAACTCTCGTCGGATCGGTACCTCCTCAGCATCGACACCCCGATCGAGACGGCGGTCCGGTTCGACGGGCCGGCGACCCTCTCGGCCCCCGATCAGTCGCTGGAGGTGACGCTCGACGATCGTCAGACGGTCACGCTCGGCTTCCGAAGCCAGCTCCGCCGACCGGAGGCCACGGTGACGGTTCCGGACGATCCGGCCGGTCTCGCCCGCGCGGTCTCGCACCTCCACGCCGGCTTCGAGACGACGGGTCCCGAACGGTCGATCCCCGCCCTCCGCGGGCATCCGCCCCGGATCGAGTACGGCGAGACCTCGATCCCCGAGAGGGTCCGCGACGCGACGGCGGACACCGGGATCGAGATCGTCGTCCCCGACGATCACGAGTCCGTCCTCGTCACCGCGCCGCTCGCGTACTACCTCCAGGCGGCGGTCACGGTCGAGCCGGGAGCGACCCCGACCCTTCGAGCGCCCGCCGTCGGTCTCGAACGCGAACTAGAGGACGTCGAGGCGGCGGTCGAATCGCTGCTGCGACGAACGTTCTACCTCGACTGTTGTTGTCGGCGAGCGGGCCCGCTGTTGGCGGGTCTACCCGATCCGAGCGATCTGGGTCTCGACCCCGTCGCGCTCGAACACGCGAGTCCCGCCGAGCGGCTGCATGCGTATCTCGAGGGCTGTGACGACGGCGTCGACGACGAGGTTCCCGACTGGCACCTCTCGACGTCGCTCTCGATGGAGCCGGAGACCGCGCTGGCGCTGCCCTATCTGCTCGATCGACTCAGTCTGATCCACCGTCCGCGGACGCGGTCGCTCGACGGAAAGGAACTGCTCAAACGGTCGTTGACCGACTTCTATCGCCGACCCGAGGCACGTCCGGCGGTGTCGGTCGACGTCGTCAGACCCCAGTCTACCCCGGGGCGTTCACACGCCTGGATCGACGACACGACGCCGATCGACGTCTTCAGTCCGAGCACGCGGGCGTTCGAGAACGCGCTCGCCGGGCTCGATACGGACGGTCGACTCCCCTTCATCGTCGTCGGCAACGACCCGGAGATGGCCGAGGAGTGTCGCGAGGTCGCCCGGATCTACGAGGAACGCACGGCACGCCTCCCCATCGACGTGACCGTCCATCACGGGCTCACCCGCGAGGAGCTCTCACAGGTGTTCCAGCGACGCAGCGCGTTCGTCCACTACATCGGTCACTGTGACGTCGACGGGCTGCGGTGTACCGACGGAAATCTCGCAACCGAATCGATCCCGGAGAGCAACGCCCAGACGTTCTTCCTGAACGCCTGCGGGAGTTACTACGAGGGACGGTCACTGATCGAACGCGGGAGCGTCGCCGGCGGCGTGACGTTCTCGAAGGTGCTCAACGAGCAGGCCGCGACCGTCGGAACGACCTTCGCGCGGCTGCTGCTCGCGGGGTTCAGCATCGACCGCGCGATGCAGCTAGCCCGGCGCCAGATCATGATGGGGAAGAACTACGCCGTCGTCGGGGACGGAACCCACGTGCTCGGCGGTCGGCGCGATCGTCATCCGGGCACCGTCGTCGCCGACAGGACCGACGAGGACAGGTTCGCGATCACCTACGACGTCCTCCCCAACTGGACGGCGGGCAGTTGGTACTACCCCGAGGGGATGGGCACCGACCGACCCCACCTCCTCGGAACGACGACCGAGTCGACGCTGGATCGGTCGTCGTTCCTCGAGATGCTGGAGTCGATCGACGCACCGGTCGTCTACGACGGTCAGTTCTTCTGGCCGGAGGAACTCGCCACGCAGCTTCGCGTCCGGGTCGAGTGAGCGAGGCCGTCGGAGCGGGGGGGCGTACGCCGGCTCCCGATCGAGGGACGAAAACGCCGAGAACCGGCTCTCGGGAGGTCTGTCGGGTCCGTCAAGCCGTTATAATTAAATACCTGTGAATATATTGTGCACTCACAACTATGGCCTCAAATTTACTGGACGACGACATCGAAGATATCCTTCGAACCGTCCTCGAAGACACCGACGAGACCCTGCTCGTCGTCAACCCGTCCGCGACCGCGATCGAGGAGCTGGTCGACGTCGCCGGTGGGCTCTCCGACCTACCGGAGATCCGACTCCTCGGCGATGAGTCGACGCTGAAGGACGTAATGGGCGACTTCATCCTCGCGAGCAACGCCGCCGACCTCGTCCACGAGGACGCGCTGCGGCTCAGAGTGCTCGAGGACGAGAACGAGAACTCGCTGCTGATCAGTCCCGATCAGGTCGTCGCGCTCATCAACGTCGGCGACACCGTCGCCGGACTGACGACTGACGATGCGGAGTTCGTCGACGTCGCGTACGACGAGTACACGACCACGTGGGAGGGGGCCTCGGAGTTCAACCTCCGGACGCCGCCGCTCTCGCAGGTCCGCTCGACGCTCTCGGCCGACATCGGCGACGGCGTCGAGAACGACTTCACAGGCGTCCTCAGCTCGCTCCAGACCGCCCGTGGCGATGGCAACGGGCTCGACGAGGTGACGATCAGCCTGCTCGTCGCCGCGAAGAACGAGGTGCTGCTCTACGACATCAGCAAGTGGGGCGAGGACGTCGGCATCGCGAGCAAGGCAACGTTCTCGCGGACGAAGACCCGTCTCGAGGACATGGGCCTCATCGACACCGAGAAGGTCCCGATCGACGTCGGCCGACCCCGGCTCCGACTGAAGTTCGGCGACGAGCGCCTCTACGAGGCCAACACCGACCAGCTCGCGAGCGTCGCACAGAACCTCCTGACCTGAGTCGGTCGGTTTTATTCCTCCCCGCGACCGATCCGACGCCATGAGTACCGTCGGTATCGCGGGGTCGGGCCCCGCGACTGAGGCGATCGAGGCAGCGCTCGCGGACGCGGGGATCGACGCGGCGCGGGTCGACGTCGACGACCTTCCGAGCACTCGAGTCGGCGTCGTGATCGCGCGGACCGGGGACGACCGCTTCGCGCGTGCGAACGATGCCATCGAGGGCCCCTGGATCGCGGTCGAGCTGGGAGGCGTGGGAGGATACGCCCTCGAGGACGTCGTGGCCTCGGTCGCCGGCTTCACGCCCGAGACGGGCTGTTATACGTGTCTTCGAACGCGGGTCGCGGCCGGCGATCCCGCCGTCGACAGCGTCGAGACCGATCCTCGATCCGCCCGGTTCGCGGGCGCGATCGCCGGCTACGAACTCGTCGCCGCACTCGGCGGCGATGAGACCTCGCTTCTGGGCGGCGTCATCGAACTCCCGTACACGCAGCGACGGCTGCTTCCGGTACCGACCTGTTCCTGTGGCGAACGGACGCAGGCACCCGAGCGCGGCGAACGCGTAGATCGACCGCTCGAGGACGCGATCGCCCGTGCGGAGGTCGCCGTCGACGAACGACTCGGGATCGTCCGCGAGGTCGGCGAGGTAGCGTCGTTCCCCGCACCGTACTACCTGGCGACGGGGGCGGAGACGAGCGGGTTCAGCGACGTGAGCGCCGCGACGAAGGCCGCGGGCGTCGCCGTCGACTGGAACACGGCGTACATGCGCGCGCTCGGCGAGGCGCTCGAACGCTACGGGGCGGGCGTCTACCGGAACGCGAATCTCGATCACGATCGGCCCGCGGATCGACCCGACGCCGTCCCGCCCGCGGTCTTCGCCGGCGTCGAGGACACCGACGCGGAGATCCCGTGGGTCGACGGTGAGCGCCTCGATAGCGGTGAGTCCGTCTCGCTGCCCGCCGAGTTCGTCCACTTTCCGCCGCCGGAGAAGCGCTTCGGGTCGGCGATCACGACGGGTCTCGGACTGGGTAGCTCGCCCGACGCGGCGCTGCTCTCGGGGCTCTACGAGACCGTCGAGCGCGACGCGACGATGCTGGCGTGGTACTCGACGTTCGAGCCGCTCGAACTCGACGTCGAGGACGGGGGTTTCGAGACGCTCTCGCGGCGGGCGGCGAGCGAGGGGCTGTCAGTGACGCCACTGCTGGTGACCCAGGACGTCGACGTTCCCGTCGTGGCGGTGGCGGTCCACCGCGAGGGGAACGAACCGGACGGCGAGGCCGGCTGGCCGCGGTTCGCCGTCGGTTCGGACGCGAACCTCGATACGAACGCCGCCGCTCGATCGGCGCTCTGTGAGGCGCTACAGAACTGGATGGAGCTGCGATCGATGGGTCCCGAAGGAGCCGAATCGTCATCGGGGTGGATCGGGCGATACGGCTCGTTCCCCGCCCCCGCTCGGGAGTTCATCGACGTCGACGGCCGGGTCGACGCGTCGGCGGTCGGCGTCGACGTCTCCTCGGCGAACGAACTCGACACGGTGCTCGAGCGGATCACGGACGCCGGTCTGACGCCGTACGCCGCGTGGCTCACCCCGCGGGACGTTCGCGACCTCGGGTTCGAGGTCGCGCGCGTGCTGGTTCCGGAGGCCCAACCGCTGTTCACCCGAGAGCCGGTCTTCGCCGAGCGCGCGAGAACCGTGCCACGAAGCCTGGGGTTCGAACCCCGCCCGGACCGACAGCCCCATCCGTACCCCTGACCGGCCTCAATCGACCCGTTCGACCGTGATTGCGAGCGTCTCTCCGTCGTCCAGTCGAACGGCGAACGAGTCGCGGGACCGCTCCGCCTCGTGGATCTCCGTTACCTCTCCGGAGACGAGGTCGACGGCATCGCGGTCCTCTCTCCCACGAAGCGTCGGTACCACCACCTGCGTACCGACGGGTTCGTCGTGGTGGGACCGATCCGGTCCGATCCGCGGCAGCGCTTCCTTGACTAGCCGCCACATACACAGCGCACAGCAGTCCTCCATGCGGCCGTAGTAACAGCCAGGTCGATGCTCGGGGAGGTGACGCTTCCCGTCCGGTCCGCGTTGACCTATCATTGATCAGTCTACTCTCTCAATATAGTTAAGAATATAGATACACTAATAATACTAGATATATCAGTTAGATTCCGAACGTCGCCCGGAGGAAGTCGCGCGTGCCGGGACCGAGACCGACGGCGGTGACGGCGACCAGGAGCAGCATCGAGTAGCGGGGACTCTCCTCGAAGATCTCCTCGTTGAACACCCAGACGACGAACAGGGCGGCGCCGACCTTCACGAACAGGAACGGCCACGCGGTGCCGATCGCGCTCGATACCGACTCGGGTTGGAGCGCCCCGGTCACGTCGACGATCGCGCTGTTCACCACGTGTTTGGGCGTGTACGTCGGCAGTCCGAGCGCCGACGCCCAGTCGAGGCTGAGCACGTTCGCGATCCCGTCGACGGTGTGGCCCCAGACGACGAGCACGCCCATGTAGCCCGTACCGGCGTTGACTTCGGGGGCGTAACGTTCGGTCCCGACCCAGGCGAGTGCGGCTATCAGCGTCGCGCCGCCGAGGGTGACGATCGAGACGATCGGATGGAAGCCGAGGAGTCCGGTCGTGTTCGCGAGCCAGCCGAGGTAACCGACGGTCACGACGAGCGCGGCCGTTCCGATCCCGGCGAGGGGGTACTCGTACCGATCGACGGGCCCTCGGCGGGCGGCGGCGACGCTGAGAAGCACCGCGGCGAGCGTGACGAAGAAGACCGTGAAGTAGATCAGGGGACTGATGAGCAGGCCGCTCCACGGGAACGGGATCGCGGGATCGCCCGCCCGCAGCAGCGCGATGCTCGCGTCCTCGACGGTCCTGAGCGCGCCGCCGAACAGCATGAACGGGAACAGCGCGAAGAAGAAACCGTGTCCGCTCCCGATATCGAGTCGCTGCAGCAGGAACACGACGCCGACCAGGGCGAAGACGAGAATCAGCGCGTAGCTGACCGTCGAGATCGTCGTGTAGCCGGGCTCGGCGACGACGCCGGCAGCCCGCTGGCATTCGCTCGCACCGTCGAGCAGCACGGTCTCGCCGTCGACCCGCCGTGCGCAGGTCGAGCCGGTGCCGTCGGCGACGACCGGACCCCAGAAGTACTTCCAGACGAACCCGTCGTACACCCGCCGAGGGAAGGCGAGCGAGCCGACGACGAGGGCGATGATCGCTCCCGCCAGCGTCGCCGCCCACGCTCGGACGGGATCGATCCGGTCGAACGCGTCGTTCATGTCCATGAGGGTGATCGGTGACCGTTTCAGGGTTCCGATCCGTCGAGGGCGGTCGACCGACCGCCCTCGGCGGCTCGACGGATCCCTTCGAGGGTATCGGCGACGTCCTCCCAGTGGCTGCCCTGCCAGAACGGCTGTCCACAATCGCGACACCGCCAGACCGGCGTTCCGTCGGGATCGGGAGCGAACGGCGGGGTGGCCTCCTCCGGGCCGAGTCGGTCCAGTCGACCGTTGCAGCGCGAACACCGGGACGGAGCGTCGAGCGAGAGCGCATACCCGCGACGTGAGAGCTCCAGGAGCTGTCCTCGGACGTCATGCGACTCGAGCAGGAGTCCGTCCGACGCGTTCGTCGCGAGTTCGACGTCGCGCGTGAGTAGCGTGCGTCCCTCCCGGTCCGCGGCCGAGCACAGGACCGCGTCGTCCTCCACGCCGCGATCGAGCGCGTAGGCGGCGTCGTACCCACACATCCGAAGGTAGGTCGCGAGCTTACCGAGCATCACATCGAGCAGGAGGCGGACGTCGGCTGGCGTGGGCATTCGACTCCCCTAGGGTCCCGAGGCTCATTCGGCTGTCCCCGGTCGTGGCCGATCGAATCGGAAGGGATATACCTAATCGTGATAAACGATCACATGGAGTAGTCCGATGACCAGACGCCATCCGGAAGGGAACTGTCAAACGTGTGGGAAACCGCTTCGCATTCGGCCGTGTCTCAACTGTCGCCGGCTCTCGGCACTCGGCGAAACGGGTTCCTAGACCGATCCGTCCCCCCTTTTTGTGCCGTCGACCGGTGACGTACACGTCCGTGATCGTCGCTGATCGACCGGGAGCGGGAGAATTGTTGCGAGGGAAGAGCGCTCCTCGAGCGTCTTCCCGCACTCTCGCGAGTGCGAGGGGAGGGATTTGAACCCACGGACCTCTACAGGAGCGGATCTTGAGTCCGCCGCCGTTTCCGGGCTTGGCTACCCTCGCACGCATCCCGAGGTCGGCCGCGCGCGTGCTAAAAGATTCCGGATCGCACGACCACGTCCCGATCGAGAACCATCCGAACCACCGAGACAGAGCTACGGTTCGAGTCGTTTTCCGCCAGAGTACGGCCGCATGGCCGTAAGCACGGCATAGTTAACAACCGTGCACGTCGTACGTTCGGTCAGATGTCAGGCGATGCCACCCCGGGCGAGCCGATCAGCGTACGCCGATCGGTCACGCCCGAAACGGACTTCCCCGATCCGGACGCCGAGACCGTCACGTACGACCCGAGCCTCGAACGGCTTCGAGAGTTCTCGAGGCCGCTCGAGACGACCACCGAATACGCCAGCCCCGCGTACGTCAGCGAGTTTCGGTCCCGGAGCGCCGACCGAACGAAGAACACGGTCGACGATCCGTTCACGGAGGAGGACTGGCGACTCATCCAGGGTGCGATCGATCGAATGAGCGAGACGGAGCTCGTCTGTGTCGATCGGATGGTCGGTCGCGAGCACGCCTACTGCTGTCGGCTGTTCGTTCCGAAGAAGTACGGCCGGATCGCGCTCGCGTGGGCGAAGCTCCTCGATCCGGTGTCCGAGGGTCGCGAACCCGATTTCTATACGGTCCAGCTGCCCGACTGGGAGGAGACGGCGATACGGGTGCTGCCCGAGTCGGGCGTGACGGTCGTGGTCGGTAGCGACTACACCGGCGAGGCCAAGAAGTCGTTCCTCCGGCTGTTCATGTACTACGCCAAACGATGCGGTGGGCTGGGGTTGCACGCCGGTACCAAACGCGTGCGTATCGAGGCCGACGGGGAACTCGAGGACGTCACCCAGCTGTTCCTCGGGCTGAGCGGCACCGGGAAGTCGACGCTCACCGGTCACGGTTGCTGGCTCTCGGACCCCGAGGAGGCGGTCATGCTTCAGGACGACGTCTGTGCGCTCTTTCCCGACGGCACCGTTGCGGGTAGCGAGGGCGGCGGACTCTACATCAAAACGATGGAGCTCGATGGCGACGAACAGCCGGCGCTGTATCACGCCGCGACCCGTCCCGAGGCCGTGCTGGAGAACGTCGCCGTCGACGATGACGGCACTGTGGATTTCGACGACGGTTCGCTCACGACCAACGGCCGCGCGGTGATCCGCCGGGAGGACCTCCGAAGCGCCGCCGCCGGGATCGACTGTGACCGCGCCGATCAGGTCTTCTTCATCACTCGCAACCCGCTGATGCCACCGATCTCGCGGCTGTCTACCGACCAGGCAGCGGCCGCGTTCATGCTCGGCGAGTCGATCGAGACGAGCGCGGGCGACCCCGAGCGGGCAGGTGAGTCGATCCGGGTCGTCGGGACGAACCCGTTCATCATGGGCCCGGAGGGCCAGGAAGGGAACCGCTTTGTCGACCTGATCGAGCAGACCGACGCCGAGTGTTACGTGCTCAACACCGGTTACGTCGGCGATGCGGAGAAACCGATCGAGGTCGAGCACACGATCTCGATCCTCATGGCCGCCGCACGTGGCGAGATCGACTGGACCCACGAGTCGACGCTCGGGCTCGACGTCCCCAGACGCGTCCCCGGAATGCCGATCGAGGAGTTTAGGCTTGCGGATCACTGCGAGGACTACGAAACCCAACTTGCCGAGCTTCGCGAGGAACGCCGGGAGTACTTAGCGGGGTTCGAGACGCTTCGCGAGGGGATCCGGGAGGCGGTCTACTGAGCGACCGAGCAGTGAAGGGGGTAGCGTGAACCCAACGGTTAGGCGGATCCGCATCCAAGCGACGGTATGGACGAGCACACCCGCGATCCTTCCGTTCCGGCGCCCGACGGCGACCCGACGGGCTGGCACCAGGGCGGGGTGATCGATGGCGACGATCGGATCAAGGGTCCCGCCAACGGCTACTGGGAGCACGCCACGCTTCGTCGGGCGACCGTCCACGGCGTGCGGCTGTTCAACTCCGAGGAGTACCACGAGTCCCACGACTGCTTCGAGCACGAGTGGTACAACTACGCGAGCGGCTCCGTCGAGAGCAAGTTCCTCCACGGGATGGTACAGGTCGCCGCGGGAACGTACAAGCACGCCGACTTCGAGGACGACGACGGGATGCGCTCGCTGTTCGAGACCGCACTCCAGTACCTCCACGGCGTCCCGCACGACTTCTACGGCGTGGACGTGATCGACGTCCGGACGCGACTCGGCGACGCCCTCGACGATCCGACCGCGATCGAGGGATGGCGGATCCGACTCGACGGCCGCCATCCGGAGGCCGACGAGGAGGACTACGCCTTCGCCGAGACGCTCGAGGAGGGGCCGTAGCGCGGGACGGACGGTCCGGGCCTATCGTGGCCGGAGCTCGGCACTGAAGTGACGCAGCGACTCGTTCTCGGGCTCGGAGACGATCTCCAGCCCGTCGATCCCCTCCCGACGTTCGAGGACGGCCGCGGCCGTTTCGACGACGTGCTCGAGATGCTCGTCGTGGTAGGTTCGACGCGGTAGCGCGAGGCGGACCAGTTCGGGCCGATCTGCGCCGGGGAAGGCGAAGCTCCCGAGTTCGACGCCCCGGACGCCGCCCTCCCGGTAGAGCTCGCAGACGAGCGTCTGGCCGGGAAACGCTTTCGGAGGTACGTCGGGCAGCGCCCGTTCGGCGTCGAGGTAGACCGCATGGCCGCCGACGGGCGTGTAGATCGGCACGCCCGCCTCGTAGAGGCGCTCGCCGAGGCGCTCGACCTGGCCGACGCGTGCCTCGAGATACTCCTCGGTGACCGCCTCGCGGAGCCCGACCGCCATCGCGGCCATGTCCCGGCCGGCCATCCCGCCGTAGGTGGGAAAGCCCTCGTAGAGGATCGCCCGCTGTTTCGCGCGATCGAACAGATCGGAATCGCGCACCGCGACGAACCCGCCGACGTTCGCCAGCCCGTCCTTCTTGCCGCTCATCACGAGCGCGTCGGCGTGCGAGAGCTGTTCATGGGCGATCTCCGCGAGCGGCCGATCGGCGTAGCCGTCCTCGCGCCGGCGAACGAAGTGCGCGTTCTCGGCGAACCGACAGGCGTCGATCACGAAGGTCGCGTCGAGCTCGTTTGCGAGCGCGCGGGTCTCCTCGACGTTCGCCACGCTCACGGGCTGGCCGGCCATGGAGTTGTTCGTCATCGTGAGGACGATTGCGGGGATTCGCTCGGCGTCGACGTCCTCGGCGAGCGTTCGGACCGTCTCGACGTCGAGGTTCCCCTTGAACGCGCCCTCAGCGTCGGGATCATCGGCGCCCTCGACCGGACAGTCGACGGGATCGCCGCCGTTCTCGGCGACGTGTGCGCGCGTGGTGTCGAAGTGGGTGTTGTTCGGAACGACGTCGCCCTCCCCGACCAGGAGACCGTAGAGGACGTTCTCGGCACCCCGTCCCTGGTGGGTCGGTACCACTCGATCGAACCCCATCACCTCGGAGACGGCGGCCCGAAGGCGCTCGAAGCTCCGGCTGCCCGCGTACGCCTCGTCGCCCCGAACCATGGCGGCCCACTGGGCGTCGCTCATCGTACCGGTGCCGCTGTCGGTCAGCAGGTCGACGAACACGTCATCCGCGCCGAGGTCGAAGACGTTGTAGCCCGCCTCGCGGAGGCGTCCCTCGCGCTGCTCGCGGGGGAGGAGCCGGATCGGCGTCGCCATCGACGACTTGTAGGAAAACACGTCCGTGAATTCCGCGCCGACCGCTTAGTCCTAACCGTACCGATACGTACGCGACCGTCGGAAACCGTCCCTCGATCGACATCGCCGTTCACTCGTCGGGCGGGGCGAACTCCACGAGGGTCAGATCGCGATCCAGCATACAGTAGTCGTGTGGCGGATCGCCGAGCACCTCCCGGATCTTGTACTCCTGGTCGAACTCCGCGCCGTCGGGCACGCAGAACTCGTGGCTCGGACACTCGGTGTACGGACAGTCGCCCGCGAGCGCGCCCTTGCTGCCGGCGTAGGCCCGGCGTTCGGGGACGTTGGCCTTCACCGAGGCGGGTTCGACCTCGACCGCCTGGACGCCGGTGTCGTGGACGCCGCACTCGAGCGTCTGTGCCTTCTCACGGACGTCCGTCACGCGATACTTACGGCCCTCGGCCAGGTTGAGACACTGCGCACGGTAGGGACAGCCCTCACAGGCGTCGGCCTCGCCGTGGTAGACGAACTCCCGGCCCACCTCCGCCAGCCGCGTGCCGATGAGCGAGATCGTGGTCATGGTCGACGGTAGGTGTACGCGGCGGTTAAGCGTCTCGCCCGGTCAGTTCGTCGAGCCGATCGAGGTACGCCTCGCGGGGGACCTGGTAGGCCGAGCGATAGTCGAGTTCCCCCGCCGCGAACCGCCGGGCCAGTACGGCACTGCCCTCGAGGGCGCCCTCGCGGTCGTCGTAGCGCTCCTCCGCGAGCACGACGTCGGGTTCGAGATACAGGGTGGCGTGCCACTGTCGGGGTCGGTAGTCAGGCCGCCGCTGTTCGGGCCGGCGGTTCCGCTGTGGACCGTTGCTCAGGTAGAGCGTCGGGATACAGGCGGCGGGAAACGCCTGCGAGTCGAAGACGTCCGGCCGGTAGACGAACACCGTCCGGTCGGGCTCGTCGCTCCACCGCCGCCACCCCTCCGGCAGCTCCTCCATGTCCGATCGACGGCGGCCACGGACAAGGGCGCTCGGGTTCGACCTTCGACGGCTTCCCCCCGGGTTCGCCCGACCGGGCGGCGGGTCTTCGATCGGCGCGAACCCCCATATCGGAGAAAGGCTTATGCTAACGTGGCACACCATCACTAAACAGTATCGGTGTCCGCCCGCCGAACGACCCGCGCTGTACGCGTTCCCCTTCCGGCGAGTCCCCACGGGGGCGTTCCAGCGTTACGAAGTCCAGACATGATGACCGAAACCCGCCCACGATCTCCGCGTCGGCCCGCGTCGAATCAGTCGTGGCGGGAGGGTCTCGGCGTCGACACCGGATCGTCGGTGATGCAGTCCGGTCGGTCTCCCTCTACGCGCCTCTCGGCCCCCCACGAACCATGAACGGCGACATCAACACCCTCGAGACGATCAGTCAGCAGTACAGAGAGACGGTTCCCAGCGACCTCCGCGATGCCAAGAGCTTCGATTGGTATCTGGAGGCGGTCCAGGAGGACCCGCGGATCGCCCGTAACGCCCACCAGCGCGTCGCGGACATGTTCGACCACTACGGTACGCGCTACGACGAGGAGAGCGGCACCGTCGAGTACCTCCTCGCGAGCGAGGACCCGCTGGGCGACGGCGAGAACACCTTCTACGGCGAGGTGGTCCACCGCTCGATCCACGAGTTCGTCAACAAGGTGAAAAGCGGTGCCCGCGGGCTCGGCCCGGATCGCCGGATCAAGCTCCTGTTGGGCCCGGTCGGCTCCGGGAAATCGGCGTTCGACGCGCGGATCCGCGCCTACTTCGAGGACTACACCGCGAGCGACGCGGGCCGGATGTACACCTTCCGGTGGACCAACCTCTGTGACGTGATCCCCGATCAGGACCCCGCGGACGACGTGGTCCAGTCGCCGATGAACCAGGACCCGCTCGTGTTGCTTCCCCTCGAACAGCGCGAGGGGGTGATCGAGACGCTAAACGACCGACTCGACGCGCCCTACACCATTCGAAACGAGCAGTCGCTCGACCCCGCCTCGAGCTTCTACATGGATCGGCTGCTCGCCTACTACGACGACGACCTCCAGGCCGTCGTGGAGAACCACGTCGAGGTGATCCGCCTGCTCGCCGACGAGAACAAGCGCCAGTCGATCGAGACGTTCGAGCCCAAGGACAAGAAGAACCAGGACGAGACCGAACTCACGGGCGACGTCAACTACTCGAAGATCGCCGTCTACGGCGAGAGCGATCCGAGGGCGTTCGATTACTCGGGAGCGTTCTGCAACGCGAACCGCGGCATCTTCTCGGGCGAGGAGCTGTTGAAGCTCCAGAAGGAGTTCCTCTACGACTTCCTGCACGCGACCCAGGAACAGACGATCAAGCCGAAGAGCAACCCCCGGATCGACATCGACCAGGTGATCGTCGGACGCACCAACATGCCCGAGTACCGCGAGAAGAAGGGCGACGAGTCGATGGAGGCGTTCAACGACCGCACCAAGCGCATCGACTTCCCCTACGTGCTCGAGTACGAGGCGGAGGCGGAGATCTACCGCAAGCTGCTTCGGAACGCCGACGTTCCCGACATCCACGTCGAACCCCACGCACTGGAGATGGCCGGGATGTTCGGCGTTCTCACGCGGATCGAGGAGCCCGACACCGAGACGGTCGACCTGCTACAGAAGGCCAAGGCGTACAACGGCGAGTCGAGCGACGGCGACGACGTCGACGTGACCAAGCTCCGCGAGGAGGGCGAACAGAAGGCCGAGATCGCCGAGGCGATGGTGGGGGTCTCACCACGGTTCATCGGCGACGAGATCGCGGAAGCGATCATGAACTCGATGCACCGCGGGCGCACGTATCTGAGCCCGCTGTCGGTGTTCACCCACTTCGAGGAGAACCTCGAGAACCACGGTTCGATCCCCGAGGAGAACTTCGAGCGCTACCACCGTTACCTCGAACTCGTGCGCGAGGAGTACCGCGAGCGCGCGATCGAGGACGTCCGCCACGCGCTCGCGTACGACCTCGACGAGATCCGCCGCCAGGGCGAGAAGTACATGGATCACGTGATGGCCTACATCGACGACGACACCGTCCCCGACGAACTCACGGGTCGCGAACAGGAGCCCGACGAGACGTTCCTCAGGGCCGTCGAGCAGAAGCTCGACATCCCCGAGGACCGCAAGGACGACTTCCGTCAGGAGGTCTCGAACTGGGTCTCCAGGAGAGCCCGCGAGGGCGAGGCGTTCAGCCCCGAGGACAACGACCGGCTGCGCCGCGCGCTCGAGCGCAAGCTCTGGGAGGACAAGAAACACAACATCAACTTCTCGGCGCTGGTGAGCGCGAACGAGCTCGACGACGACGACCGAAACGCCTGGGTCGACGCGCTGATCGACCAGGGCTACTCGCGCGAGGGCGCAATGGAGGTACTCGAGTTCGCCGGCGCCGAGGTCGCCAAAAGCGAGCTCGAGGGCGCATGATCGGCACCGACTACGTCCACGCGGCCGACCGGGAGCTCGACGAGGCCTACGAGGAGCCGATGGGTCTCGACGAGTACGTCGATCGGCTGTTCGAACGGCCCTCGATCGGCGCACACGCCTCGAAGTACCTCGTCTCGGCGATCGAGGCCGCCGGTACCCGGATCGTCGTCGAGGAGGGCGAGGAGCGCGAACGCTACCGCTTCTTCGACGACCCGTACAACGACGGCGAGCACGCCATCCTCGGCAACACCGAGGTGCTCAACGCGTTCGTCGACGACCTGCGATCGATCGCCGCGGGCCGGGGAAAGGACGAGAAGATCATCTGGTTCGACGGCCCCACGGCGACGGGGAAGTCCGAACTCAAGCGCTGTCTGATAAACGGGCTACGCGAGTACTCGAAGACGCCCGAGGGACGACGCTACACCCTCGAGTGGAACGTCGCGAGCGCCGAGGACTCGCCGGGGTTGACCTACGGCGACGCCCCTCGTGTCGACGAGGACAGCTGGTATCAGAGTCCGGTCCAGTCGCATCCGCTCTCGGTGTTTCCGGAGCCCGTCCGCGAGAAGCTGGTCGACGACCTCAACGCCGAGACCGATGATCAGTCGCCGATCCGCGTGGAGACGGACCTGGATCCGTTCTGCCGGGAGGCCTACGACTACCTCGAGAAACGTTACCGGCGCGAGGACGTCCCCGACCTGTTCTCGGCGGTGACGGACGAGCGTCACCTCCGGGTGAGCAACTACGTCGTCGGCGTCGGCCAGGGGATCGGCGTCCTCCACTCGGAGGACGAGGGCCGGCCCAAGGAACGGCTCGTCGGAAGCTGGATGGCGGGGATGCTCCAGAAGCTCGACTCCAGGGGACGAAAGAACCCCCAGGCGTTCAGTTACGACGGCGTGCTCTCGCAGGGCAACGGCCTGCTCACGATCGTCGAGGACGCCACCCAGCACGCGGACCTGCTCCAGAAGCTGCTCAACGTCCCCGACGAGCGCCACGTGAAGCTCGATAAGGGGATCGGCATGGACGTCGACACCCAGCTGCTGATCATCTCGAACCCGGATCTGGAGGCACAGCTCAACCAGCACGCGGACCGCAACGGCACCGACCCGCTGAAGGCGCTGAAACGCCGTCTCGATAAACACGAGTTCCGGTATCTGACGAACCTCCGACTCGAGTCGGAGCTGATCCACCGCGAGCTCACCGGCGAAACCGCGATCTGGGAGGGCGTCGACGGCGACGAGCTCCGCGAGCGCGTCGAGGCGTCGCTCGTGGTCCCGATCAGCGAGGGCGAGGGTCACGTCGTCGAGCGCGAGCTCGCCCCCCACACCGTCGAGGCGGCGGCGCTCTACAGCGTCGTCACGCGTCTCGATTCGGAGGACCTTCCCGAGGGACTCAGCCTCGTCGAGAAGGCGCTGCTGTTCGATCGGGGGTATCTCCAGGAGGAGGACGAGCGCCTCGACGCCGACGACATCGGGCTCGAGGCGACCGGCGACGACGGCACCCACGGGGTACCCGTCACGTTCACCCGCGACGTGATCGCGGATCTACTCAACGGCGAGCGCGACCGCACTCATCCAGACCTCCCCGTCGAGAACGTCCTCATGCCGCGGGACGTGCTCAACGAGATGGCCGACGAGCTCCACGCCGCGCCGATGTTCTCGCGGGCCGAACGCCGCGAGTTCGAGGACCGGCTGGTTCCCGTGAAGAACCACGTCTTCGAGCGCCAGGAGGCGGATGTCGTCGGCGCGATCATGCACGAGAAACGCGTCGACGAGCGGACCGTCGAGGAGTACGTCGAGCACGTCTACGCCTGGGCCACCGAGGAGACGGTGACGAACGCGCGCGGCCAGCGGGTCGAACCCGACCCGTTGAAGATGAAGGTGTTCGAGATCGAACACCTCGGACGGTTCGGCGAGGACGACTACGAGGGGACGACCTCGAACCCGCTGGTGACGAAGTTCCGCCGCGACCGGATCATCACTGCGTTGAACCGCCACGCGTGGCGCAACCGCGACGAGGACTTCTCGATCGACGAGGTGAACCTGCTCGACATCCCCGTGATCCGGGACGTCCTCGAGAGCCACGACTGGGAGGACGTCGCCCGGGTCTACGACGACCTCGACCCGCGCCAGTGGGACGACCCGCCGGCGAACACCGAGACGGCGGCGATCAAGGAGCGCACGGTCGAAACCATGGTCGAACAGTTCGGCTACTCGTCGGCGTCGGCCGAGCTGACCAGCCGCCACGTCATGGGACAGGTGAGCTACCAATGGGACTGAGGGACGACCTCGAGCGGTACCGCGAGGTGGGCGAGAAGCGTCGCCAGGACCTCGCGGAGTTCATCCAGTACGGCGACCTCGGGGGCGAACGCGGCGACATCCGGATCCCGATTAAGATCGTCTCGCTGCCGGAGTTCGCCTACGACCAGCTCGATACGGGCGGCGTGGGCCAGGGCGACGGCGGCACGCCCGAGCCCGGCGACCAGGTCGGCCAGCCCCAACCACAACCCGGCGAGGGCGACGAGGGCGAGGCCGGTGAGGAGGGCGGCGATCACGAGTACTACGAGATGGACCCCGAGGAGTTCGCCCAGGAGCTCGACGAGCGTCTTGGGCTCGACCTCGAGCCCAAAGGTAAGAAGGTCGAGACCGAGGAGGAGGGCGAGTACACCGATCGCACCCGGACGGGGCCGGATAGCACGCTCGACGTTGAACGCCTGTTCAAGGAGGGGTTGAAGCGAAAGCTCGCCACGGAGTTCGACGAGAAGTATGTCCGGGAACTGCTCCGCGTCGAGGGGATGACCGCTCAGGAGGCGTTCCGGTGGGCCCGTGAGAACCACATCCCCGTCTCGCGGGCCTGGATCGACGACGCGTTCGAGTCGATCCCCGACGAGGAGCGCGGGCGCTGGCGCTCGATCGAGGAGATGCAGGAGCGGGTCGAGCGCGAGCCGCTCTCCCAACGCATCCGCCGCGAGGGGATCGGTCACGTTCCGTTCCGCCGTGAGGACGAGCGCTATCGCTACCCGGAGGTCGTCAAGAAGCCCCAGCACAACGTCGTCGTGGTGAACATCCGCGACGTCTCGGGCTCGATGCGCGAGGACAAGCGCGAACTCGTCGAGCGGACGTTCACGCCGCTCGACTGGTATCTGACCGGGAAGTACGACACCGCCGAGTTCGTCTACATCGCCCACGACGCTACCGCCTGGGAGGTCGAACGCGAGGAGTTCTTCGGCATTCGGTCGGGCGGCGGCACCAAGATCTCGAGCGCCTACGAACTCGCTGCGGAACTGCTCGAGGAGCACTATCCCTGGAGCGAGTGGAACCGGTACGTCTTCGCCGCGGGCGACTCGGAGAACTCCTCGAACGACACCGAGGAGCGGGTGGTCCCGCTGATGGAGGAGATCGACGCGAACCTCCACGCCTACGTCGAGACCCAGCCGAGCGGCAGCGCGATCAACGCTACCCACGCCGAGGAGGTCGAACGTCGTCTGGGCGACCGGGACAACGTCGCCGTCGCGTACGTCTCCGGACCCGACGACGTGACCGACGCGATCTACGAGATACTGAGCACGGAGGACGAATCATGAGTCTCAACAGATACCACGCCCAACGCGTGGCGGACGAACTGGAGGAACCGGTCCGGGAGGCGAACGAACTCGCCCGAAAGCTCGGACTCGAGCCGTACCCGGTGAACTACTGGATCGTCGACAACGACGAGATGAACGAGCTGATCGCCTACGACGGGTTCCAGGAGCGCTATCCCCACTGGCGCTGGGGGATGAAGTACGACCGCCAGCGGAAGACCAACCAGTACGTCGGCGGGAAGGCGTTCGAACTCGTCAACAACGACGATCCCTCGAACGCCTTCCTCCAGGAGTCGAACTCGCTGGCCGACCAGAAGGCGGTCATCACCCACGTCGAGGCCCACGCCGACTTCTTCGCGAACAACCGGTGGTTCGGGCTGTTCACCGGCGACGAAGCGGCCCGAAGCCCCGCCGCCGCCGCCCTGCTCTCGCGTCACGCCAGAACGGTCGAGTCGGCGATGGCGGACCCCGAGATCGACCGCAGCGAGGTCGAACGGTGGATCGACAACGTGCTCTGTGTCGAGGACGTGATCGATCAGCACCGCGCGTTCTCCCGGGAGCGCGTCGAGGAGTCGATCGACGAGGACGAGGACATCGAGGCGGCGCTCGAGGGACTCGGGCTGAGCGAGGAGGTCAGGCGGGAGGTCTTCGACGAGGCCTGGCTCGAACGCCACGCGGGCGAGGGCCGTTCGGGGTCGTTCCCCGAGACGCCGGAGCCGGACCTACTCGCGTTCCTGCGAGAACACGGGAAGCGCTACGACGGGGAGGCCGACCGTGCCCGGGAGATGGATCCCTGGCAGCGCGAGATCCTCGAGATGCTCCGAACGGAGTCGTACTACTTCGCGCCTCAGCGGATGACGAAGGTGATGAACGAGGGGTGGGCCGCCTACTGGGAGTCGATGATGATGGGCGAGGAGGGGTTCGCGGAGGCCGACGAGTTCATCGACTACGCCGACCACCAGGCCCGGGTGCTGGGATCGCCGGGGCTCAACCCCTACAAGCTCGGAAAGGAGCTCTGGGAGTACGTCGAGAACACGACGAACCGGCGAGAGGTCATCGACAAGCTCCTGCGGACCGAGGGGGTGACGTGGCGAAACTTCCACGACGTAGTCGACTTCGATCGCGTTCAGGAACTCCTCGAAGCGCGTGCGCCGCTCGCACACATCGGCAGCGATCGGCTTAACGCGCTTTCCGGCCTCGACGACCGGCTGGTCGATCGGGAGGCCATCGAGCGCGCTCGAGACGGCGAGATCGACGTCGATCGCTATCCGTGGAAGGTACTGACGTTCGAGGGACTCGCAGAGCGCCATTACTCGCTGGTCAAACCGCAGAACCGCGGCTATCTCCGGCGGATCGGGCAGAGCAACCTCGAACGGATCGGACGGTACGTCCTCGACGACGCCCTCTATGCGAGCGTCGAGGAGGCGATCGCCGCCGTCGATCGGACCGCCGGTTGGGATCGGATGCGCGAGATCCGCGAGAGCCACAACGACGTCACCTTCATCGACGAGTTCCTCACCCAGGAGTTCGTCGACCGCCACGAGTACTTCACCTACGAGTACGCCTACGCTACCGGCGACTACCGGGCGACCAGCACCGACGCCGAGGACGTGAAGAAGAAGCTGCTGTTGCAGTTCACCAACTTCGGCAAGCCGACGATCGAGGTCCACGACGGCAACTACGCGAACCGTAACGAACTGCTGCTCGGCCACCGATACAACGGGATCGCCCTCGACGTGGGCCAAGCGAAACAGACGCTGGTTCGCGTCTTCGAGCTGTGGGGCCGGCCGGTCAACCTCATGACGATCCGCAAGGAAGTCTCGGAGAAGGCCGTCGAGGTCGCCCGTCGGCGTAACCGCGAGCCCGAACCCGAGGAGCGAGGGGTGATGATCCGATACGACGGAAGCGAGTTCGAGACCACCGATCTCGAGCCCGAGCAGGTCGAAGCCATCGAGGCGAGCGATATCGACTACGACACGAAGCCCGATGAGTGGCTCGCCTGAACCGTTCGCTGTCCGACCGATCCGACCGACCGGTAACGAACCGTTACCGTCCCCACGGGGATGTTAATGTCCTCAAACGGTTCGCTGCAAGAATACGTTACAATCATAACAGTTCGATCTGACGTGTTACGCGATGGAGAGGGACTGGAGGGGCGGTGAACGCCGAGGTCACCGCCATGAGTGAGGAGTCGACGGCGATCGACGAAGGGGATATACACGACGTCCTGCGAAACGCCCGACGGCGGGAGCTGATCTCCTTTCTCGGTCGACACGACGGCTACGCGACGATCCAGGAGCTCTCGGAACACATCGCACGACTCGAAAGCGGGGAGGATCCGCCGCCACAGAACGTTCGCCAGAGCGTGTACGTCTCGTTGCACCAGACCCATCTACCGAAACTCGAGGCGCTCGGAATCGTCGAGTACGACACCGACAGCAAGGACGTCACGCTCCGGGACCGGGCGTCTCAGATCGAGGAGTACACGAGATCGCCGAACGGGGACGATCGGTGGCCGGAACTGTACGTCGGCCTGGGGACGCTCGGCGCACTGCTCTCCGTCGGAGCGACGGTCGTGGGCATCGACGGTGGACTCGCGACGCTTCCGGTGTTCATCGTGATCATACTGCTGGCCAGCTATCAAGCCTGGGACCAGTAGGGTCGAACGTTCCGTCGGTCGCCGTCTCCGTTCCCGCGGTTGGAGGTCGCTCTTCGACCACGATACGATCCGTACGTCGAGGATGCGGGTCGGGTCCGTGGCGTACGATCCGTCCTCTACCCATACCCTAAACTACCTTACATGTCGAATAACGGTAGTTATGGTGTGCGAAATTCGATGAACTATATTCTGTATTTATTATACTTCCCGGAAATGTACGATTGGCATCATGAGTACCAGAACGACGGTCGACGACGCGTCCACGGAGACCAGCGACGGCTCGCTCTCCATCGCCAAGGATGACCTCTTTCACCTCCTTCAGAACGGCCGCCGCCGCGCGGCGCTCCGCTATTTCGCCGCTCAACCCGAGCGCGAGGAGTTCGACATGCGAACGCTCGCGGAAGAGATCGCCGCGTGGGAGAACGGGATCCCGGTCCAGCAATTGGACTCCGACCAGCGCCAGCGGGTGTACATCGCGCTCTACCAGTCTCATCTCCCCAAACTCGACGACTACGGCGTCATCGAGTACAACCAGTCGCGCGGGATCATTCGACCGACCGCGCTGACCGCCCTGTTCGAGCCGTACCTCGCCACGGAGTTCCGCACCGAGACCGCAGACCAGTGCATTACGGTACCGAACGACCGATCCGCTTTCGGTATCGCCACCGTGCGATCGTTGCTGGATCGCTGAGGTCGAATCGCCCGCGTCGACGAGCCCAAACCCGCTTGTCGAACGTCCCCTCGCTCCGGATCGTCTCGCGGGAGACCCGCGGACGGCGTCGATCGTGTTCGGACGGATGATCGACGGCTACGGCTAGGCGTCCGCGACGTCTACTCGGTGCAGACGTACATGGCTCCTTCCTGATCGACGAGTTCAGTCGCCGTGAGCGTCTGGAGCAACGAGTACAGCGTGATCTTCTTCATGCCGAGCGCCATGTGGAGTTCGTTGATCGTCGCTTCGTTCTCGATCTTCAGATAGAGGTAGACGAGTTTGGAGCCGGCCGTGTTCAGCGTCTCCGGAAGCTGGTACTGGTACTGTTGGACGTTGCTCATGCGAACCCATCACACTGCAGTTCCTAAAAGCCCCCACCTGACATCGAAACGAGTCGCCGTCCGGGAGGAGAATCGAAGACACCGCTTGCGAACCGTCGATCGCTTCGAACGGCCGCGATAAGTGACGTCCTGACAGCAACTCGGTTCGATCTCCCCGTAACTCACGTCGGCTCGACGGTTCCTTCCCCGGCTCAGACGACGCCCCTCGCTCCTTGGCGGAGGAGATTCCTCCTCGTCACGCTCACCGCCGGGACGAGGAACGATCTAATCGATCACAACCCACCCGCGGCCGGAGAACGGGGAAACAGAGGTCTCCCCCTTGAACGAACCGCTTAGCTCTCTTTCGGGCAGTCGTCGTCAGCGTCGTCCGTCGCAGCGACACCGTCCCCGTCCGCGTCCGTCACATCCTCGTCGTCGTCACCGGACTTCTCGTCCATGTCCTCGTCGTCTCCATCATCCCTGTCGAGTTCTTGCGTTTGGCCGTCCTCATCGTCAGAGTCGTCCGACGTGTCGACTTCGAAGACGACCTCCTGAACGCCGGCGTGCTCGTCACTCATGATTCCGAGCGTCTTTGACTGGTTGCGCACGACGGTCTCGAACATGACGACGTCCTCGGGCTCGCCAGCGAGGAGTTCGATCACGACTTCACCATCGGCGTTCGTCTCACGGGTCTCCGTTGCCTCTTCGTCGACGGTGCCGGGCGGCCAGAGCGTTACGGGCTCACCCTCGACCGGGTCGTCGTTCTGATCGACCACGCGGACGATCCCGGTCGCCGTGTCGTCGCTCATGTCGAGCGTCACGCTGACTTCCGGATCGGTATCGTCGACAGTTGCCGGAGTGGCCGCTGGGCCGGTGACGTCGTCGTGCTCGACGATGACGTCATACTCGCCGCTCTCGACGTCGAACGTGACCGTGCCGTCGCTATCCGTTTCGCCGCTCGCGACTTCTTCGCCGCCGTCGGACGTGACGACGCTCACGTTCGCGCCCTCAACGGACTCGTCGTTCTCGTCGACGACGGTGATGGTCAGCGTCCGCTCCGACTCGTCTCCGCCATCGCCCGGGTCGGATTCACCGGAGCCAGCGGTCGAAACGACCGTGTTCCCATCGGGATCGAGCAGCGCGATCTCGTCACTCCCATCGTTGCGCAGCACGTGGCCATCGTAGGGATCGACCAGCGTGACGTCGGTGCTGTCCGTGGTTTCATCGCCCGTGGCGACAGTGACCTCTTCGCCGGATGCGAGCGTGACATCCCCGGAGAGTTGGCGGACTTGATCGTAGTCCTCGTCTTCAGCCTCGAAATTGATCGAGTAGCCGGTGAGATCGACGTCGTCGTCACCGACGTTCCGGAGTACGACGTACTCCTCTTTGGCGTTCTGTTCGATCTCGATGGGGAGATCCGTTTGGGCGACCGTCGCTGCCGGAGTGATGAGGCCGGCGAGGGCGAGGGTGCCGCCTGCTTTGAGAACGGTGCGTCGGTTCGTGGTTGCTCTTGGCCCGTCAGACATGCCATAGCACACCACCGACTCCCGCGTCTTAAACCAGCATGACAGACGTTAGAACACCGACAAATACGCGAAGGAGAAAAGTACTGACCTGCGCCCCATCAGAGCGCGAAGCCCGGGTCCTGTCGTTGCCCATCGCTCGGGTTCTCTTCGATGGGTGGGTGAGGGGCAGGATGCCATTCGGCAGGTCGACTCCTCGAAGAACGGCGTCACTGACGGATCGAACGTGCCATTCAATGGGGGTTAGCGTACTCGTCGGTACGATACTCTCTACTGATCGGGAGACGAACCGTTATCCTCCCAGCGTTGCGAATGCGAATACGAGTGCGAGATAGGTGAAGACGACCCCGAGGGCGACCAACGGTATCGTATCGAGTAGATCGTAGTCTCCGTTGGTCGTCCGCTTCTGCTGATCGCTCGACTCGCGATGCAGTTCATGGCTCTCGATCTCCTCTCTCGTCGGCATCACCTCGGGGAGGTTCTTTCGTCGTGTATCCCACTTGTTGAGCGCAAACACGGCGATAGTCGTAAGGACGAACGCCAGCGGCAGAGCGATAAACACCTGTTGGAGGCCAACGGCGTACAGCAGTAGAATAAGGACGGTTACTCCCGCGGCAGTCATCGCGAACGGGATCTGAGTGTTGACGTGATCGATGTGGTCAGCACCGGCGAATATCGAGGACATGACCGTTGTATCGCTGATCGGGGAGCAGTGATCACCCCAGATCGCGCCGCCGAACAGAACGCCCATAAGTACCGGCAGGATTCCGATACCGACCAGTTCGTATCCAAGCGGGACGGCCAGCGGAGTCAAAATACCCATCGTTCCCCATGACGTTCCAGTGGTGAACGCGATGAACATCGCGGCAACGAAGATAATGAGGGGGAGGAACGAGCCCGGAACGCCACCGCTCACCATCGCGTTGACGATGTATTCGGCGGTTCCGACTTCTTCGGCAGCGAAGCCGATCGTCCAGGCCAGAACGATGATCGCTGCAGCGATCATCATCGTCTTGAAGCCGTTGATGATCGTGTCACTGGCTTCGTCGAGGTCCAACGTCCCATAACCGAGGGCGCCAATCATTCCGACGACCATGAATGCAAACGCCGCATAGAGCAACCCGAGAGCGACGTCCGTCTCCTGGAACGCGGTTGCGATATCGACACCGGGCTGATATCCGCCTCCGAGCCACCACATCGAGACGATTCCGACGACGAGCAGGACGATGATCGGGAGAAAGAAGTTGATGAGTTTCGGGTTCTTCCGACTCGGCTCACCCACATCGGTCGTGATATCCGATAAGGGGGTTGCGTCCTCACGGATCGTTTGGCCCGTGGTTCGGGCACGCCATTCGGCATCGAGCATCGGACCGTAGAACCGCTGTGTGATCGCGATCAGTCCGACCATGAAAAACGCCATGAAACAGTAGATGTTCCACGGAATGCTCTGCAGGAAGATGCCGAAGGCAGTGACGCCGAGCTCATCGGTCGTAACGTCAAGTGCCTCGAATCCGACGATGATCATCGAGACCTGAAATCCGATCCAGTTGGAGACGGGACCGAACGTCGTCACGGGTGAGGTCGTCGAGTCGAGCACATAGGAGTGCATCTCCCGGGAGCTATCGTTCTCCTCGGACAGTTCGCGTGTCGCATTGCCGGTGACGATCGTACTCGTATAGGAGTCGAAGAAGATGAAGATCCCGATCAACCACGTGAGGACCTGTGAATCGCGTGCAGTCTCGATTCGGTGTCCGATCCAACGTTCGAGCGCGAGGATCCCCCCCGATTTGTAGATGAACGCTGCACCGGCCCCCATGAACATGATCAACACGAGAAATCTCGCGTTGAAGGGCGTCATGATGACTTCGACGATCCAGTCGGTTGCGAGGGCCGTCGCGGCGATCGGGTTCCAGTCTGCGACCATTACTGCACCGATCCAGACCCCTGCGAACAGGGAAACGAGGGTCTGTCTGGTGGCCATCGCCAAGACAATGGCCACGAGAGGCGGCGCAAGCGCGAGGAGGCCGTATTCAGACATGATCTCTCTATGGGTGGATTCCCCAACCGTAATAAATCCTAGCGGGAAGCGAATCGGAGGACGAGTTCCGCTCGAACATCTACTAGATTACCCGGACCACATTTGCTCATCCCTGTGATAGCGGGGAGAACATAGGAACGGGTTCTCGGTTGCTAGAACTCGCTCCCATCACGGAGTCACGACAGTGAGCCGACGTTAGCTCTCATAATCGTGAGCTTTCCATAGGCTTATCATGTGGTGTGGTCACGCAAAACGTGGATGGCACCTCACGATTTCCCCAGACGGTCGTTCATGCAGATAATGGGCGTTGCTGGTGGAACAGGACTCGCCAGTAGCACTGCTGTTGGCACTCCGGCTTCAACCAAAGGAGATCAAACGAAGGACTCATCGCAACGTTCCGGGACCGTCGTACAGGTATTGAGTATGGGTGGGACGATCGCGAGTACACCGGGAGAAGGTGGTGCATCGCCGTCTCAAAGCGGTGAGGCACTGATCGAGTCAGTTCCTGAATTAGAAGACCATGCCGACGAAATCCTCGTTGATCAGGTCACCCAACTCGGCAGTTTTAATCTCGATCATGACGACGTGGCCGATCTCGGTGATGCCGCTCGCGAAGTAGAAGACGTCGCAGACGGCATCGTCGTTACCCATGGTACGGATACGATGGAGGAATCGGCATACCATCTCGATTTAGCGCTCGATCTCGATATTCCGATCGTGTTTACGGGGGCACAGCGACGTCCTGATGAAGTGAGTTCGGACGGGCCCGCAAATCTCGTCACCGCGTTCCGTGCGGCCACACACGACGACATCCGTACTGGCGTCTATATCGCGTTCAACGAAGAACTGCATGCAGCACGTGACGTGACCAAAAGTCACTCCAGTAAACTAGAGACGTTCGAGTCCCCTGGTGGAAAAGGACCGGTTGCTATCTTCACTCGAGATGAAGTACAGCTGCATCGGGAGCCGGGTAGTAAATCCGTTGAGCTCTCGTCTCTGCGTACTGATAAGACTGTCACGATCGTTTCCTCTGGTCAGGGGATGGACGATCGGCAGATTCGATTTGCCATCGAACAGAATGACGATGGGATCGTTCTCGATGCGTTTGGACTCGGGAACACGAGTGAAACGCTGAGTATTGCCGTTCGAGACGCGATCAACGGTGGAATTCCCGTCGTTGTAACCTCTCGAACGCACGCTGGGACACTCGCTGCGATCTATGGGAACGGGGGTGGCGAGACGCTCCAAGGGTATGGTGCACTGAGTGGTGAGGATCTACCGGCGCACAAAGCACGGATCAAACTCCTGCTAGCTCTCGAAGAGACGACCAGTATGAGCGAGCTCGAGGACGTCTTCGGGTCGTGGTAATCACTGGAAACGAGTTTTCGTAGTCCGGTCGTTCTATTTCGAGAAGTGTATCGATAGACACGGCTGGGTGGCCTGGGACTCAAGAGGCGAACGAGAACGTACGGCTGGCGGTGCTCGAGGTCGACGACGACCGAGTTCTTGGTCGGGTCGTAGCCTTCTACGACGGATCGTTCCATTACCGTCGTCGTACGAGGGAGCTGTCGATCGGGTTTTGTGCCACGTTGCTCTCTGGACCGGGAGTAAGGAGTACTGCACTTGGCGTGGGAGGAAGGCTTTTGCAGTAGCGGCCCAGATAGATCACCCTTCAAAGGGGGGCGAGGTGTGTTATCATACAACTCAGAACGAGTCGTGCGATCGTGAACCACGATGATGCAGGCTAATCACCGTAGTTCTGGGGGGAGGTCGTGTCGTGAAAGCGACGATCGGACTCGGCTCGTTGATCGGCACGGAGAACCTGGGTTCGATATATGCAGCAGCCGTCGACGTAACGAGGAAGTCACCGGGTGGAACGTGAGAACAACGGTGAGGACCGGGAGATGACGGTCGTCGCTACGGCACAGCAAACTCCATGAAGCGATTCAGATCTCAGGTAGAAGCGGATGATCAGAAAGCCTCCATTACCGGACGGTCGAGACGGGACCAGGCCGCAACAGGCCACGATCGGAACCGCTCCCTTCGAACGCTCCAGCAGTCGTTCGGTAATCAAGCGGTACAGGAACTCTACAGACGCGGTGAACTAGACGGATCTCTCTCGGACGACCCCCAACTGGATCGTACTGGCAGAGACGAGCCCGATACGCCGATGGACGGTACAGCAGTTTCGAACGAATCGGAGTACGGAGGAACAGAGGATTCCAGCGCAACTGACGGGGCCGGTTCGGACGCGCTCGCCGAAACCGCACCAGATGTAGGATCTGAGTCCGGACACGACGGGCCGGAGTCGACAGAGGAGTCGACGGCGCATTCCCAACCTACGGTAGATGAGGGCGGCTCAATGCCCGATGTACCGGACAAGGACCCGGAGTTCCAGGAGGTGATCCAAGAGATCGGGAGCGTAGCGGCACGGGAGCGGTCGCATCCGCCGTCCGAGGTTCCGGCGGTGCAAGCACAGCGGGCGTCGGAGAGCCCCGACAGCGAGGTGACGGGCAAGGCAGCGGCCGAACAGGTCGACGAGATGGACCGACAGGAACCACGGCCATTCGACCGGGCGGCGCTGAAGGAGACACTGCTCCGTCGCCTCGAGACGACGGCGCCGAGGACGTTAGAAGACGCCGACGAGTTCGCAGAGAGCGAGGCGCTCGCGTCGGTAAAGCGCGACGCCGTCGACACGGTCGAGACCGAGGCATCGAGCGTGCAGGCCCCGATCGAGGAGACTGCCAGGGAGACACCCGACACGTCGTCAGTGGAGCCGAAACCGACAGAGCCGCTGCAGTCGCCGGACGTTGGATCGCCGCCACCGGACGTCGGTGCCGCGAGAGCCGCACCGAAGCCGAAGCCCGAAACCGAAGTCTCGACGCCCTTCGAGGAGCGTCGGCGGACGCTCGATCGCCAACTCGAATCGGTCGAAGTCACGGAAGAACAGCTCGAGAACGCTAACGAGCCGGCGTTCTCGGCGGCGCTGTCGGCCAAACACGAGGCTGAAACGCATGCAGCCGAGGCGCCGGACGCCTACCGAGAACACGAGGAAGGTACGCTCTCGACGGCTGAGACGGAGGCGGTGGACGCCGCGCAGTCGCAGCTCCAGTCGATGCACGGCACCCGAGGAACGCTACTGGATCAGGTCGGCACTCTCCAAGAGCGGACGAAAGGAGAAGACGAACAGAAGCGCACAGAGGTAGCGACACACATCCTGGGTGTCTACGAGGAGACCACCCAACGGGTCACCGAACGCCTGGACACCCTCGACGAGGAGGTGACCGCCGAGTTCGACGCCGGGGCCGAGGCGGCCAGGGTCGCCTTCGAGGCTTACGTCGAGGAACGGTTGCGCGCCTACAAGGAGGCACGCTACAGCGGTGCCGCCGGCTGGGCCCGGTGGGGTAAGGACAAGCTGCTCGGGCTGCCGGACGAAGTCGAGCAGTTCTACGCGGAGGGCCAGCGACGCTACCTCGCGGCAATGGACGAGACGATCAACCGCGTCGTCGACACACTGGCGACGGGGCTCCTCGAGGCCCAGGAGACGATCGCCGAGGGCAAACGAGAGATCGCTACGTACGTCGCTGATCTCCCCGAGTCACTTCGAGAGGTCGGCGAAGCGGCGGCCAGCGACGTCAGTTCGCGGTTCGACGAGCTAGAACAGCGCGTCCACGGTACGAAAGACCAGCTGATCGACTCGCTCGCACAGACGTACACCGAGCACCGCCAGGCAATGGACGCTCGGATCGAGGCGCTCCGAGCGGAAAACCGCGGTCTCGTTGACAGAGCGCTCGACGCGATGGGGAGCGTCGTCCAGACCATCCTCCAGCTCAAACGCCTCCTGCTGGGCGTCCTCAGCAAAGCGACGGCCGCCATCGGGACGATCATCGGCGATCCGATCGGCGTCCTTGGCAACCTCGTCGCCGGCGTTACGCGGGGACTCGAGAACTTCGTCGCGAACGTCTGGACGCACCTGCAGACGGGTCTCATCGACTGGTTGATGGGTACGGTCGCCGAGGCTGGGATACAGCTCCCGGAGCGGTTCGATCTCGCGGGGACCTTCAGCCTCGTGACCCAGGTCCTGGGACTGACCTACGAGAACGTCCGCGCACGGGCGGTGTCGGTGCTCGGCGAACGGACCGTCGCTGCCCTCGAGGGAACGTTCGAGATCTTCCGGACCCTCCTCACCGAGGGAGTCGCCGGTCTCTGGACGTACGTCCAGGCGAAGATCGGTGATCTCCAGGCGATGGTGCTTGACAGAATCCGAGAGCTCGTCGTCACACAGGTCGTCCAGGCGGGCATCAAGTGGATCGTCGGACTGCTGGGCCCCGTCGGTGCATTCGTCAAGGCGTGCATGGCCATCTACGACGTGGTCACGTTCTTCGTCCAGCGCGCCCGACAGGTGGCAGCGCTGGTCGAGTCGGTCCTCGATTCGATCCTGGCGATCGCGCAGGGGAACCTCGGTGCCGTCGCGAGTTACGTCGAGAACGCCCTCGCGGGCAGTATCTCGGTACTCATCGGGTTCCTCGCGAACCTGATCGGCCTGCGCGGGCTGCCGACGAAGGTCAGAAGCGTCATCGAGTCCGTCCGTCAGCCCATCGACAGGGGAATCCAGTGGGTCATCGAGCAGGCCAGAGACGCGGCGAAGCGGCTGGGCGGTGTGCTAGGATTCGGGAGAGAAGGGTCCGCGGAGGGGCGCACCGAGACGGACGACCCCAAGCACGACGCGAAGGTGGAGGCCGGACTGGCGGACCTCGAGCAGGAAGAGCAGCGGTACGTGGAGCAGGACAGAATCTCTCGACAGGAAGCAGAGCAAGTCGCGGAGACCGTCCAGCAGCGACATCCGGTGTTCCAGTCGATCACCGTCGTCGACAGCGACCGACGGTGGGACTATCGCTACGTTGCCAGCGAAGGTACACACCGAGGTGCGGAAAAAGAAGAGGAGGACGAAGTTCTAGAAGTCACCGTCGCCAGTTCAAAACCACCTGGACGTAGCGTCGTAGGAGAGCTAGCCCCCACATCTCCGGACGTTCTCGCGGCTGTGCCGGGTGATAAACTCGCTTCGACAGTGTTCGAACGGGACGTCGGACGCAGCCTCGCGGAGTCACAGGGGCTGTCACCGATTCCGCCCGGTACCAAGAGCCGCTGGCCTCGCAGAACCAGAACGTCCACAGGGCTCCCCTCAGAGCCGACACTCCTCGCGGAGCCGAAGACTAATCTGGGGGGCGTCGCGCGAGCAGATGACCTTTTCAGGCGGCCCGACTTCGTCCTCCTTTCCCCAGCCGGTGCCCCTCAGATCGAGGTGTTCGAGGTGACGCTCGACGCCGGGTTCAGCATCCCAGAGGGAACGCAGGGTTCGCCGTCGCACAAGCGGGTTCAGGTCGCGTCCACGGTTTTCGCGATCGCTCAGCGCTATCCCGACGTTCCGATCATCTATACGATCCGCGCGCCGATGCGGCCGACAGCCGAGGCGAAAGAACAGCTAGATGCCGAACTGCGTCAGGCACGGAAGGCCGGGGTCGACGTCCAGATCATCTGGCGGTTCGGATGAATCGCATCTAGCTGCAGCAACTTCGCGGCTGAGGAGCTATTGGCAGGAGACGTTACGCTACTGCATTCCCAGGCAGTCGACCGTCGAACACACCCGCTCCTGGGCCGTCGCGACCGGGAGGACGTCGTCCTCCTCGCGGTCCTCGAACGCGATCCGCAGTTCCTCGACGTACCGCAGGAATCGCTCGAACTGCGGCGTCTCGCTGACTCGCGAGTCCTCGAGGCGGTGAGTGAGGTCGTCGAGCATATCGAGGTACTCCTCGATGAACTCGTAGTACGCCTCGGGCTCGATGCGCTCCTGGGTATCGAAGCCACTGAGGAACTCGTTCGCGAATTTCGCGATCTCCTCCGGAAAGTGGAAGTCGAGTCGCTCGGCGAGGCCGCCGAAGGAGCGGCAGATGCAGAGCACGGAGCGCTCCATCACGTGGTGTTCGAGGCGGGTCACTCGCTGCATTAGGCGCTCTATATCCCGCTCGTGGCGCTCCTCAAGGCGACCCATCCGCTCGGTGAGCGCCCCGAGATCGGGGAGGTCGCTCACGGAGAGTCCGACGGCGTTCTCGCCGACGGCATCGGAATCCGTGGTGATGGTGACGGTATCATCAGGCGAGGTCAGGTCGACGTTCCCGTCGGCGTCCCCCGAGACCCCCTCGAGACTCGCGAGCGCTCCGACCTGTGTGGCGGTCACCTCGTGTGGGTTGTCAGTATCCGAGCGGTGGTTCTCAAATTCGGTCGTGAGCGTGCCCAGTTCGGGGACGGAGAGGTCGATCGAGTTCGCGCCGTCGTCCGGCGTGATGTCGATCAGTCCATCCCCTGATTCTAGGTCGACGTCGCCGCCGGGATTGCTGACGCCGTCGACGCTGACCAGCGCGCCAACGGACTCGGCCGAGGCGGCCAGATCGACCTCGCTCGCATCCGGATCCGGATCGATACTAACCGAGTCGTCCGTCGAGATCAGGTCGACGTTCCCGCCGTCGTGGAGGACGTCGTTGAGCGTCGTAATCACGTCGTGGGGGTTTCCGAAATCGGTCGCGTGGCCCGCAATGACGGCGTACAGCATGTCATTGGTGTAGACGAACGGCCGCCGCTCCGAGCCCGACGATTCGCTCCACACGTCGCCGTCCTCCCCCTCCGATCGAGTGAACGCCCCGACGAACACCGAGGGGTCCTCGCACGTCTCGCAGTCGTCGCGTTCCGCGTCGTAGTACGACCGGGCCATCATCGCGAGCGCGTCCGCCGGGTCGTCGTCTGGCGTCGGATAGTCGACGACGGCGGCCGGGACGTGCTTGTAGTCCGGTTCGGTCTCCTCGTAGGTGATCTCTGAGATCTCGAGGATGCGGTTGTACGCACACTCCTGCTCGCAGGCGTTCTCCGAGCCGGGGATTGGGACGGTCTCCTTTGAGCACTCAGCGTACCGGAGGTAGACGTAGATGTCGTCGCCCTGCGGCGGATCGAGTTCCCCCGTCGACGCGCTCGTGACGACGATCGGGTTTCCACAGCAGTCCAGCGCGAACCCGGGGCCGACCGTAACCTCGAGGTTGTCGCCCGTCTCTTGGACGTTGGTCACCGAGAGCCCACAGAGGAGTCCCTCGCCGCTCACCTGCCGCGAGAGCGACCGTTGCTGACCGATGTTGTACCGCTGTTCGGCCTCCATATCGCGGGCGGTCATCAGTTTCCCGTGGAAGTAGCGGTTCTTCTCGAAGCGGTGCAGTCTGCAGCCGTCGGTTGTGCCGTTGTGGGTATCTCGGTTCATGGTCTGTTGATCTGTGTTCGGGTCACGATAGCGGAGCGTCGTCCTCGTCCAGTCGTGAGCGGCGGCCGAGTTGGAAACCCGATTCGCGCTCGGAGAGCACCGCGTTCGCGCCGAGTTCGGTCTCTTCGAGCACGAAGTCACGCTCCGGGAGCGTGCTGTTGACCCCAAGGTAGGCGTTGCTTCCGAGTCGGATCCAGGGTCGAAGCTCGATCGCGCGCCCCGCGGCGTGGGCCGGCCGCTGGTCATCGACGATCCGGCGGATCGTCCGCAGTTGTTCGTCGCTCACGGGTGGAGTCACCATGAGGAGGAAACACTGCGGACAGCCCAGCAGCGCGCGGTAAGCCGCGAGCGTCTCCTCGGAGTCGATACAGTTGAAGGCGGCGTACTCTAGGAGAAAGAGGCGTTCGGCGCGGTCGTACACCGCCGGGAGGGTCTCGTGGACTCGCAGCGCCGCCTCGACTTCGGCGTCCGTCAGCTGGCTTTTCGCCGCCAGCCGCCGGAGAACTGCCCGCTCGTGGCGATGGGCGTTCGCCCACGCTCGCGTCGAGTCGTCGGCTCCCTCGACGTCGGCTGATTCGTCGGATTCGACCGGTTCCTCGAGGAAGAGCCGGACCATCTCGAGGAGGCCCGCTCTGGTTCCTCGCCGTTTGAACAGCTCCGGGCCCCGCTCGAGGAGGCGACGTTCGGCTTCCTCGGACCAGGTCTCGCCCGCCTCGAGCGCGAGCCAGCGGCGGAGCCACGAGAGGTACTCCGACGGGACGCCCTGCGGGTCGAGGTATCTCGTGACGGCGTCGATCTCCGCCTCGACGTCGACGAAAACGCTCTCAAAGATGGACAGGTACCGTTCCAGGAACGCCGCGCTCGCGGGGTCTTCCCGGTATATCGCCGGCAGGTATCGCAGGTACGACTCCCGCGGGAAGTACGCGCGAAACGACGCCACACGCGGCGTCCGCGACTCGGTGCCGAGCAGCGTCAGCTCGACCCAGAGGTACCGCCCAACCGGGTCGTCCAGCAGCGCGTCGCCGGGGTCGGGTAGCGGCAACGAGGTCCAGTCGACCGCCCGGCGTCTGGCCTCGGCGAGCCAGTCGTCGCTCGTCGAGACCGCGGTGCCGGTGACGTCGCTGATCTCTTCGGCGGTGAGCTCGACCAGCTCCGAAACCCATCTGACTTTCGCTGATCGAAGGCGATCGGCGTACGTCGGCCCGATTCCCGTGATCTCCTCGAGGTCTTCGGTCTTCGTGTCGTCGTCCGTGGCGGCATACCGCAGCCGAACCTGCGAGCCGGCGCCGTGGACGTCGAACGACGCGGTCACGCGGTGCCAGGCCGTCTCGAGTTCACCGCTGTCGAGACGGGTCCGCACCTGCGCGTCATACCGGTCGGTCGCCGGGTTTCGGCTGTAGCGGCGGGTCTCTGCGAGGAAGTCGACGACCCGTTTCGAATCGTCGACGACGTACAATCCACCGTCCTGGACGGTGCCATCGGTCCGGTCCAGCTGGAGTGCAACCGAGCCGCGCTTGAACGTGGGGAGTCGCTCGAAGGTTCCCTCATCCGGCAAGAAGCGAAACAGCGTCCGCTCGGCCGGTCCCTCCGGATCGATGCCGGCGAGGAGTTCGTCCTCGTCGCCGACCTCGAGGCAGGACGGCTCGAAGCCCGTTGAGGACCGCGCCACCGCGAACGTCTCGATCGGGTACACGTCGTCGACGATCTCCTCGCGCTCGTCGTCGAACTTCCGGACGACCAGCGGCCCGTCGCCGTTGCCGCGCCGATCGAGGACGTAGAGGTTTCCGTCGGCGTCGGCGACGAGCGCTTCCGGCGCATCCAACCCGGTGACGATCCGCTCGGCCGTCCCGTTGGCGGCGAGCCTAGCGACGAAGCCCTCACCGGAGACGTCGCCCCTGTCGAGGACGTAGGCCGTTCCCTGGTGCGAGGCGAGCCCCACGGGGGTCTCAAACGGTTCGCCGATGATCCAAAGTGTCTGCAGCAGTCGCTGCGAAACCGCGCGGACGTGACCCTCGTCACTGTCCGTTAGGTAGATGATCTCTGGCGTGACGGCGATGGCGTTCGGGTCGACAGTCTGACCCTCGCTTGCGTCGTCGTCAACGGTCTCATCGCACCGAGCTGCATGCCAGAGACACTCGAGGTGCGTCGTTCGATCCGCTCGCCGATCGTACGTATACACGGCCCCGTCCGACCCCAGGAGATAGAGGACGCCGCACTCATCGAGGGCGACGTCGACGACGGTCGTCTCACCGGCGAGGCCATCGATCACGGTTTCGGGCGAGACGTACGTCGGCGCTGGCATCCTGGCGACCGCGACTCCCTCTGCGGTCACCTCGTGGTTGGATCCCGTCCACTCGTACCAGGCGTCGGGCGACTGCGCGCCGAGGAACGCGAACGCCATCTCAGGTACCTCCGCAGTCCGTCCGATCTGGCGCGACGGCGATCTGGTGGGACTTCGGGTACACGAGGCTGAGCGGCCGTCCCTCGGATCCGTCACCGATCAGGACGGTGCCGTCCGGGTCGGTCTCGAACGTACCGCTGGCGGCGATGGAGAGCGCGCGAGCGCACTCGACGCCCTCAACGCCCTCGATCGTCTCGTACAGCTCCGAGGGGTACACCGGTCGACCGAAGGGCCACCCGTCGCCGTCGAAGCCGCGCAAGGGGTGTAAGAACTCGTTGAGAGCTGATGTGACGGCGCTCGATCGCCCCTGCTCGGAGTATCCCGACCGGAGCTCGATCTCCGCCGAGACGCTGATCCCGACGTACGTCGGCGGTTCGACCGCTATTCGGTCCGTGAGGAGGCGGTGTTCCTCCAGGTGGCGTTCGACCGCTCTCAGAAACCCCCGACTCGGGATCGGTCGGTCGAGTTTGCTGAACGGGACAACCACCACGCGGACCGTGTTGTGCGGTTCGCAGTCCTCGAGGGGGTCCTCGCGGTCGACCACCGTCGCCGCACGCCCGAACCGGAGGCCGGGCGTACTCGTCGCCACTGCGCGGTAATCCGCGGGAGCGACCGCGCGATACGGCGTCCGTCGGTCGCGCTGCAATCGGATCAGTGCAGCCTCGACGGACTCTGCGTCGGTGCCGCCGGCGGGCGGGACGAGTGGCTCGACGCCGAGACCAGCGGAGCCGTTGGGACCGCCGAGTTCGGGACGTTCGAACCGCCAGGACGCCGACGGCTGGACGTTCCCCGCCGTCCCGCCGCCGCAAGTGTACGCTTCGGCGACGACCGACTGGCCCGCCGCCGGCACCGACCCCCGCACGTTGTCGCCGAACCGGACCTCGCCGCGCGAGCGATCGAGGACGTAGTGACGGTCGTCGGGACCCGAAGCGTCGAAGTGTTCGACTTGCTGCCACTTCGTGCCCCCGACGAGGAGCCGAGCTGAGAGGATCGGTTGCTCATCGAAGACGAACGTCTGCCCGGGTCGGGCTGATGTCGCGGTGGCGCCGTCGGCCCGCTCGAGAGGAGTCAACTCGACGACCCGAGCCCTGTGTTCGGCTTCGACGACGTTCAGAGCGATCGTGTCGAGTTGTGGAGGTACCTCGTACCCTGGCTCCTCCACGGTCGCGCGCAGCCAGAACAGCGCTCGGTCCTCATCAAGGATCGCCGCCGGCTCCTCGATCCACTCCGACGGCCGTTCCAGGGTGATCGATCCGCCGCGGTAGAGGTCGTCAGTGGTGTCCTCGGTGTCGTTCGTGCCGTCCTCGGAAATGTGGACCTCGATCCAGACGTCGTTGCGGTACCACTCGTCGTAGTTGGTGCAGTGCTCCCAGGTGACCGAGACGGACGGCTCGAACGTCGATGCCTCGTCCCCGTGGGACGCCGGCGCCGGCAGGTCGTCCTCGTGGTACTCGACCGCGATCTGTAGGACGTCGGCCGCGCCAAACGGGTCACCGTCGAACCCGAGGTAGGTAGTGCTTCCTCGCCGCGCTTCCTCACCGAACGGGTGGAAGTAGATCCCCTCGGTTCGGTTGGCGTTCGTGTTGTCGACGCGCCCACGGCTGTGTTCCGTCATGATCGTCGCGATCTGCGCGGTCGTCAGTGTGATCGGCGCCGTCGTCTCGAAGCGCTTGGGCGATGCCGACCCGTCGTCGACCACGAGCGACTCTCCGACCGAGATCCGGGTGCCGTCAAGCACATCCGGAGGGTCGAGCAGCAGGCGCGTTGACGCCGGCGTCGGCGGCACCGGGGTAGCCTCGGCCCCCATTAGCTGCAGGTACTTCCTGACGTGGGCATCACCGAGGCGGTTCAGCCGATAGATGTCCGACTCGGTGATCCACGCGAGCAGCTCTAGGATGGTGATTCCGGGGTCGTGGGCGTTGTGGTTGGTCCACTCCTCTGAGTACACCGGGATCCGTTTCGTGGAGTCCTCAACGAGCGAGTCGAAGTTCCGGTCGTCGAGGTTGGGGACGTCCAGGCCCATCTAGCGCCCTCCTCGCGCCGCAACCTCGTGGGTTCCACTGAACACGAGGGTGTCGGGCGAAACGGTCGGCGCCGGCTGTCCCGCCGTCAGTGAGACGTCGGTGTCGTTGCCGGCGAGCGTCACCGAGAGATCCTCGACGTGGTCGACGCCGTCGATCCCTTCGAGCAGTGCGTAAACGTCCGAGAGACACGGCACCGTACCGAACGCCCAACCCTCGCCGCTGGTCCGACCGGTCAAGGGGTGGAGGAACCCCTCAAGCGCGGCGGTCACACGGGCCTCGAGCACTGCGATGCTCTCAACGACGCCGGCCGCGAGCGTCGTGTTGACCGTCACTTCGACGTAGCTTGGTCCCCGGACCACCAGGCGATCAGGTTCGAACAGCGTCGCTGGCGCCCGCTTCCGCATCGCTGCCCGCACCTGCTGTTTCGTCTCCGTCGACGGAACGGGGCGTCGCTGCTGTTCGCGGGGGACGATCACGAGCGTGACCCACCCCGGAGCCCGCCCGCCGTCCTCGTCCATACCGGAGATGCACTTCGTCCGCGCGAGCTTCCGTGACGACGCCGACGCGACTCGCTCGACGTCGGCCACTGTCACCGCGCGGCCACGGTCTCTGAGTTCCCTGGGCGCACGCGAGAGGACGTCGTTCATCGACTCCGCGTCGGTACCGCCGTCTCCCGGCAACGGGTTGGACACCTCGTCGACGAACGGGATCGAACTGGACAGATCGGTCACCGTCCCACGTTCGACGTTACCCGCCTCGCCGCCGCCAGTCCGGTAGGTCACCGCGACGTTGTCCCGACCACGCGGTGGGATTCGGCCGCCGACGCCGTCCCCGAACGTGAGCTCGCCAACGGTCGGGTCGAGTGCGTACACCCGGTCATCGTCCCCGGTCTCGAGGAAGTTATCGATCCGGCGCCACCGGACCCAGAAGGCCTCCAGTTCGTCACCGCGACCGTTCACTCGCTCGGTCTCGTCGGTCGGGTCCCCCTCGAGACGTTCACGGGCCCCCTCAGAGAGCGCGGTACGTTCGTCGATCCAGACTTCACCCTCGATGAACGGTGGCGATGACACGGTGAACGTCTGGCCGGGAGCACCGTCGCTGGAGCCGACGATCTCGTCTTCGATCGGACGAACGTTGTACGACCAGCCCGCATTCGGGTAGAGCCCGTAGAGGCGGGGTGCGGTGCGCTCCGGCCGACCCGTCGGGGGGACGGTAGTGAGCGTCTCTAGACAGGCGGGCGGACACGGCGCTTGGCCGCGCGTCGCCTCCAGTTCGTCGACGAAGGGGGTCATCGACGAGACGGAGGGGATCGTCCCTCGTCGCTCGGCCTCCCGTCCGGCTTCAAGTCGGTCGGCCAGCACCGACCCGGGGCGTATCGGCGCTGTCTCCGTTCGCGGGCGATACGTTTGTCTGGCGATCGGTCCGTCGTCCGGCGCCAGGATCGCGACCACGTCGGGATCGCCGCGGTTGAGGACATGCCGCCGGTAGTCGAAGCGCAGGTCGGCGGGACCGATCGATTTCGTTCCGGTCGCGACGAGGAGCGACTCGCCGGCCTGGAGCGTCGTCCCCTCGGGGAACGCTCTGATCTGTACCGTCGGCTGGTTGTACTCGAAGTCGATTCGATATCCCGTGAGGTCGATCGCAGCGTCGCTGCGGTTCGTGACCTCGACGAGCTCGCGGACCGGGTAGATCTCGCTGACGACGATGGCTTCCGTCTCGGTCGACGCCCGCACGGGGGCGGGGGTGAACTCGTCGCCGGTTACCCGAGCGCGGATCCAGTGCCGAGTCCGACCGAACCGCTCGAAGGCGATGGTCTCCTCGGGAAAGCCGATGCCGACGATCCCTCGACGGGTCAGGCTCTCAGTCTCATCGGTGGCGTCCAGTCGGGCCCACTCGTCGCGGTCGGGGGAACGACAGTATTCCCATCTGATCCGCGGGTAAAACGCTGACGGGTATTCGACGTCGGCGAGCTCGAACAGCAGGTTGATCGGCCCGTCGCGGAGCGGCCCGTCGAAACCGAGATAGAACGTCTGGGACGTGTCGGGAAGCCCAGTGAACGGTCGGAACGATCCGGAACCGCGCTTAGTGAGGTTCTCGCCGAATGCGAGATTGTTGTGCGCTATGAGCCGCTCCGGGCGGCCCAGCGGCGGCGCCGCCGGGTCGAATGAGATGGTCACCGAGTTGAAGCGCGGCGGCGTTACGTCGTCGACTTGCGACCAAGTCCCGTCGTCGTTGGGTTCGAACTTCGGCGTTCCGTAGTGACCGCCGACGAGCCGAACGCGGATCCAGTGACTCTCCTGGCCGGCGACCGTCGTCGGCGAGAGGTCGGAAGGGATGGGGAAGGCAACTGCGCCGTCGGTCCGAAGCCGGTTCGTCGTATCACCGACTCCGGCGATCCGCGTCCAGCTGGCGCCGTTCCAGTACTCCCAGGAGAGCCGTGGATCAGTCACGCTCGTATCGATGTCGGCCACGGCATCGAAACGGAGTTCGACTCGCTCGTCGCGCTTGCTGAACGCCTCGGAGGATGCGACGTAGAACGCGTCGAGCCGTTGTGGGGACTCGCCGAACGGGAGCACTCCCTCACCGTTGATCTCGACCGGGAGCGGAACGTCGTTGTACCGCATCGCCTTCGGCGGCGACCCTGCCGGGGACTGGATCGGCCCAACCGCAATCGAGGCAACCGTGAGATCGAACGGGCTGGTCGGCGGGACGCCGCCGGGAAGTCGACACCGGATCCAGTGGGTCTCGACGCCGTCGACCTCGGTTTCCGTGAGCGTCCCGCTCGCCGGGAGCCGGAGGTCAATCCGCACGGCGTTACCTCGGTCGTCTCCGATAAAGCGCCCCTCGAAGGCGTGCCAATCCTCGGTCGTCTCGCCGTCGCGGGCCTTCTCGCCGTAGTACTCCCAGACCAGCCGGTCCTTCAAGACGTCGACGGCCGCCACCGTCTCGATCGCGACGCCGATCGTCGATCCCGGATCGACCCGTAGCCCGTCGGAGTCCCCGATGTACAGTTCGTGTCGCTGGTGGTCTTCGCCGCCAAAGATCACGGCGTCCTCGTGGTCGACGGCTGCCGACCGGGCGTCGAAGATCCGGTCGCCGAGCGGGTCGACGGAGTACGCTAGATCGACGGCCGCCGGCGTCGCCTCGAACCCGCCGTCGGCCGGGATTTGGAAGGTCTGCTCCGGCCTGGCGTCCATCGCGGACGCGACGGCCCGGGTCTTCGCTGGGATCGGTACGTTCTCCCCGAGGTCGTTATCCACCGCAAAGGTGAGCGGAAGCCTCGCCGACTGCGGGGGCCGCCGGGTGAATCCCAGCGAGTCGAAGAACCCAACACGGTGTTTCTCGGGCACCCGGTTCAGTCGCTCGGTTACCTCCGATGCGAGGTCGGCGAACAGGGCTATCATCGCCGCCCCGAAATCGTCGGAGTTCGGGTCCCACGACTCGGTGTAGTACGGAGCCAGCGACTCGGCGTGCGTCCGGAGTTGCTCGCGGCGCCGGCCGTCGACGACCGGATCCTCAGACACGGACACCCTCCGGATTCGAGTCACTCACGCCGCCCCTCCGTGAGGTAGAACGGATACACGAGGTTGTGCTCAGTGTTGCTCTGTCGCACTCGGTAATCGAGGCGTATCGGGAGCACTCCGTCGTCCCGAACCGTTTGCGGGGCCTCGACGTTCGACACCTCGATTCGGGGCTCCCACTTGACGAGCGCGTCCTCGACGGCCGTCTCGATGAGGGTGCGCACCGTCGCGTTCATCGACGTGAACACGTACTCGTGGATACCGCAGCCGAACTCCGGGCGCATGATGCGTTCGCCCTTTGCGGTACCGAGGACGATCCGTATTGCCCCCTCGATGTCGTCGACGCCGCTCGACTGTTCGATCTCGCCCCGTCGGTTCGGCCGCACCGGGAACTGCCAGCCGGTTCCGAGGTAGTCTCGTTCCACGATACTCACCCGATGATGACCGTCGGCGTACCCCCGACGATGGAGTTCGGCGGGCCGGCTTCCGCGATGGTGTCGCCCGTCCGTGCAGCCGGCAGGCCGTTGATCAGGACTGTCGGGCTGCCCGGCTGAGTCGGGCCGCCGGCGTGCGGCGCCGGACCCGACGACAGTGGGCAGGCGTGGAAGTCGATGCTGGCTCGCCAGGCCGGAAGGCCGCCGATGAGGACGTTCGGACTCCCGGGGCCCGGGCCGAGTGGCGTTCCGTGCGCGGTCTGGTCTGTGACTCTGGCTGCTGGTGGCATTGTCTGTGTCAGTTGATGTTCACTATCGATCCCTGAAGGGAAAGGGGACCGTCGGCGTCGATCGAGATCGACGTGCCGCTCAGTTCGAGCGTCGTCGCCTCAATGGCGACCTTCGTCCCGCCCGACACAGACACGGTCCCCGACGTCCCGTCCAGTTCGATGGTACTCTTACCGTCGTCGACGGTGATCTTCTCGCCCCCCGACGAGTCGTCGAGGACGATCGTTCGGCCGCCCGCCGTCGCGAGTTCGAGCCGACCCCCGTTCTCGCCATCATCGAGGACGACCTCGTGGCCGCGTCGCGAGCGGATCGTCCGGACGTCGTTGTTCCCGTCGGCGTTATCGGCCGGAGGTGTATCCTCGCCGTTCCACAGCGCGCCGACGACGTAGGGGTGGTGGATATCGCCGTCCTCGAAGGCGACGAGGACCTCGTCGCCGACCTCCGGCAGGAAGAACGTCCCCCTATCCGGGCCGGCCATCGGGACCGCGATCCGCGCCCAGTCGCTCTCGTCGTTAGCCGTCCGCCACGGGAACCGTAGCTTCACCCGGCCCATTCCCTGGGGGTCCCGATTGTCGGTGACGATCCCGGCGACGACGCCGGGGATCGTTTGACCGGCTTCTCCGGGGCTACCGTTCGAGAAGCTCATAGCACACGCTCCGTGACTTCGAATCCCGTCTCGTAGCCGGAAGTGCCGATCCTGTGCGTCGATCGTATCACGTAGTAGGTCCTGGTGAACATCTCGCCGAGTCCCTCGAGTCGAACCGTCGTTCCCGCGCGGAGCTCCGGCAGCCCCACGGTGTCGCCGCTTCCCTCGATCAGTTCGGCCGACAGCCGCTCGAGTGCCGCGGCCGCGGCCGCCTCCGCCTCGTCGCGTGAGGCCACCGGAACGCGGACGACCCTCGTCCCGGTCCCCCCGTCGCGATCGGCCGACCCGACGATCTCCCGCTTCGCGCTCGGGTCCCAGTGGCGCACCTCGACGGTACCAACCTGATCGGCCTCGTTGAACTCTGGCGAGAACGAGACCAGCGAGTCGCCGTACTCCAGCGTGAGCTCGGGGGATTGCTCTCGCTTCGGTGCCCGGAAGTACAGCGTCTCCCGGTCGGCGAAGAGTTCGAACCCGTTCCGATCGGCGAGCTCGCGTAGGAACTCGTAGTCGCTTTGGTCGTCCTGAATGACCTTTGGTCGCGGCCGGCCCGTCTCGTCGACGACGACGCGGTCGAACGCGTACTCCGAGGCGATCTCGCGGGCGATGTCGGCATCACTCGACTCGTCCCAGGATCGGGAGTTCGTCCCCCGAGTCAGATCGTGGAGCATGCCGTAGCCGCTCACCTCGACGGTCGGCTCGCCGTTAGCTGGGAACTCCGGGCGGATAGACTGTATGCGTCCCGCGAAGACCGGCTCCTGTACGTTCCCGTAGCCGAGTCGGATCCGGATCGGCGTCTCCGGACGCAACCGATCCCAGTCGACGCTCGTGAACCGGCGTGCCGCGCGGTCGAACCCACCCGTCTCGACGAACGTGAACCGGTCGGCACCGTCGAGGATCGAGTCTACTGACAGGTCCGAGATCACGCCGTCCGACTCCCTGATCTCGTCGTCGCCGACCCGAACGCGGAACCGCGGCGCGTAGAAATCGTCGTACTTCTGCCGGAACGCCGCGAGGCTCATGGAGCCACCTCCGGAGTCATCGCGTCCCTTCCAGCGGCGGCACGATCAGCTCACGGTCGCTGGGCAGCGACCGGGGGTTCTCGATGTCGTTGGCGGTCGCGATCGACCGCCACCGCGTCGGGTCGCCGTACACCGCGGCAGCGATCGTCCAAAGCGTGTCGTCGCCCGTCACCTCCCAGACCTTCGTCCGGTCGGCGGACTGGCGCGGTGCAGCGGTCGTCTCCTCACCCGGCCTCGTGTACGCTTTGAACGTGACGTCGATCCGGGCGCGAACCGGCGTCCCCTCGGGGAGGAACATCGTGAACGTCGTCGAGGCGCTCTCGAGGACGGCCGTGAACACCAGGCTCCCCCACGCGAATCGGCACACGGGCGGCGCGTGGCGCTCCTCGTCGACCCGGAGCAACCCGTCGATTCGATCGGTATGGTCTCTGACGTCCGTGCCCGCCTCGTAGGTGTCGAAGAACAGCTCCATCGAGAGGGTCTCGGCGTCGCCGCTGACGAATTGGGTGATCGGCGACCCCAGCCCAGGGAGGCTCTGGTCGCTGTACGTCACCTGTTTGTCGATGCTGTACTCGGTGGGATTGAACAGCACCGGTATCTCGGCGGTCGTCGACTCCCGTTCGTCGAGAACCTGAATCAGGGCTTTCTTCAAGGTCGACTCCGTCGCCCGACCGACCATCTCAGCGTCCCCTCCGTTCGTCCTCGATCCGGAACTTTCGCTCCAGCTCGCGGTAGAGGCGGTCAACGAGCCTGGCGCGCTCGGTCGGTGACCCCTGTAGGATCGCGGCGTCGTCTCCTCGTCGTCGAGCAGAGGACTCCGCGCGGGCACCGGCGTCGGGGCGGGTCACCAACTCGGCGCGTCCGTGCCCAGCATCTCGTCCTAGAGGGGCGTCTCGAGTCGTCGCTGCCGTTCTCGAGGCCGTGTCCTGGGCGCCCCGACGGCTGCGCGCCGATCCGTCCGCGCCAGCACCGGAACCGGTCCGACGGACGGTCAACGCAGGCAACCTCCCCTCCCCCGCGTCCGAACCGGTAGTCGAATCGTGCCGACCACTGGGAGCGCCATTGGATTCGGACTCACGGGGGGGCTTCGATGCTCCCGGAAGTGGGGTGCGATCTCGCTGCCCGTCGCGATCGGTGCCTGGTTCGGTGGACGATCGTGGCCTCCGCACCCGTACCGGCACCGAGCGGACAGCGTTCGAGGCTGGCGCCGTTGCCCCGTTACGTCCGCGAGGGTCGGCGGTTGAACGCCGACCGCGCTGGCGCGAGTCGATCGGCCGGGCCGACCGAGAGACGGCGGCTACCGTCGTCTTCGGCGGCTCGAGGACGGTAAAGGGCGACGCCGACCCTCGACCCCGGGTTCGATTGTCGCCTCGCGCCAGTGCGGTCGAACCGGTGTCGGACTTCGATCGGTCCCGAACCGCCTCGTCGGCGAGGGGTTCGTCGAACGAGGTCGAAGCTGCCAGCTCGGAAACCCGACTGACGGAATCGACTGCGCGTTCCGCGTTGGCGCCGGTCGGCCGCAAGACCGACAACGAGGGCTTGCCGTCCCAGGGCCGATCGCTCGCCTCCGTCGAACTGGCCGGACCACCGGATCGCCGACCGGACAAGTCGGGATCGCCGCTCTGCGACCCTGTGACCTCCAGACGACCGTCGTCACCGCTTGAGTCGTCCTGCGTCCGTGGATCGGGGACGTCCGTTAGTACCGTTCGCGTCTCGAGCGGGGAGCGCCGGTCTCCGGCGCGTGTATCCGATTCCGATGCTGGACTCGGTCTAGCGCTCCCTCGCGCATGGAGGCTGGCTTTGGAGTCGGACGCTACCGGCGCACCGAGCGCCGCGCGAACGGCTGGAAGCGTCAGCCTCGGGAACGCTGCGACTCGGGTGCCGACCAGCGACTGCAACACCCCGGAGAACGAGCGACGGACACCCGGCTGAACGGTCTCGTCGTGGACCACGCGGTGGATCCACGACGGGTCGATCGTTCGCCAGACCGCATCTGGTCCCGACATCGATCGGAGCACGCCGATACGGCGGACCACCGCGTCGATTTCGTGTTCGAGGGTGGATGCCCTCGGTTCGGCGCCGTCGTTCATCGCGATTCACCCACACACCTACTGTACTCGCCGAACCGTTCCGGAGGCGAGAGCTTCCCGGTCTTCTCGAACTCGCGTTTCGCCGCCGTAACGATGTGTTCCATCTCGACGCGGTCGTCGCCGTTGGCCGCGAGGAATGCGGCGGTCAGTGCGACGTTCCTGATGCTACCCCCGGCGATTTCGAGCGTGGAGAGAAACTCGTAGTCCAGGTCGCCGAGCGGCGTAGCGTTCGGGAACACGTTCCGCCAGATCGCCGCTCGCGACCGCTTATCGGGGAGCGGGAAGTCGATGCAGACGTGGATCCGCCTGCGGAACGCGTCGTCGATGTTCTGATCGAAGTTCGTCGTGAGAACGACCAGTCCCTCGTGTTCCTCCACGCGTTGAAGGAGGTAGTTCACCTCGATGTTCGCATACCGGTCGTGAGCGTCGGAGACCTCCGAGCGCTCACCGAAGAGAGCGTCCGCCTCGTCGAACAGTAAGATGGCATTGCTGTCGGTCGCCTCGTCGAAGATCCGGCCGAGGTTCTTCTCGGTCTCGCCGATGTACTTGCTCACCACGTTCGCGAGGTCGACTTTGTAGAGGTCGAGTCCGGTCTCCGCCGCGATGATCTCGGCGGCCATCGTCTTTCCCGTCCCGGACGGACCGCTGAACAGGACGTTGAGCCCGTTTCCGCGGGAGAACTTCTCGGCGAATCCCCAGTCGACGTACACCCGGCCCCGCCTGGTGACGTGGGCCGCGACGTCGCGCAACTGCCGCATCGTCTCCGGAGGGAGGACGATGTCGTCCCAGCCGTAGCCGGTCTCGATCTTCCGGGCCAGCGATCCCAGCTCCTTCGTCGTCTGGCGCCGGCAGCCCTCGTGGATGGCCGCTGCGTCGAGAGCCGAACCATCCGAGAGCGTCTTGGCCGCCGCGACGGCGTCGTCGATCTGACCGCTGGTGAGCCGGAACGTAGCCGCGAGTGCGTCCGGGTCCACGTCCGAGGAGAGCTCGGTCACCTCGCGCCACCGTGAGCGCCGGAGTTCGTAGGACGGCATCGGGAGGTGGATCGACTCGAACTCGTGACGGGCGAGTCGTAGCGATGGGTCGAGCGAGAGCGGGCCCACCCCGAGCAAGAAGACGTCGCCCGAGAAACCGTCGAGGGTGCGAACGAGCGCTCCGAGGTCGACGTCGTCGCGATCGCAAAGCGAGTTGACGTCTTCGACCTGCAATGCGGCCGCTTGCAACATCGCTTCGCGCTCGAGCAGCCGAACCGTCTCCCAGTAGTCCGGTTTGGCGAGCATGCTCGCGTCGATCCGAAGGATCGACCGCCCGGCGGCTGCCGCCAGCGCCCCGGCCGCCGTCGACTTTCCGACGCCGGGCGGTCCGTGAAGGGACGCGATCAGGAGCCGTCGGCCGCACTCAGATTCGTCGGCGTCCGATAGCTGGTGGGGCGGCGAGCCGTCCTCGGTGGCGGTTACCGCCTGGGCGCGTTCCAGTTCGGCGAGCCTCGCGGCCGCCGACTCGTCGACGAGTAGGTCGTCGATCGACGCCGACGGGGTCCGGACGTCGGCCGTGTTGGAGAGTTCGGTTGCCACGACGTCGGTACCGAGCAGGAACGCCACGACGCGCTCTTCGACGGCGACGGTCCGGGCGGCGTAGGGCGCACGCTCGTCGCCGGCGAGCCGGACAAGCCGATGACGACGCAGCGGCGAGTGCCGCGAGAAGACCTCGCGGGCGGCCAGACGGTCCGTCTCGGTATACTCGAGGACGGCGAGTGCCAGCCCGATGGTCGGCCGTGTCTGGGTAACGTCGTCCTCGAGGTAGCCGTAGATCCGCTCGTATTTCCGGTCGAACTCGGGTGCGAGCGCAACGAGCAGTGCGTCGACGTGTCGCGCCTCGAGATCGAACCGGTCGACGAGCGTCCGCAGTCGGAGTTCCGAGCCGGCCCGCGCGGTCGTAGCCTGCCGGGCGTTGATCGCATCGGTACGCTCGTCGAGCGCCTGCACGAGCCCGGGATGAGGATCGCGGCCACGGTCGAGACGCCCGCGCTCGCTTGTCACGGGTTGACCGCGATGACCCTCGAGACCCCCATCGGGTTCGCCGGGTCCGGCGGTCACGGAGTCACGCTGATCGTCTCGAATGAGCACTGCGAGGAGGCTCGCCACTTCCTCGTCGGAGACGAACATTTTCCGCATCCCGTCGGGGGTGGCTCCGTCATCACCCCATAACGACTCGAGGTGCATCCGCAACAGGACGTCGAGCCGACCGAGTTCGTCCTCGAGGTGCTCGAGGGCGTCGGCGTATGGCCTCGCGGTCGGCCGGCCGTCCACGTCGGTCGAGGGCGACATCTACGGCAGCCCCTCCATTTTCGAGAGGCCGCGGTGGGTGAGTTCGAGACGCTCGATCGCGACGTCGGACTGGTCAGCGTCGAGTTCCGGTCCGCTCCACGCCACGGGGTAGGCGTCCAAGAACTCCCACCCCCACGACTCGGCACCGGCGGCATCGAGCAGTACGATCCGGCCGCTCCGCCGCCGGACCGTCCCGTCCCGCACCTCCTGAACCCATTCGAGCAGCTCCGAGGAGTCCGTCAGGCCACGTTCTAGGACGATGTCGGGGTACTCGAAACGCTTCGGGAGCGTGTGCGTGTGAGTGTTCACCCCGCCCTCCTCGTAGTCCTCGGTCGACAGGCCGACCTCGAGACCGGACACCGACGCGAACCCCGCGACAACGAGCGAGTCGAGTTCGACGAGGAACCTGAACCCGAGGTACGGATCCGTCCGTTCGCCGGCTGCCATCAGCGATGCTCCTCGTCCATCCGTTCGTTGATCCTGCTGATCTCCTCACACCAGCGTTGCCGCTCCCAGTGTGGCATCGCGAGCACGTCGTCGTGTCCCCAGTTGAAGTGATAGGCGACGAACGCGACCTCCCGGTAGAGCCGACCGATTGGATAGCCACCCGTCATTCCGTCGAGTTTCCCGTCTTCAGCTCCGGGGTCGCCGTTGAGTCGGCGGGCGAACCCGTCTCCGGGCCCACCGCAACCGCGAAGTTCTCGCCGCACTCCGGGCAGACCGCGTCAACCGCGTTCGCGGTCCGCGCGTTGATCCGCTCGTAGAGGTCCTGAAGGTACGCTAGGTCGGAAACGAACAAGTCCTCGACGATCGCCGGAGTGACCTCCGGCAGCGACCCCAGGCTCGTCACGACTCGTGACAGCAGGATGACGGTGAGGTACGACTCGTTGGACTGAACGCGTGGATCGGTGAGGGGCTTGATCTCGTCGGCCGCGGACGCGAGCCGCATCCGGCCCTCCGTATGGCATGTCCCCTCGTCGTCCACGTATCCCCGCGGCAGGATAAACTCGAACTCGGTCTGCAGCGTTGACTGTACCGTCTGCGCTGTCGAGGAGTGTTCGTCCGGCAATCGCATGCCGTCGCTCGGGGGTCGCTGCTCGCCCGTCACGCGGTTCGCTCCATGCCTTCGTGGTCGATTTCCAGGGATTCGATGGCGATCTCGTTACCGGAGGCGTCCAGGTCCGGGCCGTCGTACTGGGTGGGCCAGGCCGCTCTGAACTCCCAGCGCGGACCGGGTTCGCCCTCCTCGTCGAGGACCACGACAGCGATGTTCCGTCGAGCGGCGTCGACGTTCCCCTGTTCTACGAGCCGGCGCCACTCGAACAGCGCTATAGAGTCCTCGCTGGTACCGCGCTCAAGCGTCAAGGTACCGTAGGAGTTGAGACTCCACAGCTTCCGAACTGTCGGTGGGTCGGTTCCCTCCCTGTATTCGACGGCCTCTGTCGAGTTTTCGGGGAGCGTACACTGACTGAACCCCGCTATGGCGATGCCGTCGATCTCGAGCAGGTACCTGACGTTCCGATATGGGCCGTGTCTGTCTGGCATTGGTGTCCTCTGTTAGGCCTCCGCACCACCGGTCGACTGTGAGATCCGGAAGATGACGAACTCCGCAGGTTTGACGGGGGCGACCCCGATCTCACAGATCAGACGACCGTTGTCGATGTCGTCTTGGGTCATGGTCGACCGATCACACTTCACGAAGAACGCTTCCTCCGGCGTGGTTCCCATGAGCGCACCGTCCTCCCAGACGCGAGTCAGGAAGTTAGTGATCGTCTGGCGCACTCGAGCCCAGAGCCGCTCGTCGTTGTTTTCGAACACCACCCACTGGGTACCCCTATCGATGGAGCCCCTAAGGTAGATGAAGAGCCGGCGGACGTTCACGTACTTCCACTCAGGGTCACTGGACATGGTTCGAGCGCCCCAGAGACGGATCCCTCGACCGGGGAAGCTCCGGATACAGTTGACGCCCTTCGGATTGAGGACGGCCTGTTCCTCCTTGGTGATCGACAGTTGGAGCTCCTGGGCGCCGCGGACGACCTCGTTCGCCGGCGCCTTGTGAACTCCTTTCCGTACGTCGCTCCGTGCGTAGATACCGGTGATGTGACCCCCGGCAGGAACGAGCTTCGGATTGTTCGTTACGGGATCCCGGATCCTGATCCAGGGATAGTAGAACGCGGCATACGAGCTGTCGTGAGGAGGGGCGAGACTTCCGGTCGGACCGGCGTTCTGCTTGGCTTGGATGACTGCGAATCGGTCGGTCAGGTTCTCACAGTGCGTGATGAGTTCCTCGGTCAGATCAAACAGTGCGGGAATGGCTTGGTCCGGAGCACAGACAATGGAGATTCCGTCTATCGCCTCGAAGGCTGCGAGCCCCGTTCGTTCCCCCGGCGTGTCAACACCTTTGTAGTGATCGACGGTAACGGTGCCGTCGTCGTCAGAGACGGTCAGCAGTGAGGTCTCGTTGACTGGTCGACCAAGCCCCTTTCTACCGACCGTAACGTAATCGGAGATATCGTTGAGCCGTGTTTCGTAGTAGTCACTGGAGGACTCGTCAGGCGAGAGGTTGTCGTACACTTTCTCGTGGTCGGGATCGTCTTGCAGGGCGACGATCTCTGCATCAGTAGCGTCATCCGGTGCATCCTCCATCTCGGTCCAGTACTGGACGGTGAGCTTGAAGAGCTGGTTTTCGTCTTGTTTGAACAGCGTCGCGTCCTCGACGATCACGGCGACGTTGCCACCCCACGACCCGGGGCCGACTGCGGTAACCTCGAGTACGTTCTCGTCCTCGGCGTCGAGGAGGGTCGCTGTGGCGACATCGGTCGCTGCGGTGACGCGACCGACGTAACACCTCCCGCCGCCGTTGCTGAAGAACCCCTCGACGGCGTACGCGAGATACCGATTCTCTACGAAGCCGCCGTACTTCCGTCTGAACTCCGGGAAACTGGTGACGAGCCGTGCGCCGGTACGACCTCGCTCCGTCTCTCCAAGGAATCCAGCCGTACTGGTGCTGACACCCTCGATGGGTTTTGGCCCCCGTTCGACTTCCTCTACGTATACGCCCGGCGCATGATATTCCGGCATATGTGCCTCTCCCAACCGGTCGGTCCGGTCATGGTACTAGTTCACAATGGTTATCTATATAACAATTCCTGTAACGGTCAACTAGATATTATATTAAAATCACCCAAGTACAATATTATATCTAGTAATCGATCCTTCTTCCAGAGGCTGGCGTACCGTCGTGCTCCCGTGGTTCGGGTGAGCCACGTGAATTTCCGGATCGTCGCCGTCGATCCGGATCAATCTGGTTCCATCGTCAGTCCGGTGGACATCTGCTGGAGTTATGTTTTTGATGAATAGAACAAACTCACCGTTCTCGTCCGTCACGGTCTCTTCGTCGGTGTCGCGAATCGAGACGGTAGCACTCTCGACCTGGTCCTCGGAGTCGTCAACGACGAACCCACGGAGGAGAGTTGCCCCCGAGGGGAAGCGATAGCCCGGCGACGGCGTCACGTCGAGCTGGACTGCGGGCGGGTCGAGTTCCGTCGGATCGATCGTCTCCTTCAGGTCGAAATATCCGTCCCCACCGTCGACGACGACGGTTAGCGGATCGTTCGGGAGATCCAAGAAGAGATGAAACCCGCTTGGATTCCTTGCCGGCACCGTGTCGACGTCCGCTGCACTGACCGAGAGTCTCTCTTCCGGTTGCTCTCCGGTGAACGTATCGATGAGTTCCACGGCAACGGTCAACCGTGTAGTGGTACTGCCGACCTTTAGAAAATCGACTCGATCACTCATGCGGGTTTCCCCGACCGGTACGCGTGTACTCCTCGACAGTTCGTTCTCGGACGCGGGCGGTAGTCCGCTCACGGGTGGATTCAATGGTGATAGGCGTGACGAGATACGAGACCGACGGTTGGTACGGTTTCTCGGCGAACGTATTCCAGATATTCAGGATCTCATCCGTCGGTTTTGGGTCCTGCAGTACGCGGAACTCCTGGCTGCCGGCGAGACTGCCCGTGAGATCCGATCCACGTAGGACGGGGGTATCGTGGAGGACCTGCATCGCCCGCCCCAGGACGCTGTGCTGTTCCTTCGTCGTCGAGGTCGGATCACCGCTCCCCTTCGAGGGATGAGCGGTGAGCAGGTAGTGGAGATCCAGTTCAAGCGGCGAGTTACGGACTCTCTCTGGACTGACCATACGTCGCTCGACGTTCTTGCGGTGGCCGTCCTCGGCAACTCGGAATAGGAAAAGGCTGAGTCGAATGTCGTCACCCGACCCGACGTCACCCGGCGAAACGAGTGCGATCTCCTTCTCCCGCGATATCAAGTCGCCCATCCGATCGCGGAGCATCGTGACGAGCGTCCCACCCACGTCTGTGATAGCTTCGTACTCGGCCATTCGTCACCGACTCCGGCTGGTAGACGAGAGTACGGCATGTCGATGCACACGTTTGGCGACGGCAAACGAACGATCATCCGGTCGAGCAATGACGGCTAAGGACCGGACTTGTGACCGGTGTTGCGGGCGAGGAAAACCGTGGCGAATCATCCAATCACTCCATTCAATTAGGTAACACCTTCGTAAAAATCTTTCTGAGCGTTTTCGATACTGTTCATCGATAACAGTCGATCGAGGGTTCGTTCGTACAGTCGATCGTCGTTAAGGATCTGTATTCTCATGGTAACGTCCAACACAGCAATCTACGTTTAACGGAAAAGCGTTGGTGCATGAGAACACCTGACCAGCAGCGTGAGGTCAGTCGATGATACCGTAATCGTTAGAGCACCGGGATCGGCCTAGGTGCAGTGGCTACACTGCCGAGAACATCGACCGTCGGCCCCTCGCTGTTCAAGACACCCACTATTCAGACCATCGACAGTGCAAAACGATCGTTGCCACGGGGAATCTCCACAAGTATCGTTCCGCGTTCAACCCGAGATGTCGGAGAGGCGTGCCGGGCGTTGGCCAGAATGGGACCCACCGATCCCGATCAGGCTGTCTCGTGTTCTAGAAACGGCTCACTCCGGCTTGTTCGGGAAGCGTTCTCGAGAACCGTTCGCTCACCGGGAGATCGGGTAGAATGCTACTGACCTCGGCGTTCGATAACCGTGATCATACCGGATCGTCTGGTTCGTGTTTCTCTTTCATTCGCTCGACTTCAGTAGCGTATCGTTCCCGCACGTCCGGGTCATCAACGGACGCGAGATTGTCGGGAGCAACGGTCTTCGCGGCAGTCACCGTATCGAGCGCTTGTGAGGCGACCTCTTTCTGGAAGACTTTCTCTCCGCTGGGCGTCGCGTATTTGAGAATGATTAGATCACGGTCGTTGTAACCACGCTCAACTAGCCATACCCGAACCTCGTCTGTTTCTGCCGTCATAGCCCAGTATACGAAACGGATGAAGTTACTCTCTGGGTTGCTTCACGACGTTGATGTAACTGATCGGACGACGCCGTAGCTCTTGAGGTCTTGAAGTGAGTTCGAGACGTGAATGGCTCACACCGTTTGTACTCCCGAGCTGACCGCCATGGTGAGTTTGGACTTCGAGATGAAGTGACGTCCGTTTCTATCGCTCGATTAGATCAGTGAGCAGCGTACGAACGGCCGTAGTCGGTAACTCGTGGTAGTTGCTAGATAACCAACGAAGTGCAGCCGAAGTGAGGCCGGGCGGTGAACGACGTCGTAACGTGGAGCAGTAGCTTCAGCCGTCCCAGTCGTACCTGGAGATCGACCAGTACCTCCGTCCAACGGAGTTCGATACCGAGGAGGTTTAACTTCGGAGGGATCGTTACGCTACTCGTGTGGAAGACGTCGGTTCGTGCGGTGACAGTAGGCCTTAGCGCTCTCGGTATAGCTGCTGGCAGCGCTCTCGGATGGGCCCGCCGTAGCACGCGTGATATCCCTCTCTCCTCTCTTCACGGCGATCGTCATATCGATCCAACGTGGCCAGAACGCACCGGTGTTCGTGGCGATCGAGTCTCCGGTGAAATGAGTTCTCTGGAGGACTACGCCCGCCCCGGATTTGATCCAGATGCCGTTCATCCTGATGTACGCGCCCTCTACGAGCAGACGGCTACCTTCGAGATGACGATCACCGCAACGTGGCACTTCCCCTACTCGCTCGGCGCGGGCTTAGCTAGTCGGTGGACCGGTCGGATCGAGCAACTGAACCTCCCAGGTCCCGGTGGCGACTCGAAGCGTGTTTCTAGCGATCTGTTTACACTGGCCGAGTCGGCAGCGTCGACCGATCCACGAGATGAACCACGGGTGTGGATTCGCACGGACACCGAGACTGGAGAGGGTGTGTTCGTCGCGATCTACGCCAGTTACGTCGAAGACGACGAGCGATTCGTCAATATCGCGGTCCCGTTGCCGAGCACGAATCTCGCTACCGTCCTCCGAATGGATCACTATGGCGAGGGCGTCTCCCTCACGACCGACTCTCCTACCGGTGGGCTGTATCTTCATACCAGTCTGGGGGCGTTCAAACTCCCGGCTGGCCAGGAGTTTCGCGTTTCACCGGTCCGGGATTCCGCAGTCTCGACTCGTACCGATGCTCGAAACGGGGCCGATGTCCTCGCGAACCAGCGCATCTACGTTCTCGGGCTGCCACTCGTGACCATTCAGTACGCTGCTATACGAGAGTCACACGCGTGAGGCTGGCTATCCATCAACGAGCTGGGTGGAGATCCCGAGATCGCAGCGGAAGCAGTTAGACGGGAGTTCGCTTAGGACGCTCTTCGTAGCGCAGACTCGGCCTTAGACGTTCGTTCTCTCGAGTCCGTAACCACGGAGGGATCGTACACTCGGGGTTAACGAATGGGACGCCACTCGTAGCAATCCTATTCGATGTCGCCGTCCCCGTTCTCGTGAGCGTCGTTTTCTCAGTCGTCCTGCTGACACTCTCCGGTATTAGCCTGCTCTGGATCATCGTCCAGAATGTGTCAATCCTGCGAATCGAACGGATCGCAACGCTCGTAGAGCGGGTCGAACAGACGTATCCTCCATTTCGAATTCTCGGACTGTCGGATTTCCTCTCACCGCCGAAACCGTCGGCGGACGAGCAGGCTGAGCAGGCACTCGCTGATCTGAAGCAACAGTATGTGGATGGGGAGATCACTGAAGCAGAGTTCGAACGCAAAGTCGATCGGCTCGTCGCGAGCGAGTCGATCGATGAGGTCCGTGCCGCCCATGAACGGAAGCAGGTGAAAGACGATACCGCAAGTAGCAACCGAATGTAGAGCTACGATAGCTGGTTACGGACATCGCTGGAGCGGATGTCGTCCATGCCGCTATCCCGACTATCGAACCTGGCGTCGGCACGGGATGTGGTCTTCCCCGCCATTAAGGTCGTTCGCAATGGACTGCGACCGTGATGAGCACTTCCCGATCGGGCCAACGCGAGGGTCGCGCACTGGTGGCGGCCGAATGCGAGGGGTCGAGTGACCTGCAGGTCGATGTTGGGGTGTTCATCGCGCACGCTCCAGGGACGGACCCGGATCGACTCCAGTCATTTGCTGCGCGGGCGGCCGAGGACGCAGTCGATGAACTGGCATCGGCCACCGACGTTACGTGGCGGTTCTATCTCGAAGATCCTGCGCGGCTCCCTGACCACGACCGGCGCCGGCCATCGGAGTTCCTCGATCGGGCCACCCACCGGATGGTCGAGGGCCCGTACGATCTGGTCGTTGTGGTGACGGATGTCCCCCTCGTATCGAGCAGGGAGCGATTCGTCCCCGGTCTAGCATCACCGCTCTCGCGTGTCACTGTTCTCTCGACGCGAAACCTGCGGAGCGCGCCCCGCGGCGAGCCACGACGCTCGCTCGATCACGAGGCTGTCCGCTGGAACGCAGCGACACTACTAGTCCACCTCGTCGGACACGTGCTCGGCGCTCGTCACCGCGACGCCGATAGTGGCGTCATGGAACCGTTCCAGTTCGTTTCGGAACGGCGAGATGTCCCACCGATCGACGCAGACGTCGAGACAGTCCTCCATCGAATCGCTAGAGAGATTCCTGCGGTCGAGACCCACCCTCGAGGATCGCTAGCGCGGCTTGCCTTCCACGCGAGAAGTGCCGTCCAGAACCCTGGGCGAATTCTGCAGGCGCTCATCAACAGTCGGGCACCCTTGCTGCCGCTCTCCTTACCGAAACTGTCGACGGCGGCGGTGGCACCGACGCTCGTCATCGTCTTTAGTGCCGAGTCCTGGGACGTCGGCTTTCATATGGATAACGTGACTGCGGGACTGTTCGCGGCTATGAGTATCCTCATTGCTGCCGTCTACCTCCTGTTCGCTCAGAACCTTTCCTTCCCACGAAAGCAACACCAGATCGTCACCGAGCACACGGCTCTGGTCAATGTTACGGTCTTTCTCGTCCTCGTTTTGGCGATGCTCGGCCTGTTCATGCTCGTGTGGGTGATCATTCTCGTCATCGAGATGGTCGTCTTCCCGCCGAATCTAATGTCCAACTGGCCGAGCTTAGAAGATCCAGCGGTGGGATTCGTTGATCTCGTCCGGACGGGCGCGTTCATCAGTACCATCGGCGTCCTCTCTGGCGCACTGGCAGGCGGACTGGAGAGCCGGACCATCGTCAGCCACCTCACCCTCTTCCTCGATCGGCCGTAGCCCATCCTGGCCCATGGAACAACCGCTGCCTCAGGACGGGGATGCTGTTCGGAAGGTCGTTCCGTCGAGTCGAATCGGATGGTGCCATGGCGGATTTACTTCTGGTTATCCATGGCAGAAAACTGCAGAAGGGAAATGCTCGGTCGGGGATTTGAACTCGTCCGAGAACCCGGCCTGCGGCCGGAACCTCCGTCTGCTCAAATCCCTCGCTGTGCGTGTTTTCGCGCTCACTTCGTTCGCTTGAAAACATGCTCGGTCGGGGATTTGAACCCCGGTCATCGGCTCGAAAGGCCAATATGATTGGCCGGACTACACCAACCGAGCGCTGCATCCTACGGTTCCCGTCAGATTCGTTTAAACGTTCCGTTTCGCCCTACTCGCCCTCGAACTCGGGCTCCCGGTCGCCCTGGAAGGCCGACAACCCCTCCATGAAGTCGTCCGTCGTGAACAGGTGACCGAACGAGCTCGCCTCGAACTCGAGGCCGGCGTCGATGTCGTCGCGGCCGGCGAGCACGGCACGCTTCGTGTACCGCTGGGCGATCGGCGGACCCGAGGCGAGTTCCTTGACGAGCTCCCGGGCGCGCTCCTCGAACCCGTCGGCGTCGACGACCTCGTTCACGAAGCCGTAGTCGCGCATCGTCTCCGGGTCGTAGTCGTTGCGTGCGGTGAAGATGATCTCCTTCGCTCGACCCTCGCCGACGATTCGTGGGAGACGCTGGGTGCCACCCCATCCGGGCATCAGCCCGAGGTTGTGCTCCGGTTGGCCGAACCGGGCGCGCTCGCTGGCGATGCGCAGGTCCGCACAGGCTGCGAGTTCCATTCCGCCGCCGAGACAGTAGCCGTCGATCGCGGCGAGGACGGGCATCGGGACCTCCTCGAGCCGGCCGAACACGTGCTGGCCGAACCGCGATACCTCCGCGGCCTCGATGCCGTCCTCGGCCGACGCCGACGACGCGTCGAAGCCGGTAGAGAACGCACGGTCGCCGGCGCCCGTGAGGAGGATCGCCCGCGCCTCGCCACCCTCGGTGAGCCGGTCGAGGGCGTCCTCGAGCTCCTCGAGCATGGCGGTCGTGATGGTGTTCATGCGATGGGGACGATCGATGACGATGCGGGCGACCCGGTCGTCGATCTCGACCTCGATGGCGTCGTAGTCGTATCCCTCTTCCACTCCGCTACCGGTGTCCTGTTCGTGGAAGCCGCCCTCCTCCGCGCGATCCCGCAGATAGTCCACGGGCTCGTAGCGTGCCTCGCCCGACTCCTGGTGGAGCTCCTCGAGGGTCTCGTACAGCGCCTCGATGCCGAAGTCGTCGGCCATCTTCACGGGCCCGTCCGGGAACCCGCCGCCGAGCATGACCGCCTCGTCGATGGCGTTGGCCTCGGCGACGTCGTTACCGATGAGCTTGGCGGCTTCGTTCGCCATCACAGCGAGCAGCCGTCGTTCGACCTCCTCGCTGCCGGCGTCGGTGGGGATGTCGACGCCGCCATCCTCGTAGTCGTAGAACCCCTTCCCGGTCTTCTTCCCGAGCTCTTCGTTCTCGACCTTCTCGACGAGCAGCGGGCAGGGCTCGTAGGCCTCGCCTAGCGTCTCGTGCATGTAGTCGAGCACGTGGTAGCTGACGTCGACGCCCACCTGATCGGCGAGCTCGAAGGTACCCATCGGCAGCCCGATGTCGAACTTCGCGGTCGAATCGACCTCGGCGACGGTGGCCACGTCGTCGTGGACCAGCCAGGTCGCCTCGTTCATCAGGGGCACGAGGATCCGGTTGACGATGAACCCGGGGCTGTCCTTGTGAACGCGAACAGGGGTCTTATCGAGGTCCTCGGCGAGCTCCTCGGTCAGCTCGAGGGTCTCATCGGCGGTGTGGGCGCCGGAGATGACCTCGACGAGCGGCATGCGTACGGGCGGGTTGAAGAAATGCATCCCACAGAAGCGCTCGGGACGCTCGGTCACCTCCGAGAGCTCGGTGATCGAGAGGCTCGAGGTGTTGGTCGTGAACATCGCGTGTTCGGGCGCGTACTCCGAGACCTCCTCGTAGACGTCCTTCTTGATGTCCATCTGCTCGGGGACCGCCTCGATGAGGAAGTCCGTTCCCGAGCAGGCCTCCTCCATGTCGACGACGGGCGTCACGCGATCGAGGGCGGCGTCGGCCTCCTCCTCGGAGAGTTGGTCCTGTTCCGCGAGCTTCCCGAGGCTCCACTCGATCTGGTCGTAGCCGTTCTGCACGAACTCCTCCTTGATGTCGCGCATGTAGACGTCGTAGCCCGCGATCGCGGCGACCTCGGCGATCCCGTGGCCCATGTTCCCCGCACCGAGAACCGTGATGGTGTTGACGTCGTCTAGCTCCATATGGCCCACTGCAGCACCGACCCGTTTCAACGTTTTCATCGGCGGGATTTACGACTCGTCGGCGGTTCATCAGTGCAACTCAGGACGGAGAGCGACGTCGGATTCGGCGATCAGAACTGGTAGCGCCGCTCGTTGCCGTCGGACGAGGACTGGGCGACGCTCCCGCCGGACATATCCTCGTAGGTCATCCCCGAGAGGTACTCGTCGTAGGTGACGTCGTAGCCCCGGCGGAGGTGGAGGTCGAGCGCTCCGGAGTCGGTGGTCGACTGGAAGAACAGGTGGATCGCCCGGCGGACGAGCTCGTCCGTCTCTTCGGGGTCGAGCGCCGCACTCAACAGCGCGAGTTCGGTTCTGGTCTGGCCGTCGAGCGAGACGGGGTGTTCGTCGCCCAGCTCGGCGTACGCCGACTCCACGTCCGAAGAGAGCTCGTCGAGGCTCATGCCCGAAGGATCGCCAGCCGTGGGAATACCGCTTTCGACTGGACCGCGGCTACAGCTCCTGTCGGGTCGGCCGGATCAGCAGCTCGTTGACGTCGACGTGTGTCGGCTGACTCACCGCATAGCGGATCGCACGCGCGATGTCCTCGGCCTGAAGCGGCTCCATCCCTTCGGTCATCTGCTCGACCATCTCCTTCTGGTCCTCGTCGGGGATGTGTTCGGGGAGCTCGGTGTCGACGACGCCCGGCTCGATCATCGTCACGCGGACGTCGGTATCGACGAGCTCCTCGCGGAGCGACTCCGAGAAGCCGTTGACGCCGAACTTCGAGGCGTTGTAGCCGCTCGAGCCGGCGTAGGCCTTCCGACCGGCCACCGACGAGACGTTCACGATGTCGCCCGAGCCCTGCTCCTCCATCACGTCGGCGGCGGACTGGCTCGCGGTCATCAGCCCGAGGACGTTCACCTCGAGCATCTGGCGCCAGTTGTCGGGGTCGGCCTCCGCGACGGGTTCGAGCAGCATCACGCCGGCGTTGTTCACGAGCACGTCGAGCCGGCCGAACTCGTCGACGGTCGTCTCGACCATCTCGCGCACCGCCGACTCGTCGGTGACGTCGGTCGGGATCGTGATTGCCTCCCCGCCCTCGGTCTGGATGCGGTCGGCGAGCGACTCGAGGCGGTTCTCCCGGCGCGCGGCGAGCGCGACCGACGCGCCCTCCTCCGCGAGTAGTTCTGCGGTTGCCTCCCCGATACCGGAGGACGCACCGGTGACGAGCGCGACGCTACCGTCGAGTCGACCGTCAGTAACGGATGCCATCGATCTCCCTATCGTCGTGACGGGAAAAAGACCCCGGCTCGGGGAAACCCTCTCCCCTACGGGTGTGTGAACGTGGGGCGCTGACGAGCGCTCGTTCGGTCGTTTCCTCGATCGGTCGAGAGTGGAAGGCGATCCGCGTGAACGCCTAGAGTTCGATCCGGTCGGTCTCGGAGGTGCTGTTGCCGTCGGCGTCGGTGACCGTGAGTGTGACGTCGTAGGTCTCGCCGCGGCCGTCGCGCTCGCGAAGTTCGTGTTCGCCCTCGGCCCCGTCTCCGCTTACCGACGAGGTTTCCGAGTCCACCTCATCGCCGTCGAGTTCCAGCACCGATTCGACCGTCTCGAGTGCGTCGTCCGAGACCGCCCAGTCGACCTCGACGCGCGCCCAACGCGGGTTACTGGCGTCGGTCAGTTCGAACCGATCGATCGCGGGCGCGGACGTCTCCTCGCCTCCGTCGTTCTCGATTCCGATCGCCGCCGCCACGTCGACCAGTCCGTTGCCCTGTTCGGTGTCGTCGAGCCCGACGTCCTCGGCGGTCGCGTTCAGTCGGTCCCGCGCCCCCTCGTGGGTGTAGTCCTCCCCCATGAGCTGTGCGCCGGCACCCGAGACGTGTGGACAGGCCATCGACGTGCCGTCGTAGCGATCGTAGCCGTCGCCCGGGAGTGAGGAGAGCACGTTCACGCCGGGTGCCGCGAGTTCGACCTCCTCGCCGCGCGAGGAGAAACTCGCGACGTCGTCGTTCTCGTCGGTGGCGCTCACGGCGATGCACTCCTCGTAGGCGGCCGGGTATCCGACACTACCCGGCCGCGGGCCGTCGTTACCGGCCGCTGCGACGAGGAGGGTACCGCTCCCGTAGGCGTACTCGCAGGCGTCCCGGACGACGGACGAATCGCCGCCGCCGAGGCTGAGGCTTCCGACGTCGATCTCCTCGTCCGCCGTCCACTCGATACCGGCCGCGACGTCGGACCACGTGCCGCTTCCGTCCTCGTCGAGTACCTTCACCGCATAGAGATCGGCCTCGACGCTGGTGCCGACGACGCCGACCCCGTTGTCGAGCGCGTTTGCGGTCCCCGCACAGTGAGTGCCATGTCCGTTGTCGTCGCCCCACTCGTCCGCGCAGTCGGCGTCACCGTCGGGGCAGTCGACGAAGTTTCGCCCGCCGACCACGTTCTCGTCGAGCGTCTCGTGTTCCTGGTCGATCCCGGTGTCGATGATCGAGACGCTCGCGCCGCCGCCGGTCTCGTCCTCGTGATGTGCGACGTCGGCATCGACCCGGTCGATGCCCCAGGGGAGCACCTGCTCCTCGCTGGGATCGCCGCCGTCCTCGTCGGTCGCGTGACCGATCGCTTCGACCTCCCCTTCGGCCTCGACGTACCGTACGTTCGGGTTGTTCCTCAGCCCCTCAAGCGCCTCCTCGGGGAACCACCCCGAGACGGCCTGACCGACGGGGCCGAAGTCCAGGACGCGATAAACCTCGTCCGCGGCGTCGCGAGCGACGTCTGCCCGCCCAGGTTCGATCCCGACGATGTACCGATCGAGCGGACCCCGCGGCTGTGCACCAGCTGGCCGCCCGGCGACCACCCCGACCGTCCCACCGCCCATCAGTTTCAGCAGCCACCTTCGCGTGATGATGTCTGTCATGGCACTTCGAGTCGGTGATGTTCACTTCCATTATTAAATTTTTCTTATTATTGAGCGATAAATACGCAGACACGCCCGAAACGGCCCCGTATCGCCTCCTACGGACGGGTCGTCGAACACCGTGGTCGCTAAACCGCTCGGCTCCCAACCCCGGACGATGAGCGAGCCGGAGCGAGCGCCGTCCACCGACCTCGACGCCGCCCGCGAGACGCTGACCGACTGGTACGAGGAGGGCCATCGCGAGTTTCCCTGGAGACGGACCGACGATCCCTACGAGATCCTCGTCAGCGAGGTGATGAGCCAGCAGACCCAGCTCGAACGCGTCGAGGAGGCCTGGGGGGCGTTTCTCGAGCGCTGGCCAACCACTGAGAAACTCGCGGCGGCCGACCGCTCGGAGGTGGTCGGCTTCTGGAGCGACCACCGGCTCGGTTACAACAACCGCGCGAAGTACCTCCACGAGGCCGCCCGGCAGATAGAGGAGGAGTTCGACGGCGAGTTCCCGCGGACGCCCGACGAACTCCAGGAGCTCCAGGGCGTCGGCCCCTACACCGCGAACGCCGTCGCGAGCTTCGCGTTCAACGCCGGCGACGCCGTGGTCGACACCAACGTCAAACGCGTCCTCCATCGGGCGTTCGACGTCCCCGACGACGATGCGGCCTTCGAGGAGGCGGCGAACGAGCTCATGCCCGAGGGCGAGTCGCGCATCTGGAACAACGCGATCATGGAACTAGGCGGCGTGGTCTGCCGGAAGACGCCCCGCTGTGACGAGGAGCCGTGTCCGTGGCGCGAGCACTGTCATGCCTACGAGACCGGCGACTTCACCGCGCCCGACGTCCCCACGCAGCCGAGCTTCGAGGGGAGTCGCCGCCAGTTCCGGGGACGGATCGTCCGCACTCTGGGCGAACACGGGCCGACCCCCCTCGACGAGCTCGGCCCGCGGATCCGCGTCGATTACGCTCCCGCCGGCGAGTACGGACGCGAGTGGCTCAGGGGGTTGCTCGCCGACCTGTCCGACGAGGGGCTGATCGAAATCGAAGAACACGAAGACGACACTATCACGCGTCTCCGTCACTAGTCGGTCGTCCTACTGAGGACGGGATGGAACGGGTCTCGTCATATCCGATCCAGAATGCGGAAATTTTCATTCCACTGTGGTACTCGTGTCTACCTATTAGCCCTCCGGAATCGGAAAAGGATAGTTGTGAGACGTTATCAAGGCCCCGAATGGCTCTCGTCCACCACTCGTCCGGGAACTACGGCGAGGTCCGTCACTCCCCGTTTTCTCACCGGGGTTCCCAATGAAACACACCTTTCACTGCATGTCGACAACCGATGAGCGATGCCAGGACTGCTCGTCTCTCTCGTTCTCGTGATCGTCGCGGTACTCGTCATCTGGAAGGGAAGCGAACGCTTCGAGCGATCCGCCGAGCGCCTCAGTAAGCATTACGGCTTACCGATCGCCGTCCACGGTGCCATCGTTGTCGCCGTCGGATCGAGCTTTCCAGAGATCAGTTCCATCGTCATCAGTACGGTCCTCCACGACGAGTTCTCCCTGGGTGTCGGAGCCATCGTCGGGAGCGCGATCTTCAACCTGCTCGTTATCCCGGCTCTCTCGGCGCTGTCCAGCGAGAACCTCGAAGCGACCCGCGATATCATCCACAAAGACGCGCAGTTCTACGTCATCAGCGTCCTCGTTCTGTTCATAACGTTCGCACTCGGTGCGACCTACGTTCCGGGGGGAACGAACAGCGCCGCCATCCTGACACCGACGCTGGTGCTCCTTCCGCTTGCCACGTACGGAATCTACGTCTTTCTCCATCAGCAGGACGCCAGCGAACACGTCGCTGACGACTCTCTCGACGTGAATCCGGTTCGAGAGTGGGGAACACTCGCGGTGGCGCTGCTCGTCATTGCTGCCGGCGTCGAGGGCATCGTCCGCGCCGCCCTCTCGCTCGGAACGATCTTCGGCACGCCGAGTTTCCTGTGGGGACTGACCGTCATCGCGGCCGGAACGAGTCTGCCCGACGCGTTCGTCAGCGTTCGTGCCGCCCAAAACGACGACAGCGTCACCAGCCTCACCAACGTCCTCGGGAGCAACACGTTCAACCTGCTGGTCGCGATCCCCGTCGGCGTCCTCCTGGCAGGGTCGGCGACCATCAGCTTCCTCGCGGCGATCCCGACGATGGGCTTTCTCGCGTTCGCGACGCTCGTGTTCATCGTCTTTACGCGGACCCACCTCGAACTCACCGACCGCGAGGCGTACGGCTTTCTGGGGCTGTACGGGCTGTTCCTCCTCTGGATGACGCTCGAATCGATCGGCGCCATCGAGACCGTGCGGGGAATCTGACCGGCGTTGGGGGATCGGATCCGTCGCTCGAGAGGGTTCCGTGGTGGCCGTCGTTCAGTTCGACGGCTCCGGCGACCGGCCGAACGCGACGGAGATGACGACTGAGCCGGAAGACGATCCAGTTACGGCAGAAGGGGTTTTAGCACCGGGAGGCGACGTCTCACGCATGCAGCGACCACACGTCGTGGCGATCGCCGGCAGCCTCCGCGAGCGGAGCAACACCCGACGGGCGCTCGAGGAGGCGCTCGCCGGCGTCGAGGAGGCCGGCGGGTCGGGCGAACTGATCGACCTGCGCGAGTACGACCTGCCGGCGTTGAACCCCGACGAGGAGCCCGGCGAGGACGCGGAGGCGTTCACCACCCGAATCCGCGCAGCCGACGCCGTCCTCCTGGGAACGCCGATGTACCACGGCTCGTACTCGGGCGTGCTGAAGAACGCGCTCGACTACTGCGGGTTCGACGAGTTCGAGAGCAAGACGGTGGGACTGCTCGCGGTCTCGGGTGGGGCGTTCCCGATCACCGCCCTCGAACACCTCCGGTCGGTCTGCCGGGCGCTCAACGCATGGGTGCTCCCCCACCAGGCCGCCGTCCCGCGTGCACACGGCGCGTTCGACGACGAGGGCTTGAAGGACGAGGGCACCCGCGAACGCGTCAGGACCCTCGGCGAGCGCGCGGTCCGGTACGCCAACATCGAACCCGATCCGGCGTGCTTCGAGAGCACCCAGAACGTCGGCGCGAAGGCGAGAGCGAACACGGACGACTAGCGCTCCGAGACGTGTCGCAACCGTCATACCTACTGTGGGGCCTACTCCGACCGTGACACAGTGGGTCGAGAACCCGACCGGCGGACGCGACCGTGGACCGCGCGCGATCGTTCGAGCGTGGCTCGAGGCGGTCGTCCGACCGCGACGCTTCTTCCCGGTCGGGGTCGCGCCGGGCGATCAGGCGCCCGGACTGGTGTTCGCGGTCGGGGTCGTGCTGGTCGCCTCGCTGCTGCGGCTCGCGCTCGCCGGCGAGACGGTCTTCGGGACCCCCTATCCGACCTTCGGCGGCCGGCGAGTTCTCTCGGTGGTGCTCGTGCTCGCGCTGCTGGCCTCGCTCGTCGCCCCGCTGGTTCTACACCTCGTCGCGGCCGTCCAGACCCTTCTCCTACTGGCGTTCGCTCCCGATCGCGCGGGCGTGAGCGAGACCGTGCAGGTGATCGGTTACGCGACCGCACCCTGCGTGTTCGTCGGCGTGCCCTCGCCGTTCGTGGTGGCCCTCGCCGCGGGATACGGAACGGCGCTGCTGGCGATCGGAACCGCCGAGATCCACCGGCTCTCGCTCGTCCGTGCGGCGGCGTTGAGCGCGATCCCGGCGGCGATCGTCTTCGGGCTCGGCTTCGGCGGGTTCGACGCGCTCGAGACCCTCCTGTGGACCCGGGGGATTTAGTCGCGGGGGCCGAAGGACGGGCATGCTCACGCTCCAACTCGACTCGTTCGACTTCGAACTCAAGGAGGGCGCGATCAAGAACGTCGGTCCCGCGAACAAGAGCGCGACCGCGAAGCTGTTCGACGTCGAGGAGTGCGAGGCCCGCGAGTTCGGCGACAAACGAGTCAAGTGCGTCTTCGAGGACGGCGAGGGCAACGAGCTCCAGATCGCGTTGTTCCCCGAACAGGCCCGAGAGCTCCGCGAGGGGATCGAGGCGCTCGAGGTCGAGGGTCGAGCGTTCGACTGAGAGCGTTTCGACAACCGTTTTAGTGCGGGACCACTCTCATCGTGCAAATGGGTACGTGTATCATCTGTGGCACTCCGGTCGACGGAGTGGTCTGTCGTTCGCACGAAGAGGACGTCGCGTTTCAGTTCGCCGGCGACCGTCCGGAACAGCTCACCACCGGCCGATTCTACGAGGGAACCGTCGACGGCTTCGCCGACTTCGGCGTGTTCGTCGACGTCGGCGACTCCGTCACCGGCCTGCTACATCGAAGCGAACTCGACACGCGCCTCGAGAGCCTCGACTGGGACGCGGGCGATACCGTCTTCGTCCAGGTGACCGGCGTCCAGGACAACGGCAACGTCGATCTGGCGTGGTCGATCCGCCAGTCCGTCGCGGAGTTCCGCGGCGAGGCGATCGACGACCCCGAGGGAGATCGCCTCCCCGAGGACGAGGAACTCCCGCAGGACGACTCCGAGTCATCGGCCGACGACGGTCCCGAACCCGAGTCCTCGACGGTCGCCACCGAGAGCGAGTCCGAGCCCGAGCCCGAACCTGAACCGGAGCCGGAGTCCGAGACCGAGGCCGAGTCGGAGACCACCACCGAGCCCGAGCCCGAATCCGAGACCGCCTCGACGAACGGCGGCTCACCCACCGGGGTCGTCAGTGCCGATCCGATCGAGTCGGGTCCGCCCGAACGGATCACCGTCGAAGGGATGGCCGACTCGGTCGGCGAGCGGGTTCGCATCGAGGGGCGCGTGGTCGACGTCCGACAGACCGGCGGGCCGACGATCTTCGAGGTCCGCGACGAGACCGGCGTCGCCGAGTGCGCGGCGTTCGAGGAGGCCGGCGTCCGCGCGTATCCCGAGGTAGACGTCGGCGATCTAGTCCGACTGACGGGCGAGGTCGAGAAACGGTACGACGGCCTGCAGATCGAGACCGAGTCGCTCGACGTGCTGACCGAGGCGGATGCCGAGACGGTTACCGAGCGGCTCGACGACGCGCTGGCCGCACAGGCACACCCCGGCGAGATCGAGCTTCTGACCGACGACTCGGCCGTCGCGCCGCTTCGAGACGCAGTCGCCGGCGCCGCGGGAGCGATCCGACGAGCGGTGATCGAGTCGCGCCCGATCGTGCTCCGACACACGGCCACCGCCGACGGCTACGTCGCCGGCGTGGCGATCGAACGGGCCGTGCTGCCGTTGATCCGCGAGGAGCACGACCGCTCGGACGCCGAGTACCACTACTTCGACCGCCAGCCGCTCGACGGCGAGGACTACGACATGGCCGCCGCGACCAGCGACGTCACCCGGATGCTCGACAACCGGGCGCGCCACGGCGAGAAGCTGCCGCTGGTCGTGCTCGTCGACGCGGGGAGCACCGCGGAGTCCGCCGACGGCATCGAGCTGCTCGACGTCTACGACGTCGAACGGCTGGTGATCGACGACGAGGCCGCCTTCGAGACCCGCGACCTCGTCGAGACCGGCGTCGTTCCCGAGGAGCCCTCGGCGGCGACCACCACGACGCTCGCCGCGAACGTCGCCGCCGGCGTCCACGAACCGGCGCGCGAGGAGATCTCCCACCTGCCGGCGGTGAGCTACTGGGAGGAGGCGCCGGAGGCGTACCTCGAGCTCGCAGCCGAGGCCGGCTACGACGCCGAGACGGTCCGCGAGCTGCGCGAGGCGGTCGCGCTGGAGGCGTACTACCAGTCCTACGAGGACAAGCGCGAGCTGATCGCAGACCTGCTGTTCGCCGGTGACGACGACGTCCGGAGCCTCGCCTCCCACGTCAGCGAGCAGTTCCGCGCGAAGCTCGACGAGGAGATCGAGACGGTCCGGACCCACATCGACGTCCGCGAGCACGACGGCGTGGACGTCGCCGTCCTCGACACCGACGCCTTCACCCACCGCTTCGACTTCCCGCCGACGGCGCTGCTGCTCGACGCGCTCCACCGCGATCTTCGGGACGAGCACGACCGGCTCGTGACGATCGGCGTCGACGAGGCGGAGCTCCAGATCCGGAGCACCGAGGCGATCGACGTGCGCGAACTGGGCGAGCGCGTCGGCGAACGCGTTCCGGAGGCCGGCGTCGTCACCGCGGGCGTGCGCCGCGGTCGGCTCGCCTTCCTGATCGGCGAGCGCGACGCGGTCGGCGAGGCGGCGATCGAGGTCGCCGCCGAACTGGCGGCGTAGACGGAGGCCGACATCCTTATTCCGTACAGTCACGGAGGTTCGACGACCCAATGAGCACCGACGCCGAGGACGACCCCACCGAGACGGAGGCGTTCGAGCGGACCTGCGAGGAGCTCGTCTCCCGCGTGCTCTCCGGCGACGTCGAGCGCGAGGACGTCGAGTCCGCCAAGCTCGAGGTCTGCTCGGAGTTCTCCTCGCCGAAGGTGCCGACGAACGCGGACGTCCTCTCGCACGCGCCCCAGGAGCGACGCGAGGAGGCCGAAGCGGTGCTCAGACGGAAGCCCGTCCGCACCGCATCGGGGGTCTCGCCGGTAGCGATCATGACCTCGCCGCATATGTGTCCCCACGGGAAGTGTCTCTACTGTCCCGGCGGGCCCGCGAGCGAGTTCGACAGCTCCCAGAGCTACACCGGCCACGAGCCCGCCGCCGCGCGCGGCGAGCAGAACGACTACGACCCCTACGGGCAGGTCACCCTGCGGCTCGCACAGCTACGCGAGATCGGCCATCCCGTCGACAAGGTCGAACTGATCCTGATGGGCGGGACGATGACCGCCCGTTCTCACGACTATCAGGAGCACTTCGTCAAGCGGGCGCTCGAGGCGATGAACGACTTCGATCGCGAGGATCCTCCAGAGCCCGCGGAGGGCGAGAGCTTCGCTCAGGACCCCGAGGACTACGAGTTTCGGTACCTAGAGGACGTGATCGCCGAGAACGAGACGGGCGAGATCCGCAACATCGGCACCACCTTCGAGACCAAGCCCGACTGGTGCGATCCGGAGCAGATCGACCGGATGCTCCGACTCGGCGGGACGAAGGTCGAGGTGGGCGTCCAGACCACCTACGAACGGATCAACCGGGAGATGCACCGCGGCCACGGCGCGGGCGCGTCGATCGACGCCAACCGCCGGCTGCGCGACGCCGCGTTCAAGGTGGGCTTTCACATGATGCCCGGTCAGCCGGGCATGAGCCTCGACATGTGCCGGGAGGACTTCCGTCAACTGTTCTCGGACCCGAACTGGCGTCCCGACTACCTCAAGATCTACCCGAACCTGATCGTCCGCGGAACCCGGACCTACGACATGTGGCGCCGCAACGAGTTCGAGCCGCTCACGAACGAGCAGGCCGCGGAGCTGGTCGCCGAGATCAAGTCGATGATCCCCAAATACGTCCGCCTCCAGCGGGTGCAGCGCGACATCCCCGCGGACTTCATCGACGCGGGCGTCTGGAAGTCGAACCTCCGACAGCTCGCACGCCAGCGGATGGAGGAACACGGCTGGACGTGTGACTGCATCCGCTGTCGGGAGGTCGGCATGAACGACGCCGAGCCCGAGTCGGTCGAGCTCGACGTCCTCGAGTACGAGGCCGCGGGCGGCACCGAGAAGTTCATCAGCTTCGAGGACCCCGAGAACGACCTCCTGATCGGCTTCTGTCGGCTCCGGTTTCCGGGCATCTCCCCGAGCGAAGCGAGGGGAGACTCGTCGGACTCGTCCGACGGTGAGCCGGTACGGCACGAACTCGAGAACGCCGCCCTCGTCCGGGAGCTCCACGTCTACGGTAACGAGGTCGGCGTCGGCGGCGAGGGCGAACGTGCCGACTGGCAGCACAAGGGCTACGGCGGCCGGCTGATGGAGACCGCGGAGGAGCTCGCTCGCGAGGCGGGCTTCGAGAAGGTGAGCGTCATCAGCGGGATCGGCGCGCGCGAGTACTATCGGAACAAGCTCGGCTACCACCAGGACGGCCCGTACGTCTCGAAACGGCTGTAGAACGTCCGTCGATCGACGTTCGGCGACCGTGGGCGGCCGACACAGGGATCGATCCACCGGCTCACTGGTCCGTGATATGACCTGTCGGTCGTAGAAACGGTTAAGCTCTCAGCGGCCTATTAGAGGGGTACTGAACACTCACTTCGTGAGCGGTCAGCGAGGATAATCAATGTCAAACGTAATCCACAGTGTACGGTGTAGCGGGACGAACACCGACGGAGGCTGGCGATGATCAGCGAGGCCGTCGGCTATCTCAAGGAGAGCGAGGACGCCTCGAGAACGGTGATCATCGGCGGGATCCTCACGCTGTTCGGGTTCCTCATCGTGCCGCTGTTCGCGGTCGCGGGCTATCTGGTTCGCGTCCTCGATCGGACCGCGAGCGGTGACGACGAGGCCCCGGTCTTCGAGGACTGGGGCGAGTTGATCGTGGAGGGTGCGAAGGCGACCGCAATCGCGTTCGTCTACGCGCTCGTCCCGATGGCCGTGCTGTTCGCCGCCGGCCTGAGCGGTATGGTGCTCGGCTCGACCGGCAGCAACGCTCTCGGCGCGATCGGCGGGATCGGCGTCTTCGTCGGCATGCTGCTCTGGCTCGGACTGAGCCTGGCCGCAGTCTACGCCGCTCCCGCGGCGCTCGCGAACTTCGCCGAGAAGCGGACCCTCGCCGCCGGCTTCGAGGTCGAGACCATGCGACGCGTGCTGGTCGATAAGACCTACGCGACCGGCTGGCTGACGGCGCTCCTCGTCATCATCGTCGGCGGTGTCGTCTCGAGCCTGCTCAACGTGATCCCGATCCTCGGGTTCATCGCCAGCGCGTTCGTGGGCTTCTACGTCGCGGTGACGGCCTACTACGTCATCGGCCACACCTGGGGCCAGATCGAACACGCCCCCGTTCGGGAACAGCCCGAACCCGTAGGACAGGTCCAGATCTGAACGGGGCGTAATCGCCCCGAATCCGTGATTTTTCGACCGATTGCTCTCGTGGCGACCGTTCGAGCCGTTCGTTCTCCGAACGACCATTGATGTGAGTCGGGGACGTGCATCCAGCCATGAGCGAGGACACCGTCTTCGAGTTCGAGTCGTCCCGAACGCGCGTCGAGATCGCCGCCTACCTCCGAGCGCTGGCCGGGGAGTTCGACGGCGACGGGCCCGTGACCTTCCGCGACGGCGAGTACGTCGCCAGGGTCACCCCGCCCGAGACCGCGACGTTCGACGTCGAGGTCGAACGCGAGCACGGGGACGACGGAAGCGAGCTCCAGATCGAACTCGAGATCGAGTGGGAGGAGGGAGAGGAGACGAGCGCCGAGCGTCTCGAGGAACCCCCTGAACCCGAAGTCGGGATCGAGTTCGCGGCCGAGAGCGACGACCGTCCCGAGCCGAGCCAGGGCCACTTCGAGGTCTACGAGGACCGCGCGGGCCAGTGGCGGTGGCGGCTCGTCCACCGCAACGGCAACATCATCGCCGACGGCGGCGAGGGCTACGCATCGAAACGCAACGCGATCAGGGGGTTGCGAGGCGTCCAGCACAACGCCCCCGGCGCGGGGATCGAGGAGCTGGACTGACGGGAGGTAGCTTTTTCTCCCGAAACGAGCTATTCTCGCTATGGACGAGGACGGGCCCCGCGAACGCCTCCGGGAGAACGCGACGGCCGTCGCCTCGACCGTCGTGACGGGGGTCTGGCTCGCGGCGCTGCTGACCGGGCAGGGCTGGTGGCTCGGAGCGCTGATCCTCGGTTACGTGGTCGTCGTCCCGGTCGTCGCGGTGCTGTACGGCGACGAGGACGACCGGCGCGAGTGGTGGGACGACTGGGTTGGCAACGGTTCGGACGCGAACGAACGCGAACACCAACGCCAGCGCGCCGATCCGCGAGCCGAGCGCGACGCGCTCGAGACGCTCCGCGATCGGTACGCCCGAGGGGAGCTCACCGACGAACAGTTCGAACGCAAGCTGGAGAAGCTGCTCGAGACCGAGACGCTCGAGGCCGTCGAGGACCGCCGGCTCGAACGCGAACGTGCGCGCTGAGACGACAACGACACGCCTTTTCCTCGCGGCCCGCGAGTACCCACATGGACCGGAAACGGGAGCTGACCAGCATCGATCTCGCGGCGCTGGTCGGCGAGCTCAACGATTACGAGGGGGCGAAGGTCGACAAGGCCTACCTCTACGGCGACGATCTCCTCCGCCTGAAGCTGCGGGACTTCGACCGCGGGCGAGTCGAGCTCCTGATCGAGGTCGGCGAGACCAAACGCGCCCACGTCGCCGTCCCCGAACACGTCCCCGACGCGCCGGGGCGGCCGCCGGACTTCGCGAAGATGATGCGAAACCGGCTCTCGGGCGCCGACTTCGCGGGCGTCTCCCAGTACGAGTTCGACCGCATCCTCAGCTTCGAGTTCGAGCGCGAGGACGCGAACACCACGATCGTCGCGGAGCTGTTCGGCCAGGGTAACATCGCCGTCTGTGACGAGACGCGCCACGTCGTCGACTCGCTCGACACCGTCCGGCTGAAGTCCCGGACCGTCGCGCCGGGTTCGCGCTACGAGTTCCCCGACTCCCGGATCAACCCCCTCGCCGTGGAGTTCGAGCCGTTCGCCGCGCGGATGCGCGAGTCCGACACCGACCTCGTGCGTACGCTCGCCACCCAGCTCAACCTCGGCGGGCTCTACGCCGAGGAGCTCTGCACCCGTGCGGGCGTCGAGAAGACCGTTCCGGTCGAGGACGCGACCGACGAGCAGCTGAGCCGGCTCTACGACGCGCTCGATCGGCTCGCGCGCGAGGTCCGCGAGCGGCGCTTCGATCCGCGGATCTACCTGAACGACGAGGGCGAACCGGTCGACGTGACGCCGTTCCCCCTCGAGGAACGCGCCGATCTCGAGAGCGAGGCCTACGACCGGTTCAACGACGCGCTCGACGACTACTTCTACCGTCTCGAGACCGCCGAGGACGAGGAGACCGACGAGAGCCCCGAGTTCGACGAGGAGATCGCGAAGAAACAGCGAATCATCGAGCAACAGGAGGGCGCGATCGAGGGGTTCGAACGGCAGGCTCAGGAGGAGCGAGAACGCGCCGAACTCGTCTACGCCAACTACGAGTTGGTCGACGAGATCCTCACGACGGTCAGGAACGCCCTCAAGGAGGGGCGGAGCTGGGACGAGATCGAGGCGACCTTCGAGGAGGGTGCCGAGCGGGGGATCGACGCCGCGGAAGCCGTCACCGGCGTCGACCCGGAAAACGGCATGGTGACGGTCGATCTGGGCGAGAAGAGCGTCGACCTCGAGGTCCGAAGCGGCGTCGAGAAGAACGCGGATCGCCTCTACACCGAGGCCAAGCGGATCGAGGGCAAGAAGGAGGGCGCCGAGGAGGCGATCGCGGAGACCCGCGAGGAACTCGAGGCGGTACGGGAGCGAAAGGCACAGTGGAGCGCGGAGGACGTCGAGGACGACGAGGAGCCCGAGGAGGTCGACTGGCTCTCGCGCTCGTCGATCCCGGTCCGAAAGAACGAGCAGTGGTACGAACAGTTCCGGTGGTTCCACACGAGCGACGACTTCCTCGTCATCGGGGGGCGAAACGCCGACGAGAACGAGGCGCTGGTGAAGAAGTACCTCGATCGTGGCGATCGCTTCTTCCACACACAGGCCCACGGCGGTCCCGTTACGGTGCTGAAGGCGACGGGACCGAGCGAGCCCGCAAAGGAGGTCGACTTTCCCGAATCGAGCATCCGGGAGGCCGCGCAGTTCGCGGTGTCGTACTCGTCGGTCTGGAAGGAGGGGCGGTTCGCCGACGACGCCTACTCCGTCGATCCGGATCAGGTCTCGAAGACGCCCGAGAGCGGCGAGTTCATCGAGAAGGGCGGGTTCGTGATCCGCGGCGATCGAACCTACCACCGCGACGTCGAGGTGGGCATCGCGGTGGGGATCACCTGCGAGCCGACCACGCGGGTGATCGGAGGACCGCCCTCCGCGATCCTCCCGCGCGCGGAGACCGCCGTCGAGGTCGAACCCGGTCGCTACGCCCAGAACGACATGGCCAAACGGATCTACCGCGTCTTTCGGGAGCGCTTCGACGACACCACGTTCGTCCGCAAGGTGGCGAGCCCGGACCTGATCCAGGAGTTCCTGGCGCCCGGCGGCAGCCGCATGGTCGACGAATGAGCGCGGGCGCGTCCCCGCGGCCGCACGACGGGCGAGAGCCATGCTAGGCGACGCCCTCGAGTATCCGACCCGTGGCGAGGACGCACCCACGACCGTCCTCGTCGGCGGGCTGTTGCCGCTGTTCGCGGTCCTGATCGGGGTCGTCGGCCTGCTGCTCTCGGTCCTGCTGGTCGGACTCGTACTGCTCCCGCTCGCGGCCGTGCCCGGGATCGTCCTGCTCGGTTACTACGTCGCCGTCCTCCGCGCGGTCGGCGACGGCGAGGGCAACCCGCCGCGCTTTCGCGGGTGGCGACGCCTGCTGCTCGACGGCCTCCGGCATCTCGCGATCACCGTCGTCTACGCGGTCCCCCTCGTTCTCCTGCTCGGGCTGTTCCTCGGAGTCGTCGCCGCGGGCGGAGCGGCGAGCAGCGACGCCGCCGAGGTCGCCGTCTCGCTCGCCGCCGTCGTCGTCGGCGGGCTCACGGTCTGTTACCTGCTCGCGTTCGCGTACGTCCGCCCGCTCGCGCTCGCGAACTTCGCCCGCGAGGGTCGGCTGAGGGCGGCGTTCGACCTCGAAACGCTCCGAGCCGCCGGGCTCTCGAGGGCGTACGCGCTCGCCTGGCTGCTGGCAGTGCCCGTCTGGTTCGTCGGGGGCGCCCTCGAGGGGACGTTCTCGTTCGTACTGGTGGGCTTCTTCGTCGGCTTCTACGCCGACGTAGTCAGGTACTACCTCTACGCGCGCGGACTCCGGACGGCGCTCGACGGGGCCGATCCGACGCCGGCGGAGGACGAACCGGCGGGACCGGCTCGCCGGCCCGTTTCCCGTACGGTGCTTCCCGAGCTCGAGGAACCGGAGACGTTCGCCGCCCGGACCCGCTCGGTCGACCACGAACGAGGGTGGACCGACTGGGAAACCGACCGACGGGACTGAACGCCGATGCGCGAACTCCTTCGCTATCCGACCCGGGGTGAGCACGCCGAGGAGGCGCTGCTGGTCGGCTGGATCTGTCTGTTCGCCCACTCCCAGTTCCTCCCGGTGCTCCCGCTGGTTCCCGCGATCGGTTATCTGGTCCTGATACTGCGCTCGACCCTCGACGGCGAGGCGACCCCGCCCGCCGTGCCGTGGGCGATCGTTCGGCGAGGTGCGGTCGGCTCGCTCCTCCTGACCGGCTACGGCCTGGTCCCGGTCGTCGTCGGCGCGATCACGCTCGAACTCGCGGGGAGCGCGACGCTCGATCCGGAGGCCGGCGACTCGCTGTTCTTCCTGGCCGGGTCGACCGTGACGCTGTTCGTGCTGCTGGGTTTCCTCTACGTCATCCCGATCGCGCTCTGTGGCTACGCCCGCGAGGGGATCGGCGGAGCACTTCCGGGTTGGAGGTTCACGAGGATCGCCGGCCACGGCGCCTACTTCGTCGGCTGGACGGCCTCGTTGGTCGGCCTCGCAATCGGCTGGCTGCTCGGCGAGGCGATCGTCTCGCTGCCGGTTCTCGGACCCGTCCTCGTGGCGCTCTGGTGGTGGTACGTCCCGCTCGTCTGTGCGCGTCGGATCGGTCTCGCGTACGCGGCGACCTGGTGAGCACAATCAGCAGCCACTTACTCCACGGCCGTCCAAGTCACGAGCATGCAGATCAAGAGCAGACAGCCCGCCGAGGGTGCCGCGGAGCGGCTCACGCTCGTCCCCGAGCATCTCGACGATCTGTGGCATCTCACCTACGTGCTCGAGCCCGGTGATCTGGTCTCCGCGGACACGACCCGGCGAATCCAGCGCAACGACGACCAGATGCGCGACACCGGCGGCGAGCGCGAACCCATGCGGGTGACGATCTCGGTCGAGGACGTCGAGTTCCACAAGTTCGCGAACCGCCTCAGGGTGGGCGGCGAGATCACCTGGGCCTCCCGTGAGGACCAACTGGGCCACCACCACACGCTCAACGTCGAGGAGCACGACGAACTCGAGGTCGAGAAGGTGCTGAAGGCCGACCAGCGAGAGCGCCTCGAGGAGGCCGAGGAGGCCGCGGAGAACCCCGACGTGGCGATCGTCACCGTCGAGGAGGGCGAGGCGTACGTCCACACCGTCGCCCAGTACGGCACCGAGGAGCGCGCCTCGATCACCGGGCCGACCGGCAAGGGCGAGTACGCCCGCGCGCGTTCGGAGCTGTTCGAGGAGATCGCGGCCGCCCTCTCGCGGATGGACGTCGACGCGATCATCCTCGCGGGGCCGGGGTTCACCAAGCAGGACGCCTACGACTACATCGAGGAGAACGCCGCCGACCTGGTCGAGCGGATCACGCTGGTCGACACCTCGGGCGTCGGCGATCGCGGGGTTCACGAGGTGTTGAAGCGAGGTGCGGTCGAGGACGTCCAGGCCGAGACCCGCATCGCCCGCGAGGCCGAGCTCATCGACGAGCTCACCCGGCGGATCGGCGAGGGCGCGAAGGCGACCTACGGGGTCGAGGAGACCGCCGAGGCCGCCGAGTTCGGCGCGGTCGAACGGCTGTTGATCCTCGACGAGCGACTCCGCGAGGAGCGCGGCGGTTCGGGCGACTGGGAGCTCGACGTCAACGACCTGATCACCACCGTCGAGCAGAAGGGCGGCGAGGTAACCGTGTTCTCGAGCGAGTTCGCCCCCGCCGAGCAGCTCAGAAACCTCGGCGGCGTCGCCGCGTTGCTTCGCTACCGGCTCAACTGATACCGACATCGGAAGATCTAGTGGACCGATACATACCTTTTCTTAGCAAATTACTAAGCCGATTCGTACCCATGGTAATACGCTATGGCATCCGAAGAGAAACAACACGGCAGCGGCAGCGTCGAACCGGGCGATACGAGCCAGCGCGTCGGGATGGAGGTCATCCGCGAGCGCGGGGGCGACCCCGAGGAGATCCGCGAGAAGCTGATCGACGCCATCGGCGCGGAGTTCACCACCTACTACTACTACACCAACCTCCGAACCCACCTCGCCGGAAACGAGGACTACAAGGAGATCACTGAGGACGCGCGCCTCGAGGACCGCGCGCACTTCGAGCTCGTGATGCCGCGGGTCTACGAGCTCGACGGCATGATCCCCAACGACATCCGCGACTTCGCGGACCGCGCGTCGTGTCCCGACGCCAACCTGCCCGAGGATCCGACGCCCGAGAACATCCTCGAGGTGCTACTGGAGGCCGAGCGATGTGCGATCCGCACCTGGAGCGAGGTCTGTGACATGACCCGCGAGTGCGACCCCCGCACCTACGACATGGCCCAGCGCATCCTCCAGGAGGAGATGGACCACGAGGCGTGGTTCATCGAGCTGCTCAGCATGGAGCGCGACGGCGAGGTCAACCCCGCGGGCCACTTCGTCCGCGGCGAGCCCGGCGACGCGCCCTACTCCAAGAACAACCCCTTCAACGAGAGCGCCTAAGCGTTCGAATTCACGCGGCTCACCGCGCCCGCTTTCCCACCCTTTTTCGCACGCCGATCCCAACCCTCGTCGATGGGAGAAACGACGTACAGCGTGGAGATCGTCGTACCCGAGGACGCCGACTCGGAACGCGCCGGAGAGGTCGTCGAGATCGAGGTCGGAGAGGAGGAGTACGTGCTCGCGGCCGCACGAAACGAGGGGCTGTGGCTGCCCGCGGACTGCCAGCAGGGCTGGTGTACCACCTGTGCCGCGGAGCTGCTGGAGGGCGAGGTCGACCAGTCCGACGCCAAACGGTACTACGAGGTCGACGACGACGAGGACATGACCCTCATCTGTACCGCCAAACCTCGTTCGGATCTACGGATCCGCTCCCACCAGCACCGAGAGATGCTCGAACACCGTGCCGAGTACGACAAGCCGCCGGGGAAGTCGAAGCTCGGCTGATCACGTCCCGAGACGCTCAGCTGATCGTCACGCTCAGTCCGTCGTCCGCGATCCGGACGTCGCCGTCGTAGTGCTCTCCGACCGACTCCAGCATCTCCTCGTGTCGTCCCTCCGTGTGCGGGTAGAGGTGCGTGATGTAGACCCGACCGATCTCGTGGCCGGCGAGGGTCTCGCCGAGCTCGGCGGGCGTCGGGTGGCCCGAGACGTCGACGTCGTCGGGGAACGAACAGTCGTGGACCAGGACGGCGGAGTCCTCGGCGAAGCTCGCGAGCCCCTCGAACGCCTCGCTGTCGCCGCTGAACGTGAACAGGTCGTCGAACCGATAGGCCAGACAGTACATCGAGTGGCGCGTCTCGTAGCCCTCGACCTCGAAGCCGGCGACCTCGAAGTCGTGCGGGCCGACCTCCCGAACCGTGAGGTCGAGGCGGTCCTGCATGTACTCGTGGACGTCCAGCAGGCCGTCGATGAGCGACTCCGTCCCCTCCGGGCCGACGATCTCGAGGTGCTCCTCGCCGGCGAGCCAGCGGGCCTTCATCAGCGGCATGAGGTCGGCGACGTGATCGAGGTGGTGGTGGGTCAACAGCAGCGAGGAGACGCCCTCGTAGCCGACGTCCGTTCGCGCGAGACCGTGGAGGACGCCGCTGCCGCAGTCGACGAGCAGTCGCCGACCGCCGTCGCTCAACAGCAGCCCGGTCTGTGAACGCTCGCCGGTGGGCATCGCGCTGCCCGTTCCGAGGAAGGTGATGCGCATGCGAACGTCTGCGACGAGCCGACGGTTAACGCCTTCGGGGCCGCCACGTACCGTTCGTCCCGAGCGCGATCGCCCGTTCACTTCCACCCTGCTCACCCAACCCACTTACCCGTCCGACCCCGAGGGAGAGCCGATGGACGGGGACGAGACGCCGGCGGGCGTCGACGGCCTCCCGTTCGACCCCGACGCGGTCGAGGTCGACGACCGGGAGGTCCTCGAACTGTTCGAACCCGCGGTTCGAGAGTGGTGGCTCCGCGAGTTCGGCGCGTTCGTCCCGGAGAACGGGGGGTTCTTCACGCCACCACAGAAGGAGGCGATCCCGGCGATCCACGGACGCGAGAACGTCCTCATCTGTTCGCCGACCGGCAGCGGCAAGACGCTCGCGAGCTTCGCCGCGATCATCAACGAGCTGTTCGTCCGCGAACGATCCGGAGAGCGAGCGAACGAGGACGCCACTCCGGACGAAGGTAACGACGAGAGCGGAACCGATGGCGACGAGGACGACAACGACGAGAACGGCGGCGGGCTCGAGAACTCGGTCTACTGTCTGTACGTCTCGCCGCTGAAGTCGCTCGCGAACGACATCGGGCGCAACCTCGACGAGCCGCTCAGCGGCGTCGCGGAGATCCTCGAGGAGCGCGGCGAGTCGACGGAGATCCGCCACGCGATCCGCCACGGCGACACCCCATCGAGCGAGCGCCAGCGGATGCTCGAGGAGACGCCACACATCCTGAACACCACCCCCGAAACGCTCGCCATCCTGCTCAACTCCCCGAAGTTCCGCGAGAAGCTCCGAACCGTCGAGTACGTGATCGTCGACGAGATCCACAGCCTCGCGGAGAACAAGCGCGGTACGCACCTCTCGGTGAGCCTCGAACGCCTCGAGAACCTCGCGGAACGCTCGCCGACACGGATCGGCTGCTCGGCGACGGTCGAGCCGTTGGAGACGATGGCGGAGTTCCTCGTCGGCTGCGAGGAGGGAGAATCGGGGGAGATGGAGCCGCGCGAGTACGAGATCGTCGACACCCGGTTCGTCCGCGAGTACGACGTCGAGCTCGCCTGTCCGACGGACGACCTGATTCACACGCCCAGGGAACTCGTCCAGGAGCGGTTCTACGACGAACTCGACGGGCTGATCGGCGAGCACACCAACACCATCGTCTTCACGAACACACGCTCGGGCGCCGAGCGCGTCCTCCAGAACCTCCGCGAGCGTCCCGGCTACGACGAGTCGAACTCGGGCTGTCACCACGGTAGCCTCTCGCGGGAGTCGCGCCAGCGCGTCGAGGAGGGGCTGAAAGCGGGCGAACTGGACGTGGTGACCACCTCCACGAGCCTCGAGCTCGGCATCGACATGCCCCACGTCGACCTCGTCGTACAGGTCGGCTCGCCCAAGTCGGTGGCCTCGCTGCTCCAGCGTGTGGGCCGGGCGGGACACCGGCTGGGCCGAACCGTCACGGGGCGGGTGATCGCGCTGGATCGCGACGAGCTGATCGAGTGTGCGGTGATGCTCCGGAAGGCCGAGGAGGGGTTCGTCGACCGGGTGTTCGTCCCCGAGAACGCCACGGACGTCGCCGCCCAGCACGTCTACGGCATGGCGATCGCCCAAATACGCCCCGAGCGCGAGGTGAAGGCCACGCTGAAGCGGGCCTACCCCTACCGCGACTTCCCCGATCGACAGTACGAGTCGCTGATGCGCTATCTGACGGCGGAGTACGAGGGACTCGAGGAGAGGAACGTCTACGCGAAGATCTGGCGCGACGAGAACGACCCGCCCGACGGCCAGCACCATTACCCCGAACATCCCGTCGGCGAGCCGCTGATCGGCAAGCGCGGCCGGCTCGCCCGCGTGATCTACATGACGAACATCGGGACGATCCCCGACAGCTTCACGTGCACCGTCCTCACCCGCGGAGAGAACGAGCGGGTCGGCGATCTCGACGAGAGCTACCTCGACACGCTCGATCCCGGCGACGTGTTCGTTCTGGGCGGCCAGCACTTCGAGTTCCGGTACAGGAGGGGGTCGAAAGTGTACGTCGACCGGACGAACGCACGGCCGACGGTCCCCTCCTGGTTCTCCGAACGCCTGCCGCTCTCGTACGACCTCGCCTGCGAGATCCTCGGGTTCAATCGCGAACTGACGGAGCACTACGGGGCCGGCGGGCCGCCGGCGGTGCGAAACTGGCTCCGGGAGTTCCCGATCGACGACCACAGCGTCCGCGCGATCACCCGGATGTTCGACGAGCAGGTGCGTTACGCCGGCCTCGAGAGCGTGAGCACCGACGAGCGGCTGGCGATCGAGGAGGAGCACGACCGCGACGAGTACAAACGCCGCTACTACGTCCGCTCGAACTACGGCCGACGGTTCAACGAGGGGTTCTCCAGGCTGCTGGCCTATCGGTGTGCCCAGTCGGCGAACGCGAACGTCAACGTCGCCGTCGCGGACAACGGCTTCGCGCTGTCGATGCCGCTCAACCGGAAGGTCGATCTCGTAGGACTGATCGAGGGACTCGATCCCGAGAACGTCCGGGGGCTGCTCCGCGAGAGCCTCGCGGGAACCGACCTCCTCCAGCGGTACTTCCGAATCAACGCCACCCGGTCGCTGATGATCCTGAAACGCTACAAGGGCTACGAGAAATCGGCGAGCCAACAGCAGGTCTCGAGCGAGATGCTGCTGGGGTTCGCGGGCGACCTCGAGGAGTTCGCCGTCCTTGAGGAGACCTACCGCGAGATCCTCGAGGACAAACTCTCCGTCTCGGCGATCGGAGACGTTCTGCGGTCGATTCGCGACGGCGAACTAACGATCGAACGCGAGCGCGTCGACTCGCCGTCGCCGCTCTCCTTCGGCCTGGCAACGCTGTCGGCGAGCGACGTCGTCCTCGCGGAGGACGAGAGCGCCGTGCTCAAGGAGTTCCACGACCGGGTGCTCGAGACGATCGGCGAGGACGCGGCCGTCCTCGGTAACTGATCGAGCGATCGACGGTCGTTCGGTCGACGAATCCGAGAGGTTCCGACGACCGGTTCGAGACGAGCGTTAGTTCGCAGCGCAGTTGTTCGGCCCGAGTTCGAGCCGTGCGGTCTCCTCGCCGAGCGGTTCCAGTCCCCAGTTGACCCGCTTGATGCGTCGGTAGTTCGCCGGCGTCTCTCCGAGACCCTCGACGACGCGCTCGACGAACGCCGCCTCGCTATCGATAGCCAGTAAATCGTTCGTCGTGCGGAGCTCGCCGAGCGTCGTCGCCAACGGACGGTCGGTCTCGCTGCCGAAGTGGCCCGGGAGGACGAGGGTTTCCTCGGGCATAGCGGCTATCTCTCGCAGAGTGGCGAACAGCCGCGCCGCGGCCCGCCGAACCGCGGCCTCGTCATCGTCCTCGAGGTCGGGCCGACCGACGCTCCGGACGAACAGCGTATCACCCGAGAGGAGCGCGTTTCCGAAACGCAGCGAGACGCTGCCCGGCGTGTGGCCGGGCGTGTGGACCACCTCGAGAGCACGTTCGCCGACGGCGATCCGGTCGCCGCCCTCGATCGAGACGTACCAGTCGAGATGCCCGCCGTCGGCCTCGTGGAGGAGGTAGGGAACGGTCAGTTCGGCGGCGAGTCTGCGGCCGCCGCTGACGTGATCCGCGTGGGCGTGAGTATCGACGACGCCGACGATCTCGAGGTCACGCTCGCGCGCGATGTCGACGTACTCCTGGACGTAGAGGCTGGGATCGACTACGACCGCCTCGCCGTCGTCGTGGACGACGTACGAGAGACAGCCCGTCCCCGGACGGACGACCTGTACCACGCCGTCGACACTCCCGATCTCGTAGGACTGGTGGACCCGTCCCCAGCCCCGCATCCCGTCGGTCATCGAGGCGGCGTCGTAGCCCCGTTCGCGGAGGAAGTCGGCCGCGCGGGCGGAGGTCACCCCCGCCACGCAGACGACGTACACCGGCACGTCCGCGGGGATCTCGCCCGTCTCGATCGCTGCCTCGAGCCCGTCGTAGTCCTTTGCGAGGAGCTGGTCGTAGAGCGGGACGTTGTACGCCCCGTCGATGTGCCACTTCTCGTAGTCGCGCTCGCGCCGGACGTCGAGGAGAAAGGCGTCCGCGTCGTCACTGAGCTCCGCTATCCGCGCCGGGTTCACTCCAGTTGCTCTACTTTCCATTGCCGTTCACTACGGCTGTACGTACGTCACCGGTCGTGATAAGCTAGAGACGGAGCCGTGTCTCGTGTCGGGTGGACCGAACTGGTGGGTCGATCATCGCTCTGCCCAGTCGACGATCCGCCCGTAGAGGTCGTCAGACCGGAGCGCGTCGCCCGTTCCGACGAGGACGAGCGACTTCTTCGCCCGGGTCAGTGCGACGTTCACCCGGCGGTAGTCGTCGAAGATCGGTCCCTCCATGTCGGCGGAATCGCTCGCGACCAGCGAGACGATCACGACCTCCTTGCTCGATCCCTGAAACCGATCGACGGTGTCGACCGTCACCGCCTCGGGTACCCGTCCGTCGATCGTCGTCACCTGCGCGCGGAAGGGTGCGATGACGCCGATGTCGGCCGGGTCGACGCCCGCTTCGGCGAACCGCTCGACGAGTTCGGCGATCCGCCCCGCTTCCCGTTCGTCGGTGTGTCTCCCGTCGTCGCCCTCGACGTCGACGAACGACGCTCGCTCTCTGAGGGCTTCGGGGAGCGCCTCGAACGAGACGCTCTCGAGGTCGTCGATCCGCTGGCGGGCGACTGCTCCCGTCGCCGGCCGGAGCTTCCCGTCGTAGAACTCACGCGAGGAAAAGGACTGGATCCGCTGGGCCATGCGGTACTGGCGATCGAGCATCACACCCGCCTCGGGGTGGGTTTCGATCAACCGCTCGAACAGCGACCGCGAGAGCTCGTTCTCCGTGCGGACCACGGGCGGGAGCTGGTGATGGTCGCCGACGAGGACGAACCGTTTCGCTCGATTGATCGCCGCGAGCGTCGCGGGCTCCGTGAGCTGGGAGGCCTCGTCGACCAGCGCGACGTCGAACTCCTGCTCGCGCATGATCCGCGAGCCACAGCTCGCGGTCGTCGCGGCCACGACGGACGCCTCGCGCAGCTCCCGTGCTCGCTCCTCGGGATCGCCCCGACGCTCGAGCAGGAACGGCTGCATGTCCGGGCGCACCCCGTGTTCGGTGCCGAAGCGGACGAACTCCGTGAAGCCCTGGTCGCGAAGCGCCTCCAGCGCGTTGTCGACCGCGCGGTTCGTAAAGGCCGACAGCAGCACTCGGTCGCCGCGCTCGACCAGCGCGCGGATCGTCCGGGCGATGGTGTAGGTCTTCCCGGTTCCCGGCGGGCCGTGGATCAGCGCGAAGTCCTCGGCGGCGACGGCTTGTCTGACGGCCTCGTCCTGGGAGGCGTTGTTCCCGATGAACGTCTCCTCGCTCTCGCCGAACTCGGGCGCCTCCTCGCCGAACAGCACCGCCTTCCTGCGGGGGTCGCCCTTCAACAGCGCGTCGTGGAGCGCCGTGAGCATCCCGTCAGAACTCATGTCCGAGGGATAGACGTCGAGCCGTCTCAGCGGAACCGGCTCGTCGGTCGCGACGACGACCTCCTCGCCCAGGCGCTCGATTCGCGCGAGCTCCGCGTGGCCTCGGATGGGATCGCCGTCGCTCGCGAGCGCCACGTCGCCCTCGCGGAGCTTCGAGACGGCACCGGAGCCGCGGGCGCGAAGCTCCCAGCGGCCGTCCTCGCGCATCGTCTCGCTGACGGGCTCGAGGCCGATCAGCGCGCGGTCGTCGTCGGCGCGCTCCTGGGGGGTCTGTTCCCAGAGCTTCGCGTACTCGCGGTGGGTCTCGCGGCGTTCCTCCTCGATCAGGCGGTAGGTCCGATCGAAGTACTCGCGCTCGTGCTCGGGGAGGGCACTCGCGATCTTCCCGGCCTTCGACTCCTGGTCGAGGCGTCCGGAGACCACCATGCAGGTGTCCTGCTCGAAGCAGTACTCGCATTTGGCGTCGGCCTCGTAGCCCGTCGGCACGCCGAAGCCGTGCTCCATGGCGGCGATCTCGTTTCGCGTCCGAACGACGAACTCGAGCAGCCCGTGTCCGATCGAGAACTCCTTGGCCGGCGAGAGGTCGCCCGTCGCCTCGTTCCGGTCGAGTGCGGAGTTCTTCGTATACAGAAGCGTACCGGTGTCTGGCGGCTCCGTGTCGCCGGACGCCGTCCGGCTGCCAGCGGGACCTCGTCCCGCGCTATCGCCGGAGCCGTTGGCTCCGGCTGCCCGAGACGTCGAAGACGTCTCGCTGTCCACGCCGCCGCGCTCCTCGAGCAACAGCGCGTAGCAGGCGGCCTGGATCTTGTCCTGGAAGCGCGGATCGCGATTGGTGTTCTTCCCCGTCTTCAGCTCGACGGGCATCCCCCGCCGGAGCGCGTCAGCCCGGCCCTTGATGCCGAAGCGCTCGCTGATCAGCGTGTACTCGCTCCGCCAGTCGTCCTCCTCCCCCAAGGTCCCCTGCGAGAGCCAGCCGTCGATCGCGCGGGCGTTCGCGCGGACGTCGGCCTCGACCTCCGCGGCCGACTTCTCCAGCAGCCCGAGTTCGAGACCCGCCTCGGCGACCCGGTCCTCGACCGCGGCGTCGAACTCCCGGCCACGGAGCAGGTCGCCGAACACCTCGTGGACGATGGTCCCCTTCACGACGGGGTAGTTGAGCGGCACGCCCGAGAGCTTGTTCAGGTAGTACATCCGGGGACACTGCACCCACGAGCGGACGTCGGTGACGTTGACGAGGAAGTCCGGCTCGAGGACGACGTACGACCCTTTCGACGTGGCATAACCGCGCTCGCCACGGAACTCCGTCTCCTCGACGTCGGTGACCAGCAGCTCCATCCCCGGCTCCAGCAGCTCGGCCGTCTCGACCCACTTTCCCCAGAGCGTGACCGTGAACTCCCTGCCGATGACCTCCGATCGCTCGCCTTCGAGGCGTTCCACTCCGCCGTCGGATTCCGGATCCGACGAGGATCGCGAAGCTCCACGCCGCTCACTTCCGGAGGATTTCCGTCGATCCTCGGCCCCCTGCGTGGTGTCGCGTCCCTTCACGTCATCGATCCGGACGAGCGGCTCGGCGAGTTCCCGTTCACCGTACTGCGTCGAAACGCTCCGTCGCTCGCCGGGGTCGATGACGGTTCCGCGTATCTGCACGGTCGAACCAGGCCGGCGCCGCGAAAAACGCTGTCGGTTACCGCCCTAACAGCGGGACGTAGGCGTGCATCCCCTTCGCCAGGCCGTTCGAGAGCGGCAGCGGTCGCCAGGAGAGGTCGTAGATCAGCCCGTCGTCCTCGTCGCCGCTGCTCACCTCGTGGGCCCACTCGTCGCGCGACTCCTCGACGTGCATGTGAAAGAAGTGCCGCGCGACGCGTTTCCCGTCCGGGCGGCGCCACCGGTCGGAGGCGAGGTGGAACACCGGCGAGTCGTGGGCGATCCCCGACTCCTCACGAAGCTCACGCCGGACGGCGACCTCGGGGGTCTCGTGGCGGTCGATGCCGCCCTTCGGAACCTGGACGCCGGCGTCCGGATCGGCGCGCTCGCGGAACACCAGTAGCTGGTCTCCCTCCTCGTCGGTCCGTCTCGTGACGTACGCGTAGGCCTTCTGCGAGTAGGCCGATCCCAGACCTGACATACCCCTCACGTTATTCGTACAGCGAATAAACCGTTTCGGCTGCAGATGTCGACCCGAGCGAGTGCGGAGCCTGGCCGACACCCGCTTGCCGGTCGGCGGAGAACGGCCGGCATGCGGATTCGCGAGTGACCTAGCATCGTGCAGGACGTCGTCGAGTCGGGCGAGGACCCCGACGGCTGGCGGGCGGCCGGCGGGAAACGCGCGGATGGGCTCGGCACGGACCTCTATCTCGGCCACCCGCGAGCCGGCGTCTACCAGATCAAGACGTACGCGAGAAACCCCTTCTCGGTCGAGGGCGTCGGCACGCGGGTGGCACGCCGCCTCGACGACGAGATCGGTTCGTTCCTACCGACCGAGGGCGAGGGTCGCTTCGCCGTCCGGTCCGCACCCGGCGACGAGGAGGAGGCGAAGGTACGTGCGAGACGCCTCGAGGAGACAATCAGGGCCCACGCCGACGCGCCGACGACGCCCGACGCGCTGTTCGAGGACGTGATGGATGCGGTCGAGAGCCCCGCGTTCGGCCCGATGGAGTACGACGGCTACGGCCGCCCCGAGAGCCTCGACCGTCTCGCGGAAAGCTTCGAGGAGGCCGAGTCGCTGCTCGACGCCGAACTTGACGAGTTGATCGAGAGCGACGAGGTCGACCGCGGGTTCCAGTAGGTTAAGTCCGCGCGGGCCGACGATCCGACATGGACGCCGAGAGCACGCTTCTCGAGTACTACGACGCGCTCCGCGCCGGCGAGCCCCTCCACCCGTACTTCGCCGAGGAGGAGGGTGCGCTGAAGTTCGGCATCTCCGAGCGCCTCGACGGCTACGAGGAGATCGAGGACGGCCTTCGCGAGCAGACGGAGACGACCGACGACTGGACGGTCGAGAGCCGCGACCTCGTCGTGACCGAACGCGAGCGGACCGCCTGGTTCGGCGACGACGTCCGGATGGCCTGGACGACCGCCGACGGCGATCGGCACGACTTCGACACCCGCTGGAGCGGCTGTCTCGAGCGTCGCGGGGACGGAGGCGACGCCGACTGGCGGTTCGTCTCGATGCACGTCAGCGTCGCTCGGGGACTGTGATGGTCGGACCGATGAGCGACGAGGAGCGACGCGCCGGCACCCAGCGGCTGTACGCCGGGTTCGTCGCCCTCGTCGGCGCCTCGGCCGGCCTGATGGCGATCTCGGGCGGGGCCACCCTCCTCCAGACCGCGGTCGTGGTGTTAGGGGGCCTCGTCGTCGGGGCCGGTCTGATGTGGTACCTGCTCCGGATGGGGCGTTAATCGACGCGCGCGAGCCATCTCTCCGGGTGGTCGAGTTCGTCGTTCGTCGGCAGGTGGTCTGGGGACTCCCAGACGACGCTCGCGCCCTCGATGCCGCGGGCGTCCGCGACCGCCTCGAAGAAGGCCTTGCCGCGCTCGTACTGGCGACGCTTCAACCCGAGGCCGAGCAGCCGACGGACGAGTCGTGCGATCGGGCCCCGACCCCGACGTCGGGCCTCGACCTTCTCGCGGAGGTCCTCGTACTCGTCGTCGAACGCCCGGTCCATGAGGAGTTCGGCGTACCCCTCGACGGCCGTCATCGCGGCGTCGAGCTCGCGAAACGCCGTCCGGTCGAACGCGCCCCCCGCGAGCGACTCGACGCCGCGTTCCATCTGAGACTCGAGGTACGAGGGGAGCCACGGAGCGGCGCCGAACTCCGCGGCGTGGGTCACCTCGTGGAAGGCGATCCACCGGCGAAAGCGCGCCTCGTCGACGTCGAGTTCGCGAGCGACCTGGCGGATGTTCGGGTGGACGAAGTAGAGCGCGTGCTCCTGGTCGCCGTCGGCCAGCAGGAGAGGGTCGTACTGGCCGAGGACGTTCTTGCCGAGAAACGAGAGCATCAGCGTCGTCGAGGCGGTGTTGAGCACGCGAGCGGCGCCCGGAAAGATCGCGTCGGTGCGGCTCTCGAGGGGGGCCATCACCCGCCGAAACGTCGAGACGTTGGCGTCGATCCAGTGGTGACGGTTCTGGATCTCGATCGTCCGCGGCAGGTCGAACGAGACGACCGCGACCTCACGGATCGCCGAGCGGGCGGCCCGCACGTCGGCGCGATACCCCTCGATCTCCGTCGGGGTGAGATCGACCGAACCGGGCGGCGTCGCGTTCTTCGCCGCCGCCGCGACGGCGTCCCAGTCGACCGGCCCCTCGCCAGAAGCCCCCGAGATCGTCCGGAGAGTTCGAAGGAGATTCACGACCCGACGTTCGATTCGCGCGGAGAAAATGCTTCGGACTCTCGGAGACTAGCTCTCGTAGTCGGAGAGTTCGACCTCCTCGTACTCCTCGGTCTCGGAGTCGAGGACGAACTTCTTCGCGACCACGGCGACGACCAGCAGGAAAAGCAGACCGATGACCATACCGATCCCGCCGCCTCCGTCCTCGACGTCGGCGTCCTCGGCGTCCTCGGCGTCCTCGGCGTCCTCGACGTCGACCTCGGTCGCTGCCTCGTCGTCGATCTCGACGTCCTCATCGACTCCGTCGTCCTCGGAGCCGAACAGGCCGAGCGAGGGACCGGTCGATTCCTCGTCGTTCTCGTTACCCGTGGCACCGAGCATCCGATCGAGGCCGCTGGCGCTAGGACTGAACTCGAGGTTCTCGACGTTGATCTCGAAAACCGTAGTCTTCTTCTCTCCCATGGTCACGAATGGACCGACCGAACACTTAGCCGTTTTGGACGCCGGAGCCGGGTCGTTCCCGTGCCGAGCGGGACCGCTCCTTTCGGTACGTTTAAGTGAGAATCGGGTGCGCGTAGGGGTATGAGTGGACGACCGCTTGACGTGCTCGAGGCCGCGATCGGCGATCCCGTGACGGTCCGCCTGAAGGACGGCGAGGAGTTCGACGGCACGCTCACCGGGTACGACCAGCACATGAACGTCGTCATCGAGGACGAGGACAACACAACCATTATACGCGGCGATAACGTGGTCTCGATAACTCCATGACTGGCGCAGGAACCCCGAGCCAAGGGAAGAAGAACATCACGACGCACGTCAAGTGCCGACGCTGTGGCGAGAAGTCGTATCACTCCAAGAAGAAGGAGTGTTCGTCGTGCGGGTTCGGCAAGTCGAAGAAGCAACGCGGCTACGCCTGGCAGTCGAAGACCGGCGACAACTGAGCACTGACCGCCTCTCCTCTCTCCGCTCTCTTCGGCGTAGCGACGGCCGCGCGTTTGCCGACGAAATATGCACGACCGTGTATAGATTCGCCACGGTCACGGAACGGGAATCCAGCTACGCGAGATTTTTACCGATGGACGACGAGTCGTTGATATGGACACCGGGCGAACGTTCGACGCGGGCGGTCCGACGGAGAAATGCGGGGTCGTCGGCGTCTCCTTCGCCGAGCGCGGTGCAGCACTGCCGCTGTACTACTCGCTGTACGCGCTCCAGCACCGCGGACAGGAATCGGCAGGCATCGTCACTCACGACGGGTTCCAGCAGCACGGCCACGTCGAGCGGGGACTGGTCGGTGACGCCTTCTCCCAGGAGGACCTCGACGCGCTGAACGGATCGGCGGGGATCGGTCACGTCCGCTACCCCACCTCGGGCGGGCTCGACCGCTCCTGTGCCCAGCCGTTTTCGGTCTCGTTCAAGAGCGGGTCGCTGGGGCTCAGCCACAACGGCAACCTCGTCAACGCCGACGAGCTCCGCGAGGAACTGGAGAACCTCGGTCACGCCTTCACGAGCGACGGCGACACCGAGGTGATCGCCCACGACCTGGCACGGAACCTACTGGAGGAGGATCTCATCCGCGCGGTGAAGCGGACGATGGGGCGGGTCCACGGCTCGTACTCGCTGACGATCATGCACGACGAGACCGTGTTGGGCGTGCGCGACCCCGAGGGGAACCGGCCGCTCTGCATCGGAAAGCTCGAGGACGGCTACGTGCTGGCGAGCGAGTCCGCCGCGATCGACACGCTCGACGGCGAGCTGGTGCGTGACGTCCGTCCCGGCGAACTGGTCGTCCTCCACGAGGACGGCGAGGGGTTCGACTCCCACCGGCTCGTCGACCGGGAGAACACCGCCCACTGCTTCTTCGAGCACGTCTACTTCGCCCGACCGGACTCCGTGATCGACGGTACCCTCGTCTACGAGGCCCGCCGCGAGCTCGGTCGACGGCTCTGGGAGGAGAGCAGCGTCGACACCGACGTGGTGATGCCGGTTCCGGACTCGGGACGGGCGTTCGCGAGCGGCTACGCCGAGGCGTCGGAGGGCGTCGAGTTCGCCGAGGGCCTGATGAAGAACCGGTACGTCGGCCGGACGTTCATCATGCCGACCCAGGACGAACGCGAGCGCGCCGTTCGGTTGAAGCTCAACCCGATCAAGAGCACCGTCGAGGGCCGGACGGTGACGCTGATCGACGACAGCATCGTTCGCGGGACGACGTCGAACCAGCTCGTGGCGTTGCTCCGGGAGGCCGGCGCCGAGGAGGTCCACATGCGGATCGGCGCCCCGCAGATCGTCGCCCCCTGCTACATGGGGATCGATATGGCCTCGCGCGAGGAGCTCATCGCCGCCGACCGATCGACCGAGGAGATCCGCGAGGAGATCGGCGCGGACAGCCTAGCGTACCTCTCGGTCGACGCCGTCGCCGACGCGCTCGGCGAGGTCCGGGAGGACCTCTGTCTGGGCTGTGTCACCGGCGAGTACCCCTACGACATCGAGGGCGAGGCGTCCGACCGCGAGGTCGAGCGACCGTCGATCTCGGAGTCGTCGCTGCCCGCCGACGACTGACGGACACGACGGTCGAATCCCGCATCCGTTTCACCGAGCGGGCCCCTATCGTGGCAACGTTTATCGGGGTCACCGACGAACCCGAGGCTCGTCGCATGATACCACGAGCCACCGTATCGACGAGGAAGTCGCGATGACCCGACGGCGGACCTTTCTCGCGCTGCTGGGCGCGACGGCGGTCGCGAGCGCGACGAACGCCGACGCGGCGGACGAGTCCGAGGAACGACCGACCGAACCAGGGGCCACGGCGGAGCTCGACCCCGCGGAGGCGCTGCTCGCGTACGTCGTCGCGAACTACGGCGATCGGTTCGAGGACGAGGACCTCGACGTGATCCGCGAGGGGATCGAGGGGTCGCTCGACTCGGCGGCCGCCTTCCGGGAGGTCGGCCTCGAGAACGCGGACGAGCCGGCCTACGGGTTCAGCGCGTATCGGGCCCGAGGTGACGACCGGTGATCGCCGACGAGATCCTCGTTGGCTCGGTCGACGATCTGGGTCGGCGGCTTCGGGAGGGCGAGTTCACCGTCAGGGAGCTCACCGAGGCGTACCTGGATCGCCTCGAACGGATCGGACCCGAGCTGAACGCCGTCGTGACGGTCACGCGTGAACGGGCGCTCGAGACGGCCGATCGACTCGACGACGAACTCGAGGCCGGCGACGACCGCGGCCCGCTCCACGGGATCCCGTACGGGGTGAAGGACCTCGTCGCGACCGAGGGGTACCCGACGACGTGGGGCGCCGAACCGTATCGCGATCAGGAGATCGACGAGGACGCAGCCGTCGTGACGCGGCTCGAGGAGGCCGGCGCCGTGTTGGTCGGAAAGCTCGCCATGGTCGAACTCGCCGGCGGGTTCGGCTACGACAGCGCGAACGCCTCGTTCACCGGTCCCGGGCGGAACCCCTGGAACGTCGACGCCTGGAGCGGCGGCTCCTCGAGCGGCTCCGCCGCCGCGGTGGCGGCCGGTCTCGTCGGCTTCGCGATCGGTACGGAGACGTGGGGGTCGCTCAACACGCCCGCGGCGTTCTCGGGGGTCAACGCGGTTCGGCCGACCTACGATCGGGTGAGCCGCGACGGCGTGATGGCGCTGTCGTGGACGATGGACAAGGTCGGGCCGATGTGCCGGGCCGTGGGCGGCTGTGAGCACGTGCTGCGGGCGATGGCCGAACCCGGCGAGACCGGACGAGGACGATCGGCGCCGTCGTCGAAACGGGGTCTCGGCGGGACCGACCGACGGAGCGGTTTTCGCGTCGCGGTCCCCGAGGGGGCGGGCGAGGACGAACAGGCGGCCGTCCGGGAGAACTTCGAGCGCACGCTCGGGACGCTCGAGGAGTTCGCGACGGTCGAGCGCGTCTCGCTTCCCGACCTCCCGTTCGCCGCCATGGCGGGGACGATCATCGACGCCGAGGCCGCCGCGGCGTTCGAGGACCTGATCGAGAGCGGCGCGGTCCACGAACTCGATGACGGGACCCACCAGCTCGGGAGCTACCGCGCGACGGTCGTCCTCGCGAGGGACTACGTCAACGCCAATCGCGTCCGAACGAGGGCCCAACGCGAACTCGACGCCCTGCTCGCCGAGTACGACGCGCTCGTGGCGCCGGCGCGCGGATCCGTGGCGAATCCGATCGAGGAGTCGCTGACCGAGTACTTCGGCCAGTTCGCGTCGCCGCCGGTGAACGCTGCCGCGAACGTGACCGGCCTCCCGGGCGTCACGACGCCGAACGGGTTCGGCGAACGCGGCCTCCCGACGGCGGTCGAGTTCGTCGGCCGCGCCTGGGAGGAGACGACGGTGCTCGCGGTGGCATGCGAGTACGAGCGCCGAACCGATCGCGTCGACCACGCGACGCTGATCGAGGCGCTCGAGGGGTACTGAGGTGCGGATCGAACGACTTCGGCGCCGATCCGAATTCGTCCCGACGGCGTTCGATGGGGCCTCGATCGGTGGACGTGTGATCCGCCCGTTCCCGCGGCGTTCCGGACGTCAGTAGACGCCGTGGAGGAGGGCGTACACCGCGATGCCGAGGGAGAAGGAGATCAGCCACAGCGAGGCGGCGACGCGACCGACCCGCGCGTGCGACGTTCGGCGTAGCTCCCGAACCGATCGAGTGGCCGCGAGCAGCAACACGTAGTAGAGCAGCGGGATGCAGACCACCGCGAGCAGGATGTGGACTCCCAGCAGCGGGAGGTAGACGAACCGATAGACCGTCTCGGGACCAGGAAACGGCTCCGGGCCACCCAGCAGCGTTAGGCGGTAGAGGTAGAGCCCGAGGAAACCGACGAACAGGACGGTCGAGACGATCATCGCGACGCGGTGACGTTCGACTCGCCCCGTGCGGATCCAGTGCCAGCCGAGGCTGATCGTGAGGATGGCGCTCGCGCTGATGGCGGCGTTGACGGTCGGGATCGCGTCGACGAGCCAGCCGGGCGCCTCGGGAACGACGGTGGCGGGGACGTACCCGAGGGCGGCTCCGAAGACGAGCGCGAGCGAGACGGCGGTCAGGACGCCGGTGAGCGCCGGCACGTGGCCTCGGACCTGCTGTTGCATACGCGCATAGAGGGTAGTCACCAGTATAGGCGTTCTCACACGTAACGAGATTCGGCCGACAGAACTACATCGATCAGACCGCTCTATCGAGTCGATAGTATTCATGGAACCGACGAGAAATACGAGGGGCCATCGAGGCAACGATGACGGACGGGGACCGTTTTCCCGGCGGGCGTTTCTGGGGACCGTCGGCGCGGCCTCCGTAGCCCTGGCAGGCTGTATGAATGACGGCTCGGACGGGAACGGAGACGAGAGCGACGGCACCGGAAACGGGAACGGTACCGGAAACGAGAGCAACGGTACCGGAAACGAGAGCGGGAACGAGAGCGACGGCGGCGAGGAGAACGAGAGCAGCGCAGCAGCGGCGGCGATCGACTACGGGGAGCTGATCGACGACTTCCAGGACGGCGGCGGCTGGTTCGCCGGCGGCGACGTCCAGATCACCCCCGACGACAGCGAGGCCGTGGTAGGCGAACACTCGCTGCGCGTCGAGAGCGAGAGCGACGTCGCGACGATCGCCTGGGCGGCCGCCTCGCCGCTCGACTTCTCGGATCAGTACCTCTCGATGGCGGTGAAGGTCGCCGCTCCGGTCGGCGGACGGCTACAGCTCGACGTCCGGGCTCCCGGGAGCAGCGATCGGGTCGTGAGCACCCGTCACCTCCCACCCGGGGTCGACGACTGGTTCCGCGTGGACTTCGGCTACACCCGCGGGATCGGGAGCCCGAACTTCGAACGGGTCCAGGAGGTCCGCCTCGAGATGGTCGCCCCCGACGGCGGTCCGATCCAGTACTGGGTCGACGACTTCCGCGCGACGCCCGCGCGCGACGAGAGCAACGTCATCATGGCGTTCTACGGCGGACTCGAGTCCCACTACGAGACCGTCTTCCCGCTGCTCGAGGAGCGCGGCTGGACCGGCGTCGCGGCGGTCTCACAGGATCTGCTCAATCGTTCCGGCCGGCTCTCGATCGATCAGCTCCGCGAGATGCGCGACGCCGGCTGGGAGGTCTGTTCGTTCCCCCAGCACGCCGGCCGGCTCCCGCAGCTCGACGCCGAGGAACAGCGCCGCGTCATCGAGAACAACCGCGACTATCTCGCGAACCGCGGCTTCGAGGACGGTTCGCGGCACTTCTTCGCGCCGTACAACACGATGAACACGGACACGCTGAACGTCCTCCGCGATACACACGAGCTGGGTTTCCTCTTCGGCGGGAACTCGAGCGGCATCCCCCCGACGGGCCGCCACACCGTCTCCGCGATCAACGGCGGCGACTACGACAGCAGCCGTGCGGCGATCCTCCGGGCGGACATCCACAACCAGGTGGTCGTCCCCTACTTCGAGGAGGTCGGCGAGGAAGGGATGGCCGTCGAGGACTTCGAGGCCCAGCTCGATCGGATCGAGGACAACAGCTACGGCAGCGGACTGGTCCCCATCACGCCGTCAGAGCTGCTCGAGTACTACTGAAACCGGACCCGTCAGCCGCGAGGAAGCGACGGCACGGCCGGTTCGGGTGGTTTGGGTGCCGTCCCGACGAATCGCACTCGGGTCGTTCGATCCGTCGGTCGGATCTCGTCACGGCTTCCGGTCCCCGTAGTCACGGCAATCCTGGAGACGCCTTCGACGAACGAACGCCGTGGACGATACGGGAGACGCGAGGAGGAAACCTCATCGAGGAGGTTACGTGAGTGCGGTCGTTTCTCTCGGGCAATGGAACCGGATCGGACGTCGTCGACACGACGGCGGGTGCTCGCTGTAGTGGGGGGGCTTCTCGGTGGTGGCTGTACCACCCGGGAACCGGCGGATGGGTCCTCGAACGACTCGGCGAGTAACCGCAGTTCCCCGAACGCCACGAACGCTACGAACTCGTCGGAGTCGGCGATCCAGGAGGACTGGCTGCCGACGGCGAAATCACCGCTCGAGGCGGACATCGCGTCGACCGAACTCGTCGTGAACCTCGACGTTCCGTGGGACCTCGCGTTCACGTCGACGGGCGAACTCTTCGTCACCGAGCGGACCGGGACGCTGCTGCGATTCGAGACGGAGGACGTACTGGCCGTCGCCGACGACGAGGTCGGCCCGCTCGATGCGACGTCCGTTCCCGAAACGGACCGATACCGCGGGCTCGGCGACCACCTCCTCGGCGTCACACCGCATCCGGACTTCCCGGACCCGTCCCTCCTGTACGTCTACGGTACGATCACCCACGGCGAGGAGTCGTACAACCGGGTCCTGCGATACGATCCTCGTGCCGAGGAGCCCGAAGCGACGATCGAGGTCCTCGTCGACCGTCTCGAGGGTGATTACACGATCGGCGGCCGACTCGAGTTCGGCCCGGAGGGCGACCTCTGGGTTCCGATCGGAACGAAGACGGAGGACGTAGCTCAGGACCCCGCCGTACTCGGTGGAAACGTCCTGCGACTCGCCCCGGACGGTACTCCGGCGGCGGCGAACCCGTCGCTCGGTGCGGACGCCGATCCGCGGACGTTCACCTACGGCCATCGAAATCCACAGGGCATCGACTGGCTACCGAACGGCGTTCCGCTGGTCACCGACCACGGGCCGACCGGCCGGGACGAGATCAACCGTCTCTCCCCGGGAGCCAACTACGGTTGGCCACGCGCACAGGACGAGAGCGGGTACGTCGACCGGCCGGAGTACGATCGTCCGCTGCTCAACACCGGGCCGGACGAAACCTGGGCGCCCTCGGGTTGCGTCCTCTACACCGGCGACGCCGTTCCGGAGTGGCGAAGCCGTCTGCTCGTAGCGACCCTCCAGGGGAGGGATCTCGCGATCGTCACGCTTCGCCCGCCCGACGCCGATCAGCCCCCGTTGGACGGCGAGTCGACCCGGTACGACATGGAGTGGCTCGACGAGACGTACACGGCGACGGCCCACCACGTCCTCGAGGACGAGTTCGGCCGACTGCGTAACGTAGCCCAGGCCCCGGACGGAACCGTACTGGCGTCCTCCTCGAACCGCGACGGACTGGCCGACGAGGACCCACGGGACGAGGACGACGTTCTCGTTCGACTGACGGCCGCGTAAGTGCGCTCGACGGCGGGTTCCGAACGTCTCGCAGTCCTCGGCGGGCGCCCCGGTAGCGGTCGACGGCGACGACGGGCTACGGACCGTAGCACGACGCCAGCAGGACCTGGCCGATCGGGTCCGTTCCGCTGACGGCGGACCGGCACGACACGACCGATCCTCGGCGGTGCGCTACGATGTCTCGGGAGGACCTGACGGCGTCCACTGCTTGCTCGATCGGCCGATCGTGGGCGTGAGCGGCGCCGGTCCACTAGGTCCTCGGCCGAGACGACGATCGAAGGGAGCGTCCGATGGCCTGCGAACGGAGTCCGACGATCTGACGGGACCGCGACGCCGCCGGCCGTCGTTCCGAACCCTGAACGTCGACGCGACGGAGGGCGATCACGAACGGGTGCTGGCGGCGTCACCCTTCGATCACCGAGAATCGCTCACGCGAACGTACCGCTCGATGAATGACAAACGGACGTTCATTCAATCGAACGACGAAAATCACTTTTGTCGCTATCCCATTGACGATCAGGCACGATGCGCATTTCGAGCGACGTTCAGAACGACAGCGGTGATGGAGAGGATACCGGACTCGGCGCGCGAACCCGCCGTACGGTTCTGCGCGGCGCGGCGGCCGCGCTCGGCGTCACCACAGCCGTCGGCGTCGGGAGCGCTCACGATCGGAGCGACGGTGGCGCCAACAGCAAGTTCGCCGTGAGCGACCACGACGACCGTGCGAGCGGCGATGATCCCGAACCCGAGACCAGGGGTACGAGCGAAAACGCGACCCGGGTCGGCTATCACAGCCTCGGCGACGTGGGCACCGAGACCGAGGGCGGTCAGCCCGAGGACCCCCATCGGGGTGGTATCACCGAGATCCGGGTTCGGACGAACGAGGCTCTCGACCGCGACTTCGCCTACGTCGGGGTCTTCTCCTCGGAGGACGAGTCGGGGAACCGGGGCATGGCGATCATCGACGTCACGGACTACACTCGAGCGGACGGATCCGGAGACCTCGACGACGCCGAGATGGAGGTCGTCTCCTTCCTCCCGAACAACAACACGGGCACCGCGATAATGGACGTCAAACCCAACGAGAGCGGTGATTTCGTGTTCCTCGGTACACAGCCCATCACGTTGCTTTACGGCGACGTGAGCACGTCGGAGCCCGAGGACGACCCCGGAACCGGCGCAAACACTGGTGGCCTCATCGCGGTCGACGTCTCCGATCCCGAGAACCCGGAGGCCGTCGCCTCCCTCTCCAACGAGGTCTTCACAACGGGGATCCACAACCTCTTCTCGCATCGGATCGACGGCGAGGACTACGTCTTCGCGAACAAGGACATCGACCAGGACAGCATCGCCGGACTGTACGTCTACAGGCTCGATCGGTCGCTGGCCGAACCGACGCTCGAACCGGTCAACTACTACAACGTCAACGGTGACCACGGCCGCGAGCAGGCCGCGGCGCCCGTACCCGTCCCCGGCGGCGACCACTACTGCCACGACAACGAAGTCATCGACGACCCGCGAACCGGCACACCGACGCTGTACCTCGCCTACTGGGATCGAGGCATCCACGCACTCGACGTCTCGGACCCGTCCGACATCGAGAAGATCGGACAGTTCGACATGAAACAGGGACACTTCGTGACGCCCGCGCCCGAGCTCGTCCCGCTTCGCGACGAGGACGGCAACGTCGTCGAGGACGAGAACGGCGACAGCGTGGAGAAACGCGTCGTCGTCGCCAGCCACGAGGAGCCCTCGAGCGACTACGACGACGGTGACGAGGGGAAGACCAACCCCGATAGCACCGGTACCGTCTTCCTGATCGACGCCGACGGCGTCCACGAGACCGACGGCGTCACCGAGATGGGCGAACTCGCGAACTGGACGTGGTACGACGATCCCGCCATCGAGTTCGACGACTTCGAACTCAGCCCGCACAACTGTGACGTCTCGAAGCACGTCGTCAAACCCGGCGGCAAGATCGACGAGCAGTTCTGGATCCATCAAGGACACTACCACGCGGGGGTTCAGTTCCTCCGGATCCGTGCCGGCGAGGACGACGGGACGACCGGCGGGCTCGCCAGGGACCACGACGCCACCGACTGGTCGATCACCGAGGAGGGCTTCTCCCGACCGGTCGAGGAGGATCTCGAATCGGAGTCCGGTCTGGAGGGACTCAGCGGCGTAACGCCGGACGTATGGGCGGCCGTCGAGATGAACGGGGTCACGTTCCTCTCGGACATCAACCAGGGCGTCCACGCCGTCCACCACGACGACTTCCCCGTCGGCAACGAGACGGTCAGCACCGGTAACTGAGGACCTGTTCGAGGCCCGGCTGACCGGAATCGGGAGCTGATCCGTGACGCGTCACCGTATCATTCAGTTACTTGATATCTAAAGTCAAATTATTAATATAGGTAGTTTTACCGGCGAAGAGACCGTTGGCGGTAGCGGATGGTCAGATCACACCGTCGACGGACGATACTGAAAACGGCAGGCGCGGTCGGCGTGGCCTCGTTGTTCCCGGCCAGCCGAGCCGCCGCCGATACCTCCACGATCGACGACGCACTCGATACCACGAGCGATGCGTCCCAGGAGGTCCTCGTGGTCTTCGATACGAACGCGGACGTCGACCGTCTCAGACATCTCGATCTCGATTCCGGTTACCACGCGTTCGAGGTCCTTCCGATCGGCTATACCGAGCTCACCGGCAGCCAGATCGAGACGGTCGCGGGTTGGCCGAACGTGAGATACGTACAACGAAACGCCGAACTGGAGTACTACAACGACGACGGCCGCGACAGCACTCGCGTCGGATCGGTCCAGACCGACCTCGGCTATACCGGAGGAAGCGTTCACTCGGTCGTGATCGATACGGGCATCGACGGTGACCACCCGGACCTCGACGGCAACCTCGTTGGCAACTGGCGCTACGTCGATCCCCTCAGCGACTCGGACGACACGGTCTGGAAGGAGGCCGGCGACCTCGATACCGACGACAACGGTCACGGAACCCATGCCAGCGGAAGCGTCGCTGCCGACGGGACCCAAAGCGACGGCGAGTTTCGTGGCATGGCCCCCGACGCCGACCTCACCGTCTACTCCGCGGGTCTGACCCTGCTTCTGGTCAAGGCGGTCGCCGCGTTCGATCACATGATCGCCCGCAAACGGGCCGGTGACACCGACGTACAACTCGTCTCGAACTCCTACGGCTCCTCGGGAGGTGCCGATTTCAACCCCGACGACGCGCTGAACGTCGCCTCCTGGGAGGCGTTCGACGCGAACGTCCTGCCGCTGTTCTCGGCGGGCAACAGCGGGTCGGAGACGAACACTCTCAACGACTACGCCAAGGCACCCCACGTTCTGGGCGTGGCGGCGACCAACGACGACGAGACCGTAACCGACTTCTCCTCACGCGGTCGCTCGCCGGACTACGACGGTGAAACGAACTACGATCGACGAAAGGCACTCGACAACCTCGAGGCCTACCACGCCGCCGACAGAACCGAGACCGAGGTCGATTCCGGCTCGTATGCGGGGACGGTGGGACCCGACAGCAGCGAGTTCCACGAATGGGACGCCCCCTCGAAGGCCGGGTACGTCGAGGCGACGCTCTCGTGGGACCCCGACGCCGAGGACGTCGACTTCTACCTCCGCAAGGGCGGCGAGAACGGCGAGATCGTCGCCAGCAGCGCGACGCTCGACGAGCCAGAGGAGCTCTCCGGATCGATCGAGGGCGGCGAGACGTACTACTTCGAGATCAGACCGTTCCTCAACGTCGCCGCGGAGTACGACGTCGAGTTCACGGCCTACGAGGGTCTCAACCGGAACGTCGATCCCCTGGGGATCTACCGTAACGGCGTCGGTGCCAACGGCAACCTCGTGATGAGTACGCTCGCACCCGAGGACCCGCTACAGGCGTACGACGACGACACCGAGGTGTGGTACGGTCGTATCAGCGGCACCAGCATGTCCTGTCCGATCACCGCGGGCGTGGCGACGCTGGTCATCGACGCGTACCGCCAGAACGGCCACGGAACGCCCGACTCCATCGACGTGCTCAACACGGTAGAGACCGAGGCACGGGACGTCCACGACGGCTATACGCCCGCGAACATCGGTGCCGGGTTCGTCGACGGATACGAGGCCGTACGACGGGCCGAAGCGGATGATCTCGGGACATTCGGTACGGTGAAGCTGGTCGACGAGTAGGAACCGATCGACGCCGTCGATCCCGCCGGGTGGAGGGGTCGATCGCCCAGGCGTCGAACGTCCCCGCTGACGGAACCGACGACGGCGGACGGAACGTCCCTGCCACCGATCGGGATACGAACTCACTGATCTCGGGGGCGAAGACGAACAGTCGGAACGTGCTCGGCGTTCGTGTCGCCACCGCCGTGGGCGGTGCTGAAGCTGGAGAACGTGAGCGCAACGGGCGCGATACGGAACGGCTCCGTTCCCCGGAAGTCGGGGTTCGCGCCACGAGGATTGTGCGTGGGTGATGTCCACGGAGGGACCACGTCGGGCGTCGCCCGACTGGCCGCCGGAGACCGCGTTTCCGACGGAATCACCTGGCATCTTCGGCGGGTGTGCCGCCGTGCGATGCGTGGGACCGGATTTGAACCGGCGGACCCCTACGGGACAGCGCCCTCAACGCTGCGCCGTTGGCCTGGCTTGGCTACCCACGCTCGCTGTCTCTTTTCGCGTCCTGTAGTATCCCGGGGTCGAATAAAAGGGCTTCCCTTTCGGTCGGTTCGCCGCCGAGACTCCGCGTTCGACGCCTCCCGTGGGCCTCGGCACGTTCCGAAGGGCCCGTTCGAGACGGGAGCCACCCGTCGAGACCGGGTATTCAAATGAGCAGCCGCCCTACCGCCTGCATGGCGAAGTACTCCACCGGCGGTTCGGGCGGCGGCGACGGCGGCGATGCGTGCGAGCTCTGCGGAGCCGACACCGACTCGCTTCGCACCGCCTCGATCGCTGGCGCGACCCTCCAGGTCTGTGCCGACTGTGCGCCACACGACGACGCCAAGAAGAAGTCGAAGCGGAGGCGAGGCGGAAACGAGGACGGCGGAGGCGGCGGGAACGACGAGCGCGATCGGAAGCAGCGTGCCGCGCGCAACGTGGCCGCGGTGCGCGACGGCCAGCAGGCCGACTCCTCACACTGGGAGCGCGAGGGGACGAACTACGACGACGACCCGCTCCCCTACCTCCTCTCGGGCTACGGCGACCGGATGAGCGAGGCGCGCCAGGAGGCCGGCCTCCAGCTCTCGGAGCTCGCCGACGAGCTCGGCGTCCCCGAGGAGCAGCTGATGGCGGTCGAGCAGGGCCGGGCCGCCCGCGCGGGCGTCGGCGGCTCGCTGATCGCGGAGATCGAGTCCGAGCTCGACGTCGAACTCGCCGAGTGATCGGTTCCGGCGTCGTTCGTCGGCGGGCGTCCGGTCGGCGACGTCCGCCGGCGAGCCCGCGTCGAGGAGTGACGACCGACAGTATAACTACCTGCGCGGGGAACGACCGTCGATGACGCTCACCCGCGCGCCCGCCGAGCCGTACGTGAGGGAGTTCGAGGCGACCGTCGAGCGAATCGACGGCCGGGAGCTCGTCCTCGATCGGAGCTACTTCTACCCCGAGAGTGGCGGCCAGCCGGCCGACAAGGGAGAGATCAGCGGGATCGGAATCTCGGACGTCCGGGCCCACGACGGGGAGACGATCCACGTCCTCGAGGAGGAGTCCGACCTCGAGGCCGGCGATCGGGTCGACTGCGCGGTCGATCCGGCGTTCCGCACCTACTGCATGCGGGCACACACCGCGAGCCACGTCCTCTACGGGGCCGGACGACGGCTGCTCGACGACCTCGGCTACGGCGGGTTCGACATCGGCGAGGAGAAGGTCCGCATCGACTTCGAGACCTCCACCGAGATCGACGACGACGTGTTGGTGGAGCTCGAACGGCTCACGAACCGGACGGTCTGGGAGAGCCGAGCCGTGAGCTGGGAGACGGTCCCCGCCGAGGAGGCGACGAGTCGCGAGGAAGTCGCGTTCAACACGAAGACCGAGGAGGGGGTCTTCGGCGACGGTGAGGGGGTGCGGATCGTCACGGTCGGCGAGGCCGACGCCGGCGACCCGATCGGCCCCTCCGAGGGGACGTGGGACGTCGCCGCCTGCGGCGGGACGCACGTCTCGAACACCCGCGAGATCGGTCCCGTAAGCGTGCTCGAGCGTTCGAACCCCGGCGAGGGACTCACCCGAGTGGAGCTGGCGGTCGGTCCCGCCGCCATCGAACACCGCACCGCGACCCGGACGGCGGCGCTGTCGGCGGCCCGTGAGCTCGGGATCGGGGTCGCGGACCTCCCCGCGGCGGTCGAGCGGCGTAACGACCGGATCGAGGAGCTCGAGGACGAACGCGACGCGCTGCTCGATCGGGTGGTCGACGCCCGGATCGAGGCACTGCGCGAGGAGGTCGTCGAGCGTGCCGGCGAGCGCTGGCTCGTCGGCTCGGTGCCGGACGCCGACGGCGACACGCTTTCGGATCGGGCGCGCAGATTGGCCGGCGAGGAGTACGAGGTGGTCGCGCTCGTGAGCGACGAGCGACCGCCGACGGTCGCCGTCGCCTCCGAAAGCGGGACCGACGCGGGCGCGATCGTCGACGACCTCACCGACGAGTTCGGCGGCGGCGGTGGCGGCGGCCACGAGTTCGCTCAGGGAGGCGGGATCGGCGAGGAGCCCGAACGGATCGTCGAGTTTCTCCGAAACTGATCCGGCCGACCACGAATCAGGAAACCGCCTCCCGGTTCGACCGAGGGGACCGTTCGATCGGAGAAAGCGAAGCGAACCGAGGATCGGCCGTTCGGTCGGAACCCCGCCGTTCCGAACGCTCGCCGGTGGATCTCGTATCGTCCGGATAGACGTCCGTCCCGTTCAGTGGAGACCGAATCCGTAGTTTCAATGCCAAAATACTTACTTTAGCTCCGTCGAATAATCTCAATGGAAACAGCCTCCTCGAGTCGTCGTAGTACCGTCGCCTCTCCCCCGCTGCCCGCGGCGGAACGATCGATATGAGCGCCGCACAGGACCTCTTCGTCTCCATCGCTGGAACGGATCCCGTGGTTCAAGGGCTCGTCGGGGGGATCGTGATCGCCACGCTCAACCTGATCGGCGCGGTCCTGGTGTTCGTCTGGCGCGATCCGTCGCAACGCTCCATGGACGTGACGCTCGGGGCCGCGGCCGGCATCATGCTCGCCGCCAGTTTCACCAGTCTCATCCTCCCCGGTATCGAGGCCGGCGGGGTCCTCCCCGTGATCGTCGGTCTCGTCCTCGGAGTCGTGGTGCTCGATCAGGCGGACGCCTGGGTGCCACACATCCACGTCCTCATCACGGGGCAGATCAGGGAGGACCGCGATTCGACGGCCGCCGTCGCGGAGGGGGTCGACGAGTCGCGAGTCGCCGCCGTCCTCCTGTTCATCGTGGCGATAACGCTCCACAACATGCCCGAAGGGTTGGCCGTCGGCGTCGGATTCGGGTCGGGAAACCTCGACGATGCGATCTCGCTGATGGTGGCGATCGGAATACAGAACGTCCCGGAGGGGCTCGCCGTCTCGGTCGCGGCCATCAACGCGGGGTTTCACCGGACGTTCTACGCGGTGCTCACCGGGATTCGCGCCGGACTCGTCGAGATCCCGCTCGCAGTCTTCGGCGCCTGGGCCGTCACCGTCGCCCAGCCACTTCTCCCCTACGCGATGGGCTTCGCCGCCGGAGGGATGCTGTTCGTGATCAGCGACGAGATCATCCCCGAGACCCACTCCAACGGGAACGAACGTCTCGCTACGCTCGGGATAATGGCCGGTCTGATCGTGATGCTCTACCTCGACGTGGCGCTCGAGGCCTGACGGTATCGATCCTCGCCTACCGCCGATGGAACGTGAGGCGGACGAGATCCGCGCCGTCACCGTTGCCGTGGCCGTCGCGAGTCGATCTCACGGGGGAACGGCTTTTTCTCGCCGGTGATCGAACGGGTGGCATGGAGCTCACCGCGGAACAGCAGGCGATCCGTGACGTAGTCCGGGAGTTCGCCGTCGAGGAGCTCGAACCGAGGGCCGCCGAGGCCGATCGCACCCAGTCGTTTCCGGAGGAGGTCTGGGACGGGCTGGCCGACCTCGACCTGACGGGGCTGACGACCCCCGAGGAGTACGGCGGCTACGACGCCGATCGTCTCACTTACAGCGTCGTCAACGAGGAACTCGCCTACGGCCACCTCTCGGTCGCGACCGCCCTCTCGGTCCACTGTCTCGCCACCTCGTGCATCGCGGAGTTCGGCTCCGAGGATCTGAAGGAACGATGGCTGCCCGAGATGGTCTCGGGGAGGCCCGTCGGCGCGTTCGCGCTCTCTGAGCCCGAGGCGGGGTCGAACCCTGCCGAGATGAGCACCCACGCCGAGCGCGACGGCGACGAGTACGTCATCGACGGCAAGAAGCAGTGGATCACGAACGGCGCGCGGGCGGGCGTGATCGTCCTCTTCGCGAAGACCGGGGAGGACGAGATCACGCAGTTCCTCGTCCCTGCGAACGCCGAGGGGCTCGAGATCGGGAAGAAGGAGGAGAAGCTCGGACTGCGAGCGAGCGATACGACCGCGCTACTGTTCGACGAGGTCCGGATCTCCGCGGAGAACCGTCTCACCGAGGAGGGCCGCGGACTGAGCGCCGCGCTCTCGATTCTGACCGGCGGCCGGATCGGGATCGCGAGCCAGGCGGTCGGGCTCTCGCAGGCGGCGATGGACGACGCGCTCGCCTACTCGAAGGAACGCGAGCAGTTCGGCGGTCCGATCGCCGACGTTCAGACGGTCCAGCACAAGCTTGCGGAGATGGAAACGCGGCTCCGGGCGGCACGACTGCTCACCCGCGAGGCCGCCCGCCGGGAGGACGCGGGCGAGGACCCGCGGCTCGACGCGAGCATCGCGAAGCTCTTCGCGAGCGAGGCGGCGATGGAGATCACCAACGAGGCGCTTCAGATCCACGGCGGCTACGGCTACACAACCGACTTCGACGTCGAGCGGTACTACCGCGACGCACGCATCACGACGATCTACGAGGGTACCAGCCAGATCCAGAAGAACGTGATCGCCCGCGAGCTCTTGGACTGAGGGGGCCCCGGCGGAAATACAACGGTCGAGGCACGCCGGGGCGTGCCGAGGGCTTTCGAGCGGTAGGAGTCAGATCCGGAAGAACGTCATCGCTCGCGAACCGCTCGGGTGACTCAGGCGCCGGAGTCGATCGGCGTCGCGGGGTTTCCGGCGACGGTCGTCCCCTCCGGAACGGAGGAGACGACGACCGAGCCGGCGCCGACGCTCGCCCCGTCCCCGACGGTGATCGCGCCGATCAGCGTGGCGTTCGCCCCGAGGACGACGTCGTCCCCGACTGTGGGGTGGCGCTTTCCCGGGTGGTTCGCGTCCCCGCCGAGCGTACAGCCGTGATACATCAGCACGTCGTCGCCGATCTCAGCGGTCTCGCCGATCACGACCCCGGCGCCGTGGTCGATGACGCACCGACGGCCGATCTCGGCACCCGGGTGGATCTCGACGCCGGTGATCAGCCGAACGAGCGTCGAGAGCACCCGCGCGGTCAGTCGGAAGCCGCGGTTCCAGAGGGCGTGAGTCGGCCGGTAGAGCCACAGCGCGTGCATCCCTGGGTAGCAGAGCAGCACGTCCCAGGTGCCTCGAGCGGCCGGATCGCGACGCTTGACGGCGGCAACGTCCTCGCTAAGCCTGCCGAACATGGTCCTCCTCGCGGGGCGTGCGGTCCTCGAACGATCCCGTCCGGGCCGGCGGACGTCGACACGCGTTCTCGAACGATCGTCCGTGGTCGTCGACCGCGCGAGTCGGGCGCGAAACAGCGATCGCCGTCATGCCTATCGGTCGGCGACGGCCGGAGAAAAAACGGTCGGGTTCATCGGATTCTCGCAATCGCTACCAGTAGGGGTTCGAAAGTCGCCGGCGCGAGCGAACTCCGAGTGCGATGGATCCGAGGAGGGCGGCGACGAGCAGGACGACGACGACGAGCGGTCGGGCTCCGACGACCGTCTCCGTGGCGAGCGTGACGAACGATCCGAGCGTCAGGAGAGCGACGGCGACGAGCACCAGCGCGACGACGAGCGAGTCCGAGCGCATACCGGGTGATCGCGTGCCGACGTCATAAACGTGTCCGGTCGCTTATAGTCTTCGGGCCCGTATCGGTGGTAATGGTACCCCGCGATACGAGAGGGGAGGAATCGCACCGTCGAGGAACCGCAGTCCTCCGATCGACGTGATCCTCCGGACGCTCTGGCGGGCGATCACGACGGTCCTGGGTGCGGCGCTGCTCGTCGGCGTGCTGTTGAGCCTGCTCTGGACCGCCTCCCTGATGGGGCTGGTCGACACCGGCGAGGTCGACTCGCCCGTAGTCGAGGACGTCGTCGAGCCACCGCAGTGGTTCGTCGACTCGCCGCTGGTTTGGGAGGTCCCGGCGGGCGAGCAGACCGGAGGCCCACAGGAGACGCCCGAGGCACCGGAGGGCTCCTCGCCGCCCGAAGGTGATCCCGGGACGACGAGCACCGACGGCGGCGTGACCTCCGACGAGGTCGAAGCCGAGATCCACGACCAGGTCAACGAGATCCGTGCCGAACGCGGCCTCTCAGAGCTCGAGCACGACGACGAGATCGCGTCGGTCGCCCGGATCCACAGCCAGGACATGAACGAGCGCGATTACTTCAGCCACACCAACCCGGAGGGCGAGACGCCGGCAGACCGCTTCGGCGATCTCTACCCTGCGGAGTGTCGGGCGGTAGGTGAGAACCTCGCGTACATCCAGACCGGCGCCGGCGGTTACGGTTCGGCGGAGGAGATCGCAGACCGGATCGTTCAGGGCTGGATGGACTCCGACGGTCACCGCGAGAACCTGCTTCGCGAGGACTGGGACTCCGAGGGGATCGGCGTCTACATCGAGGACGGCCGGATCGACGCCACCCAGAACTTCTGTACGACCACGTGAGGAACCCGCCGAACCGGCGGGTTGAAGGCCGGGCCGACCCGACTCCCGGCCGTGACTACCGTTTGCGTACTCGCCGACCCGCCGCGCGAGGGACTGGTCCTGCCCGAACTGAGCGAGTCAGGGCCGCTGTCGCCGTCCGAGGCGGCCGACCTCTACGCGGCGATGCTCGCCGACGTCTGTCTCGCGATCGAGCGAAGCGGCGGCGAACTGCTCGTCAACTACCGGCCGGCGGAGCTGCTTCCGGACGAGCACGCGGACGTCGAGAGCGAGGCGGCGGTCCGATCGACGCTCGAGGGCATCCTCGAGGAGCCGCTGCGAACGAAGCCCCAGGTCGGCTCGACGTTCGCTGCGCGGGCGGGAAACACCACGACCCACCTGCTCGAACGGGAGGAGGTCGACTCGGTCGCGATCGTCGAGCCCACCGCGGCGCTGCTCTCGCGGACGCACATCGACAGCGCCGCGATGAAGCTCCGACACAGCCCGGTGGTGCTCGGGCCCGCGAGCGACGGACGGGTCCACTACGCGGGGTTCACCGAACCGATCGACTTCGAGGGGGCCTACGAGCCGCCCGCGGTGGAGACGCTCACCTGGCGCGGCCGCGACGCCGGTCACGACGTCGACTTCCTGCCGATGCTGCCGACCGTCGAGACGCCCGACGACCTGGCGACGCTCGTCCCGCTGATCCGTGCACGTGCTGCTGCAGAGCGGATCATCCCCGTACATACCGCGACCTGGATCGACGATCGGGACCTGCGCGTCGAGGACGACGAACTAGTGATGGGGTAACCGACAGGCCTTAGAGCGGCGCGGGAGAAGGACCGACGAGGTGGGGTGGCAGAGCGGACCATTGCGCCTGCCTTGAGAGCAGGTGGCCGAGAGGCCTCATGGGTTCAAATCCCATCCCCACCGTAAGAGCGCGCCGCACTCACGCGGCGCGCGATTTCGTGACGGTTGGATTTGAAGCAGGGAGAGCACAGGCTCCCAAGCGAAGCGAGCAGGTCCGTCTTCGTGTGATTCGGATCCCATGCCCGCCGCTTTTCGGCAACGGCGACGTACTCACGACCGTAGTAGTCCGCGCGCCCCGCCGACTCCGCGTGATCGCTGTCCAACCGCGGATCACGGAACCGCTCGTCTCGTCGGCGTTCCGAGCGGAACGGCATTCCAGGAGCCGGGACGTATCGGATTCCAGCCTCCCGACCCCGGATACCGGCTACTTGTCGGGCTCGGGACCCAGGCCGGGGCGCTCTGGCGGTGCGCTTCCCTCGAACGACGGCGATCGACTTCGTCCGCGGTCGGCATGGAGGAACGAGATGCCGCCTGCATGATCGTCCGAACGGGCTCCGTAGATACCCCCGAGCGTGAATCCGCGTTCACGGACGGCGGTCCAGAACGAGTACCCGTCGGGGTTGTAGAAGTACAACTCCTCGGGGTCCGTCTCGTCGGTAACGTCGTACACCCGGACGCCACCGTTGTACCACGACGTGTGGATCCGGTTCTGCGTCACGTCGAAGTTGTGTGACGTCCGAAGGCCGACGTTGACGTCCGGTGGCGAGATGAACCCGACCTGCTCTACGTCGTCCCAGTCGCTCGTGTCGAAGATCCGGATGCCGCCGTACTGCTCGGTGTCGGGATCCGCCTCCAGGCGGTTCGGGAACTTCTCGTCGCCGACGAACGTGAGACCGCCGTCGGGCGACGGCTGGACGTAGTGGGCGTTCCCATCGCCGGCATAGTACCGTTCTAGTGGGAAGGGATCCGGCTGCGGCGTGTCCGCCTCGGGTGCGTCGCCGAACTGAGCGACCAGCTCGGGATCAGTCGGGTCGCTCACGTCCGCGACGACGACGCCTGCATCCCAGTACACCTGATAGAGGAGGTCGTCTTGGACGTAGACGTCGTGATTCGGGCTGACCCCCCCGGCCGCAAATTCGGGGAAATCGTCCGCGAGTCGGTACTCGCCGATCTTCTCGGGGTCCGTCGGGTCACTCACGTCGACGATATCCGTGCGCGCCTCGCTGAACGTGTTCTCATCCGACTCGTTGATCGTGAGGTAGGCATATCCGTCCTTCAGGAAGGCGTTGTGGACATGATGGGCGTCGTGGAAGGCCAGCTCTTCGGGATCCGTGGGGTCGCTTACGTCGACGGTCGTGATCCCCGTTCCGCCGTTGTGGGCCATCACGGCGAGGTCGTCCTCGACCTTCACATCGAGAACGCCGCCGACCTCGCCCTCGTCGTCGCCGCCGATCTCATCAGGCTCCGACGCCTCGATATCCGCGACCAGTTCCGGTCGATTCGGATTACGCCAGTCGACGATCCCCATCCCGTCACCGGTCGCCACGTAGGCGTGGGTCTCCTGTGCGACGACCTCCATCGCGCCATCCACCGCCTGCTCGCTGAACAGCCGGAGCTCGTCGGGGTCCTGCTGTGGCGGTCGTGCGCTTACCGTCCCGATGCTTCCGAGCGCTCCGGTGGCGCCCAGTACTTTGAGTACCGTTCGTCGACTCGGTGTTGGATCGATTACCATGAGTGGTATTCACTCCCTCAGTGTGTTTCGTACAGAAGACCATATATTTGTTTATATTATATATCATATAATAAATCATACTTGAGTGATTCTATTAGTGCCGGAATTGGCTGCAAGCCGTTTGCGGCGAGCGGAAAGCGCTGACGAGCGATTGGGGTCATGGAACGGGCGAGCGGACGTGAGCGACGTTCGGGGGTTCGAATTCCATTCCTACCGCTTTTTCCGGCAACGACGCCGTGCTCACGAACGTATTAGTTCGCGCCTCCCGCCGACTCTGCATGACCACTGGACGGCCGCGGATCACCGAGCGTGTCGCCGCCTCGGAACGATCGGCGATCCGCGTGATGTTCGACATGGCGGAGGCCCACGACGGCGACCTCGTCAGGCTCGAGGTAGGCGAACCGGACTTCGACACGCCCGAGCACGTCGTCAGGGCGGCGTTCGAGGCCGCCCGCGCGGGCGAGACGCACTACACCTCGAACGCGGGGCTGCCGGCGCTTCGCGAGGCGATCGCCGACGCGGACGAGGCGGTCGTTCCCGACGGAGTGACGGTCACGACCGGCGGGATGGAGGCACTCCACCTCGCGATGCTGACCGTCGTCGATCCCGGCTCGGAGGTGGTGATCCCCGCGCCCGCCTGGCCCAACTACCGGACCCAGACGCGGCTCGCGGACGGCGTGCCGGTTGAGGTCCCGCTGCCCGAGGAACGAGGGTTCGCGCTCGATCCCGACCCGATGATCGAGGCGATGGGCGGGGACACCGCGGCGGTCGTCCTGACGAACCCCTCGAATCCCACTGGTAGAGTGTTCGACCCCGAGGCGATCCGCGAGGTGGCCGCGGCGGCAACGGAGCACGGCGCCTACGTGATCGCGGACGAGGTCTATCGCGGGCTGGTCTACGAGGGAGCGGATCGCGCGATCGCGAGCTACGTCGATGACCCCGACTCCGTCCTCACGGTCGACTCCTGTTCGAAGCGCTACGCGATGACCGGCTGGCGGGTCGGCTGGCTCGCCGGCCACCCCGACCTGATAAGCGAGGTGAACAAGATCCACGAGAGCACGACCGCCTGTGCCTCGAGCGTCGCCCAGCACGCCGCGATCGCCGCCATCACCGGCCCACAGGAGCGGACGAGGGCGATGTACGAGGCGTTCGCGGAACGCCGCGAGTACGTCGTCGAGCGGATCGACGCCATGCCGGTCGTCTCATCGGCCCCGCCGGAGGGGGCGTTCTACGCGTTTCTCGACGTCCGGGCCCTGCCGGGCGACACCCTCTCGATCGCGAAACGCCTGCTCCGCGAGCACGGCGTCGTCACCGCGCCCGGGAACGGGTTCGGCGATCCCGGCGCGGGCTACCTCCGCGTGAGCTTCGCGAACGGGCTCGACCGGCTCGAGGCGGGCTTCGACGGGATCGAGGCGATGGTCCGCGAGGAGGCGACGTAGGTGGACCTCGCGATCACGAACGCGCTCGTGTTGACGCTCGACGAGAGCCGACGAGGGCTCGGCATCATCGACGACGGCGCGGTCGGCGTGACTCGCGGCGAGATCGCGTTCGTCGGTCCGACCACTGAACTCGACGGGACGAGCGCCGATCGGGTGATCGATGCCACCGGCGCGGCGGTCCTCCCGGGACTCGTCGAATCCGAGCCCGCTACGGTTCCGAGGCTTCGACGGTCGGGGTCCTCGACGACCGCGGGCTGCTCGACGAACGGCTGATCGCCGTCCACTGTCATGGCGCGACCCCCGAGGAGCGAGCGCGGATCGCCGACCGCGGTGCACGGGTGATCGGCTGTCCGAGCTCGATCGCGGCGATCGACGGGATCGTCGGCCCAATTACGGAGTTCCTCGAGGAGGGAACGACGGTCGGACTGGGCACCGATCAGGCGCCGGGATCCGGCGGCCACGAGATGCTCCGCGAGCTTCGGACCGCGAGCCTGCTCTCGAAGACCGACCGCGGCGATCCGACGAGCCTGCCGGCGTGGAAGGCGCTCGATCTCGGCACCGTCGGCGGGGCGCGGGCGCTCGGGCTCGCCGACCGAGTGGGAACGATCGAGGTCGGAAAACGCGCGAATCTCGCGGTGTTCCCGCTCGATACGCCGTCGGTCGCATCCGCCGTCGGCGAGCCGCTTCACACGGCCGTCCCGAACCTCGTCTACGGCGGTGCGCGCGCCGAGACCGTCCTCGTCGACGGCCAGCCGGTGTTTCTCGACGGGAAGTTCACCGCCCTCGACGGCCGGGCGATCCTCGAGGAGGCGAACGAGCGCGCCCGGGCCCTCTTCGGGCGTGCGAGCGAGGACTGGCGCAAAGCGGGTTCGAAGCTCGTCTCGGACGTCGAGGCGGGCTGGCTCTAGAACACGAGCACGATCGGGACGTTTCCTGACGTGATCGACCAGTAGAGCGCGAGGAACTGGATGGCGTTGAACAGTCCGTGGATGGTCGCCGGGACGACGAGGTTCTCGCTGTACTCGTAGCTCACCCCGAGGATGAGGCTGAGAACGACGTACGTCGCGATCGTCGCGACCAGCCCCTCGCCGGTGAGCGAGCCGACGTGGGCGACGGCGAAAATGACGCTGGCGATGGTGATGCCGATCGGTACGCCGAAGCGGAGTCGGAGGAGCTGCTGGATGATGCCCCGGAAGAGCAGCTCCTCGCCGGGACCGACCAGCAGGATCGAGAGCGGCACCATCACCAACAGGAGCTCGGGAGTCTGCACGCCGCGCTCGAGCAGCGTGTGCTGTGCGGACTCGATGCCGAACGTCGTCTGCAGGAGGCTGATTCCGATGAGCGCGACGAACAGCCCGATCAGCCCCGAAACGATCCAGATCAGGTCGCGCAGATCCGGTAGGTCGACCATCAGCAGTCCGAGTCCCTCCTCGCGCGTCGAGAGGTAGAACAGCGCGACCGAGCCGAAGCCGAGTCCCTGGACCGTGACGACGCTGACGGCGATCAGCACGGTCGGACGCTCGGTGACCGCGATGCCGACCGCCGAGAGGACGCCGATCCCGATGGCGGTGAACAGCGAACCGACGGTGAAGCCGGCGACCCCGATCAGCAGCACGACCGCGAGCGTCTTGGCGTGTGCGACCGGGCCGGCGCCCGTGGTTGGAGAGGCCATTGGCCGCCGTTGGGATCGGGCCGTCTTTGGCCTGTCGTTTGCCCGCTACGCACAGTAACCCTTTTGCGGCCCTCGAACACAGCGGGAGTATGGACTGGCCGCACGACCCGGACGGCGAGGAGGGCAGCGAGGGAATGCGCAAGTACGGCATGGCGATTCTCGCGAAGAAGCTCGACGAGGAGGAGGACTTCCCCCTCTCGTTCGAGGAGTTCGCAGCCGAGTACGGCGAGGACCCGATCCGGATCAACTACCGGACGGTCGTCCCCGCTCGCGAGATCCTCGAATCGGTCGCGGTCGAGGAGGTCGAGGACATCGTCGAGTTCCACCGGGCGGTCGGCAAGGCGATGCGCGAGGGCGGCTTCTGGGACTACCACCCGGTCGGCGCGAGCCCCGAGCGGAAGTCGGCTTAATCACCGTCGTACTCGAGAAGCGACGGCGATCGGGCGTCCGCGTCGAACGATCCGGGTTCACGACGTCCGCGGCGGGCGTCGTCGATGGCCGACTCGAGCAGTTCGATCGCGACCGCGTTCGCCCCCTCCGGGATCACGAGGTCGGCGTGCTTCTTCGTCGGCTCGACGAACTGCTCGTGCATCGGTTTGACCGTCGAGAGGTACTGCTCCATCACTCCCTCGAGGCTGCGCCCGCGTTCGAGCACGTCGCGGCGGATCCGCCGGAGGATCCGTACGTCGGCGTCGGTCTCGACGTAGAGCTTGAGATCGAGCATCTCGTTTATCACCTCGTCGTACAGCGCGAAGATCCCCTCGACGACGATCACGTCGGTCGGCTCGACGCGGACCCGCTCGTCGGTCCGGGCGTGCTCGGCGAAGTCGTACTGGGGCATCTCGACCGCCCGACCCTCGAGCAGACCTTCGAGCTGGGTCCGGATCAGTCCCCACTCGAACGCCGAGGGGTGGTCGTAGTTGATCGACTCGCGTTCCTCGAACGAGAGGTCCGTGTCCTCGTAGTAGTTGTCGAGCGGGACGTGGGTAACGGCCCCGTCGAAGCCGTCGGTCACCTCGTGGGCGACGGTGGTCTTCCCCGCGCCGGTACCCCCGGCGATCCCGATCACGAACGAGGGAATGGTCATCGTCGAGGGTGGCGGTGCCGAGCGCTTTAACGTCCCGATTCCGGGTTCGGATCCGCGATCGCTAAAGTAGATCGTCCGTGGGAATAAGTCTACTGGGGGTACGCTTTAGCCGTCCGCCGTGGAAATGGATAGCATGGTCGAGGATCGCACAGTGAGGGAAGCGATGACCACGGCATACGTGGGAGTGAGCGAATCGGATACGATCGGTGACGTGGTCGACGTCATGTTCGACGACGGGGTCGCGGGGGTGGTCGTTCTCCGTGGACAGAACCCCGTCGGCACCGTCACCGAGCGCGACCTGCTGCGGGCGGCCGCGACGGGAGCGCTCCCGCTCGAGGCGGGGATCGCCTCCGTGATGTCGGGACCGGGTCCGAGCATCGACGTCGAGACGCCGCTCGCGGAGGCCGCGAGCACGCTCTCGACGGAGAACGAACGACAGCTGCTCGTCACGAACGGGGACGGCGACGGGCTGGTCGGTATCCTGACCGCACAGGACGTCATCGCCGCCGCCGCCTCCTCGTTCTCCTCGCCCGATCCCGAGCCCGAGACGACGCCGATGGCGATGGACGAACGACCCGAACGACCCGAGTACACGACCCAGAGCGTCTGTGAGGTGTGTGGGTCGCTGATGCCCGAACTCGAGACGGTCGACGGACAGGCCGTCTGCAGCGACTGTCGTGCGGTCTGACCGATCGACCCATCCGTCCGGATCCCGTCGGTCGAGACGGAATGGACCCCGAGACGGCGATCGAACCGGCGACGCTCGAGGAGGTCTCGACGATCGCGGACTGCTGGGTGGCGCTCGCGAGCGACCAGCGCACCCACGGCTCACATCTGGCCGCGGCGGCGAACCGCGAGCGGATCCTCGACTCGATCGCCCACCACGTCGCGGAGGGAACGCTGTTGGTCGCGTGGGCGGACGTCGATGAGGGCGGGGATCGCGACGGAGACGAGCGGGCGAGCGAGAGCGAGTCGGAGATCGTCGGCTTCGTCATGTTCTCGATCGAACAGCGCCTCTACGCCGTCTCGACGACTCGAGGAATCGTCCACAACCTCTACGTGGTCCCCGAGCGCCGCGGCGAGGGGATCGGCTCCGAGCTGCTCTCGGCAGCCGAGAGCGAACTCGCCGGGCGCGGCGCCGAACGGATCAGCCTCGAGGCGCTGGTCGGCAACGACGAGGCGCGTCGCTTCTACGAGGCGCAGGGCTACACACCCCACCGGATCGAGTTCGAGAAACGAGCCGAAACGGATAACACGACGTAACGAGAGCGTGTGAACGTTCGCCAGAGGAGCTTGGGTGGTTCAAGCACCCGACTTGTAATCGGGAGTTCGGGGGTTCAAATCCCTCCTCTGGCTTCTTACCCTCGGGATACGTTTCACGTACAACGGCCGGTCGATACGCCGTTCAATCCCACATGGCAGTGAGTTCGATGGCGTCTTCCGCAGTGACTACCGCTGACCAAGGCGAAGCGGCGACGGTGAGACGACGGACGAGAGCGCCACAGCGGCCATCGAGGCCGTCGGTCCACGCGGGCAAACCCAGGACTCACGCGTCATCGCCGACGGACTGGTCGGCACTCTCGACGTGGTCGGCGAGGGTCCCGAGGAAACGGGCGGCGTCGGCCCCGTCGACGACCCGATGATCGAAGCTCAGGTCGAGCGTCAGTCGTCGACGAAACTCGACGTCGCCGTCGTCGGGTCGGGCACGTTCGACGATCCGGCCGACCCCGAGGATCGCCACCTCGGGCGGGTTGATGACCGGGGTGAACGAGTCGACGCCGAGGGGACCCAGGTTCGAGACGGTGATCGTGCCGCCTCGGAGATCGCGCATCTCGTACTCGCCACGCTGGACGCGGTCGGTCAGACGACGGCGCTCGGTCGCGATCTCGTTCAGTGATTTCGAGCCGATGTCCGCGATCACGGGTGCGACGAGGCCGGCATCGATGTCGACGGCGACGCCGACGTTGTGTTCCTCGTACAACCGGTGTGTACCGTCCTCGAACGTCGCGTTGAACGACGGGTGGGTCTCGAGCGTCTCCGAGAGCGCAGCGAGCAGGACGTCCATGACCGAGACGTCGTCGGTGGTATCGGCCACGGTCACCACTGCTTCCGCGTCCACCTCGCGACTCACCGTCACGTGGACCGCGTTCTGATAGCTCTCCTGGAGGCGGTTCGCGATGGTCCTGCGCATCGGACTCAGGGATCGCTCGTCGACGACCGTCCGTGGCGCAGGGCCATCGTCGTCGCTGTTCTCCGGCACGGAAATCACCCCGGCTCGATCCACGCGAGCGTATCACCGATCGTGAACTCGTCACCCTCGTCGTGAGCGATCTCGTCCAGCGTGCCGTCGGTAGGTGCCTCCATGTCGACGCTGACCTTCTCGACCTGTATCTCACAGAGGCTGTCACCCTCTTCGACGGCGCTACCTTCGCCGACGAACCAGTTCACGACGACTCCCTCCTCGGCGTCGACGTCGGCCGTCCAGTCCCCGTCGGCGGCGATGGCGACGCGGTCGGTGTTCTCGCTCATCTATCGAGTGGCCTGGATGGCGTCCTCGATGTCCTGAACGTCCGGGATGACCTCGTTCTCCATGGACCGGGCGTACGGGATCGGGACGTCGGGAAGGGCGACCCGCTCGACGGCGTCCAGATTCTCGAGCGCTTCGTCGGCGACGCTGGCGACGATCTCGCCCGTGACGCCGAACGACCGGTAGTCCTCGTCCACGACGACCAGATTGCCGGTCTTCCGGACCGAGTCGACGACCGTCTCCGTGTCCAACGGTACGAGCGTACGCAGATCGATCACCTCGGCGTCGACGCCGTCGTCGGCCAACGACTCGGCGGCCTCGAGCGCCCGGTGGACGTGAAGCCCGAGCGTGACGACGGTGACGTCGGAACCCTCTCGCTTGACGTCGGCGCTCCCGAACGGGATCGTGTAGTCCGTTTTGGGAACCGGCGTTTTCGGTCCGCCGGGTGCGGGCATCCAGCCGATGCCCATCAGGCGCTTGTGGAACAGATAGACGACGGGGTCGTCGTCGCGGATGGCGTTGTGCATCAGTCCCTTGGCGTCGTAGGCCGTCGACGGGACGACGACCTTCATGCCGGGGAGGTGGGCGAAGGTTCCGTAGAGGGTCTGTGAGTGCTGGCCGGCGTCGTTGTACGTGCCGCCGACGGCGGCGGTGAGCACCATCGGGACGTTCACCGATCCCCCGCTCATGTAGGTGTTCTTCGCCATGTTGTTGTAGATCTGGTCCATCGCGACGCCGAAGAAGTCGACGAACATCAGCTCCGCGATGGGGCGCATCCCCGCCTGTGCGGCGCCGACGGCCGCGCCGAGGTACGCGGTCTCGCTGATCGGGACGTCCATCACCCGATCGTAGCCGAACTCGTCGAGCAGTCCCTCGGTGCTGTCGAAGATGCCGCCGTAGTCGGCGACGTCCTCGCCCATGTAGAACACCTCCTCGTCCTCGCGCATCTCGTGGGCGATCGCCTCGACCATCGCCCGGCTCATCGTCAGTTCACGCTCGACCACCCGTCGGTCCCGTTCCTCTTGTGCCATCAGTCGTCACCTCCCGCGAGTTCGAACTCCGGTTCGCTGTCCGTCGCGCCCGACGGCGGGTTCACGAACACGTCCTCGTACGCGTCCTCCGGATCGGGCCGTGGCTGGTCCTTGGCCCACTCGATGGCCTCGTCGACGCGCTCCTGGGCCTTCGTCCGGAGTTCGTCGAGCGTCTCCCCTTCGATACCGTACGCCTCCATGTCCTCGACGAGGCGTTCGATCGAATCGCGCGCCGCCGCCGCCTCCTGGTTCTCCGTGGGTCGATACGCCTCCGGATCGCCCATGAAGTGGCCCATCCGCCGGTGGACTTGCACCTCCATGAGCGTCGGGCCGTTCTGATCGCGGGCGCGGCCGATCGCGTCCCCGGCGGCCTCGTAGATGGCCACGGCGTCGTCGTAGTCGACGCGGACGCCGGGCATGTCGAACCCGCCGGCCCGCTTCGAACCGTCCCGAACGTCGCTCACCCGCTCTTTGGGCATGCTGATCGCCCAGTCGTTGTCCTCGATGACGAACACGACCGGCAGGTCGTGGACGGCGGCGAAGTTCAGCGACTCCAGGAACGCGCCCTGGCTGATGGCGCCCTCGCCGAGGAACGCGACGGCGACGCTGTCCTCGTTGCGTTTCTTGGCGGCGAGACCGGCGCCGGCGGCGGGCGGACACCCCTGGGCGATGATGCCGCTCCCGGCGAAGTTGATCTCCGGGTCGAACAGGTGCATGTGGCCTCCCTTCCCCTTGCTCAGACCGGTCTCGCGGCCGAAGATCTCCGCTGTCGTTCGTTTCAGATCGATCCCTTTCGCGATGGCGACGTGGTGTGGTCGATGCGGTGCGGTGACGGTGTCCTCGTCCTCGAGATGATGGCAGACGCCGACGGCGGCGGCCTCCTGCCCCGCGGCGAGGTGGAGCTCTCCGGGAATCGGCCCCGCCGAGATGTCGAACGCGGGCTGTTTGCCCTCGAGGTACTCCTCCTGGAGGCGCTCCTCGTAGTACCGCGCGGTCACCATGTCCTCGTACATCCGGGTCAAGTGTCCTCTGCTAACGCTTGGCATGATGGTATGAGCGTATTGATGACTATTATAGTTGAGGGGGTTTTCGGCCGAATCGCCACCCGACGTGGACGACCTCCGACGGCGAGTGGAAGAGGGGTCGGGAGTCACCGGTAGCGGTCGCTGAAGGCTCCGTCTGAACGCTAGTCGTCTGATTTGCCGCTTCGGGTCTCTCAGAAGTCGCCGAGCGAGCGCTGGTTGCGAACCAGGGGGTAGGCCTCGTAGCCCTCCTCGCGCGTGAGATGCGTCGCGAGCGCCTCGGCGGAGCCGTGCTGGGTGTAGACGACCTCGGGGTCGACGGTGCGAACCACCTCCAGCAGTTCGGCGAAATCGCAGTGGTCCGAGAGGGGGAACGTCGCGTGGTAGTCCCCACGGTATTTGAACGCGTCGTCGATCGCCCACCCCGAGAACCCCGCCTTGATCGCCTCCCGTTCGCGGACGAGCGCGTCGACGAACGAGAGCTTGTTCGTCTGCGTCGGTAGGACGAGGACGTCTCCGGCGCCGAGCTCCGTCCCCTCGCGATACCGCCGGGCTCCGAACTCGACGTCGCAGTGCTCCTCGATCACCGCGTTGATCCTGGCGGTCGCCTGCGTCACGAACAGCCGTTCCCGTGAGGACCGGTTCGCGAGCAACTGGAGCTCCTGGGCTCGACCCAGCGTGTAGCCGAAGGCGAGCACCGGCCGGTCGTACGTCCCGTCCAGCCACTCGACGATCTCCCGTTCGACCGTCTCCTGGGGCGGAAGCACGTACGCCGGCTCGCCGTAGGTCGCCTCGATCACGAGCACGTCCGCGTCGACCGGCTCGAATCCCTCGAGGTAGAAGCGATCGCGGATCGAGAGGTCGCCGGTGTAGAGATACCGGGTCCCGTCGGGGTCCGTGATCCGCGTGGCGCTCGACCCGGGGACGTGTCCGGCGTCGAAGAGCTCCACTGCGGGGTGCGTCCGGCGCTCGAGCGGCGTCTCCTCGCGCCGGGCGCGGGCGAGCGCCGCCGTCAGGTCGGAACAGATCACGGCGCCGGGGTCGTCCCGGTAGAGGTGATCGCCGTGTGCGTGGCTCAGGACGCGAACCCCGTCGCCGGTACGTTCGCCGTCACAGACGACGGTCTTGCCGTTCGTGAGGTCGAACCGGACGCCGTCGCCGAGACGAACCCGGCGCATCAGTCGACCCTCGTCGTCGTTTCGATCCGGCGGGACGCCGAACCGTTCGCAGGGGGTTCCATCTGAGTCATTGGTTCTCGTAGAGCGTCGTGATCCGATCGAGCGTGTCCGCGTCGGCGACCGAGAGGTCCTCCCGGCGACGGACGAACCGCGGGAACCGAAGCGCGTACCCCGAGTCGTACGTCGGCGAGGACTGGATCTCCTCGTACTCGACCTCGAGGACGACCTCCGGACGAACGGCGACGTCCCGGCCGTCGGTCTCCGTGATCAGCGGCTCGAGTCGGTCGGTGAGCGCCGCGAGCTGTTCGTCGGTGTAGCCCGTCGCCAGGCGGCCGACCTCGCGTAGCTCGTCGGCCCCCGCGTCACGACACGCCAGATACAGCCGTCCGAGCTGGTTCCGCCGCCGTCCCTCGCTGTACTTCGCGCGGGTGACGACGACGTCGAGCGGCTCCATCGTCGGCTTGACCTTCAGCATGTAGCCGACGCGTCGACCCGGCTGGTACGGAACGTCGAGGTTCTTCAGCATCAGCCCCTCGTGGCCCGCGGCGAGCGCGTCCTCGTAGAGCTCGCGGGCCGCGGCCGGATCGTTTGGATCGAAGCGTGTATGCTGGGCCGGCTCGATCTCCCACGGTTCGGGATCGAGCACCGTCGTCAGTCGGTCCAGACGCTCGTCGAGCGAGCGCTCGAGCAGCGACTCGCCGTCGAGGTAGAGCAGATCGAAGAGGTAGACGATCACGGGCGTCCGTTCGACGGCCGCCTCGACGTCGTGTTTCCGCTTGATCCGCGTCGAGAGGTCCTGGAACGGCGTGAGCTCGCCCGTTTCGGGATCGTAGCCGACGATCTCCCCCTCGAGGATGCAGGCGTCGGCCGTGACGTGCGTACGGACGCTCTCGACGACGTCCGGGAACTGCTCGGTGACCTCATCGAGACGCCGGGTGTACGCGCGCACCGTCCCGCCGTCCTTGTGGATCTGGATCCTGACGCCGTCGTACTTGTACTCGCCAACACGGTCCGGTCGTCGTCGGTGATCGAGTCGATGCCGTCCTCGACGGAGTCGGCGGCGTTCGCGAGCATCACCTGGAGCGGGCGGAAGAGCTCGATCTCCAGGTCCCGGAGGCCCTGCTCGCCGGCCTCCCGGGCGGTACGCGCGACGAGCGGGTAGTCGTTGGTCACCTGGTAGGCGTACTCGACGCTCTCGGTCGCCCCTTCGCTCCCGTCGAGATACGCCTGGGCGATCGCGTCGCGAACCGTGCCCTCCCCGACGCCGATCCGTAGATGTCCGAGCACCGTTCGGACGACGTAGCGAGCCTCGTCGGGGTCGGCGCTCGAGAGGAGCTTCGCGACGGCGTCGATCCGCCGCTGGCGGCTTCCCTCGCCCTCGTACGAGACGAGATCGCGGAGCGTCTCGAAGACGTCCGTTACCGTGAGCTCCGTCGTGAACAGCGTCTGTTGGGTCTGGTTCTCGACCGCTGTGGCGGCGGCCGCACCCAGGTCGCCGGTCTCGCGCCAGGTGGCCTCGATCTCCTCCGTGTCGACGCCGGTCGCCTTGGCGATCGCCCGGGTGGTGAGGCTCGAGGAGATCCCGAGATCGACCCGCTCGTACGCGGGCGCCACCCTCCCGCGGAACAGCGGGAGCAACGTCGGAAGCTCGTCGGTGGCCGCGTCCTCCAGCGCCGACGCGAGGATAGCCGTCTTCTCGTCGGTCGACGAGGTGGACTCGATCCGCCGATAGATCTCGACGAGGTCGCCGTACTGCATGTGATGGCTGTCGGTACGAATCGCGCGCGTAAAACGCTGTACCCGGATTCCGCGAGAGCGGACGGGACACGCGGAGGGGCTCCACTACACGATACGTCCAACGGACGCGACTGCGATTTCCCTCCACCGATCGAACGGGACGGTCGACCGACGGCGACCTACTCGATGAGGCACTTCACCGGGTTCGCGTCCTCGCCGAGCCGCTGTTGGTCGTCCTCCGAGATCGGTCCGCCGATCGTCTCCCACGACCCGCCTCCGTCTCCGTCGGTCTCGCCGTCTTCGATCGTCCCGTCGCCGCTCGTATCGCTCTCGTCGGCGCCGGCATCGGTGTCGGTGCGATCGTCCGTCGAGCCGTCGGACGGAGATGCGTCGGTACCCCCGAGATCGAGCGCGAGCGGCCCGACCGTCGCGAGCAGACCGAGGACGGTCAGCGCGATCCCCACGACCAGCAGCACTGCCGGTAGCCGTCTCCGCGTCGATCGTTCGCGTCTCCGCGGTGGTCGATCCGGTATCTGCCAACGACTCACTGGTGTTCTGTTCGTTCTGTGTGTTCGTTCGTTATGAACGTTCGTCAGACACCTGTCAAGCACCGAGAGAGGTCGAGGTCCCGACCAGCACGGATCGCCCGCGATCCCGCCGAGTCCGTCGCTCGTCCGAGCCCTGTGAGCATCGCCTACTCGTCGGAGCCGAACTCGCCCAGTTCGTAGCCGAGCGTGAGCGAGCCGAACAGGGCGATGGCGACGGCACCGAGTTCGAGGAGCCGCCCGAAGTCGACGAACGTGACGGTCGCGACGATCCCGTCGGAGGCCGCCGCCGCGGGCTCGAGGACTTCGTACGGCGCCACGGCGGTGGTGATCGCCACCGAGAGCCCGATCGCGAGGACCAACACCGCCAGTTCCAGTCGGATCGACCGGGTGAACGTCGATACGGCGTCCGCCGGTTCGATCCGCGGACCGACGATCGTCAGCATTCCCGGCAGAACCGCCGCGTCGTTCGTCTCGCGCACCGAGTAGGCGATCCGTTCGTGGAGGACGAATCGATTGAATCCGCCGATCCCGGCCGCGATCGTGACCAGCACCACCTTCAACGAGAGGAGGACGCCGTAGGGGGTCGTGACGAGCGCGGCGAGCGTCGGCACGTGCCACGCGGCGATGACGGTGCCGGTGGCGAAGGCGACGGTGACGCCCGCGACGGCGATCATCGAGAACCGGCGGGTGGCCGAGAGGAGGAACTCCGCCGTCTCCGTCTCGGAGTCGCTCGACACCAGTCCGGGGAGCACTGCGAGGACGGCGAGGCCGCCGGCCCACAGTGCGGCGCCCGTCATGTGCCCCACCTTCGCGAGTATGGCCAGGCTGGAGCTCTCGACCGCCGCCGAGTAGCGCGTACAGCAGAACGCGAGGAGCATGGCGAGCGCGCCGACGAACACCGTTCCGAGCCAGAGACTCCGGGACGTACGATCGGGGATCGCGTGGCGCGCCACGGTCGACAGACCTACGACGGCCGCGGCGACGATCGAGGCCGTCCACATTCGACCCGACGCGGTCGAGCCCGCCCACGCGACGAACGAGTCGACGTCGACCGACGGTGCGTTCCCGACCGCCAGCGCGGTGCCGGCCAGGACCGCCGCGACGAGCGCCGCCCCGACGAGGGTCAGAGCCGCGTGATGCACTCGCGCCGTGTCGAGACCCTGGCGCTCCAGTTCGGGGAAGACGACGAACCGAAAGGTCGGCGGCGCTCCCACGAGGAGCATCAGTGCCGCCACCAGCACGCCACGGAGCGCCGGCGTCCCCGGGTCGAGCGTTGGGATCATCTCCCCCTCTCCGCTCCTCGCTCGCAGCCCCTCGGTTTCCCCGGGGAGGTCTCCACTCCGTCTCGTCCGCCGCGGGCCGTCGATCCCGGCCGGCCGGCGGTACCCGTCGAGCCGCTGATCGGATCTGCGCTCATGGTCAAGTACACGCTATCGACAAATACGGATAAACCCCGTTCGCTGATTTTTCCGCTATATACCATTTCACACATAATACTAGTCGGCTGACACTGTGGCGCTCCTCGCGTCCTTACCGAAGCGTACCGGCCTTCCCCTCCGCGGATTCCCTCCTCGGCGTTCAGTCACGAAGTCGGCGGTCCGGCTAGACGACTTCCGAGGAGGGAAGCGAGAGAGGAGCGCGTACGTTCGGCCGCCGAACGTCGACGCGACCCGCGCCACACTGGCAGATCGGGCGGCGGCCTTCACCAGGTGCAGATCTCGATCCTGACGTCCCAGGTCCCGTTGCGCCACGGGAGGATGGCGTCGTTCTCGAACACGATCCGGTGGGTGCCCGCGTCGTCGGTAGTGAACGAGCCGTCCACGGAGTCGTCGCTCACCCCCTCGACCAGCGACCCGCCGGACGGACCGGTGACGGAGATCGTCGGATCGACGCCCTCGCGCGTCTCGGAGCCGATCGTCACCTCGACGTTCTCCTTCAGATCGAACGAGTAGGTGTGCGACGAGCGGTCGTCCACGGTGATCGTCTCCTCGACGGGGACGTAGCACTCCGCGACGTAGAGGGTGTCGACGTCCGCGCCGCTGACGCTCAGCGCGTAGGCGCCCCGCTCGTCGAAACGCACCGAGAAGCGCGCCGTCGCCGTCTCTCCTGCCGCGATCGACAGCTCTCGCGTCTCGATGACGTCGCCGTCGCGCTCGAGTTCGGCGACGAACCCTCCCTTCTGACCGCCCACGTTCGCGATCCGTGCCGCCACCTCGACGGTCTCGCCGACGGTGACGAACGTCCGGTCGATCGTGGTGGCGGTGATCTCGAACTCCGGCGGCGGCGCGACGACCACGGTGTCGACGTTCACCTCGCCGACGCCGACCTCGTACGTGCCGGGTTCGTCGAAGGCGTACTCGAACCGCACCGAGGAGGTCTCCCCGGCGCCGATCACCACGTCCCGCGTCTCGACGGTCGTCCCGTCGATCCGGAGCTCCGCACCGAACGTCCCCTCCTGGCCGCCCACGTTCGTGATCCGTGCCGCCACCTCGATGGTCTCGCCGGGTGCGACCGTCGTCCTACTCACCGAGGCACCTACGAGGTCGAACTCCGGCGGCGGCAGCTCGACGACCACCGTCCCCGCCTCCACGTCGTTGACGCTCACCTCGTACTCGCCGGGCTCGGCGAAGGAGCCCGAGAACGTTACCGACTCGGTCGCGCCCGCCTCGACCGTCACCTCCTCGGTATCGACGATCGCCCCGTCGATACGAAGCTCCGCGTGGAACGTCCCCTCCCGTTCGCCCCGGTTCTCGAGCGTCCCCGTCACCTCGATCGAGTCCTCGACCGTGATCTCCGTCTCGCTGACCGTGGCGTCCGTCACCGTGACCGAGGGATCCGAAGCCGTCCGGTTCGTCCCCTCGTTCGCGTTTTCGTTCTCGCTCTCGCTCCCGCCGTCGTTCTCGCCGGCGGGATCGTCGGTTCCGAACCCCAGACAGCCGGCCGAGACGGTGGCCGCCGCACCGCCCAGCAGGAGGCGTCTCCGCCGGAGGTCGATTCCCGCCGAACCGCCCTCACGTCGCCGGCGTCCATCGGCTTCCTCGGTCGTGACTGCGGGTTCGTTCTGTGATGGGTCCATTCCCTCGTACCTCGACCTCGGTAGCTCCGTGCCCGACGACCATGGGCATTTCTCCTCTCGAACGGGGGCCCATCTCGACGGTGAACGGTCGGTCGTCGGACACGGTTCCTGTCCACGATCCTATATAACTGGCGCGCGATCGAAGCCGTTAGGTATATTTATCAACGAACATACCATTGATTGCTGACTAATAGTCAGCAGCTCTGGCACGGAAAAGCTCCCTCCCCCGGGTGGCTTTCGTGGCGTTCGACCGAGTGTCCGTCCGTCCCTCCGTTTTCCGGATCGACGCCGAGCGAGAGTCCGTCGGTCGGCCCCGATCGTGATCGGCCCGACCATCGTCTCGGAGTCGCCGACCAGTCGGCGCGCGAGGACGGCGCGTCTCAGCCGTGTTGGATTCGTTCGAACAGGCTGAGTATCCGCTGTCTCTCGCCGCTCAGGCTGGTCGGATGGACGCCGACGCCGTCGATGCGATCCTCGCCGTGATCGAGCGACAGCACGTGGAGGCTCACGTCGATCGACTCGCCCGAGTGTACGGCCTCCGCGCGGTGGACGGCGACCTCTCGCCGATCGCCCAGAACCCGGACGGCGTCGGTCCCGACCCGCTCGAAGGTCTCGAAACGATCGTACTCGGACTGGAGATCCGCGACCAGCCGCCGATCGTCCAGCCCCTCCAGCGGATGGGACGTCCGTCCGAACAGCTCCGTTCGCGGCGCGCTGATCACGCCGAACGTCCCGAGGTACTCGTCCTCGAGCGGGCCGACCGAGAGGCGTTTCCGGTACTCCGAGACGTGACACGTCGCCTCGATCTCCCGCGGCTGGCCGGCGACCGTCACCGTGTAGCTCCGCTCCGTTCGGTCGGACCGGCTCACCTCGTATTCGGTCTCGGCGAGCGCGCCGTCGGCGACCGTGACCGTCGTGGCCTCGGTCTCGAGCGGTGCCGTGCCGAGCGCGAACTCGAGACAGCCGGCGGTCGCCGTCAGTCCGGCCACGGCGCCCAGCAGTACCGACCGACGTGTCGTCATCGCTACGAGTAGCGGCCGCGTCGTCAAAAGCGTCGGTGCTATCGGTCCGCGGCGGTGATCCCCCCCGCGAGGGTGACGACCGTCTCCTCCTCGCCGCTCAGGGGGCGCGGGTAGATCGCCAGCACGAGGACGTGGTCGTCGTCGGTCTCGGCGACGCCAACGTGGACGAAGACGCCGAAGCTCACCCCCATGAGCGTCGCCCGCCCCTCGAACTTCGAGACCTCGATCGCCTCGTCGAGGATGGTGACCGTCCGCCGGTCGATCTCCGCATCGATCGAGACCTCCTCGTAGCGCGACTGGAGCTCGCTCGCGATCTCCCGGTTGCCCATCTCCTCGACCGGGTTGAAGGGCCGTCCGAGCACCTCGATCTTCGGCGTGGCGAACGTCGCGAACACCGCCGCTCGTGTCTCTCCCAGCGGGCTGAGGTCGATCGGTCGGTCGTACTCCGTTCGGACGTTCACGACGTCGATCTCGCGGGAGGCGGCGCCGGTCCCGACGGTGCGGGTCTCCTCGATCTCGACGGTTCGGTAGTGCTCGTAGTCGGTCTCGGCGAGAACCCGCTCGTCGACCGTCGCCGGCCGGGCGGCGAACTCCCCGCCACGGACCACCTCGAGACAGCCGGCGCCGAGGAACGAGCAAGCGACGAGCGCACCCAGTTCTCGGCGTCCCAGACGCATGTGTGACGGTGAACTAGGGTCGGCCGGTAGTAAGCGTCCGGGTCACTCCGTCGTCGGCGATAGCGACTCCGCGAGCGCCGCGACGTTCTCGTACTCCCCGTCGAGCCATCGGGGATGGACGCCGACGAGGACGACGAAGTCGTCATCGTTCGTCGCCGCCCCCAGGTGAACGTAGACTTCGAGGGTCGTCGGGCCGAGCACCGCCCGCCCCTCGAACGTCGAGACGTCGACCGCCTCGCCGAAGACGGTGAGCGTCCGCTCGTCGACCTCCTCGCCGATCGAGAGCTCGTCGAAGTTCGAACTCAGCTCCGTCGCGAGCCGTCGCGTGCTGATCCGATCGCCGGGGTGGAACCGACGGCCGAACGCCTCGAACTGAGGGGTGGCGAACGCGATGAACGCGGCCGCCCGTAGGCGGCCGGCCGTCCCCAGATCGACCGCTCTGTCACACTCGACGAGGACGTTCACCAGTTCGACCTCCCGTGATTGGCCGGCGATCTCGAACGCCTCCCGAATCGTCTCCGAACGGGTCTCGTGGTGGCGATAGCCCGTCTCGGCCAGTGCCTCGTCGGTCGGACGGGCGCCGACCGCCTCGAAGGTGAGCGGCTCCTCGTTGCGGACGAACCCGAGACAGCCGGTCGTGCCGACTACCCCGGCGAGCAGCCCGGTGCCGAACGCGCGGCGCGTAACTCTCATGCATAAAACATATTATTTCAAATGTAATAAGCTTGTAGGGTAGTGGGAGACTGCGGAACGCCGGGGCGTTACAGGCGATAGGAGCTCCCGTCGGCGTCGTCCTCGACGGTGACGCCGAGCGCCTCGAGGTCGTCACGCAGCGCGTCCGCCCGCTCGTAGTTGCCCGCCTCGCGCTCCGCCTCGCGCATCTCGAGGAGCAGTTCGACCAGGTCGCCGGCGAGTTCGACCCGACCGTCGTCGCCCGTGTCGCCGAGCGTGAACCCGAGCACGTCGCTCCCGAGTTCGTCGAACGTCTCCAGAGCGCGACGGAGCCCGCGGTAGTCGAACTCCTCGCGAGCGTCGAGGTGGCGGTTGACGGCGGTGGCGATCGAGAGCAGCGCCGCGAGCGCCTCGCGGGTGTTGAAGTCGTCGTTCATCCCCTCGACGAACGCCTCGCGGGCCTCGTCGATCGTTTCACGGAGGTCGGCGTCCTTGACCTTCGTCCGGGCGTCGGGACCATCGACGGCCCCACTCGCCCGCTCGTAGGTGCGTTCGAGCCGTTCCCAGCGCTCCTCGGCCTCCTCGATCGCGTCCTCGCCGTAGGCCTGTCGGCTGTTGTAGGCGCTCGAGAGCAGGAACATCCGGACGACGTCGGCGCCGACCGCGTCCACGACGTCCTCGACGTAGAAGTAGTTGCCCAGGCTCGAGGACATCTTCTCGCCGCCGGTCTCGAGCAGTCGGACGTGGAGCCAGTACCTCGCGAACTGCTCGCCCGTCGCGGCCTCGCTCTGGGCGATCTCGTTCTCGTGGTGGGGAAAGACGAGGTCCTGGCCGCCGACGTGGATATCGATCGACTCGTCGAGGTGGGTCATGCTCATCGCCGAACACTCGATGTGCCAGCCCGGCCGGCCCTCGCTCCAGGGCGACTCCCAGGTCTGGCCGCCGGGCTCTCCAGCGTGAGAGGCCGTCTCGCTGTCCTCCGAGCCCTGCTCGGAGACCTCCTCGGGGTGGGCCTCGCCGGCCTTCCAGAGCGCGAAGTCCGCGGGGTTTCGCTTCTCGCCTCGCTCGTCGGGATCGCCCTGGGACTCGATCTCGTCGAGTCGCTGGTTCGAGAGCTTCCCGTACTCCTCGAACTCGCCGACGTCGAAGTAGACCGAGCCGTTCGACTCGTAGGCGTAGCCCCGGTCGATCAGCCGCTCGATCAGGTCGACGATCTCGGGGACGTGCTCCGAGACCCGCGGGTAGACCTCCGCGCGCTTCAGGTTCAGCGAGCGCATGTCCCGCAGGGTGGCGCCGATCATCTCGCGGGCGATCGCGGCCTCCGAGTCGCCCTTCTCGCCGATCTCGGCGACGATCTTCTCGTTGACGTCGGTGAAGTTCTCGACGTGGCGCACGTCGTAGCCGAGGTGTTCGAGCCACCGGTGCATGACGTCGACGTGCACCCAGGCGCGAGCGTGGCCCAGGTGGGCTGGATCGTACACCGTCAGGCCACAGTAGTAGAGGAGCACCGAGTCGGGGTCGTGTGGCTCGAACGGTTCGCGCTCGCCCGAGAGCGTGTTCGTCACGTGCAGGCTCATCCCCCTGAACTCGCCCCGGCGAGCCTTTCAACCCGTCGGTACCCGTATGGAGGACCGACACAAACAACTATGCCGTCGGGATGCGGATCCTCGATCGATGACGTCGGTGCGATCGTTGGAGGAACCCGTCCGGGTGTTACACGTCGATGATGACCGGACGTTCACGCGACTGACCCGAGCCACCCTCAAGGAACTCGACGACGACATCGAACTCCGCTCCGAGAACGACCCGGCCGCGGTGCTCGATCGGCTGGCGTCGAGGAAGATAGAATGCGTGGTGAGTGACTATCAGATGCCGGAGATCGACGGCCTCGATCTCCTGGCTCGCGTCCGGGAGAAGTACGACGGCCTACCGTTCATCCTCTTCACCGGCCAGGGTAACGAGACGGTCGCGAGCGAAGCGATCTCCGTCGGCGTTACCGACTACGTCTCGAAGGACGGCGGCATCGAGCAGTTCGAGCTGCTGGCGAACCGGATCCGGGGAGCGGTCGAGCAGCGCCGAACCGAGCGGGTGCTCGCGGAGACGCGGGTCAGAGACGACACCCTCCTCGAGACGGCGCCGAACGCGATCTTCGTCGTCGACGCCGAGGAGGGGACGCTGCTCGAGGTCAACGAGGCCGCCAGCGAGCTGCTGGGACGACCGCGCGAGGAGCTTCGTGGCCTCCACCAGACCGAACTCCACCCGCCGGAGGATCGCGACCGCTACGAGCGGATCTTCGCCGAGCACGCCGAATCGCGCGGCGTGATCCACGACGACCGCGACCTGTTCGTCGTCCACGACGACGGCCACCGTATTCCCGTCGAGATCAGCGCCGGTCCGGTCGAGCTCGACGGGCGACGACTGGTCCAGGCGATCTTTCGCGACCTCCGCGAACGCCGGTGACGAACGGCACGGAGGATCGCGGGGGCTCGAAGACGACAGTTCTATGTCCACGCCATCGCTAGCTCCGTCCATGCAGGCGCTCGTCATCGTCGGCCACGGGTCGCATCTCAACCCCGGTTCGTCGACCCCGACGTTCGCCCACGCGGACACGGTCCGCGAGGCGGGGGCGTTCGACGAGGTACGGGAGGCGTTCTGGAAGGAGGAGCCCTCGTTCAGGGAGGTGCTTCGTACCCTCGAGAGCGACACCGTCTACGTCGTCCCGCTGTTCGTCAGCGAGGGCTACTTCACCGAGCAGGTGATCCCCCGCGAGCTACGTCTCGACGGGTGGGACGTCGAGAACTGGGAGTCCGGGGACGGCGTCAGTGCGAGCTACGCAACCCACGGGGCGACCGACGTCGAGAAGACGGTCCACTACTGCGGGCCCGTAGGGACCCACGACTCGATGAGCGACGTGATCGCAAAGCGTGCGGAGACGGTCACCGGAAACCCCGACGTGGGCGAGGGGTTCGGGCTCGCCGTCGTCGGCCACGGAACCGATCGAAACGAGAACAGCGCAAAGGCGATCGAGTACCACGCCGAACGCATTCGGGAGGCGGACCGGTTCGACGAAGTGAAGGCGTTGTTCATGGACGAGGAGCCGGAGGTCGACGACGTCACCGACCACTTCGAGAGCGACGACGTCGTCGTCGTCCCGCTGTTCATCGCGGACGGCTTCCACACCCAGGAGGACATCCCCGAGGACATGGGGATGGTCGACGACTACCGCGAGGGCTACGACGTCCCCACGGAGATCGACGGCCACCGGCTCTGGTACTCCGGCGCGGTCGGGACGGAACGACTGATGGCCGACGTTATCCTCGAGCGCGCCGCCGAGGCGGGCGCGGCGCTCGAGGGCGCGATCGACCGCGTCCGGCGTGACGCGAACGCCGAGGTCGCGGGCGACTGAGATGAACGCCGCCCAGCTCGACGCCTTCCTCGCGGCCGCGACCGATGGAATCGAGTTCGACGGGCTCTCGGTCACCCCCGCGGACGCCGGGTACGCCGTCTCGGCCGGCGACGGATGCGACGAGATCGGGACCGACGAGGAGCTTCGGGCGTTCGCCGAGGAGAACCCGTGGTTCGTCTCGAACTGGCACTACTGGAACCACGTCGTCGGCGACGCCGAGGCACGATACGCCTTCCTCCGGTGGCTCGAACGGGCCGAGGAGCGTTCGGTGCGCGAGCGCTACGAGGCGCTCGCCGACGGCGTAGCCCGATCGTGGGGTCAGCTCCGACTCGAGGCGCGCCTCGGCGAGGACGGCCGACGGCGGTACGCGATCCGTCACGAGGCGGACATCGACGTGCCCTCGAGCGACCTCGACCGCTACGACGACCCGCTCGCGGCCCGCGAGCTCGTGAAGCTCGACGACCGGGGACGATACCGGCCGCTTAAGACCGCGCCGACGCTGCCGACGGGCTGGAGCTACCCGGACCTCGACGGCCACGACCTCGTCCGAACGGTCGACTTCGTCTACCCCGCGACGATCGCGAACTGGCACCGCGAGAACGAGGGGGCGCTCGACGTGACCCACTTCCGGGAGGCCGCCGAGCGCCAGACGGGGATCTACGACGTCGTCGACGAGCTTTCCGTCGAGGAGCTCGAGGCCGCAACCGAGAGCTGCTGTGTCGACTCGCAGTGTCTCAAGCGGCGCATGTGGGACGAGGACGAGGAGACCGAGCTCGACGTCCCTCGGGGCAAGGGGGAGTTCCCCTGTCGCGAGCCGTGTTCGCTGTTCGTCACCGCGGCGAGGAAGTTCGTCACGCTCGGCCGCGAGGAGACCCGCAGCTACGAGTTCGAGCTGACGCCGACCGAGAAGGAGCAGCTCGAGGAGATCGTCGACGCCGTCGCCGAGGGGCGGGTCGAGGAGATCCGCGAGGCGGACCTGAACGAGGGAGCCAACCGGTATCGAGCGCGGTATCTACGCGCGCGTCGAACGGACGAACACGGGCTCTCGGGGACGCCGACCTACCCCGAGGATCACGGCTAACCCTGCAACAGGAGGGCCGCTCCGGCGATTCCGACCAGGACGACCCCGACCCCGAGGATGACGGCGGGGTTGCCGGTGAGCAGCGCGCCGACGACGACCAACAGCAGCGAGAGTACGACGATCGAGACCGCGGCGAGCGTCCGGAAGGGGAGACCCGAGTCGCGACCCCGACTGGGACTCCGGGTCCGGGTCCGGCTTCGGTTCCCCCCTCGGCTCCGCGGCTCGGACCCCTCGCGGGGTTTGGGGTGTGCCAGGCGTTCGTCGACCTCGACGGGTGACTTCTCGACCTGCCGAGTGGGTGGAATCAACGAGACGTCGACGTAGCCGGCCTCCGCGCCGTAGCCGGTGATGACCTTTAGACGGCCGCTGACCGGACGGGTGCGCTGGTCGACCGACGCCTCGATGGTGCGGGTGCGGCCCGCCTCGATGAAGTGGTTGCCGTCGGCGATCGCGATCGCCTTCGAGAGCTCGTCGTCGAGGTTGATGTGGACGTGGGCCGCCTCACCGTGGTTCGTGAGTTCGATGGTGAAGCTATCGCTCGTCTCGAAGCGTTCCGGTACCTCGATCGAGTGGACCGAGCGGCGGTTGAGGTCGACGGACAGCGTGTCTGGCACGGTTGGAACACTCAGGCCGTGGCGTCCTCCCGCATGTCGGGCGGCAGGAGGTTCGGAATGCCGTCCTCGATGGGGTAGCGCTCGCCACACTCCGTGCAGACGAGCGTGCCGGAGAGGATCTCCTCGCCGTCTCGATCGTCGGCCTCGAGCTCGAGGTCGGCCTTGTCGATCGGACAGCAGACGATGTCGAGCAGCGACTCCTTCACAGACCCTCACCTGCGGGATGCATGATCGCACCGACGAACGCGGGTAGGAAAAGTATGACGGGTTCGCGGCGCCTATACGCGGTTGAGACGAACCGCCACCATGTCCGACGCCGTCATCCTCGCCGGGGGGCGCTCGACCCGGTTCGGCGACAGCGATAAGGCCTTCGCGGAGCTCGCGGGCAAAGCGATGATCCGCAGGGTCGCCGACCGGCTCGCCTCGACCACGGATCGACTGGTCGTGAACTGTCGAGCCGACCAGGTCCCGGCGGTCGGCGAGGTGCTCGAGGCCTATCCGAACCCGGTGGCGTTCGCCGAGGACCCCGACCCCGACGAGGGGCCGATGGCGGGGATCCGGACCGGACTTCGGGCGGCCGAGAGCGAGTACGCGTTCGTCGTCGCCTGCGACATGCCGTTCGTCGAGCCCGTGCTCGTCGCCCGCCTGTTCGAGCGCGCCCAGGGTTACGACGCCGCCGTTCCCCGGGTGGGCGACGGGTGGTTCCAGACCACCCACGCCGTCTACCGGGCCGAGGCGATGGCCGACGCCTGCGAACGGGCGCTCGCCGAGGGCGAACGGAAGGTGATCGCTCCGCTCGAACACCTGAATTACGTCGTGATCGACGAGAGCGAGGTCCTCGAACACGCCTCGCTCGACACCTTCGAGAACCTGAACACCCGCGAGGAGTTCGAGGAAGCCGCCCGGCGGTTCAGATGACGTCCACCACCTCGGCGTCGGCCATCCGCGCGAGGACGACCCGATCGACGTCGGCGCGTTCGTGGACCCCGCGTGCGATCTCACGGGCGACGCGCTCGTCGTCGGCATCGTCGACCTTGTTGATCAGCGGGACCGCTCTCGCGTCCTCGGGGACGTCCCGCAGCCCGCCCTCCGGACTCGCGAGCACCGTGGCGACCGTGTCGGAGGTGACGGCGTCGCCGATAGCGAGGCCGGTCAGCGCGGCGACGCGTTCGGGGCGGTGGACCGTCCGCTCGTCGAGCGGCTCGCCGACGACGTGCGCGCTCGCGACGGGGATCACGGTATCAGCGCTCCGTGGCAGCTGCGGCTCGCGCTCTCCGGGTGCCTTGAGCTCACGGGTGCGCGCGCCGTCGGCCTTCACCAACAGTGGGACGTCCGTCCGCTCGCCGAGTTCGTCGATCGTCTCGACCTCGTACCCCCGGTAACGATCGCCCTCGCGCTCCGGAACGACGCCCATCGGCCACTCGGTGGCGTTCTCGACGATCGCGAGGGGGTCGTCCGTCACCGTGACGCGCGAGACCCGCGAGTCGAAGATCGGGATCCGAACGGTGGCAGTGACGACCGCCCGATCGAGGTGGTTCGCCAGCGCGTACAGCGTCGTCTTCTTCCCCCCGGCGCCGACCACGCAGACCGTCCCGGTCGCGCCGAGGGACTCGGCGAGCTCCATACCACGGCTACGGCGGTAGCGCTCAAACCAGTTGTGTCAGCGTGGACCGATCGCTCGCTACCGCCGTGCAGTCAGGTGGCCGGCGTGCTACCCTGCCGTTCAGTTGTTTTCCGAGGTTAAGTGTATGTTACCAATAAATACGGTCATATGTAGGGACTCCTTCCAGGTAACGAGGTCAGATACCAAATGTCAATGGACGCCGTCGTTTATAAAGGAGAGCACGAGGTCGCCGTCGAGGAAGTGGACGAACCCGAGATCCAGCATCCCAACGACGTGGTGATCGACATCACGACGACCGCCATCTGCGGATCGGACCTCCACATGTACGAGGGCCGAACCGCCGCGGATCCGGGGATCGTCTTCGGCCACGAGAACATGGGGATCGTCGACGAGGTCGGCGAGGGGGTGACCACCCTGGAGGAGGGCGATCGGATCGTCCTGCCGTTCAACGTCGCCTGTGGCTTCTGTCAGAACTGCGAGGAGGGGTATACGGGGTTCTGTACCAACGTCAATCCCGGCTTCGCCGGCGGGGCGTACGGCTACGTCGCGATGGGTCCCTACAAGGGCGGACAGGCCGAACGCCTCCGGGTACCGTACGCCGACTTCAACGCGCTGAAGCTCCCCGAGGGCCGGGAGTTCGAGGACTCGTTCATCCTGCTCGCGGACGTCTTCCCGACGGGCTGGCACGGCACCGAACTCGCGAACCTCACGTCGGGTGAGTCGGTCGCGATCTTCGGCGCCGGCCCCGTGGGGACGATGGCCGCCTACAGCGCGAAACTGAAGGGCGCCGCCGAGATCTACGTCGTCGATCGGGTTCCGAGCCGCCTCGAGATGGTCGAGGAACACTGCGACGCCACCCCGATCAACTTCGAGGACGCCGATCCCGTCGAACAGATCATCGACGCCCACGGCGACGAGGTCGACAAGGGCGTCGACGCCGTCGGCTATCAGGCGATCGACCCCGAGACGGATCCGGGAGACGACGCGTACGACCCCGCCCGCGAGAACCCCGCCGTCGTGCTCAACCAGCTCATCCAGGTCGTCAGGCCGACCGGCGAGCTCGGCATTCCGGGCCTGTACGTCCCCTCTGACCCGGGCGCACCCGACGCCATGGCCGGCCAGGGGCGGCTGGGCATCGACTTCGGGAAGTTCTTCGAGAAGGGGCTGCGGTGTGGCACCGGCCAGGCCAACGTCAAGCGGTACAACCGATACCTCCGGGACATGATCATCGAGGGCCGCGCGGACCCGAGCTTCCTTGTCTCGCACCGCGAGGACCTCGAGCGCGCGCCCGAGATGTACGAGAAGTTCGACCAGCGCGAGGAGGGCGTCACGAAGGTGCTGCTCGAGCCGTAGTCCCGTCGATCGCGTCGCGTCAGCGCGTTCTCTCCGTTCTTCTTCGTTCTTCGGTTCGCCCCGTTCGATTCGAACCCAGTCGACACTCGATCGATCCCGGCCGGGCCAGTGCCGGTTACTGGGGATCGGGATCGTGGGCCCAGCTTCCGTCCTCTCGGCGGTCGACGTCGGGCAGCTCCGCGAAGGTCGCGTCCAGCCAGCTCGACCACTCGTCGGTCGAGTCGTACCCCGCCGGGTGCTCGTCGTAGAGGGCGTCGGCGAGCTCCTCGGCGGTCGCACCCCCGCGCGCGGAGAGCGTCGCGAACGCGACCCGCGCCGCCGTCCGCTCCGCGTCGGTCAGGTCGAGCTCCTCGAAAGCGTGGCGAATGCTCCCGAAGGGCGCCTCGCCGCCGGCGTCCCGGACTTCGCGTCCGTCGCGATCGGGCTGCTCGACGCCGGTCTCGCCGGTGTATCGCCACCGGCTCTCGATCGAGCCGCTCGACTCCCCCGCTCCGTCCGCCGGCGGATCGACGTCAGGGAGCGCCGCGAGCCGTTTCTCGACGCAGTCGTCCCACCAGCGGTCGGCCGTCGCGTAGCCGGCGGGTTCCTCGCCGTAGGTGGCGTCGACGATCTCCGCCGTCGTCGCGTCGCCCCAGTACCGGAGAAAGGAGAACGCGCTGCGGACGGCTCGCTCCTCGTCGGGCCGGAGGTCGAACCCCTCGATGGATCGTTCGATGTCCTCGGGCGTGTCGATCCGGTCGTCTCGGTCGCCGGCCGGCGTCGCCTCGAGAAGGCGCTCGCCGTTCTCGGTCAGCTCGTACTCGCCGTCGTCGACCTCCTCGACGAGCGCGTTCTCGACCAGCCGTGACAGCCGTTCGTCGAGCGCCTCGCGCGAGGCGTCGAGCTCCGACTCGATCGTCCCGGCGTCGGTCCGTCGACCCTCGAGCGCTTCGAGAACGGCTCGGTCCGGCTCCTCCAGCGTGTTCGAGCTCATGGGAGCTCGTACGGTGACTCGATCCTTAAAGAGGCGCCTCCTCTCCGTGGAGGGGTCCGGTACGGATCGGATTCGAGGCGTGCCGCGGCTGGTCGATCAGGCGCGAAGCCACGCCCTCGGGTGTGCCGACCGGAGGTGGTCCTGGTAGGCCTCGGTGACCGCCGAGTAGGAGTCGACGACGACGCTCCAGTCGCAGTGCTCGCACCGCCCGACGATCGATCCGTCCTCCGGCAGTCCGGGCTCGTCCGGAGCGTCCATGAGTATGCGAGTGCTCGGACGTGCACCCACCTCTACCTGTCGCCCGGTTCGGATCGACGGCGATCCGTTCACGCTCTCGATGGATCGAACGTCCCGGCGACAACCGTTATGTCGATCAGTGCCGTAGCCGCGGTCATGTGCAAGTACTGCGCCTACAACGCTCACGAGGGGTGGGATCAGCTCCTCCAGTACGACGTCACCTACCAGAGCAGCCGGAAGAAAGCGGAGAACTACGGCTTCCACGAGTCGTGGGACGACCTCCGCGAGCAGTTCTCGACGACGGACTAGGACGGGAACGGGTCCGCGACGTCCGCTAACCCCGCCTCGCGTTCCCCCTCCGTCACGAGCGCTTCGTCGAGCGTCTCTCTGATTCCGTCCTCGTCGAGCGCCGTGCCGATGAAGACGAGTTCGCTCCGGCGTTCGTCATCCGCGTGCCACTCGCCGATCGGTCCGGCCTTGATGGATTCGCCCGCGAGATTGAACCCCATGACGTCGTCGCGCCCGGCGAGCCGGAAGATCCCCTTCGCCCGAACGATCCCCGAGAGCGACTCGAACGCTTCGTCGAGTCGTTCGGGATGGAACGGTTCCCGACGTCGGTAGACGAACGACTCGACACCCAGTTCCTCGGCCGGGTGCGTGTGGCCATGCCCTCCGCTCGCGAGTTCGCGCTTCCAGCCGACGTGGCGCTGGGCCTCCTGGAGATCGAACCGGCCCGTTCCCAGCACTCGCTCGGGGGAGATCTCCGAGTAGGTCGTCCGGACGATCTCCGCGCGCGGTTGGAGGCGCTCGATCACGGCCTCGATCTCCTCCAGCTTCTCCTTCTCAACGAGGTCGGTCTTGTTCAGCAGGAGGAGGTCGCAGAACTCGATCTGATCGATCAGGAGCTCGGTCAACGGACGGTCGAGGTCGGTACTCGAGCCCTCGTCCGGGACCTCGCCCGCGTCGAACGCCCGCTCGAACTCCGCGGCGTCGATCACCGAGACGGTGGTATCGAGATGAAACCCCTCGGGGAGATCGTCCTCGCCGCCCTCGGTGAAGGTCCGGGCGACGGGAATCGGCTCGCTGATCCCGGACGACTCGACGAGCAGGTAGTCGAACTGGCGGCTCTCGGCGAGCCGCCTCGCCTCCGTCAGCAGGTCGTCGCGGAGCTCACAGCAGATACAGCCGTTCGAGAGATCGACGATTCCCTCCTCGTCCGTGCCCTCGCGGCGGATGAGGTCGGCGTCGACGTTCACCTCGCCCATGTCGTTGACGATCACCGCCACCTCGTATCCCTCCCGATTGGTGAGGACGTGGTTCATCAGCGTGGTCTTCCCGGCGCCGAGCGAGCCGCTGACCACGGTGACGGGTACGGTCTCTGTCATGGTCGAACGTGGGTCCGCGAGGACTTAACGGTGGGCTCCGATCGGGACGGGACGGGGCGATCAGTCGTCGGCGGGCGCGTCCTCGCCGGGTTCGATTCCGACCTCGATCTCGGCGGCCGCGGCCTTGTACTCGGGGATCTTCGATCGCTCGTCGAGCACGTCGTTCGTGAGCTTGTTCGCGGAGGCCGCCGCGAAGTGCGGCGTCGTCCAGATGACCCCCTCCTTGGTGTCCTCGGTGACCTGTGCCTCGACGGTGATCTCGCCGCGCCGCGAGCGGAGCGTCACCTTCTGTCCGTCCTCGATGCCGTAGCGCTCGGCGTCGTTCGGGTGGACGTCGACGAAGTTCTCGGGATGCTGGCGGTTGAGCGTCGGCGAGCGACGACTCATCGTCCCGGTGTTGTAGTGTTCCTCGAGCCGAGCCGTCGTCAGGATCAGCGGGTACTCCTCGTCCGGCGTTTCGGCGGGCGGAGTGTGGCTGACGCCCTCGATGTGACCCAGCCCGTTCTCGGTGTCGAAACTCTCCTCGTAGAGGTACTGATCGCCCTCGTCACCCTCCTCGTAGCAGGGCCACTGGATCCCCTCCTCGCCCAGCGCGTCGTAGGTCATCCCGTGGTAGCTCGGACAGACCTGCCGGAGCTCCTCGAACACCTCCTCCGGATCCGAGAAGTCGAAGCCGCCGTCCTCGCCGAAGAGTCGGGTACCGATCTCCGAGACGATCTCGAGGTCGTGTTTCGTGTTCTCGTGGACCTTCTGGACGGGGCGCATGCGCTGGACCCGGCGGTCGGTGTTCGTCACGGTGCCGCCGCGTTCGGCCCACGTCGTCGCCGGCAGGATCACGTCGGCGTACTTCGCGGTCTCGGTCATGAAGATGTCCTGGACCGCGATGAACTCCAGCTGTTCGAACCGCTCGGCGACGTTGTTCGCGTCGGGCTCGGACATGATGGGGTTCTCGCCCATGACGAAGAGCCCGTGGACCGATCTGCCCGCCTCGTGTGAGATCTCGACGTTCGTCAGGCCCGGCTCCGGCGGGACGTCGAAGCCCCAGACCTCCTCGACGCTCTTTCTGGCCTCGTCGTCGTCGACGAGCTGATAGCCGGGGAGGACGTTCGGCATCGCGCCGACGTCACACGTCCCCTGAACGTTGTTCTGGCCGCGAAGCGGGTTGACCCCGGTCCCGGGCTTGCCGAGGTTGCCCGTGATCAGCGCGAGGTTGATCTCGTTCTGGACGTTGTCGACGCCGCAGGCGTGCTGGCTCATCCCCATTCCGGTGAAGATGGCGGCGTTCTCGGCGCTGGCGTACTTCTCGGCCGCCTCCCGGATGTCCTCCAGGGGGACGCCACACTCCTCGGCGGCGGCCTCCGCGTCGAAGCCCTCGAGGGTCTCCTGCAGGTGCTCGAACCCCTCGGTGCGCTCCTCGATGAACGCCTCGTCGATCCACCCCTCGTCGGGGTTCTCCTCGTGGTTCTCGAGGATCGTCTTGAGGACGATGTTGAGGAGCGGGATGTCCGTCCCGGGGTTCAGCTGCAGGTGCATGTGGCGGTCGGTCTCGTCGATCTTGAACGACCGCGTCGTCTTGTTCGCGTGCGGGTCGACCTGGATGACGGTCGCGCCGTCGAGTACCGCCTGTCGGAAGTAGACGCTGTTGGCGATCGGGTGCTGTTCGCCGGGGTTCGCACCCTGGATCCAGAAGACGTCCGCCTCCTCCCGGAGGTCGGCCATGCTGTTGGTCATCGCGCCCGCGCCGAGGCTCGTCCGCAGCGCCCACACGGTCGAGGCGTGACACATCCGCGTGCAGTTGTCGACGTTGTTCGTGCCGTATCGACGCGCGAGCTTCTGGAGGAGGTAGTTCTCCTCGTTCATGGTCTTCGACGAGCCGTAGAAGCCCATGGCGTCGGGGCCGTGTTCTTCTCGTATGCGTTCGAGTTCGTCGACGATCCGTCCGTAGGCCTCCTCCCACGTCGCCTCCCGGAACTCGCCGTCCTCCTTGATCAGCGGATCGGTGAGTCGATCCTCGTGGTCGACGACCTGCGTGGCTGCACCGCCCTTGATGCAGATCTTTCCCTCGTTGACCGGCGCCTCGCCCCACGGCATGAAGCGCATGTCGCCGGGCTCCTCGCCCGGTTTGACCTGGATTCCACAGCCGACGCCGCAGTAGGGACAGATCGTCTTGACCGGCTCTTGCTCCTCACTCGCCATCGCCGATCACCACGTGGCTTATTACCATTAACCACGTAGAGGGGTACCAGCCACTTAATCCCTACGCGTTATCGAAACAATGACACCACATCCTGATCGCCGATTCGGGCTCGAAATCGCCGATTCCAGGCGACCGGCGTGAGCCTCTCCCGTCCAATCGTCGTGGAGAAAGCCGAGGAGTACGCCGAGGAGGAGCCGCTGTACCCGGTCGAGGAGGAAGCGGTCGAGACGTATCCGGCGGCGTTCGCCGGAGGCGAGTTCGGCCGACGGGACGCCGAATGGGTCGTCCAGTGGCACTACCGACGCTTTCTCGGTGCCTACCCCGACGATCGACGCCGAGAGGGCGAGGAACGCTTCGGCGAGAACGAGCGCGGGGCGGTCCGCGAGGCCGTTCTGGGCGCTGCGAACGCCGAGGGGCTCGAGGAACGCGTCGACCGCTTGCTGGAGCTCAAGGGGGTCGACCTGCGCGTCGCGAGCGCGTTCCTCCAGTTCATCGATCCGGGACGCTACGTGGCCGTCGACGGACGGACCTGGGGAGCGCTTCACGAGGCGGGCGAGCTGGACGATCCCCATCCCGATCCCGTTACCCTCGAGGAGTACCGTACGTTCCTCGCGGCCTGTCGACGCGTCGCCGAGGAGGCGGACGTGGACCTCTGGACGCTCTATCGAGCGCTCTGGCGGATCGGCAGAGGGGGCTCGGAGTAACGGTTTCTCACCGCCTCCCGACCCGACGACCGGGACGAGGATCGATCAACGCCAGAAGGGACCCAGGGCGCGCACTCGCTTGTAGAGGTAGAGCACGCCGACGGGAACGTTGACGATCCAGACGGCCGCCAGGAGGGGCCAGAACAACCGGTGGGGTTCCCAGTCGCTCGCCTCACGAACGTACCCGAGATCGAGGTACGTCGCGAGGGGCAGCAGCGTCCAGACGAGGAGAATGAGGCCGCCGCTGGGATTCGCGAGCCAGGCCACTCCCCATCCGACGAGGCAGGCGACGATCGCGTACACCCATCGAGGTGATCGATCCGTCGCGGGTGAGGACGGGAGATCGAGAACGTACCGTCCGTCGACCCGGGATAAGGGAACGACGGCCCCGTAAAGATCCGCGAACGAACCCGGGGAGATGTCGAGACTCGAAAGCAACCGGGCCAACGGCGTCTCGGCGGTGAACGTCTCGGGCCACTCGACGTAGATCACCGCCTCGTCTCCGGAGTTCGTCCGGACGTCGAACGCGAGCACTACCGACGTTTCGATCGAGTCGGGGTAGGTCTCGGGGACGGCTACGGCCGACGTCCGTCGAACGGCCGTTATGGTGCCGGTCGTTCGCGTCTCCGCCGGAGCGTCCTCGACTCCTTCGACCCGACGGAGCGCCGCCTCCAACCCGAAGAACTCCTCCGCACGACGTTCGTGGTCGTCAGTCGGCTCTACCTCAACGTTCGATTGCTCGAGTTCCCGATCGCGCGTCCCGGAGTTCGATCCGTTCACAGCCATCGTACGCCATATGTCACCTCGATGGTATATGAACCCGAAGACCTCGCTACTCGAACGGCGACTCGACGACGACGGTCTGCTCGCGACCGGGACCGACGCCCACGGCGTAGATCGGAACCCCGAGTTCGTCGCTCACGTACTCGAGGTACGCGCGGGCGTTCGCGGGGATCGCATCGTAGCCCTCGTTCGCGACCGCCTCCCAGTCGGTCTCGGGCCAGCCGTCGAACTCCCGCAGCACCGGTTCGCAGTCGGCCCACCGCTCGGTGGTGGTCGGCGTCGTCTCGATCGTCTCCCCGTCGAGTTCGTAGGCGTGGCCGACGTTGACGCTCTCGAGGCCGGCCAGTACGTCGATATGGTTGATCGCGAGCCCCGTGAAGCCGCTGACGCGGGTTGCGTGGCGCAGCATGGGGACGTCGAGCCACCCGACGCGGCGGGGCCTGCCCGTGACGGTACCGTACTCGCCGCCCTCCTCGCGGATGTACTCGGCGAGTTCCTCGTTCTCGCCCTCGCCCTGCTCGTCGTAGCCGGGGGTGTCGCCGGCGACGCCCCCGAGTTCGGTCGGCAGCGGCCCGCTCCCGACCCGGGTGAGGTAGGCCTTGACGATGCCGATGACCTCCCCGTCGCCGATGACGCCCGGGCTGAGACCGGTCCCGGTCGCGGCACCGCCAGCGGTGGGGTTCGAGGACGTGACGTACGGGTAGTTGCCGTGGTCGATGTCGATGGTCGTTCCCTGTGCGCCTTCCACCATCACGGTCCGTCCGTCGGCCATGGCGTCGGTGAGGAAGTCGCCGGCGTTGACCGGCATCCCCTCCTCGGCGAGGCGTTCGCCGAACCGGCGGTACTGCTCGTAGAGGCTGGCGATGTCGAACTCCTCGCCGGTCTTGACGCCGAAGACGTCCTCCGCGAGCGCGCGCTTCTGCGGGACGACGTACTCGAGACGTTCCCGGAGAACGTCGGGATCGAGCAGGTCGCCGACCCGGATCCCCCGGCGGCCGGCTTTGTCCTCGTACGTTGGACCGATCCCTCGACCCGTCGTGCCGACCTTCTGGTTCGAGTCGCTCTTGGCCTCCTCCTCGATGCCGTCGAGGACGCGGTGGTACGGCAGGATGACGTGGGCGCGTTCGGCGACGCGGACGTCGGGTTCGAGCCCCCGTTCGCGAAGGGCGTCGATCTCCTCGAACAGGGTCGCGGGGTTGACGACGCAGCCGTTGCCCAGCACGCCGATCTTCCCGCGAACGGCGCCGCTCGGTACGAGCGAGAGCTTGTACTCCTCGCCGCCGTGGACGACGGTATGGCCGGCGTTGTCGCCGCCCTGATACCGGGCGACGACGTCGACTCGGTCGCCGTAGAGGTCGACGACCCCGCCCTTGCCCTCGTCGCCCAACTGGGCGCCGACGATCGTTACGGTCATAACGAGGAGAGGGTTTCGGACCGACCGTCATACCGATTACGATCCGCCTGACCCGTCACCGACCGATCTCCGGGCGAACGCGACGTGACGGCAGGGAACCAGAACCGTTAACCACACCCACGATAATCAGTGGGTATCGACCTTCGACCCGACCGCCGACAGCAACTTTTAAAAGTACCAACGACAAGTTAACAAGTGCCATGATAGACCGGCTTGAAAAGGAAGTCGACATGCTGGAACGACATCTTCAGGTGCTGAAGATGGTCATCGAGAACGAACCCATCGGCATCGTGAAGATGTCAAACGAAACCGGATATCCTCACCATAAGGTTCGCTACTCGCTGCGGGTCCTCGAGGAGGAGAACCTGATCGAGCCCTCCAGCCAGGGTGCGATCACCACGGAACGTACCGAGGAGTTCGTCGACGAACTCGACGGTAAGCTCGACGAGACGATCGACAAGCTCGAAGGGATGAAGATCGGCGGCGTTGCCGAGGTCGAGAGCTAGAGTTCCGGCACGCGGACGTGAAACGCATCGCGCATCTCGATGAGACAGAGGTGATAGCCGCTGCGCCGGGAGATCGTCACGTAGCTCTCGCGGGCGTTCCTCCCGAGCAGTCCCGACCGCGTTGCCTCCACGGCCGTCTCGAGGGCGTCAGGACCGAAGAAGCTCGTCGTCACCAGCATCGCCCCCGCTAACGTCTCCCCGGCCTCCCTCGCCGCGGTCGCCGCCGTCACGAGCGACGCCACCTGCTCCTCGCCGACCGCCTCCCGCGAGTCGACACAGTCCGCCACGATCAGCGCCTCGCCCATTCGGTTCCGGAAAACGACGTCGAACGACGGGTTCTCCCCCTCGCCTGTGCCGACGTCCTCGCCGACGTCGACGATCCCGCCGAAGTCGATCCGGTCGATCTCGGGAATCGCGTCGTAGAGTCGTTCGAGCCCCTTTCGATGTCCCGTCTCGCGGACGTCGAACGACAGCGATCGGATCAGCCAGTCGGCGAAGCGGTGCTCGACGCGCTCCTCTAGGAACGTCTCGAAGGGTCGATCGCCGACCCGCACGCCCGTCGGATCGAACCCGGTGTGGCGCTCGAGTCGGAGGTTCCCGTCGACGGCCGCCCGATCGACCCCGTCCGAGTGGGCGTCCCCGAGGGTCGGCCCGCTCGCCGTCGCGTACCGGACGAACAGGTCCGTCCCCGAGAGCGCCCGCGTCGGTGCGATCGACTCGGACGGAAGCTCCTCCGCGGATTCGACCCCCGCGGGGGAGCTCTCGGCTTCGTCCGCCGTCTCGAACGTCTCGAGGCGCTCACGCAGCGAGAGCACCTCCTTTTGGAGTCGATCGGCCTCGGCCTCGGCGGCCTCCCGCAGCCGTCGTTCGACCTCGAGTTCGTTCGCTGGCTCCCGACTCGCCTCCTCGTCGAGGTCGTCGGCCACACTCGGGGTCCCGGGTTCGGTCTCGGTGACCGGTCCGACGACGGTGTTCTCGTCACGAACTCGCTCCGGCCCGGGTGCGGCCGTTCGAACGGCCTCCCGCCACCGTCGTTCGGCGGCGATCCGGTCCTCGACCGGTTCATTCACTACCGATCCCCATCGGTCGACCGCGACCGTCCGATCGACGCCGTCCTCGACGGTATCGACGTCCCGGAAATCGTCGGTCTCGAGGTCGGTGGAGTCGTCGGGGCCGCCCGGGTCGCCATTGGCAACCGGCGGGCCGTCGGCCCCGTCAGGATCGACGGCGGGGGAGGAGCCGGCCGGACCAGCGGCGGCGGAACCGGCTGCCTCGGTGTGAGCGTGATCGGTGGCGTCGACGGGACCGTCGGCGTCGGCGATCGACCCATCGTCCCGAAGCGTTCTGCCGCTCGTGGTCGGGGACGGCCGTGCCGTCGCCGGCTCGTCCCCCGGCGGTTCCGGTAGATCGAGTTCCTCGAGCGTGACCGCCGTCACCTCGTAGATCCCGACCTCCTCGTTCGCCCGCGTCCGCGCGTCGTCATCGACGAGGAGGCGATCACCTTCGCCGACGAACGCCACCGGTATCGAACGACCTCGGTGGTAGACGACGTAGTACTCGCCGCTGAGGACGTTCTCCGAGAGTTCGACGTAGCCGGTGAAGCCGTTCGAGGCGAGCGTCTCCGCGGCGTCCGCGAGCGGCGTGTCGTCGGTGTAGCACCGGGCGGTCGTCTCTCCGCCCCGTTCCTGCATCGCGAACAGGATCGGAAGCGCCGGATGGGGTGTGACGTGTGCGGTGATCGGTGCGTTCTCGAACGACTCCATCGGTCCGCCGAACAGGCCGATCGGGCGGCCGTCGAGCACGAACAGCCGCGTTCCGTCCGCGCTGATCACGCCGGAGAACCCCGCCTCGATCAGCGCGTGGAGGCCGGCGTAGCCGCCGTCCGTCGGTCGCGTCTCCCACCGCTCGATTCGGGCTTCCGTCTCGGCTCGCATGCTCGGACGTCACGGCCAGGAGACATAATCCTTCCGACAAAAGGTAGGTGTAATATAGTGGCGGCGCTCAGATCTTCCGCTGGGCGTCGTCCGCGAGTTCCTTCATGCGCTTGCCGAGGCGGCCGGCGCTCGAGAACTCGTCCTCGCTCATGGCGTTCGCCAGCGCGTTGCCGAGGACGAACACGGCGTGTTTGTGTTCGCTCTTCGATTTGTGGACGTGCGTGGGATCGACGTCCAGCTGGTCGTAGGGAGCGAAGAGGTTCTCGTCGACCCCCTCCTGACGTTTGAAGTACTTCATGATGGTCACCATCTGATCGTGGAGTTCGAGGAGCTCGTCCTTGTGCATCTTGTTCGTCGATAGGTGGGTGGTGGTGTTAAGAATTTCCCGCGTTCGAGGAGAACGTCCACGCGTCACGGACTCTCAAGGGCGATCGTCCCGAAACTCGAGCGTGGGACTCGCGGCGAACGGATCAGAAGACGTACTCGTCGTCGTGGCCCATCATCCCGTCGTCTTCGAGCGCGGCATCGTCGTCCATCTGTGCTCCGCTCGTCTTGTACGCCTTGATTCCCGTCGACAGTAGTTCCTCGATCGCCTCCTCGCGGTTGACGAACTCGCCCTGTTCTACCATCTGGGCGATCTGCATCTCGAGGTGCTCGGGAACGGTTATCTCTACTTTCGGCATCGGAACGTCCGGGGCTTCGACGGAAGCATATATAACTCTGGTGGGCCCGCCGATCCCGACTCGACCATCGCTCCGCGGACGGACGTGTCGGTTCGCGGAGGCGGATCGGCGGGCGGTCGGTAGGTCTACGTGGTTCGCCGGACTACCGACGTGCATGAGCGTCACCGACGTCACCGACCTCTATCGCGAGTTCGGCGAGGAGCGGCTGCCGCCCGGCCAGCGCGAGACCTCGGAGTTCCCGGTGCTCTCGAAGGGCCCCGTTCCGGAGTGGGACCCCGACGAGTGGGAGTTCACCGTCACCGGGGCAGTCGAGGAGGAACTCTCCCTCTCCTGGGAGGAGTTCCGGGCGCTTCCGACTCGCACGCAGCGCCAGGACTTCCACTGCGTCACCGGCTGGAGCCGGTTCGACTGCGAGTTCGCCGGCGTCTCGTTTCCCGACCTGGCCGAACGCGCGGGCGTTCACGACGACGCCGTCCACGTCATGTTCTCGGCGCTCGACGGCTATACGACGAACCTTCCGCTCGAGGCCTGCAACCGAGAGGAGGTGCTGTTCACCTGGGAACTCGACGGCGAGGACCTTCCGCCGGACCACGGTGGTCCCCTACGAGTGGTCACGCCACACAAGTACGCTTACAAGGGTGCGAAGTGGGTCGACGGAGTCGAGTTCCTGACCGAACCCGAACGCGGCTTCTGGGAGAAACGCGGCTACTCCAACACCGCCGACCCGTGGAACGAGGAGCGCTACGGCTGACGATCGAACGGCACGAACGACGAACGGCCGCCGTTACCCTTCCGTGGAGTGCTCGCCGCGGAAAACGATCAATGGCGAGGCACGATCCCTCCCGATGTCGGGGACGCGAACCGGAACGAGGGCGGACACACACCGGGTTTCCGGTGAAAACGGTCGTGAGAGAGGGGCCCCGGGGTGGGGCGACCGGAGGGAGATCGGTGAACAGAGGAAGGGATGCTAGACTCGGGAGGCGAGTCAGAGGTCGGGGCCACCCAGCCCGAGCCGTGCTCCCGATGGCCAGCTAATCCCGGGTTCCCGGTCGCCGGCTAATCCCGGGTTCTCAATGGCTGGCCAACCCCGGCGATCGATGGCAGGAAGGTCGGTTCGAAGGACCGTCTCGAGGGAGCCATCCGTGGACTCGTAGATCGACGAAATCCACACGAACCGTAATCGGCAACTTCCGCCTCACCCACTCTCCCTCTACTTCTGACTCGACCCCGACCTACGTCCGGCCTTCTCCTCCTACTCTCTCTTTCCATGTCTAACCTATTTCTAATCTACTCGTCTCCTACAAGCATCCCACGCCGAACGTATGAATGTATAGAGTTATATACTTCACCTTCGTCACCGTCCATTGACTCAGTCGTCGAACGAACGAAGGAACGAGGCGTCGGTCGTTCCCAGCCGACGCGAAACGGAGTTTCCGACCTGGAGATCGTCCTCTGGCTGAAGTCACGTAACGAACTGACGCCGGTGACCTGCCGGCGTTCGTTCGTGGTTTTCGTCCGTTCTCACGACGAGTGCCGTCCTTCGTCTGGAGCAATCCCCCTTCCCCCGCCGTTTCACCGGAAACGTGGTGTGTGCGCGCGGGTCGAACGACGTCGGTCCTCGGACGAGGAGCGTCGAAAGCGGCAGACCTATTTCACCGGAAACGTGGTGTGGGGTATGGTCGAGACGGACGAGCTGTTCATTCGCGACGATCCGATCTTCGTCAACAAGGAGTTGCTGGAGATCAACCACCTGCCCGACGAGGGTCGGATCGTCGGACGCGACGAGGAGATCAAGCTGCTCGCGAACGCGGTCAACCCGGCGATCTTCGGCCAGAGCCCGAGCAACATCCTCATCTACGGCAAGACGGGCACCGGGAAGTCCTTGTGCGCGAAACACGTCTCCCAGCGCCTGATCGACGCCGCGAGCTCCGAGGGCGTCACCGCCGCGTTCGCCTACGTCGACTGCGCTCAGGACACCACCGAGACACAGGCGGTTCAGACGATCGCGAGCAGCTTCAACGACGCCGAAACGGACGTAAACGTCCCCGACAAGGGGATCAGCACGGCGACCTACTACAAACGCCTCTGGCGAATCCTCGACGAGCGTTACGACGTCGTGCTCATCATCCTCGACGAGATCGACAAACTCGCGGACGACGCCATCCTGATGCAGCTCTCGCGGGCGGGCGAGGCGGGCAAGCTCACCGACTGCAAGATCGGAGTGGTCGGCATCAGCAACAAGATCCGGTATAAGGACCGGATGGACGAGCGCGTCAAGAGCAGTCTCTGCGAGCGGGAGTTCGTCTTCCCGCCGTACGACGCCTCGCAGCTCGGCGAGATCATGGAGGCTCGCCGCGACGCCTTCCGCGACGGCGTCCTCGAAGGCGGCGTGATCCCGCGGGCCGCGGCGCTCGCCGCCCGCGAACACGGCGACGCGAGGAAGGCGATCGACATCCTTCGGTACGCCGGCGAGATCGCCCAGTCGACGGGTGCCGACTCCGTCCAGGAGGGGTACGTCACCGACGCGCGGAAGCGCGCCGAGACCGATCGGTTTCGCGAACTGATACGCGGATCGACGCCCCACTCGCGCTACGTGCTCCACGCGCTGACGGTGCTCTCGCTCAACGGCGGCGACGGCTTCCGAACGACGGCGATCTACGACGTCTACGAGGAGATCTGTAGACAGGAGGGCGCCGAACCGCTCTCGCTGCGTCGGGTGCGGGACCTGCTGAAGGAACACGCCTTCCTCGACATCATCGAGCAGTCGCGCCACAGCGGCGGCAGCGCCGAGGGTAGCTACACCCGTCACCGACTCCTCGAGGACGCCGACGTCGTCCGTGACGTGCTCGTCGACCCAGCCTGATCGGCCGTTTCCGTCGATGCGTCCGGAACGGTTCCCCGTCTCCGTCCTCGTCCCTCTCGTTCACCGGAAACCCGGTGTGTTTCACCGGAAACCCGGTGTCCGACCCCGGATAGGCACGCTGAAGGGGCCGGAACCCTGAGAACGGGTAATGACGTCCTCGCACCCCGAGGGTCCGATATCCGCCGCCCAGGCCCGAACGGAGGCCGTGCTGGTGAGCCGGGCCTGCGAGGTGCCGGAACTCTCCTATCGAACGTTTCTCGCCCGCCACGACCCACCACGGATCCACTGGGCCGCGCCGGCCGGCCCCGAGATCGTCGGCGCCGGCGCGGCCGCGCGCCTGACCGCGAGCGGTCCCGATCGGTTCGATCGGCTCCGGTCGGACGCGGATCGGCTCTTCTCCGACGTCGACGCGGAACTCCCCGCATCGGTGCGACCGCGCGCGTTCGGCGGATTCGCCTTCGACGAGGATCACGGCGACTCGCCCCCTTGGGAGGGGTTCCCCGCCGCGGAGTTCGTCGTGCCGCGGATCCAGCTCACGCGAACCGACGACGGCACCTGGCTCACGGTCTCGGAGTACGGAGCCGAGGTCGACGCCGCCGCGGTGACGACCGAACTCGAACGCGCCCGAGAGAGCCTCTCGGACTACCCCGAGATGCAGCCGAGCGGCAGGCCGCCGGGCGTCGCGGCCACCCGTCGAACGACCTCCCGGCGGGAGTGGACCCGGCAGGTCGACGCTGCCACCGCGCGAATCGACGCCGGCGACCTTCGGAAGGTCGTGCTCGCCCAGGCGCTCGAGGCCGACCTCGAGGCGCCGATCGAGATCCCCGACGTGCTCGAACGCCTTCGCAGAACCTACCCCGACTGCTACCGGTTCCTGATCGAGCCGACCGCCACGGCCGGCTTCTTCGGCGCACCGCCCGAACGGCTGGTGTCGCTTCGGGATCGAACCGTCCGGACCGAGGCGCTGGCGGGTTCGGTCGCTCGGGGCGAGAGCCCCGAAGAGGACCACGAGCTGATGGCGTCGCTGCTCGAGAGCGGAAAGCTCGAACGCGAACACGGCGTCGTCGTCGATACGATCCGCGAACAGCTCGCACCGCTCGGCGAGGTGAGCGTCGAGGACCGAACCGTCCGGAAGCTCGCGACGATCCAGCACCTCAGGACGCCGATCACCGCACGGCTCGCGAGCGACGAACACGTCCTCTCGTTGGTCGAGGCGCTCCATCCGACGCCCGCAGTCGGCGGGCTCCCGCCCGAGACGGCCCTGGAGACGATCCGCGAGACCGAAACGTTCGATCGCGGCTGGTACGCCGCCCCCGTCGGATGGTTCGATGCGGCCGGCGACGGCGAGTTCGCCGTGGCGATCCGATCGGGCGTCGCGAGCGGCCGGACCGTCGCGCTGTTCGCGGGCAACGGTATCGTCGCCGACAGCGATCCCGATGAGGAGTGGGAGGAGGTCCAGCTCAAATACCGCCCGATCCTCGACGCGCTCTCGCAGCGATGACCGCGCCCAATCGGAACGTCCTCTGGGGGCGAGCGATCGCTGACGAGCTCGCCAAGGCGGGAATCGAGGACATCTGCGTCGCGCCGGGCAGTCGTTCGACGCCGTTGACGGTCGCCCTCGCCGAACGCGAGGAGGTAGCGATCCATTCACATCTCGACGAGCGATCGGCGGCGTTCTACGCGCTCGGCCGGGCGAAACGAACCGACCGGCCGGCGCCGCTGGTCTGTACCTCCGGTACCGCTGCCGCGAACTTCCATCCCGCCGTGATCGAGGCGAATCAGGCGCGAGTTCCGATGCTCCTCTTCACCGCGGATCGCCCCGCCGAACTCCGCGACAGCGGTGCGAACCAGACGGTCGACCAGACGAAGCTCTACGGCGACGCCGTCCGTCGCTATCGCGAGCTACCCGAGCCCGAAGCGGACGACCGAAAACTCCGCTCACTGCGGACGACGGTCGCCCGCTCGGTCGCCGAGAGCACCGGGACGCCGGCGGGACCGGTCCACCTGAACGCCCCCTTCGCGAAGCCGCTCGAGCCGGTCGACGTTCCCGGCGACGTCCCCCCGGAGTTCGCGGAGCACCACCCGACCGCCGCCGAGGGTCGCGAGGGACCGTACGTCTCCGTGGCTCGAGGTCGTCCGGCGCTCCCGACCGCCGATCGCCGGGAGGTCGTCGACGCCGTTCGGGGGAGCGATCGCGGGCTGATCGTCGCCGGGCCCGCCGACGGTCCCGACGCGGGGGCGATCGCGGCGCTCGGGAGGGCAACGGGCTTTCCGATCCTCGCCGATCCCATCTCGGGAGTGCGTTTCGGGGTCGCCGACCGCGCCGACGTCACGGTCGTCGGCGGCTACGACTCCTGGCTCGATACCCCGGGTTCCCCGAGCCCCGACCTCGTTCTCCGGTTCGGCGCCTCGCCGACCTCGAAGGTCCTCAGGGAGTACCTACGGGACGCAGAGGCTCGTCAGTTCCTCGTCGACCCCGCCGGCGAGTGGCGCGAGGCGACGTTCGCCGCGACGGACCTGCTGATCGCGGACGAGACACGCCTCGCGCGTTCGATCACGGCCGATCTCGACGCACCGCCGGCCGATTCCGACTGGCGCGAACGGTTCGACCGCGCCGAGGAGCGTTACTGGACGCTGATCGACGACGCCACGGACCGGCTCTTCGAGGGAGCCGTCCTCCACCACGTCTTCGCCCGTGTCCCCGACCCGGCGACCCTGTTCGTCTCCAACAGCATGCCGATCCGCGACGCCGACCGCTTCGCTCGCCCCCGGGAGGCCGACCTCACGACCCTCGGAAACAGGGGCGCCAGCGGCATCGACGGGATCACGAGCAGCGCGCTGGGCGCCGGCAGCGCCACGGACGACCCGCTGGTGCTCGTGATCGGCGACCTCGCGTACTACCACGACATGAACGGGCTGCTCGCGATCGGCCGTCTCGCTCTGGATGCGACGATCGTCCTGCTGAACAACGACGGCGGCGGCATCTTCCACATGCTCCCCATCGAGGGATTCGACCCGCCGTTCACCGACCAGTTCAAGACGCCCCATGGCCTGGAGCTCGCGCCGACCGGCGATCTCTACGGTCTCGACTTCGTTCGAACCGACTCGCTCGAGGGATTCGTCGACGCCTACGACGCGTCGCTCGAGAGCGACGGTGCACAGGTGATCGAGGTCGTCGTCGACGGCGAGGCGAGCCACCGGAGACGTGAGGACGTCCACGAACGCGTCGGATCGGCGTTCGACGCGTGATCGCTTCCGACGTCTCCTTCCTCGTTCGGACCTCAGCGTTCGAGGCGCACGTCGAACGCGGATCACGACCGAGCGAGCGCGAAACGGAAAGGATATAACCGGTCGAAGGGAAGCGCCGCCACGATCACGATCCGTTTCGCAGCGTCGACGGGACGCCCGACGCGCTGTGAGAGGAGACGCTCGATCATGGCATCCAACGACGGACGGGACGAGTGGGAGCTGATCGGTCGGTCCCAGTACGATCCGACCGACGACGAAAAACTCGTCACGACGCTGGTGCTCGCCATCGCGGAGGCGAAGGATGCCGATCCGCTCGACTACTCGCGTATGCCGCCTCTGGCGGACTACTTCGACCCCGCCAGCCTCGGCGACGCGTTCTTCGACACGGGCGGGAGGGACGGCTCCCGGGAGTCCTCGGTCGTGACGTTCATGTACGAGACGTACAGGATCACGGTGGCGAACGACGGCTGGATATCGATATACACGCCGACCGGCGCGTGACCACTGAACGGGACCGAGGGGACCGGCGCCGGAGTCGTAGCGGAGACGAAAGCGTGATCATTGGCTACACGAGGTAGGAACGTCGATGAGCGAGCGATCGGAACGGCCGATCACCTCGCGTCTCGTCGAGGTGATCGATCGGGTCCTCGAGACGGGGGTCGTCGTCCTCCGGATACGGGTCTCGCTCGCGGCATAGAGGTCGTCACGGTCGAACTTTGGATCGCCGTCGGATCGGTCGACACCTTCCTCCACTACGCGACGGAGCGCTCGACCCTCGAACGAGCGACGGACGACGCGGACGGACCGGGATCGACCGAACCCGGAGCCCTGCAGGGTGGGACTACGATCATACCTCCATACTGTTCCGAGACCGTCCGATCGAGTACAGCGACAGAAGACCGATCGTATCTCGGCGCCCGACGGGTCGATCGTGTCTCGGCGACCGGACCACACGTAGCCGTCGGCGGATGCACCGTCCCCGACCGTCGACTCACCACACGCTCACGTACGCCCGCCCTCCCTCTCGAGCAAACACGGCGCCCTACGAGCGCCGTCAGCCGTCGATCCAGCGGACCTCCGTCCGGCCGCCGTGGCCGTGGACGCGTCGAACGTCGTCGATCCCGCCCGGATAGGAGGCGTGTCCGTTCGCGGCGGTGTCGAGGTTGGGATTTCGCTCGTTGAGCCACTCCATCTCCACGTAGCCGGAGGGGAACTCGACGCCGACCGCGACGATACCCGTCCCCGAGGTGACCGATGCGTCCTCGTAGCGTACCAGTTCGAACCGCCGGAGTCGGTGTTGTGCTCCGTCGTTCATCTCAGCCCATCACCGTCCTTGCCATGGTTTCGAAGGGTGGACCCACTCGTACATCAGCACTACGATCACCGGTCGACGACCCGCCATGACGACCGAGACGAAACGGGTTTGACGGCGGCGACCGCGACCCCAGGTATGGCGAACCCGCGCGCACACCACGTCGGCGTGACCGTGACCGACCTCGAGCGCGTCGTCGAGTTCTATCAGGACGTGCTCGGCCTGGCGCTGCTCGATCGGTTCGACGTCTCGGGCGAGGCGTTCTCGGAGGCCGTCGACGTCGAGAGGGCGACGGGGACCTTCGCCCACCTCGAGGGCGGCGGCGCCCGGATCGAACTCGTCGAGTACGATCCCGAGAGTGAGGCGCGGTCCGAGGCGGCCGTCAACCAGCCCGGCGCGACGCATCTCGGGCTGGCGGTCGACGACCTCGATGCCTTCCACGACGACCTCCCGCCCGAGGTCGAGACGACGAGCGAACCGCGCACGACCGAGAGCGGGACTCGCATCCTCTTCCTCCGGGATCCGGAGGGAAACCTCGTCGAGGTTCTCGAGGCGTAGGGGCTTCGATCGGCCCCCGGCGGCCGACACCAGCATCGATCGGCCACGCTCGGCGAAACCGACGCGAAACCCTCACGTCCTCGCGTCGCCAAGGACGGGTGATCCGAACCGCGAACGCGGGGAGGAGCTCCCATGCTCGATACGATTCCCTCCGAACCCTCCGCCGGCCTCGTCGTCGTCGCCCTCGCGGTGGCCATCACCGTGGTCCGACTGCTCAGCCGACACGCGATCGCCGTAGCGGCGCTCGCGCTCGGCGTGGGCGTGGCTCACGCCCTCGGAGTACGGGGAGCGGACGCCGTCGTCGACGCTCTCGAGGCCGGGCTCTCGGTTCTCGTGGAGGTGCTGGTGTTGCTGGCGCGGGTGGTGGACTACGCCCTCGTCGCCGGCTTCGAACTGCTCGTGGCGGGCGTCGACGACCTCTCGTCGACCGGGGCGGGACCGGGATTACCGAGCGTAGGGCTGCCGGAGGTCGCGCTGCCGACGGTCGGATACCTCGGACTCCTCGCGGCGGTGCTCACGCTCTCGCTCCTCGCTGGACTGGTCCTGGTCCGTTTCAGCTACGAGACCGCCTCGTCACCCGTCGGCGCGTGGACGGGCGCGATCGGCATCGTGCTCGGGCTGGCGGGCGCGCTGTGGACGCTGCTCCGGGCGAACGCGTTCGATCTGACGACGCTCCAGCTGCTGGGGGCGGCCGTCGCAGCCCCCATCGGTCTGGCGGTGGGCGTGCTGGCGACGCTGGTCCTCCTGAAGCCGAACTACCGTCTCGCCGAACACGCCGAGGAGATCGAGCAACGGTTCTCGCCGGAGGAGCGTACGGACGACGCTACCGAGAACGTCGAGGAGGGGTCGTGACGGCGCCGCGGGACCGCGGTATCACTCTATGACGTCCACGTTCGGGTGGACCGGTCGCTCGCCCGCGTCGCCCGACCTGGCCAGGCTCGCGTCGAACTTCCCCCGCAGAAACAGCGCCCCCTTCTCGCTCAGCGCGTACTGCTGGGTGCGGGTGGCGTCGACGAACCCGTACGCCTGCAGCCGCGCGATGCGCGCGTCGACGTAGGACTGGGCGTAGACCATCGCGTCGCCGGCGCCCGCCTCGGCCAACCGTTCGCGGATCTCCTCCTTCGGGAGCGGGAACTCGCTGTCCTCGAGCGCCTCGAGGACCCGTTCGTCCACCTGCGTTATCCAGTCGGCGTGTTTCCTCATGGTACCGTGTACCTCGGCACACGTTCGGATTATCCTTTCGTACCCGCGATCGGTGCCCCGCACCGCTCGAAGCCGGATCGGACGGAAGTCAGTCGTCGCCTTCCGGACTCCGCGCCGTATCGACGGTGCGGGTCTCGCCGGCCACGGTCGTCTCCGCGCTCGCGTTCGTGTAGATCGCTCCCGCGTCCGTGGCGTCGGCCGAGGAGTCGTCCGTGGCGCCGCCCGGCGGGCGGAGGTACCTGTTCCAGAGCACCAACAGGCTCGGCAGAACGAACACGCTTCCGAGGAACGCGTAGACGATCGTCAGGCCCGTGATCAGCCCGAACTGCCGGAGCGGCGGCACGATGGCGAAGGCGAGGAGGCCGAACCCGCCGACGGTCGTGGCCGCGCTGCCGAGCAGCGCCCCGCCGGTTCCGGTGACGCTGCGGTAGAGCCCCTGCCAGATCCCTCGGCCGCGTCGTCCCTCGAGGACGAACCGCTCGGTCATGTGGATGTTGTAGGCGACGCCGAGCCCGATCGTGAGGCTCGTTATCATCCCCGTTATGACGTTGAACGGGATGCCGAGGAGATACATGGTCCCGAGGATCCACGCGACCGTCAGCACGATCGGGAACAGCGTGACGGCGCCGAGCAGCGCGCTGCCGTAGAGCCTGCGGTAGACGGCCATGAGGAACGCGAACACCACGACGAGCGTCACGACGAGGCTCTCGACGACGGTCTCGAACAGCTCCGTCTCGACGATGCCGCCGACGATCTCCCCGCCCGTCGCGGTCGCCTCCAGACCGTCGCCGTCGACGACGGTCGCGACCGAGCGGGCGTCCTCGGTCACCGCGTCGGTGCCGGCCCCGCCCCGGACGGAGACGGTTAGCAACAGCGCCTCGTACTCGCCGGCCTCGGTCCGGTGGACCACCTCGGCGGCGCGCTCCTCGTCGGCCTCGTAGAGCGCGTCGTAGACCGCCTCGAGGTTCTCGTCGGGAACGCCGTCGCCGTCCGTGTCCGCCTCGGAGAACGTCTCGTCGAACTCCTCGTCCTCCGCGGCGACCGACTCCATGACCGACAGCGGGCTCCTGACGTCCGCGTCGCCGCTCGAGAGGACGATCGTCGTCTCCCGTTCCGCGGCGCGTTCCTCGGCCTCGTCGACCCGTTCTAACGTGTCGTCCCGGGTGACGTCGCCCTCGATGAGCACCTGTGCCTGGTTGTCCTGGCGCAGGAAGTTGTCGTTGACGTAGTCGAGGTGTGTCTTCGCCGAGTACTCGCCGACCGCGAGCGGTTCGGGCAGCTCCTGCATCCACGCCGGCGGGTCGTCGGCGATGAGGTCCTCCTCCTCGAACGTGGTCTCGACCTGCGTCGCGCCGTAGGCGCCGCCTGCAGTCACGAGCAGCGCGGCGATCACGACCGTCCACGGGACGCGGCGGGCGGCGCGCTGGCCGCCGGCGAGGAACCCGCTCGTCAAGCCGCCGCCGGTCCCGAACGCGCGCTTTCGTCGGTCGAACCCGTAGCCCTCCAGCAGGGCGTCGAGCTCGACCTTGATCGCCGGGACGAGCACGCCGAAGATCAACAGCGCGGCGGAGATGCCGACCGCGCTGACGATGCCGAACTCCCGGATGGGGCCGATCGGGCTGACGAGGTTCGAGAGGAAGCCGATCACGGCCGTCGCGGTGACGAGGACGAACGCGACGCCCAGCCCGCCGATGACGTGCTCCATCGCGATGCGGGTGGAGCCCCCAGCGTCCTCGTCGAGTTCGCTTCGTTGCTCGCGGTGGCGCATGAACAGGTGGATCGCGTAGTCGATGCTCAGCCCCACGAGCAACACCGGCACCGCGATCATGATCTGGTTGAACGCGATCCCGGCCCAGCCCATGAACCCGAACGTCCAGACCAGCACGAGGAGGATGCCGAACAGGCCGACGAGGATGTCGAGGAGATCCCGGTAGGCCAGCGTCAGCACGATCGTCACGAACAGCAGCGCCAGCGGGAGAACGAGCGTGAGGCTGTCGGTCATCGACCGGTCGCTCTCGTCGGCGATGACCCCCGAGCCGAAGACGAACGCGCTCTCGCCGTATCGCTCGTCCAGGGTCGACTGCATCGCGAGCTGGGAGTCGACCAGCGCGTCGGGCGCCTCGCCCTCCATGCCGCTCTGTGCCTGCTCGGTCGTCTGGGTGACGAACATCGTCCGCGCCTCGGCGTCGGTCGAGCCCGGCTCGTGATCCGTCGGTAGGAACGCGTACGCCCCGCCGTCGCCGTTCCCGTCCTCGTCGAGCACCGACTCGGTCACCTCGTCGATCTCCGACCGGTCCATCGACTCCAGCTGTTCGATCTGCTCCTCGGTGGTGGGGTCGATCTCGGAGAGCTCGTCGAACTCCTCATCGAGTTCGTCGGCCTCGGCCTCGAGTGCCTCCCGATCCTCCTCGAGCGCGTCGGCCTCGGCCTCGAGCGCCTGACCGCGTTCCTCGAGTTCCTCACCGCGTTCTTCCAGCGTCTCGCCCCGTTCTTCGAGTGCATTACCGCGCTCCTCGAGGGATGCCTGGCGCTCTTCCAGTTCGGCGGCGTCCTCCTCGAGTGCATTACCGCGCTCCTCGAGCTCCTCGCTACGCTCCTCGAGGGCCGCCTGACGTTCCTCCAGTTCGGTGGCGTCCTCCTCGAGTGCGCTCCCGCGTTCCTCGAGATCGGCCGCCGCATCGGCGAGCACCTCCTCCTCGATGGCGCCGTAGTGTCCCTCCATCTCGGCGGTGAGATCCGCCTGTCGCCGTTCGTACTCCTCCTCGTCGATCTCGCCGGCCTCGTACTGGGCGTTCAGTTCGTTCAGCTCGGCCTGCGTTCCCGCGACGTCGTCGATCAACGGGGAGAACGCCTCGAACTCGTCCGCGGGCAGCTCCTCCTCCGCGTCCGCCCGCAGTGATTCGATCCCGGCCGCGTACTCCAGTGCCGTGATCTCGCCCTGATCGTAGGCCGTCCGAAGTTCACGCGTCTCGTCGAGCGTCTCCGTCATGAACTCGCCGCGGGCCTCGAGCGCTTCCCGGTCCTCCTCGAGGGCCGCCTGGCGTTCCTCGAGTTCCTCGCCCTCCGCCTCGAGTTCAGCAGCGTCCTCTTCGAGCGCTTCCTGCTCCTCCTCGAGGGCCGCCCGGCGCTCCTCGAGCTCTTCACCCTCCGCCTCGAGTTCGGCGGCGTCCTCTTCGAGCGCCTCACGGTCCTCCTCGAGTTCCGCAGCGTCCTCCTCGAGTTCCTCCTGTTCGGCCTCGAGGTTCTCGCCGCGTTCCTGAAGTTCGTTACCGCGCTCCTCGAGTTCCTCCCCGCGCTCCTCGAGTTCGTCGGCCCGGTCCTCGAGCTCGGACTGGCGTTCGTCGATGATCGCCGTCGTCGCGACGACGTTCGAGAGGTCGGCGAAGGGCTCCTCCGCGAGCGTCGGCTCGATCGTCTCGTCCTCGCGGAACTCCTGCTGGAGTTCGAGCGTCGAGATCAGCGAGGACTTCGACAGCGCGTCCCCGTCACGGACGATGATCTGTGCGGTCGTCTCGTTGTCGTCGGTGCCGAAGTTTTCCTCGACGTACTCGAGCTTCTCCGCCTCCTCGCTGTCGGTTTCGAACTGGTCGAACGAGGAGGACTGCTCGACCGCCGTGACGCCGCTGCCGACGACCAGCGAGAGCACCAGCAGCGCGGCGATGACCGTCCGGCTTCGTCGCGTGATCGTCCGCACCAGACGGTCACTGAGCCCCATTCGCCTCCCCGCCTCGTACCGACGTCGTTCTGAGAATCAACTGTATGTATGCTACTACAAACGGTAGCGGGTTTATCGCTTTCGAACGCCGGCGGTGTCCTCGAACGGGACGGGACGACCCTCGGGGTGAGGGGATTAGTGGGTGTATACTCTTCATATAGCGACACGTTCGTTCACACGCCCCTCCGTGGTGGTCCCGGCGGCGGACCCCGTCCGCGGCGAGTCGTGTGTGATCGCTCATGGTTGGCCGGGACCGGCACGGATAGGGTGATATGGACGGATCGCGTATAGGTAGTGATTCTTCGGGACCGCCGTCCTCTCGAGTCCCACCGATCACGTCATACGGAGTCTCGTATCCGGTCGTCGACGAGTCGTTGGCGAGCTTCCTGCTCCTCGTGTTCGCGTTCGCCGTCTGCGTCGCCGTCGTCGTGGGTGTCGGCAGCTACCTCGGGGTCTTCGAACCGTCCACGATTCTCGAACAGGTCGGCAGGTTCGCCATCGATCACGCGGTCGTCGAGTAGTTCGCCGTTCCCGGCCGAGCGGTCGCTCCGCTCGTCGCACCGATCGGGTTCGAGAGCTCGTTCAGTACGTGAGGCGGTGGTTCCCGAGCCAGCGGTCGTCGGCGTTCGCCATCCAGTCGACGAACCCCACGAGCTGGGTGATCGTCCGGAAGTTGTAGGGTCCCCCCTCCCACGGGGCGGTGACGTCGTACTCCGCGCCGTCACCGTGGTAGAGCGCCGGTAGCGCCTGGTGGATCCCCTCGACCTCGTCGAACGCCCGATCGCGGATCTCTCTGAGGTCGCGGTTCTCCTCGCGCCACCGCCGTTCGTGCACCCGGTCGAGGATCGTCCGCAGCGCTGCACCCTGGTCGGAGACGCTCTCGGGCAGGAAGACGCGAGGCTGGCCGAAGTCGCTCGCGGCGAGGAGGATCAACGCCCCGTCGAACTCCCCGTCGTGTTCGCTCAGCACCGTCCGAACGCCGTCCTCGTCGAGGCGGGGTCCGTTCGACTCGCGCAGCGCGAGCTGTTCCGCCACGATGTCGAGGTGCCAGTCGTTCGGGCCGCTCGAGGCGTCGCCGCCCGGACAGACGGGACGCGTTCGTCCTCGTCGCTCGGCCGCCGCTCCGGCGCTCCCCGACGCGCCGAGCGCCGAGAGGACTCCGGCGAGCGCTCCCGCGTTCCGAACCGCACGACGGCGCCTCCGACCCCGCTCGTCTTCGTCGTCTGCGTCAGCCATCGTCGTACCGATACGGCCGTTTCCCAAAGGTTCTGCCGTTTGTCGTCCGCGCGGCTCTCGAGCCCTCGTGCGACGAACCGGGTGAGTCGTGAACGAGGAACGTTTAACCCGAAGAGCTCCCTGCTGGCAGTACCGATGAACGAGGAGGTAGGTCGACGGTGAGCGTCGACGTGTCCTCGCTGGTGGCCGAACTCACGCTCGACGAGAAGATCCGACTGGTCCACGGCGCGGCCGATCCCGACGGGAGGGCGACCGGGTACGTCCCGTCGATCGATCGGCTCGGGATCCCGTCGCTCCGTCTCGTCGACGGGCCGCTGGGGGTCCGCGCGGAGGGTGAGTCGGCGACGGCGTTCCCGGCGACGCTGTCGCTCGCGGCGGCGTGGGAGCCGTCGCTAGCGCGCGAGCAGGGCACGGCGACGGCACGCGAGGCTCGCGCCCACGACCAGGACGTCCTGCTCGCGCCCGGAGTGAACGTCGTTCGGGTGCCCCATGGCGGACGTAACTTCGAGTACTACGGCGAGGATCCCTACCTGAGTTCGCGGCTCGCCGTCGAGTTCGTCGAGGGGGTCCAGTCGGCGGGCGTGATCGCGACGGTCAAACACTACGTCGCGAACAACCAGGAGACGAACCGCTATGTGGCGAGCGCGGAGGTGAGCGAACGGGCGCTACGCGAGCTCTACCTCCCCGCGTTCCGCGCGACGGTCGAGAAGGCGGACGTCGGCTCGGTGATGACCGCCTACAACCGGGTAAACGGGGTCCACATGAGCGAGCATCGCCGACTGCTCCGTGACGTCCTGAAGGGCGAGTGGGGGTTCGGCGGCTACGTCGTCTCCGACTGGTGGGGGACCGAGAGCACCGTCGGCGCCGCCGAGGCCGGTCTCGACCTCGAGATGCCCGGCGCCCCGTTCGAGGAGCTCCCGCCGGCCGAGGCGTTATCCGATGACGTCGATCCCGCGACCATCGAGTTTCCCGACGCCCTCCCGGCGATGCACGAGGGCGGCCTGTTCGGGGAACCGCTCCGCGAGGCCGTCGAGAGCCGTGCCGTGGACGAGGCGCTCGTCGACGAGAAGGTCGGCCGGCTCCTCCGGACGATGGACCGCTTCGGCCTGTTCGACGACGACCGTCCCGAGGGCGCGCTCGACACGCCCGCCCACCGACGGCTCGCCCGGCGGATCGCCGTCGAGGGCACGGTTTTGCTGAAGAATGACGGAATTCTCCCGCTTTCGGACGACGCCGACGTCGCGCTGGTCGGCCCGAGCGCCGAACGCGCGAAGCTCGGCGGCGGTGGCAGTTCCGAGGTCTCCCCCGTCGTCCGGACGAGCCCGCTCGAGGGACTCGGCGAGCGCGCCGCGGGTCTAACGTTCGAACGCGGCGTCGCGCCGATCGTCGAGTCGTCGCTGTTCGACGCGTTCGAGTCCGGCGGGGACGGAACAGACGAGTCGGTCGACGAGGACCCCGACCTCGATGCCGCCGTCGCGACGGCGGCGTCCGCCGACTGTGCGGTCGTGGTGGTCCGGGACGACACCACCGAGGGCGAGGATCGCCCGACCATCCGGCTTCCCGGCGAGCAGGACGAACTCGTCTCCGCGGTCGCCGACGCCGCCAATCGGACCGTCGTCGTCCTTCGGACCGGCGGCCCGGTCGAGTGTCCGTGGATCGACGAGGTCGACGCCGTCGTCGAGACGTGGTACCCGGGACAGGCCGACGGCGAAGCGCTCGCGACCGTCCTGTTCGGCGACGCCGATCCGGGCGGACGGCTCCCGGTCACGTTTGGCCGGCGAGAGACGGACTACCCCACGGATACCGCCGAGTCGTTTCCGGGCGTGGACGACCGCGTCAGGTACGATGAGGACGTCTTCGTCGGCTACCGCCACTTCGATCGTGAGGGGATCGAGCCGCTGTTCGCCTTCGGCCACGGACTCTCCTATGCCCGCTTCGAGTACGGCGACCCCGCCGTCGAGAGGAACGGAGATAGTCTAGAACTGTCGATCCCGGTCCGAAACGCGGGCGAGCGATCCGGTACCGAGGTCGTCCAGCTCTACGCCCGGGCGGAGGACCCGCCAGTCGTGCGGCCCGAGCGCGAACTGGCGGCCTTCGCGAAGCTCCGTCTCGACCCCGGCGAGCGGCGACGCGTCTCGCTGACGGTCGATCGCGACGCGCTCGCCCGCTACGACGAGGACGACGGCTGGTGCGTCGATCCGGGACGGTTCACGCTCCTCGTCGGACGTTCCTCGCGCGACGTCCGCGCGAAGCGATCCGTCGAGGTGAGCCGGTAGCCGATTGCAGATCGGAACCGCCGTGGCGACGTCACGACTCCTCAAGCGCTTTCGATCGTTCTGCGAGCGGTCTCAGAGCGTCCCTCGGCGGGTTCGACCGGTCGGCCGAACGTTCGACGTGATCCCGTTTTGTCCACGGGCGTAGCGGATGCAAAAGACTATGCGCGCCGTGTCGAAACGTACCGTATCGATGGTCGAGGTACCAGACGGGCTGCGCTCCCTGTTCAGCGCGACCCTCGACACCCGCAACGACAAGCACGTCATTCGAGTGCCGCCGTCGGTGGTCGAGGGCGACGAGATCGATCCGACGAGAACGTACGAGGTCGCAGTCCTCGCTCGGCCGGACGTCGCCCGAGGACCGTCCGGGACGTCGGCCGACGAGCCACAGTCCCGGTCCGAGGGGAATGAGGGACCACCGGTCGCCGAGAACGACGTCCTCGACGTCACGATCGACACCGTCGGCGACCAAGGCGACGGCATCGCGAAGGTCGCACGGGGCTACGTCCTGATCGTTCCCGACGCCGAACCCGGCGACGAGGTCACCGTCAGGATCGAGACCGTGCGACCGAACGTGGCGTTTGCGTCGGTCGTCGATCGGTAACCGTCCCGCCTCCCGAACCGGGGTCGGGGATCTCCCGGACGAACGTTCGTGCGTCGACCGCTCGCGGACGCCCTGGGTTCGAGGCCCGGCACGACCGTTCGAAGTGGTCCCTCGCCGATCGAACGGCGAGTCGGTCGCTCACTCCTCCTTTCCGTCCTTCCGGCCGACGATGACCGTGTTCTCGACCAGCCGCTGGTGTCCACGGCGCAGCCGTTCGGAGAGCGCCTGGTGTGAGATGTCGAGGTCCTCGGCGAGGTCCGTCAGTGAGGTCCGCCGAGGAACGCTGTAGTAGCCGCGTTCGTACGCCTCGGCGATCGTGTCCTCCTGGTCCGCTGACAGGCCGAACCGACCCTGTCGGCCGTCGTCGATGTTGTAGATCCGTTGGACGTCGATGGAGAGGTCGTGGTCCTGACAGAAGTCGTAGGTAGCAGAGAGCGCCTCCCGGCTCGGGAACAGGACCCGGAGGAACCAGCCCCGATCCGTGCTCTCCGCGACGAGGATCGTCCCCTCCTCCTCGGTGAGAATGTGGACGAGCGTCTCGATCGAGTCGATCCAGTTCATCCGATAGAGATAGTCCTGGTCGGGTTCGGCGAGCAGTTCGAACTCGTCGATGGTCGGATCGTCCTCCAGTACGTCCTCGAGTTCGGTTCGATCCACGTCCGAGACCCAGACGTACGGCATGAGATGATCCGAGTCGTGGGCGACCATCCGTTCGATCTCGAAGTGGACGCTCTCGATCGTCTCGAGCGTATGACACAGCGCGAACTCGTCGTCCGGGAGGTAGATCTCGCCGATCGTCGCCATGGGGTTGGTCTAGGCTCGGAGTGGATAGGTGGTCCGGTTCGATTCGGAGCGGTCACCGGGGCCGGAGAGTCGCCTCATCGGCGCTTCCGTCCGGCGGCGACGGCGTCGACCAGCGTCCGGGTCGCCGTCTTCGGGTCGTCTGCGCCGGTGATCGCCGAGATGACGGCGACGCCCGTCGCCCCGGCGGCGACCACGTCGGCGGCGTTCTCGACCGTGATGCCGCCGATGCCGACCAGCGGCACGTCGACCGCGTCGGCGATCGCCTTCACGCGAGCGAGCCCGATCCCGCTCTCCTCGTCGGGGACGTCCTTCGAGGTCGTGACGAAGACGGCGCCGACGCCGAGGTAGTCGGCGCCGGCGGCCTCGGCCTCGCGGGCCGCCTCGACGCCCGAGACCGATCGGCCGACGACGGCGTCGTCCAGTAGCTCCCGCGCGACCGATACCGGGAGGTCCTCGGCACCCAGGTGGACGCCGTCGGCGTCGACGGCGGCGGCGAGGTCGATCCGGTCGTTGACGATCAGGTCGACGCCGGCGTCGGCCGTCAGGCGGCGCAGCTCCCGACCGAGTTCGTAACGGCGCCGTGCAGTAGCGTGTTTCTCGCGGATCTGAACGGCGTCGACCCCGCCGGCGATGGCCGCCTCGACGACCTCGGTGGTCGACCGGCCGGCCGAGAGGTCCTCCTGCGTGACGAGATACGTTCCGTACTCCCCGTTCATGCTCGACGTCAGTCGCCGCCGGAGTGAAGTACTGGCGGTTTTCCGCCCTGTCCCGCCGACGCGCGTGAGCCGTCTCCGAGCCGATCCCTTTTCACCGCTCGCTCCGACCGTCCCACATGAACGACCCGAGCCGATCCCGACGATGAACGGCCACGAGAACCGGGGATATCGGAGGCTGTTCGGCGAAGAGGGACTCACGTTCGGCACGGCGTTCCCGCTCACGGGCGTCGACGAGGGAGTCCCCTCGACCGAGAGGGAGATGCGTCTGGCCGCCCACGCGGAGGGGGTCGGCTTCGACGCGCTCTGGGCACGGGACGTCCCGACCTACTGGCCGAAGTTCCGCGACGCGGGCGGGAGCTACGACCCCTGGACGTGGCTAACGCTGGCGGCGACCCACACCGGGGAGGTCGCGCTCGGCACCGCGAGCGTCGTCCTGCCGCTTCGTCACCCGCTGCACGTCGCGAAGTCAGCCGCCTCGATCGATCGGCTCTCCGACGGGCGGCTCCTCCTCGGGATCGCCTCGGGCGACCGACCGCCGGAGTACGACGCGTTCGGGGTGAACGAGGACGAGCGTGACGCGCTCTTTCGCGAGAGCGTCCGCACCCTCAGGACCGTCTGGCGCGAGGAGTTCCCCGAACTGGAGACGCGATGGGGCAGCCTCGACGGGCGGCTGGACCTCGTCCCGAAGCCCACCGACGAAACGCTCCCGCTGCTCGTCACCGGTCGCTCCCGTCAGTCGCTCGAGTGGATCGGCGAACACGGCGACGGCTGGCTGTTCTACCACCTCCCGCGGCGGACGCTCGAGGACTACCTCGACGACTGGCGCGGCGTCGGCGGGGGGAAACCGTTCGTCATGGCCGTGGGCGTCGACCTCGTCGCCGATCCCGGGGCCGATCCAGAGCCGATCGAACAGGGGTTTCGCGCTGGAAGCGACTGGTTCGTCGAGTACTTCCGCGACCTCGAGCGGATGGGCGTCGACCACGTCCTCGTCTCGGTTCGCGGCGACGACCCGGAACGGGCGCTGGCGGCGTTCGCCGAGGACGTGATGGACCAGGTGTAGGGGTCGAGCACCGCGGCCAACGACGCGGATCCTCCCACCTCTCGAGTCGGCCGTCGGGGTTCCGATTCTACAGCGCCTTCACCCAGCCGGGCGTCGCGGCCATCCCCTCCTTGTCCTCCCAGCCGTACTCGTGGAGGTACTTCTCGAGCGCCGTGAACTCGAAACCGAACGTCTCCGAGAGGGCGCCGATGTCGGCCTCGTAGCCCTCCTCGTTGAACCACTCGCACATGACGGTGAACTCCTCGCCGAAGCTCTCGTAGGCGTCCTCGATGGGGACGTGAACCGGTTCGACGTCGACGCCGGTGACCTCCGAGAGGACTGCCGCGGTCTCCTCGAGCGTCTTCTCGTCGCCCGCGAGCTCGAAGCGCTCGCCGACGAACGACTCGGAATCGGCGAACGCGACCGCGGCAGCGCGGCCGACGTCGTCGACGTCGACCATCTGGAGCGGGACGCCCTCCTCGAGCGGGAGCGCGAGCGTCCCGTCCTCGACGACGTCCTCCGCGAACGCCTCGAGGTTCTGGAAGAAGAACACCGGTTGGAGCACCGTCATCGGTAGGTCGAGATTCTGGGCGTGTCGTTCGATCTCCCAGGCGGAGTCGAAGTGGGGTACGTCGGTGTCGCGTTCGTGGCTCCCGACGCCGCTGAAGACGAACTGTTCGACGCCCTCGTCGCTCGCGACGTCCGCGAGGTTCTTCCCCTGCTGAACCTGGTTCTCGTAGCCCTGCGTCCAGAAGTTGGTCACGCCGAAGACGGCGTCTACGTCGCCGACGGGTCCCCGGAGGGTGCCGGGATCGTCCAGGTCGCCTTCGACCATCGTCACACCCCGTTCCTCGAGCGCTTGCGCCGTCTCACCGCTCGTATCACGGGTCAGCCCGCGGACGTCGAACGCCGTATCCGACGAGAGGAGGTGATCGACGACCGCTCCGCCCTGGTTGCCGGTCGCGCCGGTCACGAGGACGCGCGTCGGTTCGTCCGCCATCGTCAGTCCGACCTCCACGCGCCGCCGAGTCGCTTCGTGTGCGATACGCCCGGTTCCGAGCCGCCCGAACGGTTGAGTGTCATTACGTTACCCGGTTCGTTCCGGAACCCTATACCCGTTCGGCGACGCCGAGGATACCACGTGACGTCGACGTTACCGGGTTCGAGCACTCCGACGACCGCCGTCGGACGCGGCGGGTTCTCCGGGGTTTTTACGCGCCGGCCCCCTACCGCAGCGAGTGAACTCCGACGAGGTCCTCGAAGGCTGGGCGGAACGGTCGGGCGAGTACTCGCCGGAGTACTACGCCTACTACGGACCGGACGAGACGAGCGATCTGATCCGCGATCGAATCGACGCCGTCGTCGGTCCGGACGCGGCCGTTCTGGAACTGGGCTGTAGCTCGGGTCGGCATCTCGCCCACCTCCACGACGGCGGTTACGAGGACCTCCACGGCATCGAGATCAACGGCGACGCGTTCGACGTGATGGCCGATAGCTACCCCGACCTCGCCGCCGCCGGGACTTTCCACCACGGCGCAATCGAGGACGTCGTGAGGGAGTTCGGCGACGACGCGTTCGACGCCGTCTACTCGGTCGAGACGCTCCAGCACGTCCATCCAGACAACGAGTGGGTCTTCGAGGAACTCGCGCGGATCACGGCCGACCTCCTCGTCACCGTCGAGAACGAGGGCGGGGACGACGAGGAGGTCGACGTGAACTACGTCAACGACGACTTCCCCCTCTTCTATCGCGACTGGCGCCGCGTCTTCACCGCGCTCGGCCTCGACGAGATCGACGCCGTCCCGCTCGAGCGTGACACCTTCCGGGCGTTCCGGGCGACGGAACGTTGACCCGACTGGGGTCGCTTCTACCGGCTCGGAGACGCTCGACGGGCTACAGCGGATCGATCACCCCGTTCGTACCGTACCGAACGGAGAAACCACTATACCTCGTGGTCGTTCAACGTAACGCATGCCCTGCGTGTTCTGCAACAAGCCGACGTCCGACGACGTGCTCATCGACTTCGAGGGCGAACAGGCGGTGGGGAGGCTCTGTCCACGCCACCTCTCCATGCTCAACGACGGTCGTCCGACCGAGGAGGAGGTGGACGGCGAGCTCCGTCCCGTCTGCGTGCGTCAGAACTGCAGCGAGCGGCCGAGATACGGCGTACTGCCGGGCGACTCCGTCTCGGATCTCGCTCGGACCAAGATCGACCTCGACCGGATCCCCGATCCGGTGCTCTGTGAGACCCACTACGACGCGCTGCGCTGACCCGTCGTCCGCGACGGCCCTCCGCGATCGGCACTACTCGTCGGCGCGCAGGGCGTCGTCGCCGTAGGTCTCGCGGAGCCGTTGGAGGTACTCGCGCTGTTCGCTCAGTCGTTCGGTCGGCCTCTCGTACGTGTAATCGAACATCTCGACGGGATCGCCCTCGTATCGTTCCGCCCGCTCGACGAGCGTCGTGAGCGTCTCGTCGATCTCCGTCTCGATCGACTCGACCCGGTCGTCGTCGAGCACGCCGCGCTCCCGGAGGAACGCCTCGAACCGGGCGATCGGATCGCGCTCGCGCCACCGTTCGACCTCCCGATCCTCGCGGTAGACCGAGGGATCGTCCGCCGTCGTGTGCGCGCCGAAGCGGTACTGGACGGCCTCGATCAGCGTCGGCCGCCGCTCGTCGTCACCGGGATCCACCGCCTTCTCCCGGGCGGCCTTCGTCACGACGTAGGTCGCCAGCGGGTCCATGCCGTCGACCTGAACGCCCTCGAAGCCGTAGGCGACGGCCTTCTGAGCGAGCGTCTCGCTCGCGGTCTGGCGCTCTCTGGGCACGGAGATCGCCCACTGGTTGTTGTTGCAGAAGAAGACGTTGGGGGTGTCGAAGACGCCCGCGAAATTGAGCGCCTCGTGGAAGTCGCCCTCGCTCGTCGCCCCGTCCCCGAAATGGACGACAGCAGCGCGGTCGTCGCCCGCCAGCTTCGCGGCCCACGCCCAGCCGACGGCGTGGGGAAGGTGGTCGCCGATGGTGATGTCGAGCGGGAAGACGTCGAGGTTCGCGAGCGCTGCGTTGCCCGCTTCGTGGCCCATCCAGTAGAGCAGGTACTCCCAGGGCATTCCTCGTACCGCGACGGCGCCGTGCTCACGGTACTGATACGCGATCAGGTCGTCGCGGAGGGCGTACGTGCTCCCGATCTGAGCGCCCTCCTGGCCGGCCAGCGAGGAGTAGGTTCCCATTCGGCCCTGCCGCTGGAGGCTGATCATCCGCCCGTCGAACCGCCGCGAGAACCGCATGTCGCGGTAGATCGATCGAAGCGTCCCGTCGTCGAGGTCGGGGAGGAGTTCGGGCGAGACGACGCTCCCGTCGGGCCCCAGCACCTCGATACGGTCGTCCGGGTCGCGTCGTAACACGTCTCGTGACATCCACCCGTACGATGGCGGGGAGCGTCATAAAGCCGCTCGGCTACGGTGTGACGCGTACCGAACGGAGCGACGAGCCGCCTCCCGGAACGAACCGACGGGACCGTCGGTGAGCGAACCGCCCTCGGTCTCCGCTCGCGCTCGGTCGTGGTCGGAAAACCGGGTCCGACGCCGCTCGAACCCTGAATTACTCACAGGGAGAACGTTTATTCTACTCAACGACGTCTAATTGATGTGTTCGAGCTCACTGGATTCCAGCGCGATCTTCTCTACGTGATCGCCGGACTCGACGACCCACACGGTCTCGCGATCAAGGAGGAGCTGGAGGAGTACTACGAGAAGGAGGTACACCACGGGCGTCTGTATCCGAACCTCGATACGCTGGTCGAGAAGGGGTTCGTGAAGAAGGGGGAGGTCGACCGCCGGACGAACTTCTACCGGCTCAGCGACCGCGGAGAGCGGGGGATCGAGTCGAGACGGGAGTGGGAGGACGAGCGACTCGGGACCCTCCTCTCCGCGTAGGCTTCAACGGGTCGAGCGCCTACTCGCGGGTGGCGCCGAACTCGAACTCCATCGTTCCACCGGCCTTCGCCTGTACGCCCCCGAACGTTCGCGAGAGCTGTTCCTGGGCCTCCGAACCCGGCTCGACGACGGCCGAGACGGTGTTCGTGTTGGCGTCGTACTGAACGTTCCCGACGACGACGTCGAACCCGAACAGGTCGGGGATCGACTCCCTGAGACGGGATCTGATGGCCGCGATCTCCTCCTCTACACCTGACATTTCCTCGTTCAATTCCACCATTAATCACAATAGATCGTGGAGGTCGTTAACGATTGCCCCTGAGCGGGTTGATGCGGGACTCGCTCGCTCTCCTCCAACGAACCGGACCCGCGAACGCCTCGTCCTCCGGCCGCTCGCGCCGTAACCGGCCGAGCAGCCGATACTGGAGTCCGACCTGACAGGCCAGGATCGGAACGGCGGCGCCGAACAGCGCCATCGCGGTCGTGGATCCGACGATCGACGCCGCGCCGTAACCCAACGCGCTTCCCAGGCACAGGCCGGCACCGACGTGGAGCTCTCGTCGGCACTCCTCGGTGGCCGTCTCCCGTCGACCGTCGGGGTTGCTGGTCGGGCGTTTCATACCTCTCCCTACTGGGGGGTCCACCAAGAGGCTCCGCCAAGGGGAGTGAAAGTGAAACCCCGTTCCCGCTGGCGTCTCCGGTTCGACTCCCGATCGAGCCCGTCACGGGGTCGGCTCGTCGACCTCGGGCCACTCCTCGTTCCCGAGGAGGTGGAGCAGCGACTCGCGATGCTTCTCAGTGTTGGCATTCCACACGCCATCTTCGATCGGAGGACGACGAGCGAGGAACGGGCGATACAGTGAAAGTGCGGGCCGGTGAACCGTCGTCCATGCAGGTCCTCGTCACCGGCGGCGCCGGAACGGTCGGCACCGCGATCACGGACGGCCTCGCGGATCGGGAGGCGTACTCCGTTACGAGCCTCGACCTCGAGGAGCACCCGGATCCGGACGTCGAGTCGGTCGTCGCCGACGCACGCGACTACGGGGAGATCCGACCCCACTTCGAGGGGATGGACGCGGTGATCCACCTCGCCCACGTTCCCCTCGATGAGGGTGGACCGTGGGAACGGACGATTCGGTGGACCGAGGAACACGGCGAGAACCTCTCCGTCCACGCGAACGTCATCGACGCCGCCGTCGACGCGGACGTCGACTCGATCATCTACGCCTCGTCGAACCACGCCGTCGGGATGTACGAGGTGGAGAACGCACCCGAGATCTACTCGCGCGGGTTCGACTTGAGGGTCGATCACACCGTCACGCCGCGACCCGACTCCATGTACGGCAACGAGAAGGTCTACGGCGAGGGGCTCGGACGGCTCGCGAGCGAGGCCCACGGCGTGCGCTTCTACGCGCTTCGCATCTGCTCGGTGCGCGACCCCGAGTACGACCACCCCTACGGCGACGCGGAGGCCGGCGTCGAGCGGGGCGAGTTCGAGCGCGGCGACGAGGCCTACGAACGGCAGGTCGCGCGCATGAAGTGCACGTGGCAGTCCCGGCGGGACCACGCCCACATGGTCGAGCGCTGTCTGGTGGACGAGACGGTCGAGTTCGACGTCTTCTACGGGGTGAGCGCCAACGACCGTCGATGGTTCGATATCGAACACGCGCGCCGGACGATCGACTACGAACCGCGTGACGACGGCGAGGAGTGGAAGGAGCCGCCCGAGTAGACGCCGAGATCCGAGAGCGGCGCTCGTGGTCTCCGCCCTCCGACGAGAGCGTCCCGCTCTGCTCGCCGATTCCTTTTAACTGAGTTGCTCATCCAAGGGAGAACGCTATTGATGTAACCGTCGACCGTGTTTATAGAATGAACGACATATCGACGAGGTCCTCCCTGCCGGTCGCGACCTCAGTCAATCAGAAGGCGAACAGGCGTCGCTGGTACGTACTGCGGTATCTCCGTGAGTGCACCTACCCCGCGACGGTCACGGAACTGAGCGAGTACGTCGCTCCGCGACTGGGCGAGACCACCGACCGGATCGGGGAGAGGCTGCGAGACGACCTGCGGGTCCTGGCCGCGTGCGACGCCATCGACTACGACCCGGAATCGGCGCTCGTCTGTCTGGGCGAGACTCCTGACGCGTTCGCGGAGCACGTCCGCCGGGCGATCGTCGCCGGCGCGATCAGTCACCAGAAACCACCGAGGCGCAAGCTGACCCACATGGGTTCGTCCGACGATACCGAGTAGACCGGCAGACGGCAGAGTTCCCGTCGACGAATCCGATCGCCGTTTTCGGGCGTTCGGACCGACGACGGAGGCGGTCGTCCGTCCGACGACTCGCCGGCGAGGAATGCGGCCAGTTATGGGGTTCTCGTCCGTGGACGGCAGTAGAGATGCCCGACGATACCGTACCCGACGGACCCGCGTTCCGCCGTCCGTCGTCGTTCACCCCTCAATGACGCTCGACCGGCTCAGACCCGTCGCCGAGCGGCTCATCGCGCCGTTCGTCTCGGTCTCGATCCGGCTCGGTCTCACGGCCAACGCCATCAGCCTCGTCGCCTTCGTGCTGGCTCTCGCGGCGGGGGCCACGCTGTACGTGGCCGGCTCGGCGCCCGAGTGGTATCTCGTCGCCGGACTGTTGGTCCTCCTGAACGGCCTGCTCGACGTGGTCGACGGGGCCGTCGCCAGGGAGACGGAGGCGGCGTCCGAGGCCGGCGACCTCCTCGATCACGTCCTCGATCGCTACGCGGACGTCGTCATCCTCGGCGGCCTCGCCGTCGGGGTCGGCCGGTACGGACTCGGACTGCTCGCCATCACCGGCGTGTTGCTGACCGCCTACATGGGAACGCAGGCACAGGCGGTCGGTCTCGGGAGGATCTACGGCGGGCTCCTCGGGCGGGCGGACATCCTCGTCCTGGTGACCGTGACCAGCGTGCTGGCGACGTGGGTGCGGTTCGACGTCCTCGGGCTCACGATCGTCGAGTGGCTGGTGGCGTTTCTCGCCGTCGTCAGCCACGTGACGGCGCTTCAGCGGTTCCTCCGGGCGTGGAACGGGCTCCGGTGAGGGTGTCCGGTCCGGCCGGCGGCGATCCGACGGCCGGTTCGGACGCTTCCGTGGCCTCAGTCGGTCGTGACTCGGGGTGGCGTCAACCGGAGGATCGCTCCCGCGTTGGCCGCCCGGCGGACGTACTTCTCGAACGTGCCGCGGTCGTCGAAGAGACAGACGAGGTCGGTGTAGGAGTCGTACCTGACGACGTTACAGTCGCTCAGCGCCGGCAGGTCCCTCTCCGTCAGTTTGGACTCGATCTCCTCGCACGACGAGTCCATGTGCGACGCGACGTATTCGCTGACTTCGCTGATCGGCGTCGGATGGCGACGCGACGATAGGTGTCGGAGGGCGAACCAGCGACGGTGACTGTCGCGGTAGCTCACGGCGGACGGGCCGGCTGACCGGGGGCCCGCGTTCCTCTTGCTCGACATGGTATCTCATGGACCTCTCTCCAGAACACCCTCCGGCTTGCTAAGGCAGGCCGAATAAATCAGAAGCGTCATCTCGAACAGCCCGAACGACGATTCGTGCCGATGTTTCCGCTAGAAGAGAACGATCGATCGCGATAGCGGGAAGCAGGTGGACGTAGTCACATATTCGATCGTTACGATCGTCTCCTCTCGGTCTCGGCTCAGTGAAATCGTCGGCGGTCGAACCACAAGGTCTATCATGGTAGAGTTAGTCAAGTCATATGATACCACACGCGGTGTGATCAAGCATGAGTGAGATGTATGCCGTTCGGAACGAATCGCTGTGTACCCCGACGTACGCGCGTCAACTGATCGAGAGCGCCGTCGAGAGCGGCGCGTCGAAGATCCATCTGGGATCACTCGAGTACACTACGTGGGCGGCCGCCGAGGAACTCGCCACGCTCGCGGCCGAGTACGACATCGAGTACGTCGGCCTCCGGGAGGGTACGAGGCGAACCCTCGAGTCCGTGAACGCCGGGACGATCCCGAGCAGCTGACCGCGATCGAACCGCGGCCCTCTCCCGAATCTCTTCACTCGCCGTCCCTCGTACGGGCGGAGGAGCCGGGAGCGCCTCCGCCCTCGCACCAGTTCAGTGATCCGCGATCGGATGCAGCTTGATTCCTCCGGTCGGGTCGAATTCTCCTCGGGGAAGTCGATCCTAGGCCGCTCGAGAGCGTAACGATCGATCCCGGACGAGGTGCTTCATCGATCGTCCCTCAGGGACGAACGCGATGACGAACCTTTTTGCACCGTCTCACCAATTCGGCGCCATGGCTTCGGCGCTCATGGACGACGATCGGTGGGAGGCGGTTTCAGGGTTCGAGTTCGATGACCTCACCTACCACCGGGCGATCGACGTGGGCGCGGTGCGGATCGCGTTCGACCGGCCCGAGGTGCGAAACGCCTTCCGCCCGGGTACCGTCGACGAGCTCTACCGGGCACTCGATCACGCCCGCAAGCAGACCGACGTCGGCTGCGTCCTGCTGACGGGCAACGGCCCCTCGCCGAAGGACGACGGCTGGGCGTTCTGCTCGGGCGGCGATCAATCCGTGCGCGGCGGCTCGGGCTACGAGTATCGCGGCGACGACGAGGCGAGCGCCGAGGACGCGAGCGACGTCCGCGAGGCGAAGGCGGGTCGCCTGCACGTTCTGGAGGTCCAGCGGCTGATCCGATTCATGCCCAAACCCGTCGTCGCGGTCGTTCCCGGCTGGGCCGTCGGCGGCGGCCACTCGCTGCACGTGATCTGTGACCTCACCCTCGCGAGCGAGGAGCACGCGAAGTTCCTCCAGACCGACCCCGACGTCGCGAGCTACGACGCCGGCTTCGGCTCCGCGTACCTGGCGAAACAGATCGGCCAGAAGAAGGCCCGCGAGGTGTTCTTCCTCGGGAAGACCTACTCCGCGGCGGAGGCAGCGGAGATGGGCATGGTCAACGAGACGGCTCCCCACGAGGAACTCGAGGACGTCGCCCTCGAGTGGGCCGAGCGGATCAACGGAAAGAGCCCTACCGCGATCCGCATGCTGAAGTTCGGGTTCAACGCGGTGGACGATGGCATGGTTGGCCAGCAGGTGTTCGCCGGCGAGGCGACTCGACTGGGGTACATGACCGACGAGGCCAGCGAGGGGCGCGACGCCTTCCTCGAGAAGCGCGACCCCGACTTCGACGACTACCCCTGGCACTACTGAAGCGGTCGCCGGAGACGGTCGTCGTCGGGTGAGTCCGCCGACTCGAGGGACCCGAGAACCGTGCGCCATCCGGGCTTACCGATCGCGTTCTGGATCGAGGGACGCCGGTCAGCGCGTATCCAGGACGTACCTCGCTGTGGCGACCAGTAGGACGAGACCGACGAGGATCGTCACGCCCTGTGCGACGGCGGCGATCGTCGAGCCGACTGGCCCGCCCGTCAGCAGCGCGATCACGTCGGGGATCCCGCGCATCGAGCCCAGCACGCCGAACAGCGCGAGCAGTCCGATGCCGTAGACGGCGAGGCGTTCGCGACCGGTCCGGAGCCCCGCCATCCCCAGGAGGGCGATGGCGACGCCGAGCAGGGCCGGGATCAGCGCCGTGACGCTCGCGAAGTCGGAGAGCACGTAGGCGCCGGCGCCCAGAACGACGAGCGCACTCCCGAGTGCGATGCCGAGCGTAGACGTGACTCTTCCCGAGGTGGTCATACCCGTACTGTTCACGAGTCCGTATAGGGTCTTACGGTGGCGTTGCGTCCCGAGGCAGGAGTCACGAACGGTCGCTCTCCGAACATTGAAGCCCGGGACTCCCCTTCCTGCGGACGAACATGGTACGGGAGGGTCGGTCGCCGACGAACGCGAGTACGCCCCGGGGCCCACGGTCGCGACGGATCGCGCGACGCGGACCGGCGTCTCGACCGGGACGATGACCGGCGCCGACGAACGGCCCGGCAGCCAGCCGTCGGGCGGGGGCCGGCTGTCGCGTCGCGCGTATCTCCTCGCCGGCGGCGCCGCCGCCGTCGGAACGACCGCCGTTGCGGCCAGCGATCTCGTCTCGTCCCCGGCACCGAACCGAGAGCCGCATCCCGAGTCGGACGCACCTCCCACGTTCCTCTGGATGCACGCCCACTTCTGGCTCGAGCCGCGGATCCGGCAGAACCTCTTCGCGTTCGCGGACCGCCACGACATGGCCGTCGTCCTCTCGCAGCCCGGACCCACGAGGCGGCCGGACGCGGCGGTCGACGAGTTCATCGAGGGGCCGCTCACGGAGGCCAGCGAACGCGGGCTGTCTACGTGGCTCGCGACCGGCGTGTTGAACTCGATGACGGCACCGGAGTTCGTCTCCGACGCGGAGAAGCGAGAGCGCCACCTGCAGGGACTGCGAACGCTCACGGAGGCGTACGACGAGCGGTTTCCCGACGGCCGGGTCGTCCTCTGGCAGGAGGCGCCGATCTCCGGCTACTGGAGCAGCGATGGCCAGGTCTGGGACGCCGAATCGGTCGAGAACCTGCAGCGACACGGGCCGGCGATCTTCGAGGACCAGCGGCGGATCGTCAAGGAGGTCAGCGACGGCATCGACGTCGGCATCTTCCCTCACTTCACCTACGTCGTCGACTCGAAGAATCCGGAGGTGTTCGAGCAGTTGCTGGACGACCTCCGAGCGCGCGACGCCGTCCCCGACTTCACCTGTGTGGACTTCTACCGCGGCAACTACGAGCCACACGTCGGACCGACCGGCGCGAACGATGCCGTCCGATCGCTCATCGGGAACGCCCGTACCCACACCGACGACCGCGAGGTCTTCTACATGGGACAGGCGCACACGAACAAGACGGGCTACACCCCCAGCAAGCAGTCGCTCCGGATGGACGTCCACGCCGCCGTTGACGCCGGCGCGGACTCGATCGGTTACTACGCGCGCTTCGCCTACTCGCCGTCGGATCCGGGTCGCTGTTTCGATCCGTTCATCCCGAAGACCGACACGAGCGATCAGTTCCGCGAGCGCCCGGAGGCCACCACGTACTCGCTCGGCCGCGATCGGTTCATATACGCGTACTCGCTTCTGTTCGGGCGCGAGGAGGGCTACGAGCGGTCCGGAACGTTCGACCTCTGGCTCGAGGGTTCGGGCCTCGATTTCCACGAGCACCGCCTGTGGCTCGAGACGGCGGCGGGCGAGCGGGAGTTCGTCGGCGACGTCAACGGCTATCTCGACACGGATCACCTCTACGACCCGCCACGCGACGACCACGTCTCCGTCCTCCACGCGCTCGACCGCGATCGGCATCTCGCCGACGATGGAGAGGGAGCGGGGACGCTCTCGCTCCGGATCGAGACGCCCAACGACGCCACCGACGCGACGCTTCGCTCCGTCTCGGCCGTCCCGTTCGATCCCGATTCCTACGTCTCCGAACCCGAGGCGATGGGGCTCCTCGACGACGCCGACCCCGCGGCGTTCGCGCTGGGCCATCGACGGGTCGACGAACGGCTCGTACCGGGCGAGTCGCTGACCCTCCGGCTCGACCTCGCACCCCCGGAAGAGACGGGTTCGATCGACGCCGTGCGCTACCCGGACGAGCGGGAGACGCTGCGCAGTCTGGAGGCGTTCGAGGCGGACGGCGGGTTCGACCCCGAGTCGGCGTTCGACCTCTGGGTCGCCGGCGACGGCCTGGCGGCGACCGCCGACCCCGGCGGCGACCGCGTCGTCCTCCTGCACGACGGCTCGGCGATCGACGCGGTCGAGCACAGCGCCGCGTCGTCCGCGTCGAACGGGGCGGCGGCGTTCTACGGCATCGACCGCGGGTCGCTGTTCAACGGCGAACGCGGGCGCGACCCCGCGTTCTCCGTCCGACTCGAGTCCGACGCCGGCGAGGCCGGTTCGGTCGACCGCGCCTACGCGATGCCGTACTTCGGCCGCGGCAACCTGCTCACGCCCGCGAGGATCGCCTCGCTCGTCGAGGCGGACCCGGCGGGAGCGCGGAACTTCGCTCTGGGACCGCTGGACGTGCCGTAGGTTCCCGTTCGTGAGCGCTATGCGGCGAATCGTGGTCGTACCGGCTACGGCTACGCCGTCGGATCCCAGCCGACGAACTCCTCCTCGAGTTCGACGCCCAGCGCGTCGATGACGCCGCCGAGCGCGGCGTACCCCTCCGCGAGCGCCGCGATGCCGACCACCGCCGAGTCGTCGTACAGTTCGGCGATCGCGTCGTGGGTTCGGTCGTCGACCTCGCCGCGGACGACCGCGAGCGCGTAGCGCAGCAGGGTAGCCTCCTCCGGCTCCAGCGCGTCGAACTCGCCCGCCGAGACCGCCGCGATCGTCTCGTCGGTCACGCCCTCGCCGCGCGCGATTCGGACGTGTTGGTGCCACTCGTAGGCGTTGTCGATCTCGCGGGTGACAGCCAGCACCACGAGCTCACGACGGCGATCCGAGAGCCCGCTGTCGCTCCACAGCGAGCCGAAGAAGCCCCGCATGCCGGCGAGTACCTCGGGGTTGTTGCCGAGCGCCTGGTAGACGTGGAGCGGGCGATCCTGGAGCGACGAGACGAGCAGGTCGCGGTGTTCCTCGGGGACGTCCTCGCTCTCGACGTACGGTACGCGTGCCATGCGAACGGGTTGAACGGACGGACGGTTAGTTCTGTGTACCGTGGTACGACGACGGTTCTGCACGACGGCCGTCGGGTGCATCCCGTCGTCGGTTTCGCTTAATGCCGGTCGGAGAGGCGTCACGACGGAGAGCTGCGTTCGTCGCCCGCCCGAACGACTTATCCGATCGCTCGAACCAGCATACGGGCATGACCGGGTCCGACTTCGACGGGTTCGACCACGACGCACACATGCGACGGGCGCTCGACCTCGCTCGCGAGGCCGCCGACCGTGGCGACCGACCGTTCGGCTCGGTGCTCGTCCGCGACGACCGGGTCGTGATGTCCGAGTCGAACCGCGTGGTCACGGAGGACGACGTTCGTCGCCATCCCGAACTCCACCTCGCCTACCGTGCCTGCCGGGAGCTGACCGACGAGGAACGCGCCGAGACGGTCATGTACACGAGCACGGAGCCGTGTCCGATGTGTGCCGGTGGGATGGCCAGTGCCGGGTTCGGACGGGTCGTCTACAGCGTCGCCGGCGACGAGCTCGCGGCGTTCACCGGCACCGCACCGTCGGTCCGATCGGCGGAGATCCTCGACGACCTCATCGACGTCGCCGGTCCCGTTCTGAACGACGAGGGACGACGGCTCCACGAGACGTTCGACTGGTGACCCCGCCGGCGAACTCGTGACCGGGGACCACGCCCCCCGATCGGGACGGTCGACGAACGCGTCCTTCGCGTTCGTGGGTTCCGAGAGCCCGCCGTCGAGGGTCGTAACGACGTCCGCTCCGTCGAGCGACGGGCGGAAAACCACAGCCGCTATGCGTCGCGCTTCCCACGGTTTGGACGAATGAGCACGGTCGAGGTCTCACGTCCGAAGGCGTGGCTGATGGCCGCCCGCCCGCAGACGCTGCCCGCGGCGGCCGCGCCGGTGATCGTCGGAAGCGGCCTCGCCGTCCACGACGGCCTCTTCGCCCCGCTGGCGGCGCTCGCGGCGCTGGTCGGCGCCGCGCTGATCCAGATCGGGACGAACTTCGCCAACGACTACTACGACGCGATCAAGGGCGCCGACACCGACGAGCGCCAGGGTTTCACCCGGGTCACCCAATCGGGACTGATCGGCGCCGACGAGGTCAGGCGCGCGATGGTCGCGACGTTCGCGCTCGCGATTCTCGTGGGCACCTACCTCGTCTACGTCGGCGGCGTGCCGATCCTCGTGATCGGCCTCGCGAGCGTCGCGAGCGGGATCGCCTACACCGGAGGCCCCTACCCCTTCGGTTACCGCGGACTGGGCGACCTCTTCGTCTTCGTCTTCTTCGGCCTCGTCGCGGTGACGGGCACCTACTACGTCCAGGCCGCGGCGTTGCTCGCCGACCCGTTCCCGCTCTGGATCCCTCCCGAAACCGTGACGAGCGAGGCGCTGCTCGCGAGCCTTCCGATCGCGGGGCTTTCGACGGCGATCCTCGTCGTGAACAACGTCCGCGACCTCGAGACCGATCGCAAGACCGGAAAGCGAACGCTCGCGGTGATGCTGGGCTACCGGTGGAGCCGGATCGAGTACGCGGCGCTGCTCGCGCTCGCCTACCTGGTTCCGCCGCTGCTGCTCGCCTACGGGTTCGGCGTATGGGTCCTCCTTCCCCTGGTGACGCTGCCGTACGCCGCCTCGATAGCCCGAACGGTCGCGACCCGGACGTCGGGCGATGCGCTCAACCCGGCGCTCGAACGGACGGGGAAACTGCTCGCCGCCTACGCGGTGCTGTCCGCGACGGGGCTGGTACTTTCGTGACCCGGATCGAACGCCGCGCGTTCTCGCTGGCGCTCGACTCGCCGCTGTCGACGGCCGCCGGCGAGATCGACCGGCGGGAGGGGATCGCGATCCGCGTCGGCGACGACCCTCGAGGAGTCGGCGAGGCGACCCCGCTGCCGGGCTGGACCGAGTCGTTCGAGGGCTGTCGAACGGCGCTCTCGGGCGTTTCGGAGTCCGATCCACGGGCAGCGCTCGCGGACCTCGACGGTCGACCCGCCACCCGGCACGGTCTCTCGCTCGCGATCGCCGATCGGGAGGCACGACGTGCAGGCGTTCCGCTGTATCGTCATCTCGGGGGAAAACGGCGCGTCGAGCGGCTGGCGGTCAACGCCACCGTCGGCGACGGATCCATCGAGGAGACGGTCGAGGCCGCCACGAACGCGATCGCCGAGGGATTCGAGACGATCAAGTGCAAGATCGGCTCCCGTCCGCTCGACGAGGATCTCGAACGCGTTCGGGCAGTGTACGATGCCGTCAGCGACGTCGCGTTGCGTCTCGACGCGAACGGCGCGTGGGATCGGCGGGAGGCGGATCGAGCGCTCGACGCGCTCGCGAATCTCGACGTCGAGTACGTCGAACAGCCCCTCCCCGCGGACGACGTCGCGGGCCACCGCGCACTCGCCGGCGGGCCGGTGCCGATCGCCCTCGACGAGACGCTGGCCGACCGGAGCCCCGACGGGATCGACTCGCTCGTCGATGCCGCCGACGTGCTGGTCCTGAAGCCGATGGCGCTCGGCGGTCCGGATCGTACGCTCGATATCGGTCGCCGCATGCAGGACGAGGGACTCGGTATCGTGATCACGACGACGATCGACGCCGTGATCGCCCGAACGGGCGCGATCCACGTCGCGGCGGCGCTCGACGTCGAGCGGGCCTGCGGGCTGGCGACCGCAGACCTGCTCGAGGAGGACATCGGAACGGATCCCGCGACCGTTCGCGACGGGAAGATCGCCGTCCCGCAAGCAGCGGGCCTGGGAACGGACGGCCCATGGGGTGGCGGGGATGCGTGACCTCCTGCGCTACCAGCGCCACGCCGCCCCGCGTTCGACGGCACTGATCGACGCCCGGTCGGACGAACGATGGACCTACGCGGAACTCGACGAACGGGTCGATCGGACGGCCGGGCGGCTTCGCTCACTGGGGCTCGAAGCGGGCGACCAGCTCGGCGCTCTCCTCGACGGCTCGCCGGCGTTCGTCCGGCTGCTACACGCGGCGTGGCGGATCGGCGCGCTCTTCGTCCCGCTGAACACGCGTCTCTCGAAGCCGGAGCTGCGGGCACAGACCGATCGGGTCGACCTCGACGCGTTCGTCCACGACGACGAACCGTCGGAGACGGAACTCGGGAGCGTTCCGGTTCGATCCGTGGAGGGTTCCGGCTCGCTCGCCGAGGAGCAGGACGTCGAGTCCTCGCCGACCGATCGGTCCCTCGACGATCCCAGGACGATGCTCTTCACGTCCGGAACGACCGGGGAGCCGAAGGCTGTCGTCCTCACCGCGCGGAACCTGCTCGCGAGCGCGGTCGCCTCCGCCTTCCGGATGGGGGTGCTCCCCGACGATCGGTGGTACGATCCCCTCCCTCCGTACCACATGGGCGGGCTCGCGCCGATCGTCCGCTCGGCGCTCTACGGGACGTGCGTCGTCCTCGGAGGCGAGTTCGACGCCGAGCGGGCGCTCGACGATCTCCGCTCCCACGAGGCGACCGGGGTCTCGCTCGTGCCGACGATGCTCGCTCGGCTGCTCGACGCCGGCGACCTTCCGGACTCGTTGCGGTTCGTCCTCACGGGGGGTGCGCCGACGCCCCGCGAGCTGATCGAGCGCTGCGAGGGCCGCGGCGTGCCGATCCACCCCACCTACGGCATGACCGAGACGGCCTCGCAGGTCGCCACCGCCCGCCCCGAGGAGGCGTTCTCCCGTCCCGAGCGGGTCGGCCGTCCGCTGGCGTTCACCCGGGTGCGGGCGGTCGACGACGGGGAGCCGTTGGCGACGGGCGAGCCGGGCGAGCTCGTCGTCAGCGGGCCGACCGTCTCGTCCGGCTACTACGGCAACCCCGAGGCGACCCACGCGGCGTTCGGTTCGGAGGGCTATCGGACGGGCGACGTGGGCGTGGTCGAGGCCGACGGCTCGCTACGGGTGATCGGCCGGGTCGACGACGTGGTGATCACGGGCGGCGAGAACGTCCATCCCGCCGAGGTCGCGACCGTCCTTCGCTCACATCCCGCCGTCGAGGACGCGGCCGTCGTCGGCCTTCCGGATCCGAAGTGGGGCGAGCGCGTCTGTGCGCTGGTCGTCGCCGATGGCGTAACGGAGGGTGAGCTTCGCTCGTTCTGCGAGGGGCGCCTCGCCGACTACAAGCGCCCGAAGACGATCGCCTTCGCCGACGCGCTTCCCCGTACGGCCTCCGGGACGGTCGACCGCGAGGCCGTTCGCGAGCTTCTCCGCGACCGTTCGCGTTCAGAGCGCCTCGAGTAGCGCGTCGACGTCCGCTTCGGTGTTGACCGCGTGGACCGACGCCCGGACTGCCCCCGTTGGAAGGCTCCTGACGCGTATCCCCTCGTCCCCGAGTCGTTCGACGGTCGTCTCCGGGTCCTCGACGGCGAACGTCACTAGCCCGCTCTCGTACTCGCGAGGACTCAGTAGGCGCTCCTCGCCGAGTCCTTCCTTGAGCCGGTCGGTGAGCTCCTCGATGCGTGACTCGATCGCGCCGTAGCCGATCGCGTCCATCGTCCCGATCGCCTCGCGAAGGCCGACGTAGGGCGCGGGGTTCGTGGTCCCGATCTCCAGGCGCCGAGCGCCCGGGTGGAACTCGTAGACGTCCGCGTCGGGCTCCGCGACGCTCCGGTAGCCCACCGACCGGGGCTCCAGTTCGGCGAGAAAGTCCTCCGAGACGTGGAGAAACCCGGCGCCCCAGGGTCCAAGGAGCCACTTGTGACCCGCGGCGGCGACGGCGTCGGCGTTCCATCCGGTGACGTTCATCTCCGCCTGGCCCGGCAGCTGGACGGCGTCGACGAGCACCCGTGTGCCGACGTCGTGGGCGACGTCGACCAGTTCCCGGACCGGAAGGCGGGTCCCGTGGGTCCAGGTGAGCGCGCTGAAACAGACCAGCCGGGCGTCCGAGACCGCCTCCGCGTAAGCGTCGGGGTCGATTCTCCCACTCTCGGTCTCGAGGACGCGTACCTCCAGGTCGTGGAGGTCGGCGAGACGCTGCCAGGGGAGGATCCCCGCGGAGTGTTCGAGGTCCGTCCGGACGACGACGTCGCCCGGCTCCCAGTCGATCGCGCTCGCGACCCGGTTGATCCCGTCCGTAGTGCTCTGGGTGAGCGCGATCGACTCCTCCTCGACGTTCAGCAGACCGGCGACCGCCTCGCGGGCCTCGGCGTAGGCGCGATCGGCCGCGGCGTACATCCCCTCCCCGCGGGGTGAGTCGTACTCGTGGTGAGCGAGAAAGTCGGTGGCGGCCTCGACGACGCGACGGGGGCTCGGCCCGCTCGCGCCCGTGTTGAGGTAGACCGTTCCCTCGTCGTCGAACCCGGGCGTCTCGGCGCGGAGCTCCTCGGGTGTCATGGGCGGGCTTCGACGGGCACGACCATCAGTCCTCCCGATCGACGATCGACCGACGGTCAACTTTAAACGCCTCGCCGCGCGAGAGTACGGTATGAGCGCCGCCGAGACCGAAGCCGAGCTGTCGGAGGACGAGCACGAAGGGCTCGAACTCGTCCGTGAGAGCGGAGGGATCCACCAGAGCGACTTCTGGAAGGAGCTCGGCGTCTCATCCCGAAAGGGGAGTCGCATCGTCGAGAAGCTCGCCCGAAACGATCTGATCGAACGACACGAGACGGTCTACAACGGACACAACACCTACCTCCTCACCCCGACCGCCCGGGACCTCGACTTCTCGCTGCTGATGGCCGGCGACATGCTCTCGCCGTTCATCGGCGAGGAGGAGATCAACCCTCAGAGCGACGCGTTCTCCCAGTGGATGATGAACCTCGCGTACGAGGGCTGACGACGATCTCCTCCGATTCGATCGAACGAACGTCCAGCTATCGCTTCGTAACGTGGATATCGATCGATCATGCACCATGATCGATCGGTATACATCTAATAACTACGACATGTTTAACCGGTTTCGGCGACTATCGATCGTATGAACTGTCCGAAATGCGCCGAATCGATGGCCGAAACGTACGGATACCACGTCTGCACTCGCTGCGGTTACCTTCCCGTACAGGGATCCGGGGCCTGTCAGGTGACGAAGGCGAAACACCTCGTCGGACTCGTTCGCCGGCTCTTTGGCGGCCGTGGCGGATCGTCGTTCCCCACCTCCCGAAAGGCCGAGTAACCCGCTTAGTCCTCTCCTGCGCTCGCCGCACGAACGATTTCCTCTCACCGAACCCGGCCCGACGAACCGGAGACCGACGGCCCACCTATCGATCCCGCCGCCGGCCGAGCGATGGAACGCGATCTCAGCTGGCCGCCGGCTGTATGCGTTCGATCCCGGTGAACTCGAACCGTGCTCCGCCGTGCCGGCTCTCACCCAGTGATACGTCCCAGCCGTGTGCCTCGGCGACCTGCTGGACGATGTTCAACCCGAATCCGGTCCCTCCCTGTACGGTGGAGTAGCCGGTCTCGAACACCTGTTCGCGCTCCTCGACGGGAATTCCGGGTCCGTTATCCGCGACGTAGAACCCGTCGTTGAGGTCACCGACCGTGAGGCTCACCCCGTCGTCTCTGGAGGCGTCGGACTCGGGTCGATGGGCCCTCGACCCGTGTTCCACCCCGTTCCGGAACAGGTTCTCGAACAGCTGGCGCAGGCCGTTCTCGTCCGCCCGAATCGTTCGTCCAGTATCGACGGTGAGCGTCGCGTCCGCGGTAACGACGGTCCGCCAGCTCTCCTCGACGAGATCGGCCAGCGTGATCGCCTTCGGGTCCGTGATCCGCTCGCCGGCCCGAGCGAGCGCCAGCAGCTCGTCGATGAGGACCTCCATTCGATCGAGCGCACGATAACACCTGTCGAAGTGATCGACCTCTCCATTCTGCTCGGCGAGCTCCAGCCACCCGCCCAGGATGTTCAACGGGTTTCGAAGGTCGTGCGAGACCAGCGACGCGAACTCCTCGAGCTGTGCGTTCTTGCGCTTCAGCTGCTCCTGGGTACGCTGGCGAGTGAGCTCGTAGCTCAGCCACTGGCTTATCAGGTCGACGAGCGTGACCTCCCACTCCGAGAACCCGTCGACCCGTGGCTCCCTATCGTAGAAGCAGAACGTACCGTACACCTCCCCGTCGACGATGACTGGCGCACCGAGATAGCAGGCGATCCCCCAGTCGGTGTAGCCCGCTCGGTCCGTAAGCTCCGGCGCGTCCCGGACGACGTTGGCGAGCGCTAAGGTCCTCCGCGTGGCCGCCGTCCGCTCACAGTTAGTCGCCGACAGGGGCGCCCTTTCGCCCGGCTGAATGCTTCCGTCCGGCGTTCGAACCCGTTCGAACTCGTAATCCTCGCCTCGGATCCGCGAGAGCGTCGCGAATCCGGTTCCGAGGACCTCACAACCGATCCCGAGAAGCGCATCCACCTGTTCGGTGAACGATCGCTCCGCGTCCGCGGTCACGTCGTACATCTCCCGAAGGACGCGTTCGCGTTCCTGGATCGGCTCGCCCTGGCGATGCCGTTCCGTTGCGTCGCGAAGGTACACCGTCAGCCCCGTCCCACAGGGGACGGCCCGCGCCTCGGACCAGGTCCCGAGGGGTTCGTAGTACTCCTCTCCCGTGGCCGGTTCGCCGCTCTCCATCGCCCCGTGATACCGCTCGTAAAACGGGGTTCCGATGGCCTCCGGGACCTCGTCCCAGAGACACGTGCCCTCGAGTTCGCCGGGGGTGAGGTCACGACCCGTCGTCCGCGACAGGAAGCCACGAGCCCGATCGTTGGCGTAGACGAACCGCCAGCCTCCGTCGACGACGAAGAACGGATCCTCGACCGTATCGAGGGCGGCACGCAGGAGCTCCTCGGAGGAGCCGGGGGTTGGCGGTGATTGATAATCGTCCTTCGTCATTAACTCTAAATGGAAACGAAGAGTAATAATCCTGCTGCTTAGGAAAGCCGACCGCACGTGCGATTCCGTCTCGGCGGCGCGAGCCGGCGAGACGGGACGTCAACGGGCAGATCTCGCTCAGTCCTCTACTGCGCTCGCCGCGCGAACGATCTCACGCTCGCCGAACGCCGGTCCGACGAACTGGAGCCCCACGGGCAGACCGTCGGTGTCGCCCGCCGGGACCGAGATCGCGGGCAGGTTCGCGAGGTTTATCGGCACCGTGTTCGCGTCCGCGAGATACATCTGCAGCGGATCGTCGAGGCTCTCGCCTCGCTCGAACGGCGGGGTCGGCATCGTCGGACTCGCGAGGACGTCCGCCTCCGAGAGGGCGTCCTCGAAGTCCCGTTCGATCCACGCGCGGGCGTCCTGGGCCTTCGCGTAGTACTTCTCGTGGTAGCCCGCCGAGAGCGCGTAGGTGCCCAGCAGGATCCGGCGTTTGACCTCGTCGCCGAAGCCCTCCTCGCGGACCGCCGCGAACGTCTCGTTCCAGTCGCCCTCGAGGTCGTGGTCGGGGCCGTAACGCACCCCGTCGAAGCGCGCGAGGTTCGACGAGGCCTCCGACATCGCGATCACGTAGTAGGCGGCGACCGCGTGTTCGATCGATGGGAGGCTCACCTCGTGGTAGCTCGCGCCCTGCGATTCGAGCTCGTCGATCGCCTCCCAGAACGTCTCGACGACGCCCTCGTCGGCGCCCTCGAGGAGTTCGGTCGGGATCCCGATCTCGAGGCCGTCGACGTCGCCGTCGGCCGCCCCGGCGTAGTCCGTCTCCGCACCTTCGTCCCTGGTTGTCGCGTCGCGCTCGTCCGGCCCCGAGACGACGTCGAGCAGCTCCGCTGCCTCCTCGACGGTGGAGCCGAACGGCCCGATCTGTTCCAGGGAGTTGGCGTAGGCGACGAGCCCGTAGCGCGAGACCAGCCCGTAGGTGGGCTTGATCCCGACGACGCCGCAGAACGCCGCGGGATTACGGACGGAGCCGCCGGTATCGGTGCCGAGCGCCAGGTCCGCCTCGCCGGCGGCAACCGCGGCCGCCGATCCGCCCGACGACCCCCCGGGAACGCGCCCCTCGGCCGCCGGGTTCTCCGTGGGTCCGAACGCCGAGGTCTCGGTGGTCGAGCCCATCCCGAACTCGTCCATGTTGGTCTTGCCGACGATCGTCGCGCCCGCCGCCTTCAGTCGCTCGACGACGGTCGCGTCGTAGGGCGGGACGTAGTCGGCGAGCATCGCCGATCCGCACGTGGTGCGGACGCCCTCGGTGCTGATGTTGTCCTTGACGGCGACCGTCCGGCCGGCGAGCGGCCCCTCCGAATCGCCCTCCGTTCGCTCCTCGGTGATGAAGATACCGCCGCTCATGAGACCCGCGGCCCCTTGAAGTAGCCGTCCTCGGTGTGGGGTGCGTTGCGAAGCGCCTCCTCCTGATCGAGGCTCTCGCGGACCTCGTCGGCGCGGAGCACGTTCTCGAGGTCGGCCTCGCTTTCGGTCTCGGGCACCTCATCGAGGGTCTCGAACGCCTCGAGGATCTCGACGAACTGCTCGGTGAACTCCTCGACCTCCTCGTCGGCGAGATCGATCCGGGCGAGGTCGGCGACGTGGCGGACCTCCTCCGGGGAGACGGGCTGGTCGCTCATGTCCGGGGAGAGCGTCGGCCCGAGAGTAAGGGTTTCGGATGGCCACGCCGGGCGCCTACCCGTAGCTTCAAACCCGACGCACGCCAACTCCCGCCGATGGGAAACGCAGCACTCCGGGAGCTGGCCGCCATCAGGGAGGTCCCCTTCGACGACCTCTCGGGGGCGGTCGTGGCGATCGACGCCCACAACTGGCTCTACCGGTACCTGACGACCACGGTCAAGTGGACCGCGAGCGGCGTCTACACCACTAACGAGGGAATCGAGGTCGCGAACCTCCTGGGGCTCGTCCAGGGGCTACCGAAGTTCTTCGAGGCGGACATCGTCCCCGCGTTCGTCTTCGACGGGGTCGTGACCGACCTCAAGAGCGAGGAGATCGACGACCGGCGCGCCGCGAAGGAGCGGGCGAAGGCGGAGGCGCGATCGGCTCGCGAGCGGGGCGACCGGATCGAGGCCGCCCGGCTCGAGGCGCGAACCCAGAGCCTGACCGACGAGATACAGCGAACGACCCGCGAGCTGCTCGACCTGCTCGACGTCCCCTACCTCGACGCCCCCGCGGAGGGCGAGGCTCAGGCCGCCCACATGGCCAAAGCGGGCGACGTCAACTACGCCGGCACCGAGGACTACGACGCGCTGTTGTTCGGCTCGCCGCTCACCCTCCGGGGGCTTACGAGCAAGGGCGACCCCGAGTGCATGGACCTCGAGGCCACTCTCGATCGACACGGGCTGAGTCGGGAGGGACTCGTCGACGTGGGCATCCTGTGTGGGACCGACTTCAACGAGGGCGTCCGCGGGATGGGTCCGAAGACGGCGGTGAAGGCGATCCGCGAACACGGCGACCTCTTCGGCGTGCTGGAGGCCGAGAACGCGACCGTTCCCGACGCCGAGGCCGTCCGCGAACTGTTTCTCGATCCCGACGTCACCGACGAGTACGAGGTCGACACCGACCTCGATCCCGACATCGACGCCGCGCGTGCGTACGTGATCGACGAGTGGGAGATCCCCGCCGAGGAGGTCGCTCGCGGCTTCGAGCGCATCGAGGAGTCGGTGGCCCAGACCGGGCTGGATCAGTGGACGTGACGGTCGAAGCGCTCGCACCGGACGCCGAGGACGCGATCCGATCGCGCCGGCGGGACCGAACCCGACACCGTTCCCGTATCGAGTAGTGACCGGACGAGCGCCGTCCTCGGTGTTCGACGGCCACGTCCGGCAGCGTCCCGAACGCCGTCCTCGAGGAGGGCTCTGAATCGGGGTCGGCATGAGAACCGTGAACGAGGCCGAACCCACACTCGGACGGATCGACACGTGCCGGGACGTCCTCGACGCCGGAGCACGGACCGTGGACGTCGTCCCGGCGCCGGCCGGTCCGCTCCGGCGTCTCTCGAATCCGGTCTCATCCGCGGGAAAAGACTACAACCGACGGTAGCGGTAGGAGGTTTTATGGGGACGAACCAGGACGCGAGAAAGCGTCGATACGCCTGTCAGAACTGCGGGGTTGCCTACGCGACCAAGCCGCGCTTCTGTTACGACTGCGGGTATCGAACCATCGTTCCCGCCGCCGTCCTCCTGAACGAGCCGGACGATTCTCCCGACTGAACCGGTCTCGGTCGTCCGCCCGCGCTCTGTGGCGACGCACGGTGACGCGCCGACCCGAACCCGTTTTCACCCTTCGAGGCGCATTCAGGGGTATGGACACGGAGGAAGTCGCACGCCTCATCGAGTCGGGCGTCGAGGACGCGGAGGCGACGGTCACCCAGCCCCGAGGGACCCACGACGACGACCACCTCGCGGCGGTCGTCGTCTCGCCGGCCTTCGAGGGCGAACCGCTCGTGAAACAACACCAGATGGTCTACGACGCGATCGGCGAGCACATGACCCGCGACATCCACGCGCTCGAGCTGAAGACGTACACGCCCGAGGAGTACGAGGCCCGATAGCGCGACCGACTCCCCAGAGCCGCGCCGAGACCGCCCGACGTCCGCGAGGGGTATGGCGGACGGACGCCGTCGTCCGTCTCGGAGACGCGGACGTGCGATACGCGGCCGGGACAACGCCTATTAGCGTCGCCTCTGACCTCCGATACGATGGCTGCAGACACCGGCGAGCCGGTCTACTTCGTCATCAGCGACCTCCACATCGGCGGCGACGAACAACTCGAGGAGGTCGCGTTCCTCGACGAACTGCTCTCGTTTCTCGAGCGACTCGAGACGATCGACGAGAACGCGGAGCTGATCATCAACGGCGACGCGTTCGGTCTCTGGGAGTTCACCGAGATCGAGGGTCCGGCGAAGTTCGACGTCCTCGAGACGTCGTACCCCGAACTGTTCGAGCAGCTTCGCGCGACCGGCGAGAACGTTCGGATCACGCTGTTGCCGGGCAACCACGACCACGAACTCGCCGCCTACGACGAGTACGTCGATCTGTTCGCCGAGTACAACGTCGAGATCGTCCAGGAGCAGTCGATCACCCGGCCGGTCGGCGAGCGGACGATCCACTTCGAACACGGCCACCAGCGCGACCCGAACAATCGGATCGAGGACTGGGGCAACCCCCACATGACGCCGCTGGGCTATTTCTACAACACCCACGTGGTCAGCCGGGCCGGCCACCTCTCGGATCGCGGCCGGTACAACTGGCTGAAGGACGTTCAAGCAGTGACGCCCACCGAACGGATGCCCAACTGGCTCGTCTCGAAGTACTTCTACCGGGAGATGAACCCCCTCCTCCGATATGCCGCGATCCCGTTCCTGCTGCTGTTCAACATCAGCATCATCGTTGCGCTGCTTGCGGGCCTCGACCTGGTCGGCCTCTGGTCGATGCCCGTAGTGCGGACCGAGGACTTCCTCGCCCAGTTCGGCGCGGCCGGGGCGGCCGCCCAGCTGCTACTGACCGTCAGCGTCGCGATCTCCCTACTGCTGTTGTTCGTCGTGATCCCCCTGGCCGTGCTCGTCCGGGACGTCAGGAAGACGGTCGATCGCTTCGGCGTCTTCGAGACGGACCTCACGGTTGACCCCGAGAAGCCGTACGCCGAGGCGGCTCGAGAGGTGTTCGAGAAACGCCCGGAGGCGGCGGTCTTCTGTTACGGACACACCCACCGGCCGAAGACGCGGGAGGTCGACGGCGGGCTGCTCGTCAACACCGGGACCTGGCTGAAACGCCTCCACCGACGCGACGTCATCGCGGGTCGACTCCCGCCGGTCTTCTACCCGTCGTACCAGCTCTGTGCCGTCCGCATCGAACCCGCCCCGGAGGCCGGGGGCGTGGCGGTCGAGTACGAGACGATCGAGAAACCGAGCCCGAGCGCCGAGGAGCTCACGCTCACCGAACGCCTTCTCACGCTCGGTCGGGAGCCGGACCCGGAGCTCCCCGACCGCACGGTCGTCGCCGACGAGGTGGCCGTACCCGCTCCCGCGGCGAACGACTGAACGGGCTCCGTTGCCGTCGATCGTCGCTCAGCGATCGGCGAAACCGTGACCTCCACCCACTCCTCTGACGTGGAGCGAAGCGACGTTCGACGACGGACAGGCGGGACGGGATAGTTGACGGCCGTGCGGTCACACCGGCGACTCGACCGCCAGATCGTCCTCGAGTCGGCGGTTGTGCAGCGCCTCGCCGGTCTCGGCGTCGAAGACGTGGATCGCCTTCTCCGGCGGGTGGACCGTCACGGTCTCGTTCTCGCGGACGCGCTGCATGCCGCCGACGCTGGCGACGAAGCTCGAACCGTCGTTGAGAACGGCGATGCGATCGCCTATCGTCATCGCCTTCGTCTGATCGCGCGTACCGGAGAACGGTCGTGCGCGGAGCATCCTCTTATACCCGCCGGGGAGTGCCTCGCATCTCCGAGTGTCGGTTAGCATCAAGGACGCAGAAGCGTCAGTCGTTCCGTCCGGATCGACGACCACTTCGCGATGAGCGTCGTTTCAGCGGCGTTCGAGCGATTCGTTCGAGAAGCGCGGGTGGTCACGAGGACGAGCGAGACGCTCCCTTCCTGGCCTCAGTCCGACGGCTGGGCGGTCACGTTGCCGTCGGCCGACTCGAGCGAACGGCTGTGGAGCGCCCGTCCGCCGTCCGCCTCGAAGAGGTGGATCGCCGACTCGGGAAACCGGATCGTCGCGGTCGTACCCGGCTCGATCGGTTGGAGGCCGGGAACGGTCGCGATGACCTCCCGCTCCCCAAGTCGAAGGTAGACGTTGTTCTCGTTGCCCTTCGGCTCGACGACGTCGACCGACGCGTTGAACTCGTGTTCGGGATCCCGCGAGTCGTCCGAGAGGATGACCTCGACGTCCTCCGGACGGATCCCGAAGACGAGATCGGTCACGCCCTCGACCTCCTCGAGCGTCGACGATGAGAGCGGATACTCGAACGAGCCGTCGTCCGCGACGAGCCGGTCGCCCTCGAGAGTGACGTCGGCGAAGTTCATCGCGGGCTCGCCCATGAAGCCGGCGACGAACAGGTTGTTGGGCTGGTGATAGCACTCGAGCGGCGTCGCCACCTGCTGGAGCACGCCGTCGTTCAGGATGGCGATGCGATCGCCCATCGTCATCGCCTCGGTCTGGTCGTGTGTGACGTAGACCGTCGTCGTTCCCAGTTCCTCCTGGAGGCGCTGGAGCTCGGTCCGCATCTCCGCGCGGAGCTTCGCGTCGAGGTTCGAGAGGGGCTCGTCCATCAGGAACACGGCCGGATCCCGGACGATCGCCCGGCCGAGCGCGACGCGCTGCTGTTGGCCCCCCGAGAGCTCTCCGGGCTTTCGATCCAACAGCCGCTCGATCCCCATCATCTCCGTGGCCTCCTCGACGCGTGCCGCGATCTCGTCGTCGGGCATGTCGGTCGACTCCTCGAGCCCGAACGACATGTTCTCCCGAACGGTCATGTGGGGGTAGAGCGCGTACGACTGGAACACCATCGCGATGTCCCGGTTCTTCGCCGGGACGTCGTTTATCACCCGTTCGTCGAGACGGATCTCGCCCGAGGTGATCGTCTCGAGGCCGGCGATCATCCGTAGCGTGGTCGACTTCCCACACCCTGAGGGGCCGACGAGAACGAGAAACTCGCCGTCCTCGATGTCGATCGACACCTCGTCGACGGCGACGATCTCATTGCCGTCGGTCTCCGTGAACACTTTCGTTACGTCGTCGAGTTTCGTTCTGGCCATGATCAGGTCCTCCGTGGTCGTCGTACTCGTGGATTCGGTCGGTGGGTCATCATATCTGGACGCCCTCCGCGAACTTATCGGCGAACAGCAGGTAGACGAACAGCGTCGGCAGTGCCGTCAGCAGCGCCCCCGCCATGCGCAGCGGGTAGTCGACACCCTCAAGCGCCTCGCCGAGCCCCGAGAGGATCAGCGTCGCCGAGGCGGCGGGATCGGTGACGCTCCCGATGATCGTCAGCGAGAAGAGGAACTCGTTCCAGATCTGCGTGAACTGGAAGATAAACACGACCGCGAACATCGGGATCGACAGCGGCAGGACGATTCGCTTGTAGATCCGCCAGACCGACGCGCCGTCGAGCCGGGCGGCCTCGATCATCTCCCAGGACATCGTCTTGTACTGCGAGCGAAACAGCAGCGTACAGATGGGAATCCCGTAGGCGGTGTGCGTGATGATGAGTTCGAGGATCGTCGCGTAGCGGGCCGTGAGTATCAGCCCGAGTCGGTACTCGAGCATCGCGTACTGCGACCAGAACTGCGTCAGCGGGACGATGACCGCCTGGTACGGGATGAAGATGCCCGCGATGAACAGCGCGAACACCGCGACCTGGCCGCGCCAGTCGACCAGCGTCAGCCCGTAGGCGGCCATACTCCCGAGGATCGCACAGAGGATCGTCGACGGGATCGTAAAGAGCAGGCTGTTGACCATCCCCCGTCCGAGGGCGTCGAACGCGAACGCCCACTTCTCGAGCGTGACGCCGCCGGGACCCGGCGGGGCGAACGGCTGCGTGTTGATCAACGCTTCGGACGTCTTGATCGACGTCACCAGTCCCGACTCGATCGGGATCAGATAGAAGGTCACCAGACCGACCAGCGTCGCGTACAGCCCGACGCGTCGGAGGCCGACCCCTGCGAGCGTCGTTCGGTCGTCGGTGTGCCGCTCGGTCGAGACTGACTCCCCGCTCATAGGTTACCCCGCTGGTACTGCGTGTAGAGATACGGCGTAATCACCGCAAGCGACAGCACGAACAGCGCGATCGCGATCGCCGAACCGTAGGCCCATTCCGACCTGCCGAACGCCTCGCGGACCATCTTGGTCGCGAGGATGTCCGCGCCCTGGCGGGGACGATACCCGCCGAAGATCGCGTACAGGAAGTCGAAGGCCTTCAGCGCGAACAGCACCAGCACAACCGAGGCGCTGACCATCGCGGGCCGCAACTGCGGGATGATCACGCGTCGATACATCCGAAGGGCGCTCGCCCCGTCGACCTTCGCGGCCTCGTACTGGTCGGACGGGATCGACCGCAGCGCGGCGAGGTAGATCACCATCGTATAGCCGCTGAACTGCCATACGAGCGCGAAGATCACCGCACCTAACACCAGTTGCGGGTTCCCCAGCCAGTTGTACGGACCGAGGCCGAACACGCCGATGAACTGGTTGACGATCCCGGCGTTGACGTTGTACATCCAGCGCCAGAACTGGGCGGTGACGATGAATGACAGCGCGAACGGCAGGAGGTAGATCGTCCGAAACGATCGCCTGAAGCGCACCTCGTGGTCGAGCAGGATCGCCAGCCCGAGTCCGATGAGCAGGCAGGCGAAGGTGAAGACCACGAGGAGGACAAGCGTGTTTCGCGTCGCCGCCCACATCCCCGGATCCTGAACCATCGCCCAGTAGTTCTGCAGGCCCAACTCGCCGTAGTCGGGTTCGCCAAACCCCGAGAACGTCGTGAGCGAGAGGAAGAAGTTCCACCCGATGGCGGCGTAGACGAAAAATCCCATCAGCAGGAACGGCGGCCCCCAGAACGGCGCAGACTGGACGACGTCACTATCGAGCCACCGCCGGGCCGTCGAGCGGCCGTCGGCCGTCCCGCCGTCGGTCCGGACACGCCGCTCGCGTCGAAGGCGACGCACGAACGCTATGACACGATTCATACGATCGATGGGTTAGACGGCGTTCATGAAGCCGCTGGTCGCGCCGTCCACGTCGAAGGGGTCGGCGAAGGTGTCGTTGAGCACGCCCTCAAGGTCCGACTGGGTGCTCGGATCCACCGCGAGACCGTGGGCGAGCGTCGGCGGCTTCTCCGAGGCGTTCTGGAAGTCCTCGATCGTGCTCGTGAGGTACTCGTTGAACTCGTCGGTGGACACCTCTTGGAGGGTGGGGATCGAACCCTTGTACTGATTGAACTGGACCTGGGCCGTCTCACCGCCGACGAACCGGAGGAATGCGGCGGACTCCTCGGGGCTGGGGTTCTCCCCCGGATAGATGAACGAGTCGAGGTGCAGGCCGTACATTCCGTCGGTTCCGGGAAAACGGACGGCGTCCCACTCCGCGCCGTACTCCAGACCCTCGTTGATGTACGCGCCCGCGACCCAGTTGCCCTGGTGGATGAACGCCGCGTCGCCGCTCATGATGTCCTGGTTGACCTCGGTGAAGTCGACGGACGCGGCGTCGTTGTTGATGTAGTTGCTCAGTATCTGCTCGAGCGTCTCGAACGTCGATCGGACGGCCGCCTCGTCGCCCTCGCCCTCGATGAAGCTCGTGTAGGCGTCGAACCCCTGGGTGCCGAGCATGGTGACGGCCCATGTCTGAAGGATCCCCCATGGCGCGAGCGACATCGCGAAGGGCGTGGCATCCGTTTCCGTGTTGACCGTGTCCAGCGCGTCGATCAGCGCATCGACGTCGCCCAGCGAACTCGGGTCGACGCCGGCCTGCTCGACGACCTCGACGTTGTAGAAGAGGTCGTTCATGCGGTGGGAACCGATCGGAACCGCCGAGAAGCCGTCGTCGAACTGGCAGGCCTCGACGGCCTCCTGGGCATGAGTGTCCTTCAGACCGGCCTCGTCCCAGACGTCGGCCTCGATGTCGCCGAGGGCGCCCTCGTACTGCTGGAGGTTGGCGCCCGGCCAGCCGGCGAACGAACTCGGCGGATCGTTGCTCTGGAGACGGTTCGCGACCGTCTGGTCGAGGTTCTCGTTCCCCCCACCTCCGATCGGGTTCTCGTCGATCTCCATGTCGGGGTACTCCTCCGCGAGCGCGCTGAAGAGGGCGTCGGCGGCCTCCGCGCCGTCCCCGCCGGTCCAGCCGTGGAGCACCTCGAGCGTGTTGCTCCACTCGCCGCTTCCCCCACCGCCACCGCCGCCGTCGCCGCCGTTCCCCTCACCGCCGGTCAGACAGCCCGACAACGCCAGTACACCTGCGGTCCCGGCGACGCCCCCTAGAACCGTTCGTCGCGAAAGTGAGTCATTATTGAACATGATCGGCACGAAGGGACCGAAGGAGCAGGGTCACTTAACATTTCTGTCTTACTTCATCACCGAGTTCCTCACACCGCGACCCTTTCGGAGAACACCCGCAGGCGGCCCGATCGGGAAGACCGAACTGCAATCGGAGGGATCGGCGACACGTTCGAGGAGAGCGGCGTTCCGGTGGCTTTTACCCGACTCCTCCCGAGGTGTCGCGCATGACGGAGGACTTCCGAACCGAGGAGGACAGCCTGGGCGAGGTCGAGGTGCCCGCGGACGCCTACTGGGGGGCCCAGACCCAGCGCGCCGTCGAGAACTTCCCCGTCTCGGGGACCACCTTCGGCCGGCGGTTCGTCCGGGCGCTGGGGGTCGTGAAGAAGGCCGCCGCACGGGCGAACCTCGACCTCGAACTCGTCGCGGAGGAGAAGGCGGAGGCGATCATCGAGGCCGCCGACGAGGTGATCGCTGGAGAACACGACGACCAGTTCCCGGTCGACGTCTTCCAGACGGGATCGGGTACCTCCTCCAACATGAACGCCAACGAGGTGATCGCGAACCGCGCGACCGAGATCGTCGGCGGGGAGATCGGTTCTCGTACCATCCACCCCAACGACCACGTCAACTACGGCCAGTCGTCGAACGACGTGATCCCGACGGCGATGCACGTCGCCAGCCTGGAGGCGGTCGAGAAGGACGTGCTGCCGGCGCTCGAGACGCTCGAGGAGGCGCTCGCGGCGAAGGAGGAGGAGTTCGCGAACGTGGTGAAGACGGGCCGCACCCACCTTCAGGACGCGACGCCGGTGACGCTCGGCCAGGAGTTCGGTGGCTACCGGACCCAGATCGAGAAGGGCCGCGTCCGCGTGAAGGCGACGCGCGCCCACCTCGCGGAGCTCGCGCTCGGCGGCACCGCCGTCGGCACCGGCCTGAACACCCACGAGGAGTTCCCCGAGCGCGCCGTGGAGTACATCAGTGAGGAGACGGGCATCGACTTCGTCGAGGCCGACGACCACTTCGAGGCCCAGGCGGCCCACGACGCGATGAGCGAGGCCCACGGCGCCCTGCGGACGGTCGCGGGCTCGATGAACAAGATCGCGAACGACCTCCGGCTGTTGGCGTCGGGCCCGCGAAACGGACTCGGCGAGATCGAACAGCCCGAGAACCAGCCCGGGAGCTCGATCATGCCCGGGAAGATCAACCCCGTCGTCGCGGAGTCGGTCAACCAGGTCCACAAGCGGGTCGTCGGCAACGACGCGACCGTCTCGACGGGGGCGGCCCGCGGCGAGCTCGATCTCAACCTCTACAAGCCGGTGCTCGCCCAGAGCTTCCTCGAGTCCGCGAAGCTCATCACCAACGCCGCAGAACAGTTCGGCGAGCGCTTCGTCGCGAAGCTCGAGGCCAACGCCGAGTACTGCGAGGAGCAGGTCGAACGCAGCATGGCGCTGGCGACCGCGCTCAATCCCCACATCGGCTACGACAGGGCGAGCGACGCCGCGAAAACGGCTCTCAAGGAGGACAAGACCGTTCGAGAGGTCGTCGTCGAGAAGGGGTATCTCGAGGAGGGCGAGGTCGACGAGGTGCTCGATCCCGCGAAGATGACCGAACGCGGCATCCTCGGCCAGGACTGACGACGCGGTCGGATTCGACGAAGAAATCAGTACAGTTATGCTCTCGTCCTGAGTGAGTCTCGACATGTACACGTGTCGCACCTGCAAGCGCACGTTCGCCACCGAGCTCGCGCTGTCGCTTCACCGCGACTCCTGTTCCGAGGGACAGCTGTTCTGTCAGGTCTGCGGGGACCGGTTCGCCGAGCGCCGTGCCACGCGCGACGGGTGGCACTACGCCTGCCCGAACGAGGAGTGCGACGGCGAGGGACTCACCGAGGACCTGCTCCGGATCGACGACATGCGGGTCGCGGTACGTCGATAGCACGGACCGTCGATCCCGCGTGCGCTGGCCCCGACGGACGCGACTCGCCTCCCCGAGACCGCATTCGAGATCGACCGCGGCGGCCACACGCCGCTCCGCTCGCTTCCGAGCCCGTCGTCTGGCCGCCCGGCACCCGACCTGATCGGTTCACGAAACTCGATATATAAACTTATACTTATTCGGACCGGATTCAGGAGCGTAATGCAACGACGAGAGTTCATCGCGCTCACCGGTGCCGCAACGCTTCCGCTCCTGGCCGGCTGTACGAACGACGAGGAGGGTAGCGAGGACGGAGGGCACGACGAGAACGGCACGGACGAGTCCGAGGACAACGAGAGCGACACGAACGAATCCGGACTGAACGAGTCCGACGACAACGAGAGCGACACGAACGAGTCGGGGATGAACGAGAGCGACATGAACGAGTCCGACGAGGACCTCTAACCGCCGGGCGCTCCCGGACGCGACTGGACGGTTTTTTATCGCTCGACCGCGCACGGCGGAACGATGACCGCGGAGTACGACTACGAATCCCTCGGGCTCGTCGCCGGTCTCGAGATCCACCAGCAGCTCGACACCGAGACCAAGCTCTTCTGTTCGTGTCCCACCGAGCGGCGTGACCCCGACGGGGCCGCTCGGCGCTTCACGCGCTATCTCCACCCGACGAGGAGCGAGCTCGGCGAGGTCGACGACGCCGCCCTTGAGGAGAGCCAGATCGACCGCGAGTTCGAGTACCTCGCCTACGACTCGACCTGCCTCGTCGAGGAGGACGAGGAGCCGCCCCATCGGCTCGACCGCGAGGCGCTCGGCGTCGCCCTCGAGATCGCCCAACTGCTCGAGATGGCCGCCGTCGACCAGGCCCACGTGATGCGGAAGATCGTCGTCGACGGCTCGAACACGTCGGGCTTCCAGCGCTCCTCGCTGATCGCCACCGACGGCGAGATCGAGACCAGCGCGGGCCCGGTCGGGATCGAGGACCTCCTGCTGGAGGAGGAGAGCGCCGCACGGATCGAGGAGACCGACGAGGGAGTGCGCTTCGGGCTCGACAGGCTCGGCATTCCGTTGGTCGAGATCGGCACGAGTCCCGACATCCGCTCGCCCGAGCAGGCGCGCGAGGCCGCCGAACGCATCGGGATGCTGCTTCGCTCGACGGGTACCGTGAAACGGGGCCTCGGCACCATCCGCCAGGACGTCAACGTCTCGATCGCGGAGGGCGCGCGCGTCGAGATGAAGGGCGTCCAGAGCCTCGACGAGATCGACGACCTCGTCCGCGAGGAGGTCGGCCGCCAGGTCGCGCTGCTCGAGATCAGCGAGGAGCTCGCCGAGCGCGACGCCTCGGTGGGCGATCCGATCGACGCGAGCGAGGTCTTCGAGGACACCGAGAGCGGCGTCATCGGCGGCGCGCTCGGTTCGGGCGGCTCCGTGATGGCCGTTCCCCTCTACGGGTTCGACGGCCTCGTGGGCCGCGAGCTCCAGCCCGACCGCCGACTCGGGACCGAGCTCTCGGATCACGCGAAGCGCCACGGAGCGGGCGGGATCTTCCACACCGACGAGCTTCCCGCCTACGGAGTCACCGGGAACGAGGTCGAGGCGCTGCGTGAGGCGGTCGGTGCGAGCGAGGGGGACGCGGTCGCCATCGTCGCCGACGACACCGACACGGCCGAGAACGCGATCGAGGCGGTCGCGGAACGCGCCCGAACGGCGATGGAGGGCGTCCCCGAGGAGACCCGTGGTGCGAACGAGGATGGCACCTCGCGGTACCTGCGCCCGTTACCCGGCGCGGCGCGGATGTATCCCGAGACGGACGTCCCGCCGGTCGAGCCCGACCCCTCGGAGGTCGAGGCGCCCGAACTGCTGACCGAGAAGGTCGAGCGGTATCAGTCCGAACACGATCTGGACGCCGGGCTCGCCGAACAGGTCGCCTACGGCCGACGCATGCCGCTGTTCGAGCACGTCGTGAGCGAGGGGGTCGATCCGACGCTCGCCGCCGGCACGCTCGAGTCCACCCTGACGGAGCTTCGGCGTGACGACGTACCCGTCGGAAACCTGACCGACGACCACCTCGCGGGGACGCTCGCGCTCGTACGCGACGGCGACCTCCCCAAGGGGAGCGTCGGCGACCTGCTGCGGGTGCTCGCCGAGGAGCCGTCGTTGACGGCCGAGGAGGCAGCGGAGCGCGAGGAGCTCGGCGGCGCCTCCGAGGGCGACGTCCGGGAGGCCGTCCGCGAGGTCGTCGAGCGAAACGAAGCGCAGGTCGAGGCCGAGGGGATGGGCGCGTTCTCCGGACTGATGGGCGAGGCGATGGGCACGCTCGGCGGGAAGGCCGACGGCGAGGTCGTCAGCACCGCCCTGCGCGAGGAGATCCAGAAGCGGACCTGATTCGCGTCTACGATCGAGTCGGCGCGGTATCCATGCGGTAGCGTCACCAAAACCGACGTCCGCAAGTCGGCGTCCGGCGCTCGCACCCTTGCCTTACTTCGCGTGCTGCCAGTACACCACCCGTTTCGCCTATCAGTGGCCGGAAACGAACGCCGACGACCACGAGTATCCGATCCGTAGGGGTGAGGCGAGATTCGGGATCAGCCGACGCGCTCCTCGATCGTCGTCGCCGTCACCGTCGGCCCTCATACCGTTCTGGACGGGTGATGAGGGCGTCCACTCTACGATCTCAACGCGCCGGCGATCGCCCCGCCGATCGCGCTATCGATCGCGAGGAGTGCCGCGAGAAACACGACGGCGGCGGCTATCCCACCACCGCCGAGGAGGCCGGTGACCGGATCGATCACGCCGGTCACGCCGAGAACGGTCGTGCCGATCACGACGAACCCAGCGAGGAGTACTCCGCCGAGAGCTCCCGCGAGCAGGCCGTGCCACGCGCCGCTCCCGAGCCCACCGGCGGCGAGCCATCCGGCGACGAACCCACCGATCAATCCGCCACCGATCTGCCCGATCACCGGAAGCGCAAGACCGAGCACGCTAACGAGCAATCCCACGACGAACCCGGTGATGACCGCCGACCATCGTACCATATGTCAGGATAGGCGCCTGAAAAGCAAAAGCTGAACGCAGGCAACTGCCAGAGGTGGTTCCCACGAGCGACCGCGGGAACGTCGATATCGACGGAGCGTATCGGAAAACGGGAGTAACGAAGGGATCGGATCGGTGACTGTGTGTGGATCCCGAAATCGGCCGCTCCCTCCTATCGCCGTCGTCACGTACAGGGGCAGTGAGATCCGGGCACACCGAAGGAGACGACCGTTACTTCCGCGTCGCGCGCTCGATCGCCCGCAGGACGCCGTGGAGCGTCGTGATCTCCCTGGTGGTGGGGTGAGCACGACCCACCAGCCGACGGACCAGCCGCATCGTCTTCGAGCGTTTCCCCTCGGGGTACTCGAGGCTTCCGAGCGTCGCGTCGAAGCGCTCGTAGAATCGTTCGATCTCGGACTCGTTCGCCCGCTCGCGCTCGACGTCGGGTAGCTGTGAGTCGGCCATCGCCAACCCGCGAAGCTCGTAGAGCGCGATCGTCGCGGCCTGTCCGAGGTTCAGTACGGGGTAGTCTGCGCTCGCGGGGATCGCACACACTCGGTCGATGCGCGCGAGCTCGTCGTTGGTCAGCCCGATCCGTTCGCGGCCGAACAGCAGGGCGACGTCCGTCTCGACGCCGGCGAGCTCCTCGGCGAGCTCCTCCGGGGTGGCGAACGGGAACCTGACGTGTTTTCGAGCGTCCTCGTTGGTCGTCGCCGTGAAGCCGACGGTGTAGAACCTCTCGACGATCTCCTCGAAGGTGACGACCTCCGCGTCCGGAAGGACGTCCTCCCGTGCCTGTCCCGCGAAACCGTAGGCCTCGCCGTCCCGGTCGAGTTCGGGCGGGTCGACGAGCTTCAGGTCCGCGAAGCCGAAGTTCTTCATCGCGCGGGCGATGGTGCCGACGTTGCCCGGCGTCTCGGCGTCGACGACGACGACGCTGATCACGAGGAGGGATACTCCCGGCCGAGGTCGACGTCGCGGAGATCGATGCGTTTTCCGTCCTCGGGAGCCTCGACCTCCAGTTCCTCGAAGTCGACGTCGCTCGGGTCGGGGACGTCCTCGGGGTCGGTGTCGACGTGTTCGATCCCGTCGTAGTTGCCCGGCGCGCGTCCGCCGCCGGCGAACCACTCGTGGAAGGCGTCCTTGAGTTCGTCCTCGCCCACGTACTCCCGTCCACCCTCCTCCCGAAACCAGTAGAGGAAGTCGGGCTCGTGCTCGTCGCAGAGCAGCACTTCCGAGCGGGGCTCGCCGTAGACCGCCTCCGCGACGTTACACTCCGCGATCTCCTCGTCGCCGTGGATCAGCCAGCAGGCCTGACACGGCGAGGTGACGAGCAGTTCGAGGCGCTCGAGACGCAGGCGCGTCTCCTCCGGAATCTCCGCCAACGGCTTGAACTCGCCGTCGGCGTCGAACACCTCCTGCTCGTCGAACCGCCAGCCTCGAAGCCCGATGTTCACCTTGCCCATGGCCGTTCTACCCGCGCGGTCGGTAAAAACCGCGTGGATCGCCCGGGGAACCGGACGGCCTATCCGGTCGCCCTCCCTACTCCCGCCCATGCAGAGCGTCGACGCGGCCGGGCTGGGGATCGGCGACGATCACCCGCCGCGGATCATGGGCGTGTTGAACGTCAGCCGCGAGTCACCCTACGACCCCAGCGTGTTCGACGACCCGGGCGAGGCTGCCAGGTACGTCGACCGTCAACTGCTCGCGGAGGGCGCGGACATCGTCGACGTCGGGCTGGAGTCGGCGAACAAGCGCCTCGACGTGCTCTCGGCCGAGGAGGAACTCGACCGGCTCGACGTCGCGTGCGAGACGATCGAGTCCGTGGGCGGCGACGCCGTGTTCTCGATCGAGACTCGATACGCCGAGGTCGCAGACGAGGCGCTCTCGCGTGGGTTCGAGATGGTGAACGACGTCTGTGGCTTCGCGGATCCCGCCATGCCCGAGGTCTGTGCGGCCCACGACGCCGCGGTCGTCAAGATGGCCTCGCCGCCCGACCTCGAGCGGCCGGGTGCGGTCGAGGAGATCGACTGGGCGGCCCAGCGCTCGCCCGAGTGGGCGCGCGAGGCGAGCTACGTCGACATGCTCTACGAGGCGCTCACGCACAACGGCCTCACCGAGAAGACGATCGTCGATCCCGCGTTCGGCGGCTGGAGCGAGGCGAAGACCCTCGAGGACGACCGCGAGACGCTCCGACGCCTCCGGGAGTTCCGCGCGCTGGACCGGCCGATGCTGGTCTCGATCAACCGCAAGAACTTCCTGCGCGAACTCGCGGATCGTTCGACCGAGGAGGCGCTTCCGGTCAGTCTCGCGGCCACGTCGATGGCCGTCGAGCGCGGCGCGCACGTGATCCGGACCCACGACGTCGCCCAGACGCGCGACGCGGCGCTGGTCGGCGAAGCGTTCTCCCGCGATCGCGTTCGGACGCCCTCGATCGAGGAACTCGACGTGACGACGACCCGGGAGGCCGCGCGCCACCTGGGGGCCGTCGGGATCGACGACGCGCCCGCCGACGAGGGGGTAGTACGTGTCTACCGGCTCTCCGACCTCGGCGAGGACCGCAAAACGCTCGCGAACGCGGCGGCGGCCGTGCCGGGCGTCCACCTCGCCGGCGACGAACCGGCACTTCTCCTCGGTACGCCGAACCGACTCGAGGAGCTGAAAGCGACGATCTCCCCGGAGTCGGAATCGCTCTCGGCGATACTATCCGTGATACGTCATGTCTAGGTCTAAGAGAAAGCTTATAACCACGCTGATGGAAGACGGGAGTGGAAGCCGGAACGGCCCCCGGGTAGGGGTACTCGGGCCGTCCCGGCCCACGGAACCGATCCTACGACGTCAAGCCGATGAGCGACCGCGATGAACTTCGAGAGCTGGGAACCGATCTACGAGGCGATCCTCTCGGATCTGGGGTTCGACCGGCGGAGTGACGAACGCGCACGCGACGAACTCGCCGAACTCGCCGAATCGTTCGACGAGCGCCGTCTCGTCCCCATCGAGGGGGCGACGGTCGCGGTCGCGGGCGCCGGCCCCTCGCTCGACGCGGAGCTCGAGGTCGCCGCGGACGCCGACGTCGTGATCGCGGCCTCCACGGCGGCTGACCGGCTCCTCGAGGCCGGCGTCGCGGTCGACGTGATGACCACGGATCTGGACAAGAATCCCGGGACGGCCCGGACGCTCTCCCACCGTGGCGTTCCGGTCGCGGCCCACGCCCACGGCGACAACCGCCCCGCGATCCGCGAGTGGGTCCCGCGGTTCGATCCCGAGAACGTGCTCGCGACGACGCAGGCCGCACCCGTCGGTCCCGTACGGAACTTCGGCGGCTTCACCGACGGCGACCGGGGTGCCTTCCTCGCCGACCACCTCGGCGCCGCCCGACTGGCGTTTCCCGGCTGGGACTTCGACGACCCCTCGGTGACGCCGACGAAACGCCGCAAGCTCGAGTGGGCCGAACGACTGCTCCGCTGGCTCGAGATCCGCCGAGGTGAGCGCTTTGCCGTCCTCGACGGCCGCCGCGAGGCGATCGATCCGCCGGACTCGGCGGGAGGTCCGTCGTGAGGAGCCTCGTTCGGCTCGACCGTCCACGACCTGTCGGTCAGTCGTCGGCGAACGCGTCGTCGGGTCCCTCGAGCGTCAACAGCTGATAGGATGTATGGCTACAGCACGACCGGCCCTGCATTCCGAGCGGTCTGACCTCGTCGGTCGGCGTGATCTCTATCGGGGAGATGCTCCCACAGTTCGCACATCTCGCCACTCCCTTCTCGACCTCTTCGTGTCCGCTCATCGGCTCGCCGATACGCGCCCGCGAGTCATGACCGTCGTACCCTACTGGTCGGGTACGCCGTCGCGCCGGTCGAGGCACGCTCGGCGCTCGACGGCCGCCGGGCGGCGATCACGCCGCCGTGCAACGTCGCGTCTTATGTGACACACCCACGCACCCCGAACCGATGCGCGCGGCTGTCCTACAGGAGTACGGCGAACCGCTGTCGATCGAGTCGGTCGATGCGCCCGACCCCGAGAGCGTCGTCGTCGACGTCGAGGCCTGCGGCATCTGCCGCAGCGACTGGCACGGCTGGCAGGGCGACTGGGACTGGCTCGGCATCCAGCCACAGCCGGGTCGGATCCTCGGCCACGAACCCGCCGGTACCGTCGCCGCCGGCGAGGACGCCGAGGACGTCTCCGAGACGCTCGAGGCGACGAGCGAGTACGACACCGTCGGCATCCCCGTGATCGACTCGTTCTGAGCGACGGCCGCGCGCTCGCGCTCCGATGGGGCGGCCGACCCCGGGCGAGTCCGCGATTCGACCGCATCCTCCCGTGCGGGCGGATTACGGGACGAGAACGACCTTCCCGCTGCTCTCGCGGTTCTCGATGAACCGGTGGGCCTCGTCCGCCGCCGAGAGCGGGAACGTCTCGCCGACGCTCACCTCGAGGTCCCCCTCGGCGAACCCCTCCGTGAGATCCGAGACCGACTTCAGCACGCGGTTCGGCTCGTGTCGGAGCGCTCGCCCGAGGTGGTAGCCGATCACGGAGGCGTTCCGGAAGAACACCTCCGGAGTCTCGATCCGGCCGGGCTCCCCGCTCGCGACGCCGTAGGTCACGACCCGGCCGAACGGCACCAGCGTCTTCAGGCTCCGCTCGAACGTCTCGCCGCCGACGCCGTCGAGGACGAGGTCGACCCCCTCGCCGCTGGTGCGTTCGCGGATCTCCTCGACGAAGTCCCCTTCCGTGTAGTCGATCGGGTGGTCACAGCCCATACGGGCGGCGTGCTCGAGCTTCTCGTCGCTGCTCGCGGTGCCGAACACCTCCGCACCGGCGCGCGAGGCGAGCTGGACGGCGGCGGTCCCCACGCCGCCGGCCGCGGCGTGGATCAACACCCGCTCGCCCTCCTCGAGGCCGCCCCACTCGAACAGACAGCCGTGAGCGGTGAGAAACTGGACGGGAAAACCCGCAGCCTCCTCGAAGCTCATCCCCTCGGGGACGGGGAAGATCGACTCGGGTTCGGCGATCGCGTACTCCGCGTACCCCCCGCGATCGAGCATCGCGACGACGCGATCCCCTGTCTGAACCGAGACGTTCTCGCCGACGGCGTCGACGGTGCCTGCCGCCTCCATCCCGGGTGTGAACGCCGGTTCCGGCCCGCCGGGGTACTCGCCGCGGCGCTGCATCACGTCGGCGAAGTTGATCCCCGCGGCCTCGACCTCGATCCGGACCTCGCCGGGACCCGGCTCCGGCCGGTCGGCCTCGGCGGGTTCGAGCACGTCGCTGTCGCCGAACTCCTCGGCTCGGATGAGCTCCATGTCGTCGGCTACGGACCCCCGATTCATAAAGACGGGACCGATCGGGACCGAGCGTGACCAGAGCTATGGCCCCCGCCGTCGTGGATCGACGCATGGCCGATCACCGTCTCGGGTTCGAGTCGTTCGAGGAGGAGCCGTCGCCGACCACGCTCGACGTCGAGGGCGAGCTTCCCGACTGGTTGACGGGCACGCTCCTTCGCAACGGTCCAGGACTGTTCGACGTCGGCGGCGAGGCGGTGACCCACTGGTTCGACGGCCTCGCCCTACTCCGTCGCTTCCGCTTCGACGACGGCATCGAGTACTCGAGTCGCTTCCTCCGAAGCGAGGCGTACCTGGCCGCCGCTCGGGGCGAACTCGCGTTCCGGGAGTTCGGGACGAACCCCTCACGATCGCTGCTCGATCGCGTCCGCGAGATCACGGGCGAGACGATGACCGACAACGCCTCGGTCACCGTCCGCCACCGCGACGGCGAGTTTCGGGCGGTCACCGAGACCAGTAGGGAGCTCGCGTTCGACCCCGAGGAGCTGACCACGCTCGGCGAGCGCCGTGACGCTATCGACGCGACGGGAACGCTCGCTCACGACCACTACGACCCGCTCCAGGAGGAGCGCGTCGGCCTCGGAATCGACTTCGGGTCCCGCTCGGGCTACCTCGTCTACCGCGATCCGGACGACGGACCAACCGAGGAGATCGCGAGAATAGGGGCCGACGAGCCGGCGTACATGCACAGCTTCGCGCTCACCGATCACTACGTCGTCCTCACCGAACACCCCTTCACCGTTCCGCCGACCCGACTGCTCGGCGACCGGCCGTTCATCGAGAACTTCCGCTGGTACCCCGAGCGCGAGACGCGGTTCCTGGTGGTCGACCGACGGACCGGCGAGACGGTCGCCGCGCCGTCCGTCCCCCCGTTCTTCACGTTCCACCACGTCGACGCCTACGAGCGCGCAAGCCAACTCGTGCTCGATCTGGTCGCGTTCGAGGACCACTCGTTCGTCGAGTCGCTCGCGCTAGCGAACCTGCGCTCGCGCTCGCCCGCGATCCCCGGCGGGGAGCTTCGACGCTACCGTATCGATCTCGACGCCGAGACGGCGAGCGACGAGACGCTCTTCTCGGGACCGATCGAGTTCCCCACGATCCACTACGCCGAGGCGAACACTCACCCCTACCGATACTGTTACGGCGTCGGCAAGGAGCCGGGATCGTTCAACGACCGGCTCCACAAGGTTGACGTCGAGCACGCCACCACGGAGACCTGGGACGAGGAGGGACTCCACCCGGGCGAGGCGCTGTTCGTCCCCGATCCCGGCGGCGAGGAGGAGGACGACGGCGTGTTGCTCTCGGTCGCGCTCGACGTCGAGGAGGAACGCTCCTGCGTGCTCGTCCTCGACGCCGCGGGGTTCGAGGAGGTCGCTCGGGCGTACCTCCCCGACGCGCTCCCCTTCGACTTCCACGGTGCGTTCTACCCCGACGGCGAGCGACCGATCCCGTCGATGAGCTAAGGGGCGAGCGCGTCGATCGTCGCCTCGATCTCCGCTCGCTCGGCTCCCCTGGGAAAGCCTACCGCGACCGCGTCGAGTTCATCGACGCGTTCGAACCGCTCGAGTGCCTCCCTCGCCTCCTCGGGGGTGCCCGCCGCACAGAGGTCGTCGAGCATCGCGTCGTCGATCGCCTCGAGCGCGCGTTCCCGCTCGCCGCTCCCCCACGCAGCGGCGATCTCGGCGACCTCCTCCTCGTAACCCTGCCCGGCGAGCGAGTCGCGGTAGTAGGTGCCCATGCCGCCGACGTAGAAGGCGAGGTGCTGGCGGGCGAGCCGTCGGGCACGCTCGCGGTCCTCCAGCGCGCAACAGTTCAGCGACAGCGTAACCCGTGCCTCGTTCCGATCGCGATCGCCGAGTTCGGCTCCCCGGTGGAGGTCCTCGAGGCGCTCACGGATCCCCTCGGGCGTGAAGAGGATCGCGTGCCAGCCGTCGGCGAACCGTCCGGCGAGTTCGACCGCCTTCGGCCCCATCGCTGCGACGTCGATCGGCGGGGCAGGGGTGGGCGCCTCGCCCCGGAGGCGAAAGCCCGACAGCTGGAACAGCTCCCCCTGATACTCGACGCGCTCGCCCGAGAGCACCTGCTTTACGATCTCGACGTACTCGCGGGTCCGGCGCAGTGGCCGCTCGAACTCGACGCCGTGCCAGCCCTCGATCACCGCGGGACCGCTCGGACCGACTCCCAGCCGGAACCGTCCCCCGGAGACCTCCTGGAGCGTCGCGGCCGTCTGGCCGAGCAGCGCGGGCGAGCGCGAGTAGACCGGCAGGATGCTCGACCCCAGTCCGATCGAGTCGGTGCGTTCGGCGAGCACCGTGAGGACGCTCACCGTGTCGCGACCCCAGGTCTCGGGCAGCCAGAGTCGGTCGTAGCCGTCCGCCTCGGCCCGTCGGCCGTAGGAGACGATCGGGTCGATTCCCGTCTGGGCGGCGACCGGCATGTGGACGTCGAGCGTGGTCATCGGGATCCTCCCCCGCGCCGTTCGTGCATACCACCAGAGCGGAGGCCGGCGACTAAAAGACGCGGGTCACTCCATCGCGATCCTCGGCGGATCGATGCTCGCAGTCTCGATCTGGTCCATCCTGTGGAGGTGTTTCTCCGCGGCGTAGGCGACCAGGTCGTCCTCCCCGAGGCCGGTACCCCCTTCGCTCGCGGCTGCGGTCTTCGCGACCTCCTGGGTCAGCTCCAGCAGGTCGCCGACGGTCCCGTACACCAGGTCCGCGTCGACGGCGCCGCTCTCGATCAGCGCCGTCAGCTTCGCCATCCCGAACCCGACGTGGCGTCCCTCGTCGGCGCGGATCCGTGCGAACGCCTCGACCAGTCCCGCCAGGCGCGGGAGCCCCGGCGTTCCGCCGTCGTAGTCCGTCTGGACGGCGTAGTAGCCCGTCTGGGCGAGGATCCCCTCGACCGTGAGGTGGTAGTGACAGTACGCTCGCGCCCGGTTCTCTGGACTGTCGGTCTCGAGCAGGCGGGCCATCGCGGCCTCGTTGCGTTCGAACAGCTCGTGGTAGGCGGGGAAGAACCACCGCTCGTCGGTCGGCGAACTCCGGTCGAGTCCGCGTGCCTCCTCCGCAGGCCCGATCACCTCCCGCCAGTAGCGATCGAAGAAGTCCGCGTGTTTGGCCTCCTCGTAGAGCTGGGTCGTCACGTAGAGCTGGTCCTCGACGTCCTCGAGGACGACCGCCAGCGGCGCGAGGTCCTCGGTGACCGCCTCCTCACCAGCGCCGAACAGCGCGAGCGTCCGCCGCAGGTCGTCGAACGTCGCCCCATCCAGCTCCTCGATCCGCTCGCGATCCGTCGAGAGGTCGATCGTCCCGGGATCCCAGTGGCGTTCGACGGCGTTCCGGAAGTACCGGTACGATCGGGACTCGACGTTCAACGCGTTTCCTCCACTCCTCGACTGACTCATGATTATCTATCGCATGACGTCAAGAAAAGTGTTGCCGCCGGGCGGAGCCTTTTCGTGCTCCGGTCCGAACGTCGACCATGTCGATCACCCTGTACCAGCTCGACGGCTGTCCGTACTGTGAGAAGGTCGCGGACCGCCTCGACGAACTCGACGTCGAGTACGAGACCGTCTGGACCGAGGCGCTCCACTCGGGACGAGACGAGGTGAAACGCGTCTCCGGCCAACGGGGCGTGCCGGTGCTCGTCGACGAGGAGCGCGGCGTGACGATGCCCGAGTCCGAGCGGATCCTCGAGTTCGCGGAGAAGAGCTACGCATGAGATTCCGGTCCGCTCGACCCCCGTCCCGATGACGAGGGCTCCCCATCCCTCCGGAGACGAACCGAGCGGCACACGCCGGTAATGACAGATATTATAAACGAATAAGCGACGCCCGATCGACCGTTCACCCGATGGGGGAACGCACCATCGACACGTCCGAACCCGCGACCGACGGTTCCGATGCGACCGTCGATCCGTTACCGTCCAGTCTCGACTCGACCACGTCGAAACTCGTCTCCCTCTACCTGCAGATCGAGGGAGAGGCGACGATCGACGAGATTCAACGTGCGCTCCGCGTGAAGAAGATCGCGCTCTATCCGTCGCTGCGGACGCTCTCGTCGACGGGCCTCGTCCGCAGGGTCGGAACCACCTACCTCGCCCGGGAGCACGCGGAGGGGGCGGAATGAGACCGAACCCGCGTCCGGTTCGTGCGGTTCTATGGCTCCGGACGCTGGCGCCCCACGGGATCAACGAGACCCAGACCGGGGTCATCGATCGGCTCCGGCGGCTCGAGGCGGACGGTCGGATCGCCGGCCTCGACGTCGACGTCTGGGGGGCGTCGATGGGGATCGATCGCTCGGTCGACCGGAATCCCTCGGACGTACACGAAGCGGTCACCGAGTTCGAGCGCTGGCGGACGACCGGGACTGTACGCTCCGGCCAGCCTTCGAACGGCGCAGTGCTCGCGTTCCCGAGGAGACACGTATCGTGCTTCCACTGCTCTGTCTCGCCGTCTACGAGGCGGAGACCATACGAGCGGTCTATCCCCACGTCAACGGTGAGGACGTTCACACGATCCACGACGGCGTCGACGCGCTCGAATCAATGACGCCGGGCGACGAAGGCCTGTCGGGCCGGGCGGACGGGGAGACGACACCTCCCCACCTCTGAGGATCGGCGATGACGATGCGTCGGTGTGACGTCGAGATCGGAGCTACTACTGCCGTTCCCACGGAACAGAGCGGCCCGAATCGGTTTCGCCGAGCGGGACTACTCCCGAGGCGAGGGGGCGGCCCGCTGGAGCGCGGTCTCGGCGACGTTGCCGCCGTAGTCGCCGATCCGTGACAGCGAGTCGACGATCAGCCCGAGCAGTTGGGCGTCCGACGGTTCGACCCCGCGGAGGCGGTCGTCGATCGTCCCGGCGCGTTCGTCGATCCGTTCGGTTCGCGCGAGCACGCCGGTAGCGAGCTCCGTCGCCCGCTTGCCGTCGTCGACAAGGAAGGCGTCTAGAGCGTCCTCGACGATCCCCCGGGACTCGGCCTCGAGCGCTGCGAGGGGTTCGCGGACGGGCTCGGGGAGGCGTTCGAGCTCGCGGGCGTGGGCCGCGATCTTCACCGCGTGGTCCGCGACGCGCTCGATCTGTCTGGCAGACGATCGGTAGTCGAAGCAGGCCTCGCGCCCGAGTCCGACCGTCGCCGCGGATCGCGGATCGCGAAGGACGTTCCGGAACAGCCGCGAGACGACGTACCAGAGCCGGTCGACGTCGTCGTCGCGCTCGATCACGTCGGCCGCACGGTCGTCGTCGCCCTCGAGCAGGGCGGCCATGGCGTCCTCGAGCATCGACAGCGCGAGCAGGCGCATCTGCATCACGGTGTCGTGGACCGAGAGCTCCGCCGGGTCCAGGAAGTCCCGAAGGACGACCTCGCTCTCGGTCTCGGCGCTCACCTCGAAGCCGACGAGCCGGTCGGCCGCACGTCGGGCGGCCCGTCGCTGCTCGGCGCCGATGGAGTCGGCCTCGACGACCACCTCGGAGAACCCGTTGACGTAGAGCGTGACCAGTCGGCTCGTGAGCTCCCGCGGATCGAGACCCGCCGCGTCGATCCGGGCGCTCCCCTCGTCGTCGATCCTCGAGGGGGTCGCGATCAGGGTCTCGCCCTCCGGGAAGAACGCGAGTTCGCTCCCCGCCTCGATCCCCGAGTCGGTCGCCCATTCCTTCGGCAGTGAGACCGTGAGCGTCGAACCGCCCGTGATTTGGACCTTTCGGACCTCCATACGTCTCCCTTCGAGCCCCTTCACATAAACCCTTTCAAAAATATATAGTCAGGATCACAGCCGATCGTATCGGTACGATCGACTCTTGTAAAGCGGCGGTTCGACGGGATCTAGGAGGGTTTCGTACCGATACGTCGTGCTGTAGGTCGATATATTGTAGTATAGATATCTATATAGTTATCTTAGAAGGGTACTTACTCGTTCGCGCTCTGGCCTTCGAACGAGGGGAGCGGAACCAGCGGCCGGCCGTCAACCAGGGAGGGAGCTTCGCTCTCTCACGGTCGTCGGACGCGTCGTCCCGTCGTCGTGTCGCGCTCGACGAACGGAGTCGCGGAAGGACTGGGGACCAACACGAGGAGACTCAACGAATGGCATCACAGGAATCACGACCCGACACCGACGATCCGATCATCCAGACGGACATCGAAACCGGAACGACGCGTCCGAGATCCGACGAGACCGTCCTCGAGGCGAGAGGTCTCGACGTCTACTACGGCGACGACCGCGCGATCGATTCGGTTGACGTCGAGATCCCGGAGAAGCAGGTGACGGCGATCATCGGTCCCTCGGGCTGTGGGAAGTCCACGTTCCTCCGGTGTATCAACCGCATGAACGACCAGATCGTCGTCGCCCGGATCGACGGCGAACTCCTGTTCCGGGGGAAGAACGTCTACGATGAGGACGTCGACCCGGTGGCGCTACGCCGAAAGATCGGGATGGTGTTCCAGAAACCCAACCCGTTCCCCAAGTCGATCCGCGAGAACGTCGCCTACGGCCTGAAGGTTCAGGACGAGGAGATGACCGATGGGAAAATCCGACGAGCGCTCGAACGCGCGGCACTGTGGGACGAGGTGAAGGACAAGCTCGCTTCCTCGGGACTCGACCTCTCGGGCGGCCAGCAACAACGACTGTGCATCGCGCGAGCGATCGCGCCCGATCCCGACGTCCTGCTGATGGACGAACCCGCCAGCGCGCTCGATCCGATCGCTACCTCCCGGATCGAGGACCTGATCACCGACCTCGCGGAGGAGTACACCGTGGTGATCATCACTCACAACATGCAGCAGGCCGCCCGGATCAGCCACAAGACCGCCGTGTTCCTTACCGGCGGAAAACTCGTCGAGTTCGGCGACACTACCGGCGTCTTCGAGGACCCCGACCACCAGGAGGTCGAGGACTACATCACGGGGAAGTTCGGATAGATGGCCCGAAACGAGTACCGACGGCGCCTCTCGGACCTCAGAGGGGACGTCGTCGAGATGGGCGATCTCGTCCTCGAACGCCTCGATACGGCGCTGGACGCCCTCGAGGCACGCGACGGAACGCTCGGACGGGAGCTCGCAGAGCGCGACTACGAGGTGAACGAGCGATATCTCGACCTCGAGAGCGAGTGTACCGACCTGATCGCGCTCCAACAGCCCGTTGCGGGCGACCTGCGCTTCATCGTCGCGTCGTTCAAGATCATCACCGATCTCGAACGCATCGCCGACCTCGCGACCAACCTCGGCGAGTACGCGGGTCGAGCGGAGGACGAGATCGGTCCCGACGTCGACGTTATCTACATCGGTGAACGCATCCGGGAGTCGGTGGCCGACGCGATGACCGCCTACGCCGAGGAGGACGCCGAGGCGTGTCACCTGATCGCCGATCGGGACGACGAGATCGACGACCTCTGTGAGCGCGCGAGCGAACTCGTCATCCGCGACCTGATCGAGACCGACCTGAGCACCGCCTCGGCCGACCCCCTCTTCGCGGAGGTCTCGCGTTTCCTGCTCACGATCCGCGACCTCGAACGCGTCGGTGACCATGCGGTGAACGTCGCGGCGCGGACGCTCTACATGATCGAGAACGACGCCGAACTCATCTACTGAAACGAGGAAGACGACACATATGACACACATCGCATTCGTCTGCGTACAGAACGCGGGCAGGAGCCAGATGGCGACGGCGTTCGCTGAGCGCGAACGGGAGGAACGCGGCCTCGACGACCTCGAGATCCTCTCCGGAGGGACTCACCCGGCCGAGGCGGTCCACGACGTGGTGGTCGAGGTGATGGACGAGGAGGGGATCGACCTCTCCGAGCGCGTCCCTCGAGAGATCACCGGAGAGGAACTCGAGAAGTGTGAGTACGTCGCGACCATGGGCTGTTCGACGCTCTCGCTCGACGACTCGATCGACGTGCGCGACTGGGACCTCGACGATCCCCACGGAACGGAGCCCGAGGAGGCCCGCGAGATCCGCGAGGAGGTCCGCGAACGCGTCGAATCGCTGTTCGACGAGCTAGAGACCCGGTCGTAACCGTCGACGGACCGGATTTCGAGGGTCGCGACGACGGAGCGGTCGGGGCACGGCTCCCCGCGACTCGATCGTGAGGGCTTAGTCGACGGACGCGCTATCACTCGAACATCCGAGGTCATCGAATGCGACTGCACGAAATGGCGGACGAGGAGATGCCCACCCCCGTTACGTGGGTCCGCAAACGCGAACGAACGGCCGCGGCGCTCGCGCTCTCGCTCGTCGGGTTCGACACGCAGAACCCGCCGGGCCACACGGCGGAGATCGTCGACTGGATCGAGGAGCGGCTCCGAACGTGGGGCATCGAGACCGAGCGGGTCGTCGCCGACTCCGCCAAGCCGAACCTCGTCGCGACGATCCCCGGCGAGAGCGATCGGACCCTGCTGTTCAACGGCCACCTCGACACCGTTCCCTATCGGCCAGGGCGATGGAGCTACGACCCGCTTGGCGAGCGCGAGGGCGACCGGATCTACGGCCGCGGCGCCGAGGACATGAAGGGGCCGATCGCCTCGCTGCTGCTCGCGGCGCGGGCGTACGCCGAGACGGGGACGACTCCACCCGTCAACGTGCGGTTCGCGTTCGTCGCCGACGAGGAGACCGGCGGGGAGGCCGGGACCGCGACGCTCCTCGATCGGGGGGCCGTCGATCCGGAGGCGTGCGTCGTCACGGAGACGACCTCCGCGGCCGACCGACGGTCCGTGACCGTCGCGGAGCGGGGGAAGCTGTGGCTCACGCTCGAGGCGAGGGGACGGGCGGCCCACGGCTCGCGTCCGATGCTCGGCGTCAACGCGATCGACCGGCTTGACGACGCGATCGAGGCGTGTCGGGACTCGATCGATGGCCGCCGGCTGTCGATCGATCCCGTCCTGAATCCAGTGATCGAGGAGTCCGTCGACTACTACGCGCCGGCGGTGGGTCGCGAGACGGCGCGAGCGATGTTCGAACGACCGACGACGAACCTCGGGACCTTCAACGGCGGGGAGTCGATCAACAGCGTGCCGGAGCGGGCGGTGGCCGAACTCGACGTCCGGCTCACCCCCGGCGTCGATCCGACCGAGGTACTGGCGGCGCTACGTGACGTGCTCGACGAATACGATCGCGTCTCGATCCGGGACATCGACTCGACCACCGGGACGTACGAGGCGGCCGACAGCCCCATCGTCGACCCGATCACCGAGGCGGCTCGACGCGTGACCGGCGACCGGATCCACCGACGCTGTGCGAGCGGCGGCAGCGACGCACGCCTGCTGCGGAACGCCGGCGTCCCGAGCGTCGAGTTCGGCCTCGGCATCGGCACCGCACACGCGACGAACGAGCACACCACGGTGGGGACGATCGTCGGGAACGCGGCCGTCTACTCCCTGCTACCGCTGCTCTGTTGACCGTTCGACTCAGCCCTACTTCAGGATGTTCAACCCGATGACCCAGGGCGAGCGTTACGATCCCGACGCCGAGTACGTTCCGGAGCTCCGCGGAGTCGATCCGGAGACGATTCACTCGTGGTACGAACTCGACGAGGCGAGTCGTTCGGACGTCGGCTACCCGGTCCCGGTCGTCGATCGCGCCGAACGCAGAGAGGTAGCGATCTCGACGTTTGAGCGAGCGCGCGGAGGTTGATATACGATAACATGGGGCTTCTAAAGCTTTAACAGCGCGGCCGGAGATGGTAGGAGTGGAGCAGATCACTATGCCAGAGAAATCCAACGCCGAACTGCCGCCGCTTCCGTACGACTACGACGCGCTCGAACCGCACCTCTCCGAGCAGGTCGTCACGTGGCATCACGACACCCACCACCAGGGATACGTAAACGGCCTCAACTCGGCCGAGGAGACGCTAGCCGAGAACCGTGAGGCGGGCGATCACGGTACCACGCCCGGCGCGCTGGAGAACGTGACCCACAACGGCTGTGGGCACTACCTCCACACGCTGTTCTGGGAGAACATGAGCCCCGACGGCGGTGGCGAACCCTCCGGCGACCTCGCGGACCAGATCGAGGAGGACTTCGGCTCCTACGAGGGCTGGAAGGACGAGTTCGAGGCCGCCGCGAGCGCCGCGGGCGGCTGGGCGCTTCTGGTGTACGACCCCGTCGCGAAGCAGCTGCGCAACATCAAGGTCGACCGCCACGACCTCCACGCGCTGTGGGGTGCCCACCCGGTCCTGGCGATCGACGTCTGGGAACACTCGTACTACTACGACTACGGCCCGGACCGCGGCAGCTTCATCGACGCGTTCTTCGAGGTCGTCAACTGGGACGAGGCCGAACAGCAGTACCAGAAGTGCCTCGACCAGTTCGAGTCGTAGAGTCGTAACGCGACGACCGGCAGATCCACACGTTTTTTGCGCGACCGTCCACCGACCGTGAGCTTTACCGCCGTCTCGGGCGAACCCGGGGTATGCCGAAACCGAAGGCGGAGTTCGACCGGCTTCACCCCTGTGACTTCTACACCGCGGAGGAGCTGCTCGAGCCCGAGCAGATGTACACCGTCTACGAGATCGCCCGCCTGCTCCAGGGGCTCGAACCCGACGCCGACCTCGAGCCCGAGACGGAGGTCGTGTTGATGGACTGGGCGATCCCGTGGGTCGTGGTCAACGCGGACGACCTGCTCGTCGGGGATCCGACCGCGGAGGACCAGCCCGGCCACTACGGGCTGAAGCGCTCGGAAGACCTCTAGAATCGCGCGGCCTGCCCGGCGAGTTCGACGTGCTGGTAGGCGTCGCCCTCGATGCTCGGCCCATGACCCGGATGGAGCGCGGCGAGCTCCTCCGAGACCGTCTCCCGGACGCGGTCGATGCTTCGGATCAGCGTCTCGCGATCACCCTCCGCGAGGTCGGTTCGACCGAAGCTGCCGTTCTGGAAGATCAGATCGCCAGCGAAGAGGATCCTCGGCTCGGCGGCGTAGAAACAGAGGTGGTCGTCCTTGTGGCCGGGGGTGTGAAGCGCCGAGTACTCGTGATCGCCAAGCCTGACGCGTCCCTCGTCCCCGATCGCGTGATCGACGAGCTCGTGGTCGGGGTCGAACCCCCAGACGTCGACGCCGAATGCCTCGCGAACGGCGGACACGTTCTCGATATGATCGGGATGGGTGTGGGTGAGGACGATCGCGTCGAGGCCGTCGGTCCGCTCGCGGATCGCCCCGACCGCGTCGAAGTTCGCCCCCGCGTCGACGAGGACGGTACGCTCGCCGTCGACCAGAAACGCGTTGCTCGTGAAGGCCTGGACGCCCGCCGCGAGGTTCGAGATCATGTTCGAACGAGGGTCACCGGCCATTTGGCCCTTGTTCTTCACCCGTGAGAACGACGAGCCGCAGTCCACCCGTCTCGCTCTCCTCGAGGCTGCACCGCCAGCCGTGGCCCTCTGCGACGCTCTCGATGATCGACATCCCGAAGCCGGTACCACCGTCCGCGTCGGTGTAGCCCGGCTCGAACACCGACTCGCGCTTCGCCGGGGCGATCCCGGGGCCGTCGTCCGCGATGGCGAACCCCTCCTCACAGTCCTCGACCCTGACGGTCACGTCGGGTCCGGCGTGTTCGACCGCGTTTCCGAACGCGTTCTCGAGCAGCTGTACGAGCCGGTTCTCGTTCGCCGTGACCGTCCCGTCGCCGTCGATCTCGAGGGTCGCCTCCGGCGTCGCCACGTTCTCCCACGCCCGGCGGGCGACCGTCTCCAGGTCGATCGACCGGGTCGCGCCGACGCTACTTCCCTCACGTGCGAGGACGAGCAGTTCGTCGATGATCTGTTCCATGCGTTCGTGGCTCTGCTGGACGCGCTCGAGATGCGAATCCTCGCCGGTCTCCCTCGCCAGATCGACGTATCCCTTCGCGACCCCGAGCGGGTTGCGAAGGTCGTGGGAGACGACGCCGACGAACTCCTCGAGCTGAGCGTTCTTGTACTCGAGGGCGGCCTCGCGGTTCGCCCGCCCAAGCGCGCTCGTGATGGTGGCCGCGAGCAGCTTCGCGAAGTAGACGTCGGTCTCGTCGAACTCGTCGGCGTCGTCGGAGGAGACGATCATCACTCCGTGCTCGCCGAGCGAGAAGATCATCTCGCTTCGGAGATCCGTCTCGGGGTTCTGGATCCCCGACTCGCGGCTGACGTCGTCGTACACCCGATCCGAGCCGGTCTCGAAGGACTCCCAGGCGAGGCTCTCGCCCTTGCGAAGGTCGGGGACGGTGCCGAGCGACGCCTCCGTCGCGTCGGTGACCGCGATCGGCTCGAGGCGCTCACCCGTCTCGTCGACGAGGTGAATACCGGTCTGATCGAGGTCGAGGACACGGCTCGCCGCCGCCACGGCCGACTCTGCGACCGCGGGCTCGTCCTCGGCGGCCATCAGCTCACGGGTCGCCTCGAGCAGCCGCTCGAGCGTCCGCTCGGTCCGTCTCCGGTCGGCCACGTTCCGGCCGACGCCGACGACGCCGACGACCTCACCGTCGTCACGGAGCAGCGAGTTGGTGAACTCGTAGGGGACGGCCCCCCCGTCGGTCCCGAGGGTTGCCTCGAGCGTCAGCGGGAGTTCGTCGGTGGTACAGCCCTCGATCGCCTCGGCGATCCGATCCGCTTCCTCGCCCTCGAAGAGCTCCGGCGGCCGCAGCCGGGACAGCTCCCCGCCGGCGCGGCCGGTCACCTCCTCCAAGCGGTCGTTCCACTGGACGAACCCCTCCCCGTCGAACGCGTAGACGAGGTCGTCGAGCGCGTCGAGCATCTCGACGACGAGGCGTCGATCCCTGCGGCCGTTCGCCGAGGAGACGTCTCGAGTCGACCCGTCGGCCTGGCCGGTCGCGTTCGCCTCCGGCCGGTCGACCCCGCTGTGCGAGCGCGGATCGCGATCGCGCTCGTCGTGGGGGGTGTGATCGACGGCGTGTTCGATCCGCGCTCTGAGAAGCTCGGGCGGCTCGTCGGACGAGGCGACTGCCGCCACGTCGGCGGCGAGCGCTTCCCTGGCTGACCGCTCGTCGTCGACCAGCGCCACGATCGGTGGCGAGTCGAACCGGTTGCGGACGGTCCGCACTACCCCTGCAGGATCCTCGACCGGGCCGACGACCGCACACGCGACGGGCTCATCGGTCGTACGGGTCGGCAAGTCTCCCGGATCGACCCGCACGACGGTCACTTCGCCGGTCAGAGTCTCCTCGACGGCCCCGTCGGTCGAGGGATCGCCGACGTAGAGCACGGTGAGCCGCCCGTTCATCGGGAGTAATATATCCGTTGTGATACATAACCCTGGCGGCGTCGGATCAGCAGGTGTTTTCATGGCCGGGATCGATCCCCGGGTATGGACGTCACCCTGCTCGAAGCGACCGACGACCCCGAGCGGGTCATCTGTACGGCCGCGCGGAACGACTACATGGGCGAGTTCGTCGGCGACCAGTCGTTCGAGGAGACGATGGCGTCGGTCGACGGCGACTCCCTCGAGGAGAAACAGCGGACGCTGATCGGCCACCTCCTTTCCCATGGTCACTTCGGCCCGTTCGAACATCCCCAGGCGACGTTCGCGATCGAGGGGATGAGCCGATCCTGTATGGCCCAGATCACCCGCCACCGACACGTGAGCTTCGACGTCCAGTCGATGCGCTACGTCGCCTTCGACGAGGTCGACCCCGAGGCGGTCCGCGCGGGCGAGATGGTGGTCGTCCCGCCCTCGGCGACGGATCCCGACTGGGTGGGTCGCAACCAGCGATCGGGCTCGGTCGACGAGGCGACGATCGAGAAGCGAGAGGAAGTGTTTCGCGAGTCGGTCTCCCGATCGGTCGAGGACTACCAGCGGCTGCTCGATCTGGGAATGGCCCCCGAGGACGCCCGGTTCGTCCTCCCCATCGGGACGAAGGTCAACGTGGTGATGTCGATGAACGCCCGCATGCTAATGCACGTCGCCGACATGCGCGCCGCGGCGGACGCCCAGTGGGAGATCCGCGAACTCACCGAACGCGTCCTCGAACTCGCCGCCGACTGGTGTCCGATCACGTTCGACTATTACGAGGAGAACATGAAGGGACGGAAGAACCGACTCGCGCCGTAACGGACCGACCCCGCTTTCGATTCTCGTCTCCGTGTCTCCGACGTCACGTCCGACCCGCCTCGGTGCGATCACCCGTCGGACGCGTCGGTTCGCGGAGCGCGACCGACGTCGGCGAGGAACTCCCGCACCGCTCGGGTGAAGAACTCGGGGTCGTCGAGGTTCGAGGCATGTCCCGCGCCCGGCACCTCACGAACGGTGACGTCCGGGAGCGTGGCGTTCAGCCTCGATGCGTGGCCCCGGACGAACGCCGGTTCGTTCTCGCCGTAGAGGACCAGCGCCGGAACCGTGATCGACGGGAGATCGACTCTCGTCTCGTCGAACCGCGCGACCGCACGGATCACCTTGGCGAACTCGTCCGTTTCCATTCTCGGCCCCTCGGCCCGGAGCCGCTTGATCTCCCCGTAGTCACCGCTCGATCCCCTCCGGAGTCGCTCGTGGAGCCACACCATCGCCCGCTCCACTCGTTCGTATCCGAGGAGGCGGACCGGCGGGATCGTAGCCCGCAACAGCACCGATCGCTGCAACCGTTCGCCCCACGTGAGAAACGCGGGTGTGAAGGTGTCCGCGAGCACGAGGCCGGCCAGCCGATCCGGGTGACGAGCCGCGTACGTCTGTGCGATGCACCCCCCCATCGAGAGCCCACAGAGGACGGGCCGCTCGAGGTCCAGTGCCGTAACGAACGCGTCCAGGTCATCGGCGAACAGGTCGATCGAGTACGCCTCTACAGCCGAACCGCCGGTCCGACCGTGGCCTCGAACGTCGTAGGCGATCGTCGTGTAGTCGTCGCTCAGCGCGTCCATCTGGAACGCCCACTGGGCGTGATCGAGGGCGGCTCCATGAAGGAAGACGATCGGGGGTCCGTCGCCGCGGCGCTCGTAGTACGTCTCGACGTCGTTCGTCTGCACGGTCGGCATGGCCTCTCTAGGTCGCTGGCGGGGATAACGTTCTCCGGACCGGCGGGGCGAACCCTGAAAGAGTCGTCCCGCCCGTCGAGCACGATTTCGCTGCGTCGGAAGGGTTTTGGAGGGATCGTTCCGAACCGCTACGCGACGATGGCTAGACAGACACCCGCCGCCCGAATCGCAGTACCGAGACGTTCCGAGCACCCTCCCGTACCATGACCGGCGAGGCGCGCGACGCCGAGGGCGAGGGGCCGCTCACGGGACTCACGGTGCTCGACTGCTCGCAGGTGCTCGTCGGCCCGTTCTGTACGATGCAGCTCGGCGACCTCGGGGCGGACGTGATCAAGGTCGAACGTCCCGGCGTCGGCGATCAGACCCGCGGCTGGCATCCCCCGCGCTTCGGCGCGGACGGGCCGAGCGCCTACTACGCGAGCGTCAACCGGAACAAGCGCTCGGTGACGCTGAACCTCGCGAGCGAGGAGGGCCGGCAGGTCCTCCGGACGCTCGCGGCCGAGGCCGACGTGCTCGTCGAGAACTTCCGGACGGGGACGATGGAGGAGTGGGGAATCGGATACGCGGACCTGAAGGAGATCAACCCCGAGCTGATCTACTGCTCGCTGTCGGGCTACGGCGAGTGGGGGCCATATAGCGAGAAGCCGGCCTACGACCTGATGATCCAGGCCGAGGGCGGGATGATGAGCATCACCGGCGAGCGGGACGGCGATCCGGTCCGCGTGGGGGTCGCGATCGCCGACATCGGCGCCGGGATGTACGCGACCCAGTCGATCCTCGCAGCGCTCCTGGCTCGCGAGCTACGCGACGCCGGCGGCCAGAAGGTCGACGTGAGCCTGCTCGACGCGCAGGCCGCCTGGATGTCGTACATGGCGACGAACTACTTCGCGAGCGGCGAGGTCCCGGGGAAGATGGGAAGCGCCCATCCGACGATCGTCCCCTACCAGGCGTTCGCGACCCGCGATGGCCACGTCGTGGTCGCCGCCGCCTCCGAGAAGATCTGGCGGGCGTTCTGTACCGCCGTCGGCCGCGAAGAGCTCCTCGAGGACGACCGATTCGAGACGAACGCCGACCGGGTCGAGAACCGCGAGGCGCTGGTGTCGATCCTCGAGGCCGACCTCGGGGAGTACACCACCGAGGAGGCCGTTGCCCTGCTGGGCGAGCACGACGTGCCCGCACGGGCGGTCCACGACATGGCCGAGGTCTTCGGCCACCCCCAGATCGCCGCCCGTGGGATGGTCCGCGAGGTCGACCATCCCCGAGGGAGCCTCGAGATGCCCGGAAGTCCCATGTTCCTCTCGGAGACGCCGACGGCGATCCGTCGTCACCCGCCCGAACTGGGCGAGCACACCGAGGAGGTGCTCGCGGAGGCGGGCTACACCGAGCACGAAATCGCGGGGTACCGCGACGCCGACGCGATCTGACCCGTTCGTCGCGGCGAGGTCAGAAACCGCTGAACTTGTCGCGCCGGTAGAGGTCGAGTTCGCTCACCGTCGAGTTCCGCTGGCCGGCAGCGAAGACGACCGCCTCGGCGATCTCCTCGGGTTCGGTGACCTCACCCTCCTCGAACCGTTCCTCGAACGACTCGCCCATGTCGGCGCCGAACTCCGTGCGGACCTCGGAGGGATTGATGACGCTGACGCCGACGCCCTCGTCGCCGACGCTGGCCTGGACGCTGTGGGCGAACCCGCGGGTCCACCACTTGGTCGCGGCGTAAACGGGGTTCGACGGGCGAGGGAACCGGCCCGCGAAGCTCCCGACGAAGATCAGGTTGCCCCGCGACTCCTTGAGGTGGGGCAGCGCGGCCCGCGTGGCGAAGAACATGCCGTCGACGTTGGTCTCCTGCATCAGCCGGTAGTCCTCGGTCGAGAGCGACTCGACGTCTCCGCCCCGCCCGAGGCCCGCGTTGTTGAGCAGGACGTCGAGCCCGTCGAAGCGCTCGACGCAGGCCTCGACCATCGCGTCGACGGCCTCCTCCTCGCGGACGTCTGCCGGCACCGTGAGCGTCTCGGTACCGTACTCCGTTTCGAGTTCGTCCGCGATCTCCTCGAGTCGGTCCTCGCGCCGCGCCGAGAGCGCGACGTTCACCCCTTCGCGGGCGAGTGCGCGCGCCGAGGCGGTCCCGATCCCGGAACTCGCGCCGGTGACCAGAGCGGTCCGTCCGTCCAGCGATAGCGTCTCCATGTTCGCCGATCGTCCTCGGGGTTGTTGACTGTTCGCTTCTGACGCACGTCGGTCATAAGATCTTTTATAATTGAGGTGATATATTCGGATGGATGTACCAATCGCCGACGTCCGTGAGGGGGGTGATCGCCGAGGCAACAATCGTCCTCCAGACGGCCGAGAGCGGCGTTCCGCTCTGGTTCGTCGTTCTCGGGACGTGCTCCGTGCTGCTGGGAGTGAGCATCGTCGTTCGGCGGCGAACGCGCTCGCCGTCCGAACCGCCCACGCCACCCTCCCAACCGTCAGCCCCGACGTCGTCGGTCTTGACCGACGAGGAGCGGGTCGTCGGCCTCCTCGAGTCCAACGGGGGGCGGATGCGCCAGCGGCGGATCGTCGAGCGAACCGACTGGTCGAAGTCGAAGGTGAGCATGCTGCTCTCGGAGATGGAGGACGACGGGACGATACACAAGCTCCGAGTCGGCCGCGAGAACGTCATCAGTCTCCCCGGCTCAGAACCGGTCGCTACCCGGCCCGCGGACGAGCACGAACGGTAGCGCGAACCCGCTCGCCCTCGGCGTGAAACGTAACCGTTAAACGGTCCTCCCGACTACTCGAAACTGCGCGCTCTGGTGGTGTAGTCCGGCCAATCATATTGCCCTCTCACGGCAATGACCTGGGTTCGAATCCCAGCCGGAGCATACCCTTCCTACGGTTTTCTGCCATAGCTAACCAGACGTGAACCCACCCTGACGCCTCGTCACGGGTCCTTAGCGTGTTGGAGACGGTCATCGGCCCGGGCGGCCGTCCGGACCGGCGAGTGATACATCGGGGCGCGACGTTCTCCAGGCGCTCGTCTCCACGGCGGATCATCCGAAGCGCGACGGAGCGGACACGGCTTCAACGCCTCGGTAGGGGCGTCTACTGGTCGGGCGCGCTACGAGATACGAACGAAGCGCCCGCTAGCGCTTCAGAAGAAGCGGGTCGGCTCGTCGTCGTCGGTGGTGTTGATTCGCTGGCGGTGCTCTAGATCGTTGAGGCCGAGGAACGTCGGTGTCATCACTGATTACTAACTCGGGAACGAATAAATACATTGCGTGATACATTGGGGCCTACTCTCACGATCGGAGCGATCTCATGGCTACACAGAGCGCAGGGCTCGCGGAGCATGGGGGTTGAACACGTCGCTCACGTCGAGGGGCCTCCCTGCCCAGAAGGAGGCCGGTGGCCCGGTTCACGCGATCGATGGTGCTGTTCGACAGTGAAATCGCAAAACCGCTCCGACCCTCCTACCGTTTTCGGACTATTCGAAGGAGGTGATTACTCGTTTCACTATCGCACTCGTCGAGTCGATGCATGTAGCGGCCACAACGCGGTGGTCGTTACGAATCGATCAGCCTGACCCGACCGTTCGCCACGAGTCGCTCCATCTCGGGATAGTCGAACCGGTAGGTCGGAACCGCACCCGATCGGTCGGGGGCGTCGTGCCGTTCGAACGAGACCGACGTGTCGTCGATCGAGACGACCTTGTATCGGCCGAGCCACGCGTCCTCCCACTCGAACACGCTCCGCTCTCCCAACCCCGGCCGTCGTCGGATTCCCGCCGCCTCCATGGAGCATATATGGGGCGAGAGAGGGATCTAGGTTCGCCTTTGGTACGCCAGGTCGATATGCTCCGTCGATCCCGTCGGCTTCCTTGGCCACGGAACGTCAGCCCCGAAGCCGACGAGCATGCTCGCCGCTCCACGACGGTGATCGCCGTGTCCAACCGCCGTCGGGTATCGGTCTCGACCGGTCGTCGTCGACCGGCTACTCGATGCCGAGTTCGTCGTCCGTCTCGACGTCCTCCGACGACCAGTTCAGCGAGAACACGACGCCGCGTTCGCCTGTCGGTCCGCCGAGCAACGAGTCGTCCGCGTCGACCTCCACTCCGAACGACAGCGTCTTCGGAGGGTTGATCGTCGCGCTCTCGTTGCCGACGATGACCGTTACCTTCCCGTCGTTGCCCGTTCGTGACTCCTCGGTGGTCGATCGGTCGTCGCCCATGAGCGACCCCTCCCCTCGATCCGTGTCCGTCGATCGTTCCTGCTGGGGACTGAGTTCGTCGGCGAACTCGTGGAGGTACTCGGCGACTTCAGCGCGGGTCTTCTCGGTCTCTGCGGAGACGTCGGCCATGGGAGGAAATCGGGTCGCATCCCCTTATGAATACGGGGTGGCGGGCCGGTGTCCGCTCCGGGCCTGCGACGAGCGATCGCGCTACGGGCTCCATGGCGCTCGTCGTGCGATCTCCGGCGACCCCCTACCGAGGTTATTTACGAGCGTTGATCGCAGTAGGGGACGTCATGTCATCGAAGACGATCGGATTCATCGGACTCGGAATCATGGGCCTCCCGATGGCGAAGAACCTCGTCGACGCCGGGTACTCCGTCGTCGGCTACAACCGCTCGGACGAGCCGGCAGAGGAGCTCGCCGAGCACGGCGGCGACCGCGGTGAGTCACCGGCGGACGTCGCGGAACGAACCGACGTCGTCCTGCTGTGTCTCCCCGATTCGCCTGACGTCGAGAACGTGGTCCTCGGCGAGGGCGAGGAATCGGATCCCGTCATCGACGGCGTGAGCGAGGGGATGACCGTCGTCGACCACTCGACCATCTCGCCGACGGTCGCCGAGACGGTCGCCGAGCGACTCGCGGACGCCGGCGCGAGCCTGCTCGACGCACCGATCTCGGGCGGCGAGGAGGGCGCCATCGAAGGGACGCTCTCGATCATGGTCGGCGGGGACGAGGACACGTTGGACGAACAGATGGACGTCCTCGAGGTGCTCGGCGAAACGATCACGCACTGCGGGCCGAGCGGCGCCGGCCAGACGACGAAGGCGTGCAACCAGATCGTCGTCGCCGCCCAGATGGTCGGCGTGAGCGAGGCGCTGGTGTTCGCGCACAACGCGGACGCCGACCTCGAGGCCGTAGTGGAGGCGATCAGCGGCGGTGCGGCGGGCTGCTGGACGCTCGACAACCGCGCCCCGGACATGATCCAGGGCGAGTTCGACCCGGGCTTCTTCGCGGAGTACCAGTACAAGGACCTCCGGATCGCCACCGACGCCGGCGAGGCCTTCGGTTCGCCCATGCCCCAGACCGCGCTCGCCAACGAGCTTTACAAGACGATGGTCCAGAACGGGATGGAACGGGACGACAACTCCGGCGTGATGCAGGTCCTCGAGATGATGGCCGGCGAGGAGGCGCGCGTCGACGAGTAGCGTCCGACGCGCTCCGGACCCGATGGCGAGGATCCCGCCGGACGTCGCTCCTACTGCGTCTTCAGCTCGTCCCCGACGAGCTGGTCCTCCCACTCGCGTCGGGCCTTGATCTCCCGGCGACCGCGGGACGTCAGCTTGTAGACGTTCGTCCGCCGATCGCGCTGACCCTTCTCGACCAGCCCCTTGTCGACGAGCGTGTCGAGGTTCGGATAGAGCCGTCCGTGGTGGACCTCCTTCTCGTAGTAACTCTCGAGCTCCTCCTTGAGCGCCAGTCCGTGTGGATCGTTTAGGCCCGCGATCGTATACAGTAAGTCCCGCTGAAACCCAGTTAGATCGTTCACGCCGGTCGGTTTGGGCCTCCTCCTTGTCAATCTATTGTACTTTCGTATCGTCTACCCGTTCATGGCTGAAAATTGTCCGTCCTCTCCGCGATAATAACGTCCTCCTCGTCGAGGGACGGAGAACGGCGTGTTCTCCCCGCGTGGCCGGCGGAGTCCGCACCGTTCGACGACCGGCCGGGATCGAACGGGTGGGTCGAGACCCACCATCAGGTGATTTATGTGTCCTCCGCCTATCTCTCCTCGTGAACCGATCCCAGGCGTTTCTCCTCCTCTGCATCGGGCTCTCGGCCGCGGTGTCGCTGCTGGTGATCCGACCGTTTCTACAGTACGTGCTGGGAGCGATCATCGCAGCGTACGTCCTCCATCCGGTGTATCGACGCGTCATTCCACACCTGGGACGGCTGCTCTCGCCGATCGTCCTCATCCTTGGCTCGCTCGTCGTCGTGATCCTTCCGCTGCTCTACATCGTGCGGGCGTTCATCGCCGATCTCCAGCAACTCGCCCGCGGCGAGACCGACCTCCAGATCGAGCGGATCGAGGCGACGGTCCTCGAGTACACCGGCGAGGAGGTCGACGTCGCCGAACAGTTCCGGCTGTTCGTCGGAAACCTGTTCGAGGTGCTGTTCGGGAGCGCAGCAGACATCGCTACTGCGGGGATGAAGCTCTCGCTCGGGCTCGTCCTCGTGCTGTTTCTCGTCTATTACCTCCTGAAGGACGGCACGCGGTTCGTCGCGTGGTCGCGGACCGTGATCCCGCTCCCGCCCGAGGTCACCGATCGGTTGTTCGAGCGGATCGACCGAACCATCTGGGGCGTCGTCATCGGCCACATCTCCGTCGCGCTGATCCAGTCGCTGATCGCCGGCGTCGGCCTCTACGTCGCCGGGATCCCGAACGTCGTCTTCTGGACGTTCGTGATGGCGGTGCTCGCGCTGTTGCCGCTGATCGGCGCCTTCCTCGTCTGGGGCCCGGCGGCGGTGTACCTCGCGCTGATCGGCGACGTCACCACGGGTGTGCTCCTCGCCGTCTACGGAATCGCAGTGGTGAGCATGGTGGACAACTACGCCCGGCCGATCGTCATCGACCAGCGCGCCCAGCTCAACCCGGGCGTGATCCTGGTCGGCGTCTTCGGCGGCGTCTACACGATCGGGTTCACCGGCCTCTTCGTCGGTCCGATCGTCCTCGGCGTGTTCGCGGCGACGCTCCAGACGTTCAAACGGGAGTACGACCGGCTCTGACGTCTACGTCTCCCAGTTGTGGAGCGCGTCCCTGTAGATCGCCGCGACGTCCTCCTGGGTGACCGGTCGTGGGTTGACCCGGAGGAGTCGATCCTGTGACTCGACGGTTCGTCGCGCGAGATCGTCGACGTCCTCGACGGTGGCCCCGGTGAGCTCCGCGAGTCCGCTGGGAACGACGTTCAGATCGCGCTGGAGCCGGACGTACTCCTCGCGCGCTCGGTCCGCTGCCTCGCGGGTTCCCAGCCCGTCGGTGTCCGCGCCGAGCATCCCCGCGATGCGGGCGAAGCGCTCTGGATCGCTCGCGGCGTTGTAGCCGAGCGTGCTCGCCGGCGTGAGCACCGCGATCGTCTCGCCGTGGTACGTGTGGTACTCGTTTCCGACCGGATACGCCATCGCGTGACAGAGACTGGCACCGGCGGTGAGACCGGCGATCGCGCCGAACAGCGCCCCCTTCAGCATGGCAGAGCGCGCCTCGAGGTCGTCGCCGTTGTGGACCGCCCGCCGGACGTTCCCCGAGAGCAGCGAGATCGCCTTCTCGCTGAACATCTCGGTGAGCTCGGTCCGCCCGGCGTAGACGGGTCTGGTCTCCGGATTCGACGGCCGGAGCAGCGAGTCGTGAGGATGGGTCGTATAGCCCTCGATCGCGTGACCGAGCGCGTCCATCGCCGTCTTCGCCGTGGTCTCGGCGGGGAGCGTCGTCGTCAGCGTCGGATCGAGGACGGCCGCGTCCGCGCGGACGTGGTTGCTCGAGATCCCTTCCTTGATGTCCTTCTCCTCGACCGAGAGGATCGCCACCGGCGAGATCTCCGCGCCGGTGCCGGCCGTCGTCGGCAGCAACACGAGCGGTGGGCCCGACTCCGTGAGCGCCTGCCCTTCGCCCGTCGGCTGGGCGACGTAATCGAGGATCTCGCCGCCGTTCGCGATCACGGATCGCGTCGTCTTCGCGACGTCCATGCAGCTCCCCCCGCCGACGCCGAGATAGAAGTCGAAGCCGCCATCGCTCGTCTGCTCGCGTACGAACGAGATGCAGCGCTCGACGTTCTCGATCGACGGCTCGCGCTCCGTGCCGTCCCAGATCGTCGTCGTGAAACCGGCATCCTCGAGGTGGTCGGTGACCCGATCGACGTGACCGATCTCCGAGAGCACCTCATCGGTGACCACCAGACCGTGGGCGTCCTCCCCGACGCCGAGGTCGGAGAGCTGGAACCCGAGTTCGCGGATCGAATCGGGTCCGAAGCGGAGCTGTGGCATCTGGAGGTGCCAGACCGTCTCGGGTCGCAGTTCGTGGGGGTCGGCCGAGACCGAGCGATCGTAGCTCACGCGCCCCACCCCTCGCGGATCGCCTCGAACTGCTCGGGATCGTGGCCGTAGACGACCTCCGCGTCGTGTCTCCGCTGGAGCTCCTCGATCCGCCGGAGGCTCTCGAACCAGGGCCGCTTCCCCCAGAGCAGCCCCGCGCCGAGCGGGATCTCCTCCTCGAAGTTCGGCGCCTGATACACCTGGTCGCCGGTGAAGACGAGCGTTCCCTCCTCGAGGTGGATGACGGTTCCGGTGAGCCCCGGCGTGTGACCGGGGAAGCGGACGAACTCGACGTCCTCGAAGCGCCGTTCGCGGTCCTCGTGAAGCAACTCCCAGTTCAGGTCGTGATCGAAGTCCCCGAGGACGTAGGCCGCGCTCCCCTCGTCGGTCTTCGCGCTGCGGTAGGCGAACTCGAGCTCCCGCTCGTGGACGAAGACCGGCACGTCGGTGCCGTCGAAGAACTCCAACCCGCCGGCGTGATCGAGGTGGAGGTGGGTCTGAAAGACGTAGTCGATGTCGTCGATGCCGAAGCCCGCCGCCTCGAGGTCGTCGTCGAGCCGGTGTTCGTCGGCGTCGTACGGGTAGAACGCCTGCCACAGCGGTTCCGGCCAGTGGCCGTCGAGCGCGTCGTGATGCGAGCCGGTGTCCCAGAGGATCGTCCCCTCGGGGTGATCGATCACGAGGTTCCAGACCGGAATCTCGCCGTAGTCCGTCTCCGGGTTCGGTTCGTCGTGCGTGCCGAGCGTGTGCCCCTCCATCATGTAGTTGAGGTCACACTCGAGGTTTCCCCGATCGATGACGTGGACGGTAGCGTCGACCATGGCGCCGTGCTACACCACCGTCCGTCATAATAGTACGGCAGGCACTCACGAACGAGACGACCCGCTGCAGGCACCTGCCACGTCTAGGCTTTCCTGCATGGACGCGGTAGGTTCGTCCATCCGACGAAGATGATCTAATGAGCGTCACCATCGAAGCCCAAGTCGACGCGGACGAGTTCGAGTTCGGCCGCGTGATCGAATCCGTCGAAGCCGATCGGATCGAACTGGAGACGATAATCCCGATCGGCGAACAGGCGCTACCGCTGATCGAGGTCCACGACGAGGACCATCGCGCGCTCGTGGAGCAGCTTCGCGAACACGCGGTAGTAGCAGCGGTCCACGTCGTCGAGGAGTACGACGACCGCGGCGTCTACGCGATCGAGTGGCACGAGGATCCGGATACGTTCTTCAAGTCGATTCGCGATCAGGACGCCCAAATACTGAACGCGGTCAGACCGAACGCACACTGGGAGTTCGAGATACGCTTCCCGTCCCAGGAGGCGCTCACGGCGTTCCGGAAGGAGACCGATCAGGACGGGTTCGGCCTCGAGGTGGTCCGAGTCTCCCAGACCGGCCGACCGACGAGGAATCCGGAGGAGGGGCTCTCGGAGCCACAGCGCGAGGCGTTAGATCTCGCGGTCGCTCGCGGTTACTACTCCATTCCGCGAAAGGCGACGACCGCCGAGTTAGCCGACGAGCTCGGAATCTCCGATCAGGCCGTCGTCGAACGGCTACGGCGGGCGACGATCACACTGGCCAAAGAGGAGCTTTGACGCCCCGTCTCGGCCACGGAACGCTCCGGTGTCGACCGGCTTCGCGATCTCATTCGGACGGGCGACGTATCGAGACGACTGTCCCGTTCGTCGATCGTCTCACGCGTTCGCTACGGGATACTCGATAGTCAGCGACTCGATGTCGTGGCCGCACTCGTAGTGGTGTTCGACGGCTAGCTCGCTCACCTCCTGGCGGGAACGGTGTTCCTCGGTGGTCGCCTCCCACCCGCACTCGATGCAGTAGTTCCTGTAGTACTCCACGTGATGGATAGCGTCCGAACGTCCCTGAAATCAACGGTGGTAGACCAAGGACGCCTTCTCACGGTGCGAGGACGGGGAGATCGGCGGCTCTCCGATCCCGGGACGTCCCGATCAGCCGCCGTCGGATTCGGTGGGGTCGTCGTCCGTCTCCTGCCCACCCTTCTCGCCGTCGTTCACGTCCGTGTCGTCGGTCCCGTCACCGGTTTCGCCGCACTGCTGGTCGAGTCGTTGGATTCTCCGCCCTCGGTCTCGTTCCCGGACTCCTGCGCGACGCCGTCGCCCTCCTGCTCGCCGTTACCGTCGCTGACGTCCGTTCCCTCGGATCCCGTCGACTCCTCAGTCCCGTTCTCGTCGGTTTCGTTTTCCGGCTCCGCGCTCGCTGCCGTCGGCTCCTCGGTTTCGTTGTCGGATCCCTCCGTGGCGTCGTCCGTACTACCGTCGCTCGAGTCGGACGTCTCCGGTTCCTCCGTATCGGTGTCGTTCTGGCCGTCGCCGGTCGCGGTCGCGTTCGCGTCACCGTCGCCATCGCCCTCGTCGGGCGCATCCGAAGCGTCACCGTCGTCGTCCTCACTCGTGGTCCCACCGTTTTCACCGGTGTTCGCGTCGTCTCCGTCGGTGCCTGCGTCGTTCGCGTCGGTCGCGGTGTCGTCTCCATCGCCGTCCGCATCTGCACTGCCTGCGTCGTCCTCGCCGTTCCCGTCAGAGCCGTCAGTGGCCGCGTCCTCCCCGCCTGCGTCGTCGCTCGTGGTGTCGTCGGCAGCGCCGTCGCCGGCACCGGAACTCTCCTCGCCGGCGTCGTCGCCCTCGGTGCCGTCCGAGGACGCCTCGGACGTCCCGTCGTCCTGGACCGGGGCGGCGTCCTCGTCCGCATCACCCTCGTCGGTCTCGTCCGAGTCGGGCGGCGGTGTGTCGGCTCCCTCGTTGCCCTCGTCGCCGTTCGTCCCGGCGTCCTCAACCGCGTCGGAGTCGTCCTCGTCGGGTTCGCCGTTCCGCTCCTGGCTTCCCTGCGCTCCGTCCGACACGTTCGCCGCGCTGCCGTCGGCGTCGTCACCGTCGACCGGACCCGAGAACGACGGGAACGTGTGGAGGATCCCGCCGACCGAGACGATCGTCGCCGTGACGACGAACATCATGCCGGCGAAGACGAGGAAGTCCCGGCCGGTGAGCTGGTCGGCCTCGGCGCTGCTCATCGATCGCCTCCGAACGTGGGGTCCGTCGTGTGGCACTCCACTGTCGTTAGTACCCCTTTCGGCGACGGCTATTTGTAGGTGACTACCTCCGTCGCCGCCTCACCGGCGGGCCGGCGCCCCGTTCACGATCGCCGTCATCTCCATGCAGGTCGGACAGCCGTACACCTCACCGTCGTTCCCCGCGAAGACCCGCTGGAATCGAGCGGTCACGTGCTCGCCGCATGTGGCACAAGTTGGCATTCCACTGCCCACCTACTACGGACTCGGTTATCAACTTCTCCCCTCGGGATCGCGACAGAAACGGTCTCCGTTCTCGGAGGCGGTCACTCGACCCGAACCGACGATCCCTCCTCGCTGGAACGGTAGATCGCGTCGATCACTCGCTGGACGGTCAGTGCCTGCTCGACCGTGTTCAGCTCGGGCGTCTCGCCGCTGGCGACGCTCTCCACGAACAGCTTGTCGGTCGCCGCCCACCCCGTCTCGGGGAGGCTCCCCTCGAGCTCCGAGCGGACGAAGTGATCGGTCCCCTGCCGGCCGGTATCGAACAGCCGGAGGTCGTCCTCGCCGAGTTTCAGCTTCGCCCCCGCGTCGGTCCCCCGGATGGTGAACTCGTTGGTCGGCTCCTGGGAGGCCGCCCACGCGACCTCGAGCGAGATCGTTTTCCCGCCCGCACACCGGACCAGCGCGGTCACCGAGTCCTCGACGTTGAACTCCCCGCCGCCGTCGACTCCCCAGTCCTCGGGGTCGGCGTAGTCGTCGCGGGTGGCGAAGTTCGATCGGGTGATCCCCATGACCTCCTCGACCTCCGGGAAGTCGAGCACGTAGAGCGCGAAGTCGATGGCGTGGACGCCGATGTCGACGAGCGCGCCGCCGCCGGCCAGCTCGCGGTCGGTGAACCACGATCCCAGCCCGGGGACGCCCCGCCAGCGGACGTAGTTGCCCTGGACGTGGGTCACCTCGCCGAAGCGACCCTCCTCCTGGTAGCCCTTGAACATCTCGGCGGCCGCGGTGATCCGATTGTGGAAGTTCACCGCGCAGAACCCCTCGGACTCGCGGGCGACCTCGGTGATCCGTTCGGCGCTCTCGAGGGTGTGAGCCAGCGGCTTCTCACATAACACGTCCAGCCCGCGTTCGAGAGCGGCGACGACCGCCGGCTCGTGGATCTTGTTGGGCACGGAGACCGCGACCGCGTCGAGCTCCTCCTCCTCGTACATCGCCTCGAAGTCCTCGTAGGTCGCCGCGCCGAAACGCGTACCGAACGTCTCGCGCACCTCGTCGTCGAGGTCCGCGCCGGCGACCACGTCGTGACCGAACTCGCTGACGTTCTCGGCGTGAACCTGGCCCATGAACCCGAGACCGACGACGCCGATGCGAACGGAGGAGAAATCCATGTACGAACCGTCGCCCCACTGCCGATAAGTATCTGACCATATCGAAAGACACCTGTCCGACCCGATCCGACCGCGACCATGGGCGATCCGGCCACCGTCACCGTCTACTCCCGAGAGGACTGTCACCTCTGCGAGGAGGCGATCGAGACGATCGAGCGCGTCGCGAGCGGGGTCGATCGCCGCGTCGAGATCAGCGAGGTCGACGTCGACGACGACCCGGAACTGGCGACGACGTACGGCGAGCGCGTCCCCTACGTGCTCGTCGATGACCGACCCGCGTTCAAGTTCAGGGTCGACGCCGACGAGCTCGAACGCCGACTACGCCGGTAGGACGCGCTCGGTCTCGTTTCCGGTCGAGGACTACGTCCACAGCTCGTAGAGGTCGTCGCGAACCGGCTCCGTGATCCGTTCGCCGTCGAGCTCCAGCGCCGGCTCGCCTGCGACGACCTCGCCGACGACGGCGGCGTCGATCCCCGCCGTCTCGAGGTCGGCGAGTGCCCGATCGACCCGCTCGGCGGGAACCGACGCGAGCAGCGCGCCGGAGCCGAAGATCCGGAGCGGATCGACGCCCATCGCCTCGCAGATGTGAGCCGTGGGCTCGCGGATCGGCACGCGCTCGCGCTCGACTCGCGCGAGCGCTCCGGACGCGACGGCGAGCTCGAGCGTCCCGTCGATCACGCCGCCCTCGGTCGGGTCGTGAAGCGCGCTCGCGTGCTCGCGGAGGACCCGCGCGTCGGGGCGGACGCTCAGCTCCTCGAACAGCGCCGCCCCCCTATCGAGGAGGTCACCGGGTAGGTCCTCCTCGAGCTCCGCGCGGAAGTCGGTCGCCAGGATCGCCGTCCCCTCGATCCCCGCGCCCTTCGTCAGCAGCAGCTTCTCGCCGGGCGAGGCGCCGCCCGTCGGGAGGTACTCGTCGGCCAGTCCGAGACAGGTCAGCGCGAGCAGCGGTCGGTCGCGCTCGGGGGCGTACTCGGTGTGGCCGCCGACGATGGCGACGTCTGCCTCGCGGGCCGCGCCGTCGAGCTGCTCGACGACCGCCTCCAACACCGCGGAATCGTCGTCGGGAAGGAGGAGCGCGACGGTCAACCAGCGCGGGTCCGCCCCCGAGGCGGCGACGTCGTTGCAGGCGACGTTGACGCCGATCTGTCCGATCCGGTCGGCCGCGAGCGAGACGGGATCGGTGTTGACGACGAGCAGTCGCTCGCCGATCCGGATCGCCGCCGCGTCCTCGCCGTACGACGGGCCCACCACGACGTCCTCGTCGGGAGCGCCGGTCCGGGACAGGACGGTCTCGAGGCGCTCCGGATCGACTTTCCCGATCATCACCCCCACCCAGGGGTCGGTCGCTTGTATGTCATGCGGTCGGCGCATCGCCCGCCGACGTCGCCGCGGAACGTATCGGAAAACGTATGCATGTATGACGGATAGCTGACTCAGATTCAAGACGGTGGAATCGAGAGGGAGGGTATGGACTCGCTCGGAGACCAAGCCCGACGGCGTTCCTCGGGGGGCCGCTCTTCCAGGCGGCGCTCGACGGGGGACACCGGCGGGACGTTACGACTCGCAAACAGAATCCTGCTCCTCTCGGGAGCGTTGTTGTTCGTCAACGGGATCACGATCACACTCATCACCGCACTCATACCCGTCGCGATCAGCAGCGCCTTCGTCGCCACGTTCGTCACTAGCATCCTCGTCGCCGGCTACGCCACGGCGCGTTCGCCGGGACGCCCCGCCGCGCTCCGGGCGGTGATCCGGCCGCTGGTGACGACGCTGCGGTCGCGGTCACGGGACCGCTCCCCGCGCCGCCAGGGCGGGCTCTGACCGGATTCGACGCGCTCTTTTTCCCGGTCCGCGCTACTCGACGTGATGGATCAGCAACGGCCCTCGCGCCGCCTCGAGACGCTCGCTTTAGTGGCCGCCGGCGGCTTTCTGGGGTCGATCGCCCGTTACGGCGTGGCACTGCTCGTACCGGGACTGGCCGGGACCTTCGTCGTCAACGCCACCGGGAGCGCGGCCCTCGGGTACGTTCTCTACACCGCGACCACCACCGAGCGCATCCCTCGTCGTGTGCGCCTGTTGGCCGCGACCGGATTTCTCTCCTCGTATACCACCTACAGCACGTTCGCCCTCGAGACGCTCGGCGTCCATCCGGTCGTGGGGCTGGCGAACGTCATCGGGAGCTACGCCTGTGGCTTCGGGGCCGCCCTGTTCGGCAGGCGAATCGCGCTCGGAGGGCGGCGATGGCGATGATCGAGGCGGTCCTGGTCGGCGTCGGCGGTGCCGTCGGCGCGACCGCGCGGTATCTCGTCGGCACGTTCGTCCAGCCCGCGGAGCGACGCTTCCCCGTCGGTACGCTCGTCGTGAACGTCCTCGGAAGCTTCGTCCTCGCGTTGGTCGCGTTCCTCGGTGTCCCCTCCGACCTCTTCCTGCTCGTCGGGGTCGGCGCCTGTGGGGCGTTCACCACCTTCTCGTCGTTCTCGGTCGACACCCTTCGGCTCTGGGAGAGCGACCGGCCCGGACTGGCCGCGGTATACGCGCTCTCGACCCTGATGCTCGCGACCGGCGCGGTCGCGACGGCGGGCCTCCTCGTCGGTCCGGCGTAAGTAGTCGGGTTTTTACGTACGGGCTCCGCTGATGGAGGATATGGCCACGGACGAGGTTCCGGAGCAACTCGCAGCGCTCGCCGAGAAGATAGCGACCGAGTACCGCGACTCCGAGTACGACATCGCTCGCGCGCTCGCGGCGACCGAGGACGGCGAGGGACTGTCGATCGAGGAGCTCGCAGAGGAGACGGGCTACACCGAGCGGACGATCAAGAAGCGGGTCGGGACACTGGAGGAGGAACTCGGGGGCGACCCCCTGCTCCGGCGCGACGAGGACGACCGTCCGGTGCTTCACCCGGAGCTCGCGGCGGCGATCAGGGCCCGCGACGAGTCGTAACTCCGCGACGAGTCGGTTTCACGAGGCGTGGAACCGCCCAACGAGAGCGGCCCGCGGGCGTTCTGGGTGATCCATCGACGGATCACCGGGTACGAAAGGATGGCGGAACACCGCCATCGAGAGTGCGATGGGGAGGGGTGGCCTCTGACAGGCACAACGCCGTCGTTTCGACGGCAATCGTCCCGACGAGCGCCGATCATATATGCTTTCTGTCTTTCGAAACGTGAAGTTAACGGGATAGGTGAGGTAGAGACGGTGGCTCGCAGGTCTGGATCGAAAACACAGGAACGGGGTCGTAGTAGGTGACCCCGGCTCATCCACCCGTGGTTTTCGCTGGCGGCCACCAGCACGAGGAACTGGACGGTCCAGGGTTATATAGATGCCTGAATGACAGCCGGTTACAAGAGTCGCGTCCGGCGGTCGTCGCCGACGGCAGCCGTATGACGCGATGATATTCGTCCATTTTATACGCGGCGGCCGCGCGGTGTTCCGTATGTACACGAACGGTTCCCGGTGGCGGTCCGCGTGGTGAGCTCGAGCGTTGCGCTCTCGCTGGTCGCGGTCACGGTGGTGGCCGTGACGGTGATCGGGCTCCGCTACTCGCGTGGAGAGGTCGGCTCCGTCGAGGAGTTCATCACGGCGCGCGACTCGATCGGAACGCGGACGATGGTCGCGACGCTGCTCGCGTCGAACCTGGGCGGATGGATCCTGTTCAGTCCCGCGGAGGCCGGCGCGGCGTTCGGCGGCATCACCGCCATCGCGGGTTACGCGCTCGGTAGCGCCGGCGCGAGCCTCGTCTACGTCCTCGTCGGCCCGCGGATCCGGCGACTGATCCCGCGGGGTCACACCCTCACCGAGTACGCCTACGTCCGGTACGGGCCCGCGATGTACGCCTACATCCTCCTCATCAGCCTCTGTTTCATGTTCATCTCGCTGGCCGCGAACATGACCGGCATCGTCGGCGTGCTCTCGCTGGTCGCCGGCGTCCCCGCCTGGCAGACCGCGGGGCTGGTCGGCACGTTCGTCCTGGTCTACACCGCCTACGGCGGGCTGAAGGCGAGCATCTTCACCGACACGGTACAGCTCGTGGTGGTCCTCCCCCTGTTGGGGCTCGTCTTCGCCGTCACCCTCCTCTCGCTCGGCGGTCCCCGCACGATCGGATCGACCGTCGCCGCGTCCGACCCCTCGCTGCTCGACCCCGGGTTCGTCCCCGGCCTGCTGTTCGGCGTCTACATCGTGGTCGCCATCGCCGGCGCCGAACTGCTCAACCAGGCGTGGTGGCAGCGCGTCTACGCCGCCCAGGACGAGCGGACGGTTCGGCGCTCGTTCGCCGTTTCCGGGCTGGCGGTCGTCCCGATCGTCGCCGTCGCGGGGCTGTTCGGCGTCGCCGCGGCCGGCTACGGACTCGTCGAGGGGCCGGGCGACGCCAGCGTCGCGCTCTTCCGACTGGTCCTCGAGACGCTGCCCGAGTGGGTCGGTCTCGTGGTCGTCCTGCTCGCCGTCCTGCTCGTCATGAGTACAGCGGACACGCTGTTCAACGCGATCGCGAGCGTCGTCACCGCGGACCTGCCGCGGCTGCTCGACGATCCCTCGGAGCGCTCGCTCACCTTCGCCGCGCGCGTCACGACCGTTGCGGTCGCGCTCGGGGCGACCGTTATCGGGGCGCGTGCCTACAGCGTCCTCGCGCTGTTCCTCACGGCCGACCTGTTCGCCGTCGCGGCGGCCGTCCCGCTGGTCTACGGGCTCTACTCGATGCGGGCGACCGAGAGGGGGATGCTCGCCGCGAGCGTCTCCGGGCTGGTCGTCGGGATGGCGTTCCTGCCGACGGTGCACGGCCCGCTGTCGGCGCTGCCCGTCCTCGGAGGGCTGGTGCCCGCGCCGTCGTTCCTGTGGGCGTTCCTCGGTGCTGCAGCGGTCTCGGCCGGCCTCGCCGTGCTCTCGGCGCGGCTCACCGACGCGGGCTTCGACCCGAACAGGCTCTCCCGTGAGATCGGTCTCCTCGGTGCCGGGCCGACCGAGACGCACCTCTCCGAACGCGACGACTGATCGCCGTCACGGGGTTCGCGTCGCCAACTCCTCCTCGAGCGCGTGGCGGTGACACCGCTTCGAGTCGCCCTCGTAGCAGACGAGCGCGACGTCCTCGCCGTTTGCGACGCGATCCGCAAGCGCCGAGAGTGCCGCCCGCGCGTCAGGCGTATCGAGGTGCTCGCGATAGCGCTCCTCGAACCCCAGCTCCTCCCAGGCGGCGTTGTGTGCGCCCTCCTCGCACATCCCCTGCATCTTGAAGTCCTCACGCCGCTGTTGAAAGGCGTCGAGCAGCTCCTCGGGCGGCGCGAGTTCGGGAACGTTCTCGTCGATCTCTCCGTGGAACCACGACGTCGGCCGGCGGACGACGCCGATACGGCTCGTCCCCTGGGGGAGGTCGACGAGGCCGTGGGCGAGCGCCGCGTGGTAGGTCTCCCGGATCGATCCCGGTTCGCTCATGGGAGAAGTAGCCGCTCGTCGATCCTAACCGTTCGGGTGGGTTTTTACCGCCGCTCGCCGGACCTCCGTCATGGTACCTCCGACCGACGGCCGCCGCACGATCGAGCCCGAACGACGCGCCCGCCCGAGGCCGTGATCGGCGCACCGATTCGCCGGGGGAGATGGGCCGACCACCCGTACGTCGCGGTCGGCGACGGTCCGCGGACGCTCCTCGTGATCCCGGGTCTCAACGACCCGCTGTGCCGGGTCACCGACGCGTGGTGGTTCAGCCTGCTCGTCGCGGCCTACTGCAACCGCTACGCCGGCCGGCATACGGTGGCGATGGTCAGCCGGCCCGAGGGACTCCCCGCCGACGTCTCGACGCGGGAACTCGCGGACGGTTACGCCCGCGTGCTGGAGGAGGTCGGCCCCGCGGACGTGATGGGGCTCTCGTTGGGCGGGTTCGTCGTCCAGCGTCTCGCGGCGGATCGCCCCGAGAACGTCGAGCGCGCGGTCCTCGGGCTGGCCGCGGTCCGGCTGAGCACCCACGGCCGCGAGGTGGTCGAGCGCTGGCGCGCGCTCGCCGAACGCGAGCAATGGCGTCCGATCTGCGGGGAGGCCGCGCACATGGTCGCGAGCGGTTTCCGAGCTCCCGTCGTCCGGGGGGCCGCGACCCTCTACGGTCGGTTCGGCTCGCGATCGTCCGTCGACCGCCGCGATTTCGTCGCCTCGGCCGACGCCTGCCTGGACCACGACGCGACTCCCTGGGTGGACGACGTCGCCGTCCCGACGCTCGTCGTCGGCGGAACCGAGGACCCCTTCTTCGCCCGCGAGGAGTATCGTCGGACCGCGGCCTCGATACCCGATGCCCGCTACGTCGAGATCGACGCGGGTCACGACGCCGTCCTCGATCGCCGGCGGGAGTTCGACGGTGCGATCCACGGGTTCCTCTACGACTGAAACGCCGAGTCCCGATCCTCGAGGAACGCCGAGACGCCCTCCCGGTGCTCGTCGGTCCCGAGCGGCTGCGACTGGACGGGGCTCTCGTAGTCGAGCGCCTCCTCCAACCGTCCGAACGTCTCGTCGATGCGCTCGTAGGCCGCCGCCGGCGTCCCCTCGAGCGCGGCGATCGACTCGAGATCCTCCGCGCTGAACGCCCTCCCCTCGCCGGTGAGGACGATCGCGTCCAGTTCGTCGGGATCCGCTTGCGAGAGCACGTCGGCGAGTTCGGCGGCGCTCTCGGTGGTGAGGGCGTTCGACGCGTCGGGCCGATCGAACGTGACGGTTCGCACGCCGTCCCGGTCGGTGATCCCTATTTCCGGGAGTCCCGTTCCCGTCAGTTGAGCGCTCGCCCGCCCCGGCTACGGCGCCAGCGGATCCGCGCTCTCGAGAACCAGATCGCGGGCGACCGGCGACAGCGAGTAGACGCCGTCGGACGTGCGCTCGACGCAGGCACACTCGCGAAGCTCCAACAGCAGCGTCCAGACCCACTGGAACGGCGCGTGTACCCGATCCTCGACCTCGCGGGCGGTCGCGCCGCCGGTCTCCGCGAGCACCTCGATGACCGCCCACGTCTGGCGCTCGTTACAGAGCGACCGCCGGCTCGCGGCCTCGATCTCGGCGGCGATCGCCACCGCGTCGGCCGAGCCCTCCTCACGCTCCCGCCCGTCGATCGGCACGTCGACGAGCGCCTCGTCCTCCCCGGACTCCGAACCCGAATCGGACTCCGCCTCGCCTGCGTCCCCGTCGCGCTCGTCGAGCCGCCGGCGCAGTTCCTCGATCTCGGCCTCGAGGGCGGTGTTCTCGGAACGGAGCCGCTCGAACTCGTCGTCCATCGTCACCTCCGGGAGCGTCGCCTGTGGCGGCGGGGTCTCGGTCCCGCGCTCCTCGGAGAGCGCCGCGGCCATCTGCCGGGCGGCCGCGCTCACGTCCCGAGCGGACTCCAGTTCGCGTTCGAGCTCGGCGATCCGCTCGTCCCTGCGCTCCAGTTCGCGTTCGAGTTCGGCGATCCGGTCGGCCTCGCGCTGCTGGGACTCGGTGATCGTCTGGAGGTCGTCGACGAGGGTGTCGCTCACCGACTTGAGCTCGGGGCGTTCGAAGTCGTCGAGTCCGGGGGTCGCGCCGGCGTCGAAGGTACGTTTCCGCTTGAACCGGACCCGGCGGACGTCGGCGTCGGTCCAGTCGGTCTGGAGAAAGGCCTCGCCGGCGTCGAGTTCCGCGACGCGGTCGCCGTACTCGGTACCGACGATCCGGCCGACCACCTTGGTGTCGTTGTCCCAGGTCAGCCGGTGCCAGACCAGCCAGTTGGCCTGGGTGATGAAGTCCTTCTTCACGTCGGCGGGTCGCTGGCTGATCCCCACGATGCCGAGGCCGTGTTTGCGCCCCCGCTTTCCGACCTTGATCAGCATTCGGCCGGTCTCGTCCATCCCCCCGCCCTCGGGGATGTACTCGTGGACCTCCTCGACCACCAGGAGGAAGGGCTTCTTCAGCTTCTTCTCCTTCGCGAAGAGGTGGCGTGCCGTCTCCCGAAGCAGTTCGTCGGCGGCCTCCTCGTCGAGGTAGCCCGAGACGTCGAGGATTGTGGGGACGTTCTGCTCGAGCGCGAGCGCGGCGACCTTCTCGGCGTGTTCGGGACCGACCTGGATGTCACACTCTTCATCGGCGCCCGCGTGGAGCAGTTCGTACTCCTCCTTGAGTCCGTAGTACTCGCCGTCGGTGTCGACGATCAGGACGGGATAGCCCGCCTCGAGCAGCTCCTCGACGACGACGCTCGCGGTGTTCGACTTGCCGGATCCCGATTTTCCGGTGACGAACCCCCGGCCCGTCAGCACCTCGACGACCGGTAGCTCGATGGTCTCGCGGTCTCCCGAGCCGACGCTCTCGCCGACGGCGATGCGCTGTTTCTCGCTCATGGTCGTCCCCGCTCGTTCATTGCCGGAACGTATCGGTTAGATTACTTAAATCCGCCGGGCGACGAAACGCCACCGGCTCGGTGCTTCGACCGTCGAGCGTGGTAGTCCGAGCCACGCCGTGGTCACCAGGCCTCGCGGAGCACTCGCTCGATCCCTTCGGCGGTCGGCTCCAGGCTCGTCGGCACACGGGTCATCGGCGAGTCGTCGACGACGAACTCGGCGATCGCCGGCAGGTCCTCCTCGCGGGTCTCCGGAAGATCCCGGAGGCGTGTCGGCGCATCGAGCGCGTCGCGCACGTCGGCGACGGCCTCGACGATCTCCTCCCCGAGTTCGACGTCGGAGCGTCCGGCGGGGTCGATCCCGAACCCCTCCGCCAGCAGGGCGCGACCGGCGTCGACCTCCTCGAAGAGGTACCGGAGCACGTGCGGGGCGACGACCGCGTGTACCGACCCCTGCTGGAGGGAGTACCGGCGGGCGAACCCGTGGCCGAAGGCGTGAATGATCGAGATCTTGCGGTCGAGCTGGACGAGCAACGAGCCGACCACCGCTCGATCCATCGCCTCGCCGTCGTCGGACCCGTCGGCGATCCGTGGGAGCGCATCACTCAGCAGGCGGAGCCCGTGGACGGCCGCCGCGTCGCTTACGGGGTTCGCGTCCCGGGCATACGGCGTCTCGATCCCCTTATCGAGACCGTTCATCGCCGAGCCGGCCAGCGCGCCCGCGGGCGTCGTCTCGAACAGGGCCGGATCGGCGAAGTCCGCGATCGGCATCGCCGATCCGCCGACGCTCGCCGGCTGGCCCGTCGGCGATTCGGCGGCCGAGAGCAGCTCGATCGACCCGGTGTCGGAGACGTCGGCCCCCGCGAACGTCGTCGGAACGACGATCACCGGCGGTCGCTCGTCGTTCGAATCGGGCGGGCTGACCCCACCGTTACGTGCCTCCTCGCGGAGCTCCGACAAGGATCGGCCGTCCTGCGCGAAGACGCTCGTCTGTCGGGCGACGTCGAGGCTGCTGCCGCCGCCGATCCCCACGAGGACGTCGGCGTCCGTTTCGTGCATCTCGTCGATGGCGCCGAAGGCTGCCTCGGCCGATTTCTCCGGCGTCGTCCCGTCGAAGACGCCGGCGAGACGATCGCCGAGTCCCTCCTGGATCGGCTCCATCAGCTCGTCGCTCGCCCCGACGTTCGACCCACAGACGATCAGGGCGCGATCGAGGTCGTGTTCGGCGAGGTAGTCGCCGAGACGGCCCACGCAGCCGCGACCGTAGATCAGGTCGCAGCCGCGGTACTCGTACTCGAAGGACTCCGAGACGGGTAGCATCCCTCCTCGGTTGTGGCGGCTCCACGATGTAGCTAGGGGGGCCGCGTCGTCCGCGCTCGGCGTCCGCGACCGGGCCGAACCCGTGAATTGATCCGTTGACCCCGTCGAGGAGTGTACATGAACGAGGGGTCCACGGCGAATGCGGGCTGGTTCGAGGGACTGGATCGCGGCGACCTCGACGGGGGCAGCGAAGCCATCGAGAGCGGGTCAGCCGAGTCGCCGTCGAACTGGCCCGAACGGGCGGTCGAGACGGGGTTCGCCGAGAGCGAGGACGACTACTACCGCGCGCTACACGAGACGACGATGCGGGCCACCCGCGAGGCGGTGACGGAACGCGAGCGGGCGGACGACGCCCAGCTCGTCCACGCCGTTCGGGCGATGGACGACGCGGAACGCACCGCCAACGAGCTTGCCGAGCGGGTCGCCGAGTGGGCGGGGAGCCTGTTCGACGTCGACGGCGCGGGCGTCGGGTACGCCCGCGAGGTGGCCGGACGCGAGCCCGATGGTCCTGCCGAGGAACGTGCCGTCTCGCTCGCACAGCGTACGGTGGAACTCGCCGAGGAGGCCGATTCCCTGAGAGCGTTCGTCGAACGGACGACGCCCGCGGTCGCGCCCAACCTCGCGGCGATGGCAGGCCCCGTCCTGGCCGCACGATTGATCGCGCTCGCGGGCGGTCTCGAGGCGCTCGCGAGGAAGCCCAGCGGCACCCTTCAGGTGCTCGGCGCGGAGGACGCCCTGTTCGCCCACCTGCGGGGTCGCGCACCCTCGCCGAAACACGGGATCATCTACACCCACGAGTACGTCAGAGGGACCCGCGCCGAGGACCGCGGGTCGGCTGCCCGCGCGCTCGCGGGCAAGCTCACCATCGCAGCGCGGGTCGATCACTACTCCGGCGATCGTCGTCCCGAACTCGACGCCGAACTCGACGAGCGCATCGCTACCATCCGAGCGCGGGAGGCCGAGGAATGAGCCTGCCCGACGGCGTCGAACGGCGGACGATCGCCGGCGAGGAACGCCTCGCCACCCGCGGCAAGCCGGTCTACGGCGAGCCGACCGAGGGGGAGTGGCGCGTCTGGGACCCCGACCGATCGAAACTCGGCGCAATGCTCGATTCGGGGATCGAGACGGGACTCTCGGACGACGAGACGGTGCTCTACCTCGGGGCGGCCAGCGGTACCACTGTGAGTCACGTCGCCGACTTCGCCGGTCCCACGTACGCGATCGAGTTCGCACCGCGGCCGGCCCGCGACCTGCTCTCGGCGGCCGAACCCCGCGAGAACCTCTTCCCGCTGCTGAAGGACGCCCGCAAGCCCGAGACGTACGCCCACGTCGTCGAAAGGGACGTCGACGCGATCGTTCAGGACGTCGCCACCCGGGGACAGGCGGACGTGGCGATCCGCAACGAGCGCTTTCTGGCCGAGGACGGCCGCCTGCTCGCGGCGATCAAGGCCCGAAGCGAGGACGTCACCCGCGAGCCCGACGCGGTGTTCTCGGACGTGCTGGATCGGCTCGAAACGTCGTACGAGGTCCTCGAGACCCGCCGACTCGAGCCGTATCACACAGACCACCTCGCGGTCGTCGCCCGGCCGCGCTGAGACGGCGGCTATTTATCGGATGCGGCCGAAGCCCGTGGCGATGGAGACGGGTTCGGCCGAGAACTTCGCGCGGGTGGGCACCCTTGGAATCGAGGAGGAGTTCTTCGTCGTCGACGAGTCGGGACGTCCGGTCTCGGGCACCGACGACCTCGTCTACGCGAACGATCCGCCCGGCGTCCTCGAAGACCGGCTGGACCACGAGCTGTTCAAATGCGTAATCGAGACCCAGACGCCCGTCATCGACTCGCTCTCCGAGGCCGGCGACGTTCTCCGCGAGGTCCGCGAGGCGCTCGTCGAATACGCCGGAGAACACGGGTATCGAATCGCCGCCGCCGGGCTACATCCGGCCGCGAAGTGGCGCGAACTCGAACACGCCGAGAAGCCGCGCTATCGCGCACAGCTCGATCGGATCCAGTATCCCCAGCACCGGAACACGACCGCCGGACTGCACGTCCACGTCGGCGTCGACGACGCGGACAAGGCGACCTGGATCGCGAACGAACTGCGCTGGTTTTTGCCCGTTATGCTCGCGCTGTCGGCCAACTCGCCGTACTGGAACGGCTTCGACACCGGCCTCCAGTCGGCCCGCGCGAAGGTGTTCGAGGCGCTGCCGAACACGGGGATGCCGACGGCGTTCTCGAGCTTCGCGGAGTTCGCCGACTTCGAGCGCCTGATGGTCGAGCAGGGGTCGATCAACGACCGTGGCGAGCTCTGGTACGACGTACGGCCCCACTCCGGCCACGGCACCGTCGAGATACGGACTCCCGACGGACAGACCGACCCCCAGCGTGTGATGGCGTTCGTCGAGTACACACACGCGCTGGTCGAGGACCTCGCGGCCCGCTACGAGGAGAGCGCGGATCCGTGGGCCGCCTATGGGTCGAGTAGCGCGGAACTCCGTTCCGCCGGCCGTTCGAGCGGGCACGGCCCGCGAGAGGGCGAGCACGGTTCGCGGGACGGCGAGGAGGGATACGACCACCGTCGGGAGCTGCTCGACGAGAACAAGTGGCGCGCGATGCGCTACGGCCACGACGCCTCGTTCATCGATCGTGATCGCTCGGGCGTGGTCGATCTGGGCACCGTCGTCGATCGAGAGTGCGACCGTCTCGGAGTCGAGGGGATCCGCGAGCTCTACGAGGGCGAGAGCGGCGCCGATCGCCAGCGCCGGATCCGCGACGAGCGAGGCCTCGACGCGCTGTGTGAGTCGCTCGTCCTGTAGGCGGACCGTAAACAAGTTTTTATGCCGCGTCGCCTTCCGTCCCTCCAGAGAGGACATGTCTGGAGACGACTCGAACGTCGACGACGAGATCCCCGTCGACGTCCACGAAACCGAGGCCGAGCGCGACGCCCGAACGCGAATCGAGGAGGGGGCGGACCGGGCCGTCGAGGAGTTCGACCGGGGGATCGTCGACCTGCTCGCGTGGGTGCTCGACACCGAGACGCGCGCTCGGATCTACGTCTACCTCCGCCAGTACCCCGGCTCGACGAGCGAGGAGGTCGCCGCCGGGACGGGTCTCTACCCCAGTACCGTCCGCGAGGCGCTCGCGGAGCTCCACGATGAGGGGAAGGTCGACCGCGGAAAACGCGAGAACGAGGGCGCGGGCAACAACCCCTACGAGTACACCGCGATCGCGCCGAGCGAACTGGTCGGCGGGATCGTCCACCAGGTCCAGGACGAGCTCAACACAGTGATCAACCTCGATCGGTATCTCGACGAGAGCGACGACGGCGAGCCCGCCGAACCGATCAGCATCACGGTCGACGACGTCGGCATCGAACCGGACGCGGACGGCCCCGCCGAGGACGTCGACGCCGGGGACGCCAGCACCGACGAGAACGAGGAGTAACCCACAGCCGAAGCCACTAAGCCACAGGCTCACATCGCCTTCGACATGCAGGTTGCGCTGGGTGGGACGTTCGATCCGATACACGACGGCCACCGGGCTCTTTTCGAACGCGCCTTCGAGCTGGGTGACGTGACGGTAGGACTAACCAGCGACGACCTCGCCCCGGAGACCCGTCACGAGGACCGCCCCATCCGGCCCTTCGAGGAGCGGCGGTCGCGGCTCGAGGACGAACTCGCGGCGATCGAGGACGACTGTGACCACGACCGGGAGTACGAGATCCGCGAGCTCGACGAGCCGACCGGCATCGCGATCGAACCGCAGTTCGACGCGCTGGTCGTCTCGCCCGAGACGCACGAGGGCGGCGAACGCATCAACGAGCGACGTCGCGAGCGGGGACACGACCCCCTCGAGATCGTCGTCGTCGAGCACCTGCTCGCCGAGGACGGCGGCGTGGTCTCGAGTACGCGGATCATCCGCGGCGAGATCGATGAGCACGGCAACCTCACGCCCGAGCGGGAGGGTCGTGGCGCACGACAGGAGAGCTGAGTTCCGAGTCACCAGGTCGGCGGTTCGAGTCCGGCGCGTTCGAGCAGCGGCTTCCACCGCTGCTGGATCGTCAGCCGGGTGACGCCGACCGCGTCGGCGACGGCGCCCTGTGAGCGCTGGTCGCCCGCGATCAGACTGCCTGCGTAGAGGCTCGCCGCGACCGCCGCGGGCTTCGAGCGGTCGTTCTCCGGGACAGTCGAGAGGAAGAGGTCCTCCGCGTTCGAGCGCGCCTCGCTCCCCAGATCGAGGCTGTCGGCGGCCCGCTGGAGGTCGGTCAGCCACCGTTCGTTCTCCAGGCGATCGCTTGCGCGGTACACGCCGCGAATTGGTCGTCGCCGGAAATAAACCCCCGGACCGGACGACAGCGACGGGTTTTTATCGCGCTCGGCGGGTAGTAATCGGTGCGCGCGGGTTGCCGAGCTAGGCCAAAGGCGCAGCGCTTAGGACGCTGTCCCGTAGGGGTCCGCCGGTTCAAATCCGGTCCCGCGCACTGAGCGAACGAAGTGAGCGAGGGAGCAGGGCCGGTTTGAACCCTGCGAGTCGCAGCCGACGAACGAGCGAAGCGAGTGAGTCGGACCGTCTCGCTCCGGTTCAAATCCGGTCCCGCGCACCTTTTGCTGCACTCCGCTCGCTAGCGCTCGCTCCGCTGGCAAAAGCTGCACCAAAACGCGGCTCGCTCCCGTTGGCCGCTCGCCGCGACCGCTCGCTTCGCTCGCGGGAGGAGAGCGATTACTGTTGCTTCGAAAGATTCGATCGTTATTACCGACGAAATCGCAGAGCGAATTCGACCTCAGGAGTCCGAAGTTGATCGGCGTGAACTCCGAAATCGTAACCACTGAATGAGCGAAATCCAACTCCTTCCCCGTAATTCGAAGTCCCGATTCTACGCAACGATTAAGCCATCCGGACGCCATCTATCTACACGATTCTTACCGAGCTGGCAGTTTTCTGCGGTCTGGGAGAGTCGAGCGGTCACGATGGCTCAGTACGAACGGCAACGGAAGGTGGAATCGATACCCGAGGGACGCTGGATCCGCTTCGGCGGCTTGGCGGCAGTACTCGGCGGAGTAGTCGCAGTGGTGAACGCCCTTATCTTGTTCGCAGGGCTTCAACCGGAGAGCGGTTCCATCGGCGATCAGCTCGCGGCGATCATGGCCGCGCTCATCGCGGTCGGGCTCGTGGCGTTCTACGCCAGCGAACGGGGCTGGTTCGGCCGCCTCGCGCACCTCGGTATGGCGCTCGTGGCGATCGGCCTAGTTCCGATGGTCGTCGGCTCTGCCGCAATAGGCTGGGTTCCGTCCTCCGGGGAGTCGTTCTTCATCGCCTATCTGCTCGGGCTACTGGTCGCGCTCCTCGGAGCGATCGTACTCGGTATCGCGATGCTTCGGAGCGACGCTGCCCCGCGTGCGGCGGCGTGGCTCCTGATCGTCGCGTTACCGGTCGGACTTCCCGCGACGATCGGATACACCCTCGTCACGATGGGCGTGGTCGATCACGCGTGGGTCGGCCCCGAACTGCTCTTCGGTCTCGCGTGGGTCGTCATCGGCTACTCCCTCTGGAACCGGCGAGCAACTCTCGGAGTCGAGGAAGCGTCCCGGTAGAACTGCGAGACGAACTGCCGAACGTCGGATCGAACGGCATGCTCCCCGCGTCCCGATGACACCGCTCGAGTCGACCGCACTCCTGCTCGCCTCGCTCCCGACAGTCGTCCGCCGTCCGTCGTACGTGTAACGCAGTCCCACAACGCTTTTTCGCGCGCCCGGAGTGATACCCATAATGAGTGCTGTCTCCGAACTTCTGGATGGGATCGTCGAGAACGTGGACGCCGTCGCGCTGTTCTCTCCGGGCACCTCCCTTTACGAACGCTTCGCCGCGCTCGAGGACGTCGACGTGCTCGTCGTCGGCACCGAGAACGGGGTCGACGCCGATCGGTTCGTCGAAATTCCCCTCGAGTTCACCGACGTCAAGGACCGCGTCAAGTTCGGACTCGGCGCGGCGATCGGCAAGGAGCTGATCGACGAGGGCGACGTCGTCGCCTGTGCCACCAGCATCTTCGACGAGGAGATCGACACCGTCTCGCGGGTCCGGGCCACCGACACGATGTACTCGACGCTCTACGACCTCTTCGCCCACTCCCGCGCCGAACCGGAGGTGATCCGCGCCGTCCTCGAAGTCGCGATCGACCTGGGGAAGAAGGGCCAGAAGGGAAAGCCGGTGGGTGCGCTGTTCGTCGTCGGCGACGCCGGCAACGTGATGAACAAGTCCCGCCCGCTCAGCTACAACCCCTTCGAGAAGTCCCACGTCCACGTCGGCGATCCGATCGTGAGCGTGATGCTCAAGGAGTTCTCGCGGCTCGACGGCGCGTTCGTCATCAGCGACTCGGGGAAGATCGTCTCCGCCTACCGCTACCTCGAGCCCGCCGCGGAGGGCGTCGACATCCCGAAGGGACTCGGGGCCCGGCACATGGCCGGCGGCGCGATCACGCGCGACACCAACGCCACCGCGATCGTCCTCTCGGAGTCCGACGGCCTCGTCCGGGCGTTCAAGGGGGGCGAACTCGTCCTGGAGATCGATCCGGAGGAGTACTGAGATGGTGAGCTTCCCGTTCGTGTGGGACCCGATCATATGGGCGGTGCTCGTCTTCTTCGGGATCCTCGTCATCGGCTACGTCTTCGGCCAGCTCGCAAAGCAGCTGCTGATCGCCGCCGGGGTTTCCGAGGCGGTCGAGGGGACCGCCTTCGAGCGTACGGCCCAGGGACTCGGAAGTTCGACGGTGTCGGTCGTCTCGCGGCTGAGCTCCTGGTTCATCTACGGCGTCGGCGTGCTGGTCGCGCTGTACGTCGCACGCGTGCTGGAACCGGGACTGTTCTGGCAGCAGGTCGCCCGGCTGCTGCCGCGGGTGTTCATCGCCGCCTTCGCCGTGATCGTCGGCATCATCGCGGGCGATAAGGCCGAGGTACTGGTCAACGAACGGCTGCGCAGCGTCAAGGTCCCCGAGGTGGCGCTCATCGGCACGATCGTCAAGTACAGCATCATCTACGTCGCCGTTCTGATCGCGCTCGGCCAGCTCGGCGTCGCCACCTCCGCGCTGTTGATCCTGCTCTCGGTCTACGCCTTCGGGCTGGTCTTCCTCGGCGGCATCGCGGGCCGCGACCTCCTCGCCTCGGGGGCCGCGGGGCTCTATCTCTTCCTCAACCAGCCCTACGGCATCGGCGACCGGGTACGAATCGGCGACCGGGACGGCGTCGTCCAGGAGGTCGAACTGTTCATCACCCGAATCGAGGACGACGGCATCGAGTACATCGTCCCCAACCGAACGGTGTTCGAGGAGGGCGCGAGCAAACGCCGTCCTTGACGTCGACGAGGGGTCCGCCGACGAACCGAACCATCCGGTGAAGCGAGCGCGGCCCTCAGAGCTCGTCGAGCGTCCGAAGCAGTTGGCCGCGGTACTCCTCGTCGCTTCGCTCGCCCTTCAGCTCGAGCACGTTGCGCTCGAGCTTGTCCAGCGCGATCGAGAGCGCCTCGTCGCCGCCGTAGCCCTCGCCGGTACCCGCGAGCTCCTCCTGATCGGTCCACATGCGGACCTGACAGCGCACGAGCGAGCGGCCGCGTAGCTCCTCCTCGTGTTCCTGGAAGCGGACGTGAACGTGATGGACGTCGAGTTTGCGGTGCTTGCCGGTGATCTCCTCGAGGCGCTCTGCGATCTCCTCGCGGCTCGTCGAGTGCAGCAGATCGATGTTGGTGATCTGGACGTCCATGACCTCCTCCCGCGTATAGGAGAGCGCCCGCATCACGTCGGTCTTCGTGAGCACGCCTGTGACGCGTTCGTCGTACTCGGGCACGACCACGAGCCCGTCGACGTTCTGCTCGAGCATCGTCGAGACCGCCTCCGAGACGGTGGATTCGAGCGTGGTCGTCTTCGGGGGCCGGTCCATGACGTTCTCGACGGGGAGCTCGCGGAGGGTCGGCGAGTCCCCACCCCGGTCGCCGACGGACTGTTTCCGGGTATCGCGGACGACGAACTCGACGAGGTCGTCCGCGGTGACGATTCCGATCGGACGGTGGCCGTTCTCGACGACCGGGAGCCGCGAGATGCCGTGCTCGCGAAGCAGGTTGATCGCCTCGCTCAGGGTATCGTCCTCGGTGACGGTGACGACGTTCTGCGTGGCGATCTCCTTCACCGTCAGCACGTCGAGGTTCTCGAGGACGGCCTCGAGGATCGCGTCCTGGGTCACCCCACCCCAGAGCTCACCCTCGACGGAGACCGGTGCGACCCGCGTCTCGTTCTCGACGAGCAGGCGGGCGACCTCGCGGACGCCCTCGGTGCGGTCGACCACCGGGACCGCCTTCATCACCTGGCGGGCGGCGGTCTCGTCGTCGGTCTGGGATCGAAGCAGCTCCTGGGGAGTGATGACTCCGACGCACTCGCCGTCCTCGACGACCAGGATCCCGCCGGGGTTCGCGTCCTCGAACGTCGATCTGAGTTCGCCGACCGTCTCGTCGGGACGAGCCCGAACGTACTCGTCAGTCGCGATGTCGCTGACGTCCATGTTCGATGGTGCTTTCCTCCCGCTGTTTAACGTTAGCCTTGCAGCTTCAGGCGTCTACGTCGCTCGGCCCCCGGCGTTCTCTACCCCCTGAAACAGCGTGCCGTACTCGTCGGGGAGCTGCTGGCGGACGTTCCTGTACTCGTCTCCGGGCACCGCCTCCGCGATCGCGTCGGTCGTCGCCCGCGTCACGCGTCTCGCGAGCTCCTCGTCTACGCTCGCCCGCTCGGCGACGCGAGCGACGAACTCTTCGGGGCCGAACGACTCGGGCTCCGAGTCGGTCTCGAGCGCCGCGGCGATCTCCTCGGGCAGGAAACTCGTCAGGTCGTCGACCGCGCCGGCCGACAACCGTTCGCCCAGGGTTCGGAGAACGGGCCTGCTGGCGTCTTCCGCCTCCTCGACCGACTTCAGGTCGGCCTGCTGGCGTACGATCGTGTAGAATTCGGAGGGCTCCATGGTCCGAGGTTCGGCCGAGAGCTCCTTCAACCCGGTGCCGTCAGTCGCCGGGATCCCGGTCGCGCACCTCCGCGGGCACGCCCGCGACCGTCACCCCGGGAGGAACGTCCTCGACGACCAGCGAGTTCGCGGCGACGCTCGCGCCCGCGCCGATCTCGACGCCGGGGAGGACGACCGCACCCGCGCCGATCATCGCCCGCTCGCCGACGACGACGGGGCCGGTCCGGTACTCGTCCTGGAGGAACTCGTGACAGAGCAGCGTGGCGTCGTAGCCGATGATCGCGCCGTCCTCGACGGTGATGAGGTCGGGCCAGAACACGTCCGGCGTGGATTCGAGCCCCCACGACACCCCCTCGCCGATCGTCACGCCGATCCGCCGCAACAGCCAGTTCTTGGTCCGGAGGCTCGGCGAGTGACGCGCCGCCACGATGGCCGCGTAGTTGATCGCTACCCGCAGCGGGTGGCGGGCCTCCGGCCAGGACCACAACGAGTTCGCCGGGCCGGGAGTGGGGTGGCGTGCGACGCGGTCGTGGCGCGGCGGGGTGTCGTCGCTCACGCCCCGCCATTGGCCGGGCGTACCCTTGAATCCGTACGGTCGGGCTACTCGGGGTCGGTCTCGTCCTGGCCGAGCGACTCGTCGTCGTCGGACTCGTCGTCGTCGGACTCGTCGTCACCGTTATCGTCGGTCCTCTCGCCCTCCACGTCCCCCTCGGCGCCCGCACTCCTCTTGTCGTCCCCGCCGTCCCCGGTTCCACCGTACTGTCCGTCCTCGTCGTTCACGTCGTTGCTGCCGTAGGCTGGCTCGTCGTCTTCTCCCATGGAGCGGAGGAGAACGGCCACGGGCGAAAGGTTCGTGCCGGCAAGTGCCGTCACTTTTCACGTGCGTCACGACGCGGCAGGTCCTCGATCGCCGGCCCGTCGAGCACCTTCCCCCCGGGAGTGAACCGCGATCCGTGGCAGGGACAGTCCCAGCTCTCCTCGCCGTCGTTCCACCGGAGGACGCACTTCATGTGCGGACAGATCACCGAGACGGCGTTGATCTCCCCTTCCTCGTCGCGGTGGACGCCCACGGGCCCGTCGTCGGTCTTGACCGTCGTCGCCTCGCCCGGCGAGAGCGTCGCCTCCCGTTCCGAGAGCAGCGACTTCGCCCAGTCGGCGGTGAAGTGTGCGCCGACCTCCGCGTTGTGCGTTACGAGCGACTTCGCCGACTTCGCGTTCACCCGCGCGGGCGAGAACACCTCGGCGTTCGGATGCTCGCCGTCACAGATCAGCCCGGAGACGATCCGGCCCGCCGCGGTCCCGCCGGTCATCCCCCAGCCGCCGAAGCCGGTGGCGACGTAGAGGTTCTCGCGGGCGGGACCGAGATGGCCGACGTACGGCACGCTGTCGAACGGGCTGTAGTCCTGCGTCGACCAGCGGTACTCGACCTCCTCGACGTCGAACTGCTCGCGGGCGAACGACTCGAGGCGGTCGTAGCGTTCCTTCGTCGAACCGCCCTGGCCGGTCTCGTGGTTCTCCCCACCGACCAGCACCAGTGGCTCGCCCTCGAAACGGTGATATCGGATGGAGCGATAGGGCTGGCCGGTGTTGTAGTACATCCCCTCGGGGGGATCGCCCGCGATCCGGACGGCGACGACGTGCGAACGCTTCGTCTTCATCCGCGCGAAGTAGCCCCCACGGTCGAAGACCGGGAAGTGGGTCGCGACGACCACGCTGTCGGCGGTGACGGTCCCACGATCGGTCTCGATCCGGCAGGGGTCGCCGGGGTCGAGATCCGTCGCGCGCGTCTCCTCGAAGATCGCGCTCCCGTCGCCGGGGATCGACTCGGCGAGCCCGAGGACGTACTTCCGGGGGTGGAACTGGCCCTGGTCGGTGAATCGGATCGCACCCCCGGTCTCGAAGGGAAGGTCGAGGTCGCCGTCCTCGGCGAACTCCGCGGGCAGGCCGAGGCGTTTCGCCGCCCGTACTTCGTCGCGGACCTGCTCGCGATCGCTCGCGTCGTCGGCGTAGACGTACGCCGGCAACCGCTCGAACTCGGCGTCCAGCCCCTCGCTCCGTTCGGCGATCTCCTCGAGGGCCGCCTCGTTCGCGTCGGCGTACTGTTGTGCGCGTTCCTCGCCGACCGTCTCGATCAGCTGATCGTACTTCAGGCCGTGCTGGGAGGTGACCTTCGCGGTGGTGTGGCCCGTCACCGCCGCCGCTACCCGATCACGCTCGATCACCGCGACCCTTCGTCCGCGTTCCTTCAGGTGGGTCGCCGTCGCGATCCCCGCCATTCCGGCCCCGATCACCGCCACGTCGGCGTCGTATCCGTCCTCGAGCGGCGAGAACCGGGGGCCGTCGGTGGTCGCGAGCCATGCCGATTCGTCTCTGGTCCGGCCGTGTTCGCTCATGGCCGTACCATCAACGGAACCCCCCTCGTCGTTGCCCCTGCAGTTGCCGGTGTCTATACGGAGAGTCCCCTCTCTCGAAACCCGTACCGATCGAGAGAAACGGCAGATCGTCCAGCGAGAGTCTCTTCAGGTGGCTACGTCGCTACGTGTGGACCGATGCCGTCTCCGTGGCGAAGGGATCTAGGTCCGTAGAACCGGGCGGAAGGGCGGTGCCCTATACGCCCGGGATGCCCAGCGCCTCGGGCGTGACGATGCCGAGGGAGGTGAGCGCGAAGAGGATGAGGATGGCGATGATCCAGGCGATGAGCCCGATGCCGATCGCCGTCCCCCAGCCCCCGGGGTACTGCCAGTTGATGACGCCGATCCACACGATGAGCATGAGGAGCGGACCCAGCAGCGGGATCCAGCCGACGAAGAATCCCACCAGCGTGTACGCGACCGCTCCGATCAGCGCCGTGATGGCGGCCCGGATGAACCCGGTGTCGCGGTCGATCATCACCTGGGCGCCGAGGTGGATCGCCGCCGTGCCGATGAGCAGGCTGACGAGAAGAACGAAGACGGCACTGATGATCCCCTCCTGATTACCGCTCGCCTGCAGGAGGACCTCGCCGATCACGGCACCGAGGTCGGCTACCATCGGTCTTCCTCCTTTCGCGTCGTCTCCGATGTCTGTGTCGTCGTTTCGATCATGGTACCAGTCTCCACTTTGAGGGAACGAACGCATAAGACTGCGGCATGCACTACCAGCGTCGGCACGTTCCGACCCCCTATGCGTGATTCCGTTATTCGACTCTCGCTGAAACCGTTAGTAACCGATAGAATACCGCGTTCGCTGAATGTTCGACACAGCCGGACCCTCGTAACTCGTTCCCGGTTCGCCGCATCGAGGAATCGAACACCGCAGAACGGCGACTCCGTCCCTATCAATCCCCGCGAAGTTCGTTCGCGTGATCGATCCGTTTCTGTACCAGCGCCTCGGTGCCGACGTCGTGGCGGATCCTGACGCCCTCGTCGGCCCCTGCGAGGGCGTCATCGGCGATCGCCTCGGCCTCCGGGATGGTCTCGGCGATCCCAACGACGGCGAACGCCCGCGAGGTGGTGGTGTAGATGCCGTCCTCGCGCTCGTCGACGCTCGCGTAGAACAGCTGCGCGTCGTTCGCGTCTCCCGATCCGTCGCCCGCCGCGCGTCTCACGCTCTCCTCGTCGACGGCGATCCGCGTTCCTCCCGACGGGTCCTCGGGGTAGCCCTCGGGCACGGCGTACTTGCAGACGGTCGCTCGCGGGGCGAAGGAGAGCTTCGGGAGCTCCTCGCCCTCGCGGGCGGCGACGAGCACGTCGAGGAACTCCGTGTTCATCACGGGGAGCGTGTTCATCGCCTCGGGGTCGCCGAAGCGGGCGTTGTACTCGATCACCTTCACGCCGTCGGCGGTGAGCATGAACTGGCCGTAGAGAACTCCCGTATAGTCGTCGAGCGCCTCGACGGTCGCGTCGAGAATCCTGACGGCCTCGCGGTACTCCTCCTCGGTCATGAACGGCAGCTCGAGGCCGGCGTCGCTGTAGCTTCCCATCCCGCCCGTGTTGGGCCCCTCGTCGCCCTCGTAGGCGCGTTTGTGGTCCTGTACGGCAGGGGTCGCCCGAAACGTGTCGTTGGCGACGAACGCCTGGACGGTGAACTCCTCGCCGACGAAGCGCTCCTCGAGGACGACGCGGTCGTAGTCGTTCTCCCTGAGGTACTGCTTCGCTTCGTCCCTGTTCACTTGATCGCCGATCACCTTCACCCCCTTGCCGCCGGTGAGCCCGGCGGGCTTCACCGCGAGATCCGTCTCCGATGAGTCGATGTACTCGCACGCCCGTTCGGTGTCCTCGAACGTCTCGAACGCCGGACAGCCCGGGATCGAGTGTTCGCGCATGAACCGGCGCTGATAGGCCTTGTCCGTCTCGATTCGTGCCGCGTCGGCGTTCGGGCCGAACGCGAAGACGCCCGCCTCGGTCAGGGCGTCCGCGACGCCCGCTTCTAAGGGCTTCTCGGGGCCGACGACGGCGAGTGTCGCACTGACCTCCTCCGCGTACGACGTCACGGCGCTCGAGTTCGTCGTCTCGAGCGTCTCGAATCCCGTGGCGATCCGGGCGATCCCCGGGTTCCGGTTCTCGGCACACGCGTAGAGTTCACAGTCGGTCCCCTCGAGCGCACGCGCGATCGCGTGTCCGCGTCCGCCGCCGCCGACCAGCAGCACGGTTTCGGTCATGGGTGAGAGACGCGCGGGCCCTACGGTAAAGATTGTCCTTCCCTATAGGCGAGGCGCGACCTCCTCGCCGAGTCGTCGGATACACTCGAGAAGCTCCTCGTTCTCGATCCCGGGCGCGTACGGCCGGAAGACGAAGTGAACGTCCTCGCCGAGCGCGTCGCGGTACTCCCCGAGCTCCTCGGCCACGTCCTCGGGCGTGCCGACGATCGCCCGCTCCTCAAGTTCCTCCCTCTGTTCGTCGGACAACTCGTCGACCTCCTCGCCCTCCGCCCACTCCTGGTACTTTCGCTGCTGGTAGAAGTAGCCGTCCCGGAGCGTCTCCCAGGCTTCTTCGTACGTGTCGCCGACGAAGCCGTACTGGACGACGTAGGTGGTGAACTCGCCCCCGATGTCCTCTTCCTCGCGAACCTGCTCGATGTCGTCCTGTCTGAGCTCGATGTCGTCGACCGAGAGCATCTCGTTCGCACACCAGCCGTCGCCCATCCGCGCCGCTCGGCGCACCGCGGGCTTGGCGAGTGCGCCGAGCACGATTTCGGGGGGTTCGTCGGGCGTCGGCGTCACCTCGGCGTCGGGCGAGATCGGGTGGAAGTCGGAGTCGTATCCGAGAGAACCGGGCTCCCAGGCGTTCCGCAGCAGCTCGATCGCGTCCTCGGTGCGGTCGGTGCGTTCGTCCTTGGGGACGCCGAAGTTCTCGAACTCGAAGTCGAGATACCCGATCGAGAGGCCGAGCGTGAGCCGATCGTCCGAGATCGCCTGAACGGTTGCGGCGTCCTCGGCGAGGCGAACCGGATCGTAGAACGGCGTCAGCGCGACCCCCGAGGCCAGTTCGATCTCCTCGGTCGCGCCGGCGAGCGCCCCCAGCGTCGGCATCGTCCCCGAGAGGTACTCGTCGTCGGTGAAGTGGTGCTCGGAGGTCCAGACGCTGTCGAGGCCGGCGTCCTCGGCTGCCCGTCCGAGTTCGAGCACCTCGCCGTAGCGCTCGCTCGCGGAACGGTCGTCACCCGGCAGTCGCTGTGCGCTCAGAAGTCCGAGACCCAGTTCCATGCCCGCCAGTTCGATACACGATGGGATAAGCGCCCGCCCGGACCACGCCTCTGCCGGTAGTATTACTTGCCTCGGTTCGATTGCCCACCTGATGCAGGACGTAGCGATCACCGACGTCGAGACGTACATCGTCGCGAACCCCTGGAAACCGTGGGTGTTCGTCGAACTCGAGACCGACGCGGACGTGACCGGTCTCGCCGAGGCCACCACCCACGACAAGCCCCGCACCGTCGCGGCCGCCATCGAGGAGATGTCGAACTTCTTCATCGGAAAGGACCCCTTCGACACCGAGGCCATCTGGCTGGAGATGTACCGCGACGAGTGGTTCTCGAAGAACGTCATCAACACCACCGTCTGTTCGGCAGTCGACATGGCCTGCTGGGACATCAAGGGCAAACTGCTCGATACGCCCGTCTACGACCTGCTGGGCGGGCAGGTTCACGGTGACGAGCTGCGTGCGTACGCCAACGGCTGGTACACCGACACCGGAGGCGAGCCCGAGGGGTTCGCCGAGGCCGCAGAGCGCGTCGTCAACGACGGCTACGACGCGATGAAGTTCGACCCGTTCGGTACCGCCTGGCAGCACATGTCGAAGAAGGACGTCAACCGCTCGGTCGACATCGTTCGGGCGGTCCGAGAGGCCGTCGGCCCGGACGTCGACCTCCTGATCGAGTGCCACGGGCGATTCTCGGCCGCCCAGGCGGTCGACATCGCGCGCAAACTCGACGAGTTCGACCCCACCTGGTACGAGGAGCCCTGCCCGCCGGACTCGATCAACAGCCTCGCCGAGGTGGCCGATAAGTCGCCGATCCCGGTCGCGACCGGCGAACGCCACATGACCAAACACGACTTCTTCGAGCTGGTCACACGGACGGACGTCGACGTCTTCCAGCCCGACCTGATGAACACGGGCGGGATCACCGAGGGAAAGAAGATCGCGGGGCTCGCGGAGGCCGACCATGTCAGCATCGCCCCACACAACCCGCAGGGCCCGGTCGCGGGCGCGATCTACTCGCACTTCTGCACCTCGACGCCGAACTTCCTGATCCAGGAGATGTTCCAGACCTACGACGTCGACTGGGTCGACGACCTCCTCACGGAGCCACTGGAGGTCGAGGACGGCTACGTGCAGGTGCCCGAGGGGCCCGGATTCGGCATCGAACTCGACCACGACGTCGTCGAGGAACACACCTACACCGGCGAGGGCGTCCACACGATCAACCTCTTCGAGAAGGACTGGGAGAAACGCGAAGTCGAGCTGCGATAACCCCGACTGCGAAACCGTTCCCAGTTTTTAAAGATACGGACTTCCGACCGCCTCAGGCGAGCGGGAGGATCGTCGCGAAGACGAGCGAGCTGATCAGACCGACGATCCCGATCAGTATCGTCGACACGGTCCAGGTTTTGAGCGTCTCGGCCTGTGTGAGCCCGCCGATCTCCTTGACGATCCAGAAGCCGCTGTCGTTGTACCACGAACAGAACGAGGCACCCGCGCCGATCACCATGACCATGTAGGCGGGATTGACCGTCAGCTGGCCCGTGAACGGCGCCATGATGCCGGCCGTGGTGACGATCGCGACCGTCGCCGATCCCTGAACGACGCGCACCCCGGCGGCGATCACCCACGCCGTCACGAGGAGCCCGAACCCGACGTTTTCCAGCGCACCGGCGATGTACTCGCCCGCACCCGCCGCCGCGAGCATCGCGCCGAAGGCACCACCGGCGGCAGTGATCGCGGCGATGTTACCGCCGCTCTTGAGCGCCTCCGTGAGTTCGTCCGAGAACGTCTCCGAGGAGAGGTCGCTCATGCGGTAGAACGTGAACGCCGCGACCAGCGCGGCGATCGTCAGCGAGAAGTTCGGGTCGCCGAAGAAGCCCGTGACGGCCGCCGGTGTGCTCTCCTCGCCGACGAACGTCTCGACGCCCGTGTTCGCGGCTACGAGGAGGACCGCCAGCAGGATCGGGAGCAGCGACTCGAACAGCCCTGGAAGGGCGCTGGTCGGCCTGTTGACCTTCTCCTCGAGCTCGTCGACCGAGGTCCCCATCGCGTCTCGCAGCGGGATGTCCATGCGGCGATTGATCACGTACCCGTATCCGAGACCGGCGACGAGCGCGGTCGGGAGCCCGACGAGGACGCCGGTGATGATCGTGGTTCCGATGTTGGCGCCGAGTTCGCCAGCCGCGAGGAGCGGGCCGGGCGTCGGCGGAACGAACCCGTGCGTGACCACGCCGGCTCCCCCCATGGCGACGATGAACAGCGCGTAGTTCCCTCCCGTCCGGGAGCGAGCCGCTCGCGCCAGCGGCGCGAGCAGATAGAAGACGTTGTCGAAGAAGACCGGTATCGCGATCACGAAACTGCTTCCGAACAGCGATAGCTCGGTCCGGTCCTGGCCGACGACCGAGCTGAACCCGCGTACGATGCGATCCGCGGCGCCGCTTTCGACCATCGACTTGCCGATGACCGCCGCCATGAGGATCGGGATACCGATCCCGGCCATGCCATCACCGAACGCGGCGGCGAACTCGCCGGGGATCTCTGCAAATGCGACCTCCGGCGTGACGATACCGACGACGAGCCCCGCCACGACGAGCGCGATGAACGGTGGCAGGTCGAGGACGACCAGGAGAAGGACGATCGCCACGATCCCCGCCAGGAGCGCGACGACCGGGCCCTGTCCCCCTAACTGGAGTATGGTAGTGTCGAACATCACGTGTACCCTCCATGAATAATGGGTATTTAATAGTTTTCCACTGCGAAACCAAGTCGATCGACGATGGTTCATGGATCCATCAGCGGGCTTACCGCCCGCTACGGGATGGTTGAGTGGCGGTAGTCCGCAACGAGGAGTGACGGACATCATCCCGGCGAGCGACGGCACGGCGGCGCTCTCGCTCCTCACGAAGGAGACGGAAGGGTACTCACGACTTCGACACGCGGGCGGACGTTCCGTGGCTCGAAAACGGGAGTACAGTCGTGTGTCGACCGCAGCGACTGTGTTACATACGCCCAACTCCTGACCTCAAGTGGATCCAACGATCGGGGACCACCCTCGTCACGGAACGAACTGGATGCACCGGATACCTTCGAAGGATTGTAGGGGGCATCCCGATCGAGTGAGCGAAAACGAGAGCCCTCGTGGAATCCCTCGATTAGCGATAGGTCACAGAAGTCGTGCTGAAGACGAAACAGGTATGTAGTGCTGGATATCGACTCGTCAAGTGACGGTCAGTCCTCTCCGTTCCAGTAAGCCATCTCTGCGTCTTCGACCAGGCATCTGGTGAGCGTACGCTGGTTAGGTGACCCGAAGGGAACTGACCCCGCGAACAAGCCGAACTTCCCCGAGTCGGGATAACTCCAATGAGACGGTGAATCGCTACACGCCTCAATACCCAGGTAGCTGATGGGGCCCGATAACTCGGACCTGTCACACAACATCACTCATAGCATCGATGATATCGCGGAACTCATCGAATGTAAACGCCCGCAGCGTCTCGGTCGTGACGTTACCACTGCTGGCGAGCGTGAGTACCGTTTGCACCGCGATATCATCGTTCGGGAAGTCGGCGATAACGAGACCGTCATATCGTCCCAACGTGTAAAAAAACGCCCGCCACGTCCCGCCCATCGACTCGACCAAGGCTTTCGCCTTCTCGGTCCGGTCAGGACTGTCGTGGACGTTTTCGATTCCCCGAGGGGTGAAGTTGGTCAGGAACACGTACGTCGGCATAGACGGTTGTTATTGGCTGCTGTGCGCCCCAAGCGAGATACTCTTCACGCCGTACTTCTGACAGGCGTTCTGCGCCTGGTTCGACGTGAACTCGTATTGCGGATTCTCCCTCACCTCGACCACATCGAAGCCGGCCGTTTCAATCATCGACGTGTACTCATTGATTTGTTCGGCACCGCCGATACACGCCGCCCAGAGATCCGCATTGGTCTTGATGCTGTCGGGCATCTCGGTCTCGCTGATGATGTCCGAGAGCGCCACCCGGCCTCCCGGTTTGAGCACGCGGCTCGCCTCCTCAAAGACGCGCTCCTTCTTCGGTGAGAGGTTTATCACGCCGTTCGAGACTACGATGTCGAACGTCTCGTCCTCGAACGGGAGGTCCTCGATGTGCCCCCGCTCGAAGGAGACGTTCTCAAGTCCCGCCTCGTCGCGCAATCCCCGGGCCTTCTCGAGTTGCTCGTTAGTCATGTCGAGACCGGTCACGCTTCCAGTGTTGCCGACGTGGAGCGCCGCGACGAAGACGTCCATTCCCGATCCACTGCCCAGGTCAAGCACGTCGTCGCCGTCCTGGCAGTTGGCGAGATCGAAGTGATAGCCCACCCCTGCGAAGGAGTCGATCGCCTCGTCAGGTATCCGATCGAGATCGGCCGGCGAATAGCCGAGTTGTTCCGCCAACGGGCGCCCCATCTCGAAGTGGAACTCCTCGTTCGGCGTTCGGGCGACGTCCCGGTAGACTGCTTTGACCTCTCGTTCAAGTTTGTCGATGTCGAGTGTTTCAGCCATCCATGATCACCTTCTCAGTCAGCGGCCGTCCCGGCCGCCGCGGCAGCGGTATCACCATGAGTGACTCGCTGGTCGTTGGACATAGGTTCGTTTTACCTTTCAGCGAAAGCTGATACGAGCGTGAGGGTTAGATAGCTATCTCGTGACATTCCCGCAGCCACTGCCCGCCTTGCAACTGGTGAAAACCGACTACCAGAGGTAAGCAGTGAACTGTCCGCCAGTGGGATCACCGCTCCAGCCGGTGAGTCTCCACCAGCAGGCATCTCCGGTGGCGACTACCCATCGAAACTAGTAGTGAGGAGGGCTTAATGCGCTTGTACGCCACGTTGTCGTCACGCTACCAGCGGGTTCGAGGGCGAGCGGACGATACATCTCGTCAGCCAACCCCATTCGACTATCGATCTACTAAAATTTAGAACGGTCCACTAGGATCCAGCGTCCCCGTCAGGGTTTGTTAGCTGAGGTTCAGATCGGACGCCCCTGTATGCAAGCCCGGCCCCCACCACGAACACGATCGTCGCGAGGTAAATGGGCCCGAGGTGCGTCACCCAGTTGTGGGTGAAGAGGTCTGCGTAGTGCATCGGAAGCGCGATTCCCAGCCCGACCACAGCGGCGACGATTGCGGTCGTCCACGCCCATAGCTGCCCACTTCGCACCCCATACCACGCCAGCGCTGCCACGGCGATCCCTGTAGCGATGATGAACGCCGCAGTGGCGACGTGGAGATGATTGATGTAGTGCATGATCGCGGGGTCGACGGCGTCGAGGTCCGCCGGTGTGACTCCGTTGAGGGTTGCGACGCCGAGCTCGAAGCCGGTACCGAAGAACGTCCGGGCGAGGAAGACCAACCCATAGCCGATAAAGGCGACGCCCGCAAGCGCCATGAGGAGAGAACCATGCCGGAGCCCACGCTCGAGTTCATAGTCTGTCTCGTGTTGGTCGATGGTTGCTTGATCCGTACTCATTGTACCACCGAGAGACGATATGACTCGGGGGATAGTGTAGCTAGCTAGTGGATTCCAGGCAACCGCTAACCCGCTTTCATCGGCTGCAAGGAGAACACCGGCTGCAAACCAGTGAACCGGCCACTATACCGATCATCTCTTTACCGGAGCACACTCCCAACACCGAGTACCCCGGCGATAACGCTCTTATCGAGGTATCCGTCGGTATGTCCCGCCGATGCTCATGGCGTATGTGCCGTTGCTCGCTCAGCCCGTTTGAGAGCGAGCGTTGGCAGCTCGCGTTGGTAGGTTTCGTAGAGCGACTCTGCCCACTCACGGGCTTCTGGTGCGTCGGTATCGATCAACACCTTGACCGTCCCGCTGGTGGGGTCGTAGCCGGTGATAGCGGTTCGATCGTCGAAAATCCCGACGCCGTAGGGCGGCAAATCATCACGTAACCAGACCGTGAGGTTGCCGCTCTCTAACGCCTCAGCAAACCGTTCCGGGTAGGTCGAGCGGATGTGGACGACAACGCTCGGCGGATCGATGATCTCTGCTCGCATCCCGTCGATGATCTGCTGACAGAACTCGTCCTTGCACAGTTCGAACAAGGCTAGGTCGAACCCAACGAACCGAAATCGATCCGTTTCCTGGAGCAGGGACTTGAACCGGTACACCGGGCGGTAAGGGTCGTCCTCCTCGGCAACCGTTATGGCTGCATCAGCCACCATCTCGATCGCGAAGCCGCTCACATCGGACGGGAGCCATTGCCAAACATCGCGGAGCGTCCGCTCGGTTTCGAGCCGGTCGATTAACTTCCGCATCCCCGCTGCGATGAACACGCCAAGTTGTGTTGCCTCGTAATGCTGTCCGTCCCTGCGGATCCAGTTGCGTTCTTCGAACGCGCGTAGCATGCGTCCGATCGTGGACTGTGATACGCCCGTCATCGCCAGTAGATCGGCCCGGCTCTGCGGTCGCCTGGCTAGGGCGGCCAGCGCGATAACACGGGGTTCTGACCGCGCGAGAAACACGATGTCGTCGAGCGGTGAGCCTTGTGTGTGTGATTTCATGGCATGTGTACGCGTACCAGTACTATAGCTGATTCGGTCATCTAGCGTCGCGTACCTCCTCGGTCTCTGATCTGCCGTCCTACGCGTTCAGAGGTTCTATAGAGATAACCCGTGGAAAACCAGTCTCGCCGAACCGGTGCAATCGGTGTGCGAATTGGGAAGAATCATACGTATCATGCGCCGGCACATCGATTGGCGGCCACCTCGTTCATGACCTCACGAAGTTTCCACGTTCTATCCTCCTCGGACTGGAGACGGTGGTTCCCGTGGCCGTCACGATACTTCTCGGCGTGGCGATACTGCGGCGGCCTGTCCGATCTATCTCCGTGACCAGGGCGGGGTGGGCGCTCATCGTCATCGTGTTCGGCGGCGGCTCGGTTCTGCCGCTATCTCTCCCCGTTCGTTCCTGAACGGACGGTCGACCACTATCTCGTCGACGGTGTCTACGCCCTCGCATGACCCCACTCCTATTGGTCGTCTTGGACACACTGTATTGGCCCTACCCACTCAAAGACTCGAGTCTACGCACTGTTCATCTCACAGTAGCTGAAATGAGCGCGGATTTCGCGCTGAACGCATCCTCTGTGTGCAGCACGCCGTTCTCGTCGAATTCGAAGCATTTCAACAGGGCCGAAACGAGAACGATCTAGACCTGAACGTCCACGGGTTCGTACTCGCTCCGACACGGCGGTCCGTCCGCGAACCGGTAGGTGAACTTCCCGTCGGATTCCGTCCGAATGAGCGACGACGAGCGCGTGCCGAACCCCCTGCCGGAAGCGTTCGCTTCCGGCTGGTCCGCCGAGGATTCCTCGGTGACGTCTCCGTGGACGCAGAAGCCGTAGTCGTGGTCGCGAAGCGCCGTCGCCGCCCGCTCGTGCCAGGCCTCCGCGCGCTCGCCGGGTTCGGGCTGGAGCTTCTCGATCGCCCGCCGGGCGTTCTCGGCCTGTCGTTCGCCGACCTCCGGACGAGCCGCGGGGATCTCGTAACGGTCGTCCGCGCCGACGTTCACGACGACGTGGACGCCGGGATCGAGGTTCTCGACCCGGAGTCGGCCGTCCCACTCGAGGAGGAGTGCGGCGTTCTCGTCGAGCACAACGAGGTTGAACCCGTCGTACTCGTATCGATCGGTCGACCGTTCGATGAACCTCGCGGCCTCCTCGGCGGACTCGCGTTCGAGGACGTCGGCTACGAGCAGCCCGCGCGAGCGTTCGGCGGCGAGGTCGGCGTCGATCCAGCGGTTGGTAACCGCGGCGACCACGCCGTGGTCGTTGTAGCCGATCCAGGTGCCGCCGGCCTCCTCGTCCCACGGGGCGACGATCCGTGGGTTCTCCGCGTACACTCCCGGCGGATGGGCGGGCCGATCCAGCGCTTCGTCACGGTTCGCCGCGACGACGACCGGCGCGTCGGGGAAGACCTGCCAGGCGACGATGAACGTACACACGGCAGTGGGTAGATGCGCGAGCGCCATAAACGCACGATCCCACGGGACGACCGGCGTTCAGCTCACTCGAGGAGGAACCCCTCCTCGCGGAGCCGATCGGGCAGGCGTTTTCGGTGGTCGCCCTGGAGCTCGATCCGGCCGTCCTCGACGGTGCCGCCGGTTCCCAGCCGGCGTTTCAGCCGTGAAGCCAATTCGGCCAGATCGACGTCGCGGGGATCGAGTCCCTCGACGATCGTGACCGGCTTCCCGTAGCGGCGTTTCTCCATGCGGATGCTCGCGCGCTGTTGTGCCCGCGCGAGGTCATCGTCGATCCCGAGCTCCGGCGGGAGCCCGGCGATGTCGCCGAGCCCCTTCTTTCGTGCCACGGGATACCGTACGCGTTCCGAGACCATAGCTTCGCGCCGGTCGGGCCCGTCTCGACGGTAGCCTTGGGGGGCCGACCCCGACTTTACCCGTCGTCGTCCCGTAGCCCGGGACCATGAGCGTCACCGATCGCAACCGCCTCGACGAGGAGGAGAGCCCGTACCTCCGCCAGCACGCGGACAACCCGGTCAACTGGCAGCCCTGGGACGACGCCGCGCTCGAGGAAGCCCGCGAGCGTGACGTCCCGATCTTCCTCTCGGTCGGCTACTCCGCGTGTCACTGGTGTCACGTGATGGAGGACGAGAGCTTCGAGGACGAGGGGATCGCCGAGAAGCTGAACGAGGGGTTCGTTCCGATCAAGGTCGATCGAGAGGAACGGCCCGACCTCGACAGCATCTATCAGACGATCTGTCAGCTGGTCACTCGCAGGGGCGGTTGGCCGCTGTCGGTCTGGCTCACGCCCGACGGCCGGCCGTTCTACGTGGGTACCTACTTCCCGAAGGAGTCGCGCCAGGGGATGCCCGGCTTCGGCGACCTCCTCGGGAGCATCCGCGACTCCTGGGAGACCGACCGCGAGGAGATCGAGCGCCGGGCGGACCAGTGGACCGCCGCGCTCGACGACGAGCTCGAGGACGTCCCCGAGGGAGGCGAGCGCCCCGAGGGCGTGCTCACGAACGCCGCCCAGGCGGCGCTCCGCGCCGCCGACCGCGAGCACGGCGGGTTCGGTCAGGGCGGCCCGAAGTTCCCCCAGACCACGCGGCTCGACCTGCTGGGACGCGCGTTCGATCGCACGGGTCGGAAGGCGTACCTCGAGGTCGTCCGTGAGACGCTCGACGCGATGGCCGACCGCGGGATGTACGACCACCTCGGCGGCGGTTTTCACCGGTACGCCACCGACCGCGAGTGGATCGTCCCCCACTTCGAGAAGATGCTCTACGACAACGCCGAACTCCCGAGGGCGTACCTCGCGGGCTACCAGCTCACGGGCGAGGAGCGCTACGCCCGGGTCGTCCGCGAGACGTTCGGGTTCGTCGACCGGGAGATGAGCCACCCCGAAGGGGGCTTCTACAGCACGCTCGACGCACAGAGCGAGGTCCCCGCCTCGCGCCGCGAGGACGACGAGCCCGGCGAGCACGAGGAGGGTGCCTTTTTCGTCTGGACGCCCGAGGAGGTCCGCGACGTCCTCGACGAGGAGCGAGCCGACCTGTTCTGCGATCGCTACGGCGTCACCGAGTCGGGCAACTTCGAGGGTAGGACGGTACTGACGCTCTCGCGGAGCGTCGAGTCGCTGGCAGAGGAGTACGGGCTCTCGGAGGAGGAGACCCGCGAACGGCTCGAGGACGCGCGCGGGGAGCTGTTCGAGGCGCGCGAGTCCCGGCCGCGGCCCCGACGCGACGAGAAGGTGCTCGCGGGCTGGAACGGGCTGATGATCTCCGCGTTCGCGGAGGGCGGCCTGGTCCTCGACGAGGCGTACGCCGATCGGGCCGTCTCCGCGCTCGACTTCGTCCGCGAGCGGCTGTGGGACGAGGAGGAGGGGCTGCTCTCGCGGCGATTCAAGGACGGACAGGTGAAGGTCGAGGGCTATCTCGAGGACTACGCCTTTCTCGCGCGCGGTGCGTTCGACTGCTACCAGGCGACCGGCGACGTGCGACACCTCGGCTTCGCGCTGGATCTCGCGCGTGCCATCGAGCGGGAGTTCTGGGACGCCGATCGGGGAACCCTCTACTTCACGCCCTCGACGGGCGAGGAGCTCGTCACCCGGCCCCAGGAGCTTCACGATCAGTCGACGCCCTCGAGCCTCGGAGTCGCGGCGGACGTGCTGCTCTCGCTCTCACATTTCGCCGGCGAGGACGCGCGTTTCGAGGAGATAGTCGAGACCGTTCTAGAGCGCCAGGGCGATCGGATCGAGGGAAGCCCGCTCGAGCACACGACGCTCGCGCTCGTGGCGGATCGCTTCGAGACCGGCGCGGTCGAACTGACCGTCGCGGCCGACCGCCTGCCCGAGGCCTGGCGAGACCGCCTCGCGGAGGCGTACCTCCCCGGAAGCGTGCTCGCGCGGCGCCCGCCGACCGAGGAGGGGCTAAACGAATGGCTCGACGTTCTCGATCTGGAGGAGGTGCCACCGATCTGGGCCGAACGGACGGCCCGCGACGGGGAGGCGACGATCTACGTCTGTCGGTCGTTCACCTGTTCACCGCCAGTGAACGATATCGAGGAGGCGCTCTCCTGGGTCGACGATCTCGATCCCTCGAGCTAGACCGAGGCCCCGGTCTCCGGTCCCGCCTCGATCTCGTTGAGCTGTTCGGCGAGGAACTCGGCGACGGGGATCGGCTCCTTCTCGACGAACCGGGCGACCTTCTCGCCGTTCCGTTCGACGACGATCGTCGGGATGTACTCGACGCCGTACTCCTCGACCTTCGGGCCCTCCTTCGAGCCGTCCTCGAGCTTCTCGACTTCGTACTGGTGGATCGATTCCTCGGGAACGCCCGCGGCATCGAGCGCCGCGGCGAAGTCGGGCAGGACGGATCGGCAGTCGCCACACCAGTCGGCCCCCCAGACGTGGATCGTGAGTTCGTCGGCGCGTTCCTCGAACGGCTCGAGTGTCGCCTCGTGGGCAACGGGGTCCCAGGTCGGGTTCGGCTCCATCGTTTCGAGCGTCATGAGCGGGGGTTGGTCGTCCGGACCCTTAACGGCCGCGCCGACGCCGCTAGTCGTCGGGAACGAACAGACAGAGCACGATTCCGGCGACCGAGATCGCGGCGAGGCCCAGGAAGGCGCCGTCGAAGTAGCCGAGATCCGCGACCGCCCCGACGACCAGCGGGCCGGTTGCGCCGAGGGCGATCTGGCCGGTCCGCAGCAGGCCGAGGCCGCTTCCCTTCATGTCGTCGGGCAACGCGTTGACGAGGAACGTCTGGGTGAGCGGCGTCACGCCCACCAGCGCGCTCGCGACCGCCGTGACGATGGCGATCCCCGCAAAGCCGTCGATGAACGGCAGCGCCGCCAGCGCGAGCGTCGAGACGGCGATCACGACCAGCAGCGTGGGGCGGGTGCCGAAGCGGTCGCCGCCCGCCCCCGCGACCGGCTGGACGAGCACGCCGACGGCGAAGAAGGCGCCGAACAGCCCCGCCGCGACGCTCGGCGCGAGCCCCTTCACCTCGACGAGGTAGGTGGGGTAGAACCCCGTGAAGCCCTGATAGACGAAGAAGAGGAAGACGTGGACGCCCGTGACGATCAGGATCGTTCGCTCGGCGATCCCGTGGACGACGTAGCGAAGCGTCTCCACCGAGAGCGTGTCGACCGCGCTCGTCGTGCCGGTCGGCCGTCCGGGAACGACCCGCCAGATCACCAGCGCCATGCAGAAGAACAGCGGCACCGTGACGCCGAAGCCCAGCCGCCAGGAGACGGCGGCCGCGAGCACGCCCGCGACGACCGGCAGCAGCGTGTTGCCCGCCTCGCCGGCCGCGAGCGTCAGGCCGACCGCGGTGCCGTCGCGTCGGTCGTAGACGCTCGAGAGGATGGTGAAGCGTGCGGGGCCGAACAGCGCGGTCGAGAAGCCGAACACCGCAGTCGCGGCGAACAGCGCGAGCGCGGAGCCCGAGAGCGCGAGCGCGGCGATCGCCCCCCCTGAGACGACGGTGCTGAGGACGAGCGCGTTGCCCTCGCCCAGCCGGTCGCCGATGATCCCGCCCGGGAACTGTCCGAGGGCGTACGCGAACCAGAGGACGGTCAACAGCAGCCCCGCGATGGTCAGATCGAGCGTGAACGCCTCGCGGACGTACGGCAACAGCGCGGGAAAGACGAGGCGGACGCCGAGCGAGAGGAACCAACCGCCCGCCACCCCGACGAGGATCCACCCGCGTCCGTCCCGCCAGAGGTCGTGAGCGATCGCACGGAGGCCATCGGTTCCGGGAAGACGCACGTATCGACTCGACGGCGACGGATCGCTTCCCCCTGTCGATTCCGGCAGCATCGACGGGATTCGACCCGGTCGTGCGTCGGACCCGTAATATCCGTTCGTCGGGGTATTACCCGCATCCATTAGGGGTTTATACCTCTGTCCCGTACTCGCACGCCATGAAGGGGAGCATCCTCGAGACCGTCGGGTCGCCGCTGGTCCGGGTCTCCTCGCCCGAGGGCGCCACGATCGCGGCGAAGCTCGAGGCGTTCAACCCGGGCGGGTCGGCGAAGGATCGAGCCGCGATGACGATGATCGAGGCCGCGGAACGCGACGGGCTGCTCTCGCCCGGCGACGCGGTGGTCGAGCCCACGAGCGGCAACACGGGGATCGGGCTGGCGATCGTCTGTGCCGCCCGGGACTACGACCTCACCATCGTCATGCCCGCCTCGAAGTCCGAGGAGCGCCGCCGCCTCCTCAGGGCCTACGGCGCGGAGATCGAACTGGTCGAGGGCGAGATGGAGGACGCCCGCGCGCGCGCCGACCGGATCGCGGAGGAGACCGGCGCCGTCCAGCTGGGCCAGTTCGAGAACCCCGCCAACGCCGAGGCGCACTACCGAACGACGGCCCCCGAGATCCTGGAGGAGGTCGAGGGTCGAACGGTCGACGCGCTCGTCGTCTCGGTGGGCACCGGCGGGACGATCACTGGCACGGCGACCCGCCTGCGCGAGGAGTTCCCCGAGGTGGAGGTGATCGCGGTCGAGCCGGCGGAGAACGCGGTGCTCTCGACGGGCACGCCGGGAAAGGACGAGTACCAGGGGATGGGCCCGGGGTTCGTCAGCGACCTGCTCGACGTCGACCTGCTCGACGACGTCGAGACCGTCGAGCTCGCCGATGCGGAAGGGGAGTGTCGCCGACTCGCCCGCGAGGAGGGGATCCTCGTCGGTCAGTCGAGCGGCGCGGCCTCGGTCGCGGCCCACCGTGTCGCCGAACGACTCGCACAGCCCGAGCTCAACTGTCCCGAGATGCCCGACCTATCCGACGTGAGCTCGCTCAGCGCCGACGGCGGCCTCGAGGACGGCTACGACGACTGCCCGCTCGTGGTGACGGTCTTCCCCGACAGCGGCGAGCGCTACCTCTCGACCGGCCTGTTCGGCTGATCGCCGTCGTCCTCGGCGAGCAGCGACACCTGCTCGAACCGTCGGAGTCGCCTCACCCGCTGGAACGAACGGCAACTCCTCCGCCGGGACGACCCTAATCACGTAGGCACAGCGTTCTCGTCGTTCGGACTGCTCGATACGGACGAGCGCCACGGAGCCCGAGTGGATGAGTTCACTGCCCGCGTTGGCGGTCACGAGACGACGGGCGAGGCGCTCGCTTCGGAGGGTGTCCCCGACACCCTCCTTCTCGTTTCCCACGACTCGAGAGCGACGCCGAGCGCGATCCGGTCGTCGTGCGCGTCGCCGTCATCCGCCGAACTCCCCCTCGGTCACGCGCACGACGACCGTCTCCTCGACCTCCCGGAGGTCGTACTCCGGTACCTCGTCGTCGCGGCGGGTGACGTACATCGGTTCGACCAACCGCCCGTCGGCGACGCCGTAGACCGCGAGACGTCGACCGGTCTCGCCGGGTTCGACCTCGTCGTCCCGTACCGCCGCCGCCAGCCTTCGCGAGAGCCACTCGTCCTCGTCGATCGAGGGTTCGCGAACGAACACTCGCCGTGCGAACCGGACGAGATACCAGTTGAGGTCGTTACACAGCGACACCGCGGCGCCAAGACTCACGGTGTCGGCGGCGAGCGTGTTCTCCCACGGACTCGCGAGGTCGTAGGTCGCGAGCGCCTCCCGGGCGGTCTCGCGGCTCAGAAGCTCGAAACGGACGTCGACGTCGTCGTCACCGACGATACAGACGGTCGTCACGCTCGGGCGAACGGGGGGCCGGGGAAAATCGGTTTCGGCTCTACAGAGCGCTAGAGCGCGACGGTCTCGAGCGCGGAGAGCGTCTCCTCCACCAGCGGCGTGAGATCGGGTTCGGCCGCTTCGACCGTCTCGAGCGTAGCGTTCGTCTCGGGGTAGTCGGGAGCGATCCGGTTACAGCCCGCCTCGATGGTGGCGGCCTCGTAGGTCCCGATCTCGCGGGCCTGTCGGATGATCTCCTGTTTGTCGCGGGTCACCAGCGGCCGATGAACGGGCAGCCCCGTCGCGGGGTCGGTCGTCGCGAGGTTCACGCTCGTCTGGCTCGACTTCTGGCCGATCGCCTCGCCGGTGACGATCCCGACGGCGCCGACCTCGCGGGCGAGTCCCTCCGCGACGCGGAGCATGAACCGTCGCAGCGAGAGCATCCGGGTCTCGCGGGTCGTCTCGACGAGTCGATCCGCGGCCGCACCCGCCGGCGCCACCCGTAGGTCGAACCCGTGGTTCGGCGCGTACTCGGCGAGGGTACGCGCCGACTCGACCGTGCGGGCGACGTGATCGACGCCACCGTAGGCCTCGAAGTCGAAGTAGAGCGGGACGATCGGCGCGCCGCGTCTCATCACCTCCCAGGCCGCCACCGGCGAGTCGATCCCGCCGCTCAGGAGCGCGACCAGCGGGCGCTGGGTCCCGAGGGGCAGGCCGCCGGGACCGGGGCGCTTCTCCGTGAAGACGAACGCCTCCTCGGACCGACACTCGACGTAGTAGGTATGATCGGGGTTCTCGAGGTCGACCTCGGGGTTCGGAACCGCGTCCCACACCGCCTGTCCACCCTCGCGTTCGAGGTCCTCGCTCGTGAAGGGGTGGTCGTCGCGCTCGCCGGCGCGGCGGGCACGCACCGCGAAGCTCCCCTCTTCGTAGTCGACGCGCGCGCTCGCCGCGAGCGCCTCGCTGATCGCGTTTATCGTCGGCTCGACGACGCTACAGGGACTCGCGGAGACGATTCCGAAGACGTCAGCGGCGGCGTCGGTCGCACGCCCCAGTTCCTCCGGATCGACGCGAACCCGGGGACGCGTGCGTTCGCCGGTCACGTCGGCGTCGATCCCCCGTCTCGCGAGCATCGCTCCGAGGTTCTCCCGTAGAGCGCGTTCCATGTCTCGTTGGACCTTCGAGCTCTTGACGCCGACGTCCCCGTAGCGAACGAGAACGGTGTCGGCTCCGGGAGGATGCATACGATCGGTAGCCGGTCGTCGTTATAAACCGTCTTCGGGGTGACGGTCGACGGCCGAGCGACCGCCGAGAGAACGGTCCGGGCCCATCGGTGGCGAAGCCGCGTTCAGAACGTCGTGAGCTTCCCGTCGATCACGCGCTGGGTGATGTCGGTGACGTTCGAGAGATCCTCGTCGATGATCTCGCTGATCTCGTCCTCGATATCGGCGAGTTCGACGCCCTCCTCGGTAACGACGTTGGCGTCGGCGACGTGGGGCTGGTCGATCGGCCGGCCGATCTGGCTGAGCAACCGGATCCGCAGGTCGCGGATCCCGTCGACCTCGCTCACGACCGATTCGGCGATCTCGGTCGAGAGGAGGTTGTAGATCTTCCCGATGTGGTTGACGGGGTTCTTCCCCGAGGTGGCCTCCATCGACATCGAGCGGTTGGGCGTGATCAGCCCGTTCGCGCGATTGCCCCGCCCCACCGAGCCGTCGTCGCCCTGCTCGGCGCTCGTGCCGGTCGTCGTGAGGTAGATCGATCCCTCCTCGTAGTCGTCGGCGGTGTTGACGTGGACGGAGACGTCGCGGTCGGTGTACTGCTCGGAGAGCTCGGCGACGTGTTCGCGGACGTCCGTCACGGCGTCGTCGTACTCGTCGAGGTCGGCGACGTAAGCGTCGACCATCGCGACGGCGACGGTGATGTCGATCCGGTCGTCCTCGCGCTTGCCCATGATCTTGACGTCGGGACCGATCACGGGGTTGGCCTCGCTGTAGCCGCCGTTGAGGCTTCGCTCGGTCTCGAGGACGATCTGCTCGGTCTCGGTGAGCGGGGCGTGGCCGACGCCGAAGCTCGTGTCGTTGGCCATCGGTACCGTCGCGCCCTCCTCGCCGAAGACCTCCTGGAGGTCGCCCGACCCCTCGCCGAGCTTCACGTCGATGATGACGTCGGTCCCGAACTCGAGTTCGGGCACCGTCGCGGCGAGGTGGTCGCGGGCGGCCTCGAGCGCGATCTTCCCCGTCGGGATCCGCGTCCCCTCGTACTCCTTGGTCGCGCGACCCACGATCAGCAGGTAGATCGGATCGACCATCTCGCCGCCGCCGAACGCGGGGGCGGCGTTGCCGGCGACGAGTTGGGTCTCGTCGGTGTTGTAGTGGAGCACCTTCCCGACGCGCTCGATGTACTCCTGGGAGAGCGCCCGCGAGACGCTCTCGGAGATGCCGTCACAGATGGAGTCGGGGTGGCCGAGCCCCTTTCGCTCGACGATCTCGACTTCCTGGTCCTCCACCGCGCGACGATCGATCGGCTCGACACGGATGTTCCGTTCGGTCATGCCGGCCGTACACGGTCGGATGTGCTATACCTTGCGATAAGTTCTGCGCCGCGTTCGATAACTACGACGCATCATCGAGCAGCAGTTCCAGATACGACGTCCGGATCCCCGTCGCGGGATCGAGTCCCAGCGACTCCAGGACGGCGACGGCTCCCTCCCTCGCCTCGTCGATTTCCTCCTCCTCGGCCTCGGTCTCCACCTCGACGAACTCGCCGAGGTCGGTGACGGTGTCGAGGGTGACCGTGTAGCCGTCGAGGGCGAAGCGCTCGCGGCGCTTCTCGACGGTGGCGACCGGCTCGAACCCCAGCGCGGAGAGCGTCGCCTCGAGCGCCGCGCCGTCCTCGACGACGGTCTCGTGCTCCTCGCGGGTCTTCGAGCGCTCGTCGACGAGCGGTCCCTTGTAGGTGAGCTTCGTCGTCTCGGCGTCCCGGTTCGACGAACGCCCGTCGCCGCTGTCGGCGCGCTCGTGGCGCACCCGGAGCGCCTCGTCCGTCTCGGCGAACTCGCGCATCGGTGCGTCGTAGTAGGTGTCGGCCTGGGTCCCCGTGTTCAGGGCGCCCGCCTCGCGTTCCTCGAGGGCACCCCTGACGTCGTCGTGGTCCGCCCGGACCTTGATCTCGACTTCGTACACGACCGTTCGGTGGCGATCGGGGCGAAAAAACCGTCCGCTTCGCGTCCCGACCGCTCGACCGATTCGACGTGGAGGGGCCGACTCCACGCCTCCTTGGAAGGACGCCGATGGCGACGTGTGACGGTTGCAGGACCGGACGTCGGCGGTGTCACGCCGTCGATCGTTCCGTCCGTGGCCGGTCGAGTTACCGACCTGCTAGAGCCGGGTTTTGTCATGGATAAGTAAGTACCAAGTGATTTATTTCTTAGGTGATGCGCGACACAACCCGTCGACGTATGTTACAGCTGTCCGGTGGCATCGCACTCGCAGGCATGGCCGGCTGCATCGGCCGTGGCGACGAGGAAGACGAGAAGGGCTCCGGTGATCCGAAGAAGGACGACGACTCCTCGAAGAAGGACGATGGCGCGAAGAAACGTGCGAAGACCGGCGACGACGCGCCGGACTTCGAACTGGAGACGCCGGACGGCGAGACGGTGAAACTGAAACCGATCGAGAAACCCACCGTCGTCCTGTTCGTCGACGTCGAGCACGAGGCCGGAAAGAGCCACTCGAAGAAGCTCGTCGACTTCCACGAGGAACATGCGGACCACGCGCGTGTGATCACCGTCAACTCCGACCTCGACGCCTCGAAGGACGACGTCCGCGCGTTCCACGAGGCGTACGGCGGCGACTGGGAGTGTGCGATGGGCAACGCGGACGTGCTCGAGAGCTACGACGTCGACGCCGCGGTGATGATGGCGGTGGTCGACGAGCACGGTGACCTCGCCGCCAGACTCGAGGCCGAGGTGACCGCCTCGGGGATCCAGATGTTCCTCGACGCGTACGCCGAGAGCTGAAGTCCGCGGTTCTCGACGCAGCCCGTTTTCGGACAGGAAACGTTGTTCTTAAGGCCCGAACGACTGTCGGGTGTTGTATGAGTAACGACGAAGAGGCTGAGATGGCCGATGAAACCGAGACCGAAGACGAACCCGAGGCCGAGGAGTCCCCGGAGACGGACGACGCCGAGAGCACCGAGGACGAATCGGAGCCCGAGGGGCTCCAGGACGGCGACTTCGTCCGGCTCGCGTACACCGCGAAGACGGTCGGGGACGAACAGCTCGTCGACACCACCGACGCCACGGTCGCGGAGGCCGAGGGCGTCGATACCGAGGAGCACGACTTCGAGCCGCGCGTGATCGCGCTCGGCGCGGGCCACCTGTTCGAGGCCGTCGAGGAGGACATCAAGGGCAAGGAGCCCGGCGAGACCGGCAGCGTGGTCGTCCCCGCCGCGGAGGCGTTCGGCGAGTACGACTCCGACGAACTGCGGACGGTGAGCGCCGAGAAGATCCCCGAGGACGACCGCTACCCCGGCGCCCACGTCGACCTCGACGGCCAGCACGGTCACGTCGAAACCGTCGTCGGCGGGCGCGCGCGCGTCGACTTCAACCACCCGCTGGCGGGCGAGGACATCGAATACGACTACGAGATCGTCGAGGAGATCGAGGACCGTACCGAGCGTGCCCAGGGCATGCTCTCGATGTTCATCGACGCCGATCTCGAGATGTGGATCGAGACCGACGAGGTCGAGGAGGAGACCGTCGTCGAGAGCGACGAAGACGAGGACGCGGAGCCCGAGACCGAGACGGTCGAGAAGGAGACGCTCTACATCGAGGCGACGCCCCAGCTGACGATGAACCAGCAGTGGATGTTCCAGAAACAGCAGATCGCGCAGGACCTGATGGACCGCCTGGACCTCGATCGCGTGATCATCCAGGAGACCATCGAGGGCGGCGGCATGATGGGCGGACTCGGCGGCATGATGGGCGGCATGGGCGCCGGCGGCGGTGACGTCGAGGAGGCGCTCGAGGACACCGACGTCGACGCCGACGAGATCGTCGAGGAGCTCGAGGGCGACCTCGACGTCGAGTAACGCCGATCACGGGGGTAGAATACCGACGACGGACCGTTTCGGGTCGGTTCGGACCTCTCCTCGGTCATCGACCCGCGTCGGCCCGCTCCCGCCGTATTCCGGTCGAACGACCGTTCTCACGCGCTCGCAACCACGTCGGTTACGCGATGTCGCGGCTCGTATCGATCTGCACCCGTTCTGCGAGTTCGAGCTTGATCGTTTCGTCGAGAGCACGTCCGCCGCGGAACTTCGGGACGGCCAGGCGGTTCTCGACGCTCTCGCCGCTGATCCGTGTATCGAGCGAGAAGACGACGTCGGCCATGTAGACCGTGTTGTCGCGTCCGGGGGGCGGGGTGAGCCCGTCGAGGCAGTGCAGTACCGCGAGACCGCCCGTATTGACCATCGCCGTCTGGAGCGCGTTCAGGAACCGCCGATACCGCGGGAGGTCCTGAGATTCGAGCGTATCGACGGGATCGACGATCAGCGTTGAGTCCTCGGGGAGCGCCTCGACGAGGCGGTGCGCCGCGTCCACCGGAGCTTCGCCGTCCAGACGCCGGACTTCCGGCGATCCGGTGGGGGCGTTCGTCCGATCGAAGGCATCGCGGACTGCCTCTGCCGACCGTTCGGTGGTGAGATAGAGCGTCCGACGAGGAACGGTGAGTTCGTACAACAGTAGCTCCGCCTGGCTCGCCGGCGGCGCGACCAGGGCGACGACGCTACCCGGGGGGATGCCGCCGCTCAGCTTCCGATCGAGTACGTCGATCCCCGTCCGGAGCCGGCGAGGCATTGGTACGTATAATTCTTTTTATACGACATAAGCGCTTTGGGCGGGGTTGGCAATCTTCAAGAGGTCCCGCGCGTCCGATGTAGACGATGCAGCACGACCACGTGCTCACCGCAAAGCAGTTCTCGCGCGCCGACATCGAGACGGTACTCGATCGTGCGGCCGCGTTCGACGCCCGCCGAGAGGGGGTGCCGCCTGACGGATCGGAGCACGATGGCTCCGACGCCGAAGCGGGGGTGAGCGACCGACACGCCGAGACGCTGCTCGGACTGCTCTTCTTCGAACCGAGCACGCGCACGCGGATGAGCTTCGAGACGGCGATCAAGCGACTGGGCGGCGACGTCGTCGACATGGGATCGGTCGAGTCCTCATCGGTGAAGAAGGGCGAGACCCTCGCCGATACGGTGCGGGTGATCGAGGGGTACGCGGACGCGCTCGTGCTCCGCCACCCCAGTCAGGGCGCGGCGAAGATGGCCAGCGAGTACGTCGACGTGCCGGTGATCAACGCCGGCGACGGGGCGGGCCACCACCCGACTCAGACGTTGCTCGACCTCTACACGATCCGCGAACACGCCGGCCTCGATGACCTCACGATCGGAATCATGGGTGATCTGAAGTACGGTCGGACGGTCCACTCGCTCGCGCAGGCGCTCACCCGCTTCGACGCCACCCAGCACTTCGTCAGCCCCGAGAGCCTCGCGTTACCACCCGACGTTCGCTACGACCTCGACGAGGCCGGTACGTCGGTCCACTCACACACCGACCTCGAGTCGGTGCTCCCCGACCTCGACGTGCTCTACGTCACCCGCATCCAGCGCGAGCGATTTCCCGACGAGAACGAGTACCGAGCGATCGCCGACGCCTACGGGATCGACCTCGAAACGCTCGAACGCGCCAAGGACGAGCTCTCGATCATGCACCCACTTCCGCGGGTCGACGAGATCGATCCCGCGATCGACGACACCGACCACGCGGCGTACTTCGACCAGGCCCACAGCGGCATCCCCGTGCGGATGGCCCTCCTGGATCTCCTGCTATGAGCGACGACAGCCACCAACTGCGTGTCAGCAAGATCAAGAACGGCACCGTGATCGACCACGTCCGGGGCGGACAGGCGCTGAACGTGCTCGCCATCCTCGGCATCGACGGTTCCGGCGACGAGGCCGTCAGCGTCGGAATGAACGTCCCATCCGATCGGATGGGTCGGAAGGACATCGTGAAGGTCGAGGGCCGCGAGCTCAGCCAGGACGAGGTGGACGTGCTCTCGTTGATCGCGCCCGACGCGACGATCAACATCGTCCGCGCGTATGACGTGATCGGGAAACACCGCGTCGAGCGTCCCACAGAGGTCGTCGGCGTGCTCTCGTGTCCGAACGCCAACTGCATCACGACGGGCGACGAGCCCGTGGCCTCGCGCTTTGCCGTCCTCGGCGACGGCGTACGCTGTGCGTACTGCGAGACGCTGATCCGCGAGGGGTTCGCCGACCACATCGACGTCGAGTGACTCACGGGAAATCGACGCCGACCGCAGGAGCTGTACGGTGGACGACCATCGAAGCCGTCCCACGCCACGGCCGACCCGCCGAGCGGACTAGCTCGAGATATTAGCCGATGATACGACCATCATATACTTGTGGCGGCGCGGCGGTCCCTCCGACATGGGATTCACCGAGGCGCTCGAGCCCGAGGCCGAGCCGATCTGGGAGGCCATCCACGAGCACCCGATGGTGCAGGGGATCGGCGACGGATCGCTCGACGAGGCGCCGTTTCGCCACTGGGTAAAGCAGGACTACGTCTACCTGATCGAGTACAACCGCGTCTTCGCCTACGGTGCGGCCAGAGCGTCGTCGCTGGATCGGATCGGAACCTTCGCCGAACTGCTCTCGGAGACGGTCTCGACCGAGATGGATCTCCACCGCTCGTACGCCGCGGAGTTCGGAATCAGCGAGACGGAACTCGAGGAAACCGAGCCGTCGCCGACGACGCGGGCCTACACCGACTTCCTCGTCCGGACGGCGGCGACCGAGGAGTTCGGCGAACTGGTCGCCGCGCTGCTGCCGTGCATGTGGGGGTTCAACGAGACCGGAAAGCGGCTCGCGAGCGAGGGCCTGCCCGACCACGAGGGCTACGCCGAGTGGATCGAGATGTACTCGAGCGCGGAGTTCACCGAACTCGCGGACTGGTGTAAGGGGCTGATGGACGAGGTCGCCGCCGACGCGAGCGAGGCTCGAAGGGAGCGCTACCGCGAGACGTTCGTGACCTCCGCGCGCTACGAGTACCTCTTCTGGGACGCCGCCTGGAACGAGGAGGGGTGGCCGGTATGAGCGGCAACGATAACGACGCCCCCGCGTCGTTCGACGCGTACGCGGCCGGGCGCGAGGAGCCGCGTTTCACCGACTGGCTTTGCGAGCGCGCGGAGCCCGACTGGACGGACGCGACGACCCACGCGTTCGTCGAGGAGCTCGGCGCTGGCACGCTCGCCGACGAGGCGTTCGCTCGATATCTCGTCCAGGACTACGCGTTCGTCGAGACGCTGGTCTCGCTCGTCGGCTACGGCGTCGGTCAGGCACCGACGATGGAGGCGAAGGCCGAACTCGCGGCGTTCCTCGGCGCGATCACCACCGACGAGGACGACTACTTCCGTCGATCGTTCGAGGCGCTCTCGGTTCCGGAGTCCGTCTGGGTCGACCCCGAGATGAACGAGACGACCGCCGCGTTTCGCGACCTGCTCTTGCGTGCGGCTCACGAGGGCGGCTACACCGAGACGCTCGCGGTGCTCGTCCCCGTCGAGTGGATCTACCTCGAGTGGGCGACGGCGACCGACGACCATCCCGAGGCGTTCTACCTCGCCGAGTGGATCGAACTTCACGCGACGCCGGCGTTCGAATCGACCGTCGGCTGGCTGCGCTCCGAACTCGACGAGCGTGGTCCCGCGCTTTCCGAGGATCGTCAGAGGGGAATCGAACGGCTGTTTCGACGCGCGGTGGCGCTCGAGGTCGCGTTCTTCGACGCGGTCTACTGATCCGATCGAGCTACTCGATCAGGGGGAGCACGACCGCGAAGACGATCGGCGAACACAACGCGAGGAGGATGCCGCCGCCCTCCATGAGGGCGAACAGCGTCTGCTCCCAGGCGGGGAGGGGACCGATCACCGAAGGGCCGACCACGTGGCCGAGGATGCCGAGTACGAAGATCGCCACTCCGGCAACGAAGCCGCCGCGGGCGTACCGGGTGTTGTCGATCCGGGACCGTTCCATGTCGAACGGTGGTCCAGTCGTGATAAAAAGTCCTGTGGCCTGACGTCGACGTTACTCCGGGCCTTCGATCGGCGGAACGACACCGCGGTTCCTGGGACGCGCTCGCCGCGTGACGTAGCAACGCACTTACGCGCGCCGCAGCTACTCCACCCATGTTCGGGGTCGTCACGCGCAACGCCGAGGAGTGCTCCTGGCCCGAGTTCGATCTGGCGTTCTACGAGTACAAGCAGGTCAGCGGTCGGGCGACCGAGCCGATCCCCGACGCGATCAACATGATCTCGTGTTTCGGCGACAACGCCGCCGCGGAGTCCTCGCCCGAGCTCGTCCCCGTCAACGAGGCGGGCGAGCGTGCCACCCGCGAGCGTCCCTACTTCGACTGGGCGTACGTCTGTCCGACCCACGAGGGCTACCGCGAGGGGCTGCTGGAGATGGTGAGCGAGGCCGCCGAGGCCAACGAGGACGTCCGTCTCGACGACGTCGGCTTCCCCCGCCAGGGCTACTGTTTCTGTGAGCGCTGCAACCGGCTGTTCGACGAGAGCGAGTTCGAGGATCGCCTCGAGTGGCGCGCCTCGGTGATCACCGAGTTCGTCGCCGAGGCCGCCGATCGGATCCCCGGTCGGACGTATCTCACGCTGTATCCCGACCCGTACCCGGGTCACCTCTACGAGCGCGCCGGTCTCTCGATCGACGAACTCGAGGAGCACGTCGACGAGTTCGTGATCCCGCTGTACGACATGGCCTACTCCACGACCTACTGGCTCGAGACCATCGCGAGCGGCTTCGAGAGCGCGCTCTCTCGACCCTTCAGTATCGAGCTCTACACGGTCGACGTCGACGTGGACAAGCTGATCCACGCGACGGAGGTCGCAGACGCTTACGCGAAGGACGTGCTGTTCGGTTACGACGCGGCCCAGGCACAGGCGATGCTCAGACGGATGCGCGCCGACACCCGCGAGGGGAGGAGCTACGGTCCCGACTCGTGATCAGAGCGTTCGATCCCGCCACGCGAGTAGCTGGTCGCGGTCGCGGGTGTCCGGCGGTAGCTCCGCGAACCAGCGCGCCGCCGAGATCTCCCCGTCGGGGTCGTTGACGACGGGATCGGTCGTCTCCGCGCGCGCGGCGAAGACCGGCAGCACGCCCCAGGTCTCGTGTTCGTCGCAGACGATCGTGACCCGCGTGAGAACGGCGAGCCCCTCGTAGCTCGCCTCGACGCCCGCCTCCTCGTGGAGTTCGCGCTCGGCGGCCTCGCGGAACCCCTCTCCCGACTGAAGCCCCCCGCCGGGGAGCACCCACATGTCGACGCCCTCGTGGCGCGCCAACAGGAGCTCGCCGTTCGGTCGGTAGACGATCGTGTGCGCACCGTACGGCGCGCCGAACCGACGGATTCGATCCGAGAGGGTTCGAAACCGGGGCCGGGAGACGCCGCGGCGGCGTTCGAACTCGAGCGGCGTCTCGTACCGTTGGTCGAGCCGGTGATACGCCTGTTCGGCGCGCTGGCTCGCCTCGGTCGCCTGGTACCAGAGGTCGTCGAACGTGGTCATTCAACCACTCACCGGGATCGTCGCGAGGGCGGAGTCGTGCATATCGGAACCAGCGTTCACGGCGTCAATAACGCTTCGCCAGCATCCGCCGAACCACGGGGCTTTTAACCGATCGCGGGTTACGTCCCGCCATGAGCTACGAGGAGGACGACCGCGTCGTGCTGTCGGACGCACACAGCGACTACGACGGCCAGGAGGGACGAGTTACGCAGGTGATGGAGACGATGTTCGGCGACGCCACCTACACCGTCAGCTTCGAGGACGGCCAGGAGACCGGCATCCCGGAGGACGACCTCCAGCCTGCGGACGACGAAGAAGAGTAGCGCCGATGGCGAGCGTCCCGTTTCACTACGTCGACTTGCGCGCCTTCTGCTACGCGACGGAGGACGAGAAACGGGTCGAGGACGCGCTGCGAACCTACCTCCCGGAGGAGTTCCCGATCGAGCGAGCCGAGACCGAGGGGTACCACGGCGACCGCATCCTCGTCCTCTCGGCGCGGGTCGAGAACGCCGACGACGTCCGCCACGTGCTCTCGCGGCTCCGCGAGTCGGCGGACCTCGAACGGGTCGAGGCCGAACTCGACGACCGGGTGACCGAGAACTGCGAGCTGTTTCTCACGCTCGATAAGCAGGCGGCGTTCCACGGCGATGTCTCGCTGGGCGAGGGGATCACCCTCCGAGCGAAGGTCGAGGCCTACCCCGCGAAGAAGGCGGCGGCGCTCGAGAACGTCCGCGAGGCGCTGTAGTTCCCCGGACCGATCACCGTCCGACGAACGTATACGTATATCAGACCCCCGCGTGAGGAGTCGCGTATGTCGAACTCTGATACGACCGAACGCGGGCTGGTGAAGGCGCTCTCGCAACGCGATCTGCTCGTGCTCGCGTTCGGCGCGATGATCGGTTGGGGGTGGATCGTCCTCTCGGGCCAGTGGATCGACGACGGCGGACCGCTCGGCGCGATCGCGGCGTTCGTCGTCGGCGGCGTGCTCGTGGTCTTCGTCGCCGTCCTCTACGGCGAACTCGCCTCGGCGATGCCGTTCGTCGGCGGCGAACACGTCTACAGTCACCGGGCGCTCGGCGTGGCGGGGTCGTTCGTCTGTACGTGGGCGATCGCCTTCGGCTACGTCAGCGTCGCCGCCTTCGAGGCCGTGGCGCTGCCCTCCGCGCTCGCGTACGTGATCCCGGGGTTCAACGCAGTCGAACTCTGGTCGATCGCCGGCGACCCGGTCTACGCGACGTGGGTCGCCGTCGGCGTGCTCGGCGCCGCCGTGATGACGTATGTCAACTACATCGGCATCCGGCCGGCCGCCCAGCTACAGGCGATCGTCACCGTCGTCATCGCGCTGGCGGGCGTGGTGCTCGTGATCGGCGCGATCACCGGCGGCCAGCCCTCGTCCGACCCGCCGGTGGTCGCCGGGACGGCGGGGATCTTCGGGGTCGTCCTCGCGACGCCGTTCATGTTCGTCGGCTTCGACGTGATCCCCCAGGCCGCCGAGGAGGCCGACGTTCCCACGCGCGCGCTGGGAACGATCATCGTCGTCTCCGTCGTGCTCGCGACGCTCTTCTACATCACCGTCATCTGGGGATCGAGCCGTGCGCTTCCGGGCGCTCAGCTGGTCGAGAGCCCGTTGCCCGCGGCGGCGGCGATGGAGGCGCTCTACGACAGCGTGGCGATCGGCCGACTGATGGCGATCGCCGGGATCGCCGGCATCCTCACCAGCTGGAACGCCTTCGTCATCGGCGGCAGCCGAGCGATCTTCGCGATGGCGGACTCGGGAATGTTGCCCGCCTTCCTCGCGAGGACCCACCCCGAGTACAACACGCCTCACAACGCCATCGCCCTGATCGGCGTCTCATCGGCGCTCGCGCCGTTGTTCGGCGAGGGGATGCTCGGCTGGATCGTCAACGCCGGAGGACTGGGAATCGTCGTCGCGTGGCTGCTCGTCTGCGTCTCGTTTCTCGTCCTGCGCTACCGCGAGCCCGAAATGGAACGTCCCTTCCGGGTCCCCGCCGGCTACGCGACCGGCGCGATCGCGCTCGTGCTCTCGGCCCTCTTCGTCCTGCTCTATCTCCCCGGCGGTCCCTCCGCGCTCCTCTGGCCCTACGAGTGGCTCATGGTGCTGCTGTGGTCGCTTCTGGGGATCGGCCTCTTCGCCGTCTCGCGACGCGGACGCGCGCTCGTCGGCTGACGTGAATGCGAACGTTCGATCGAGCGGTCGCTGGTAGTGGCGACGCTCGTCCTCCACCTGATCTACGAGACGGTCCTCGGCGCAACGCTCGATAGCGACGTCGGAGTACCGCTCGTTACACCCGAAGTTAGCTCGAACTAACCGACGCGCGATGCTCGAGCCGTATCGAGCGAGCGCTCACCCCCGGAGTGGTCGTTCCCCTGTCGTCATCGCCTCACAGCTCCCCCGCGTACGGGATTCGATCGATCAGATCGCAGCCGTCGTCCCGGTGTACGTCGCGTTCCTCGTCGTGATGCCGCTGCTCGGGTGACTCGCGGCTGGACTCCTCCGGATGAACGTCGAGGAGAGCCGTGCACTCGTGTTCACGTCGGTCACCCGGAACTCGCTGGTCGTCCTGCCGCTGGCGCTCGCGCTGCCGGCAGGCTATCGGCTGGCACCGGCCGTCGTCGTGACACAGACGCTCGTCGAACTGACGGGGATGGTCGTTCTCACGCGGCTGGTACCGGCGTGGCTCCTTCCAGAGCCCCGAAACCGATCCCGATTCCCGACGTGGTAACGGACGATTGAGGCTCCATCCTCGTCGTTACGCCCGCTATACGCTAGCGACGAAGCTCGCATTCGCCGGGGACGTTTGAAGAAGGTGGCCTCACGAGCGCCGGGAGAGCGAAACGGTCACTCCAGGAGGACCTCCACCAGCGCCATCTCGTCGGAGGGGACCGCCTCCTCGAGCGTCGATCGTAGCTCCTCCCACGACTCGGGCCGGTAGCCCTCGATCCCGAAGCTCTCGGCGAGGGTGACGAAGTCGGGGTTCTGGAGCGTGGTCCCGAAGTGCTCGCTGAGGTGTTGCTCCTGTTTCTCGCTTATCAGCCCGTAGTCGTTGTCGTTGAACAGCAGGATCGTATAGCCCAGCCCGAGGCGCGTGGCCGTCTCGATCTCGGCGCCGTTCATCAGGAAGCCGCCGTCGCCGGTCGCCGCGACGACGTTCGACTCGCAGGCCAGATCCGCGGCCAGGCCACCCGGAACCGAGATCCCCATGCTCGCGAGCCCGTTCGAGATGATGCAGGTGTTGGGCTCGTAGGTCGGGAACGCCTGGGCGATCGCCATCTTGTGGCTGCCGACGTCCGAGAGCAGGACGTCCTCGTCGGCCATCACCTCGCGCAGGATCGGCAGCGTCCGGCGAACCGAGAACGGCTCGTCGGGCTCGGGCCGTGCGGTGACGTGGTCGATCACCCGGTCGTGGATCTCGGTACACCAGGTCTTCCCCGCACCCGGACTTACGGCCTCCTCGATCGCCTGCAGGCTCGCGGGAATGTCCGCGACGATCTCCTCCTCTGGGTTGTAGTGGCGATAGACCTCCGCGGGCTCGTGGTCGACGTGGATGATCGTCGTATCGAGGTCGGGGTTCCAGCCCGCGGGGTCGTGTTCGGCGATGTCGTAGCCCACGGCGAGCACGCAGTCGGCGCTCTCGATGGCCTCGCCCCCCTCGCCGTCGAGGCCCGAATCGAGCGTCAGAAGCGAGTAGGGCTCCCGGTCGGAGATCGCTCCCTTCCCCATGTAGGTTGCGACGACCGGGAGGCCCATTCGGTGGACGAGTTCGCGGAGCCGGTTCGCGCTCTCGGAGTCCCGACCCGGCCCGTCCTGGGCGCGCGTCCGGACCGCGCCGTTTCCCGCCAGCACGATCGGGCGCTCGGCGCGTTCGAGCAGGGTCGCCGCGCGCTCTACGGTGTCCGGGTCCGGATCCGGCCGACGAACCCGATCGCGCGTGGGCAGCGGGGTGTCGCTCGTCTCCTCGCTCGCGACGTCCTCGGGGAACTCAAGGTGGGTCGCGCCCGGCTTCTCGTGTTCGGCGAGCTTGAACGCCTTTCTGACCGACTCGGCGACGATCTCGGGCTCTCCGAGCTGGGTGTTCCACTTCACCACGGGTTCGAACATGTGGACGATGTCCAGCGCCTGGTGGCTCTCCTTGTGGAGCCGTTCGCGCCCCCCCTGACCGGTGATCGCCACCAGCGGGCTCTTATCGAGGTGTGCGTCGGCGACTCCGGTGAGGAGGTTCGTCGCGCCCGGACCCAGCGTACTGAGACAGACGCCCGCCTCGCCGGTCAGGCGGCCGTGGACGTCGGCCATGAACGCCGCGCCCTGTTCGTGGCGGGTCGGGACGAACTCGACGTTCGAGTCACGGATCGAGAAGAGCAGGTCCTCGAGCTCCTCGCCCGGTACGCCGAAGACGTACTCTACCCCTTCGGCCTCGAGACACTCGACCAGCAGGTCGGACGCTTTGGTCATGGAGGGTCGACGGCCGCGAGCACCATCACTGCACTGCCGGCGAGGAACGTCGGGCGTCCATCGAATAGATAGAAGTGCGGGCCCCGCGAACCGACGGCGTATGTACGATCGAGTGCTGGTTCCGACGGACGGAAGCGAGACGGTCGAGACGACGCTCGAACACGGGTTGCGGATCGCACGCGACAACGACGCCACCGTACACGCGCTGTACGTCATCGACGGTCGCGTCGTTCGCTCCGCCGACGGCGACGCCCGCGAGGAACTCGAGCAAACGCTCGAGTCCGAGGGTCGCGAAGCCGTCGACGCGGTCGAATCCCGTGCGCTGGAGGCCGACCTCGAGGTGGTCTCCGAGATCCGATACGGGACGCCACACAAGGAGATCCTCGACTACGCCGAGGAGTCCGGGATCGACCTGATCGCGATCGGCACCCACGGCAAGAGCCCGCGCGAGAAGCTGCTCACGATGGGGAGCGTCTCCGAACGCGTCGTCGACAACGCCCCCGTCCCGGTGCTCGTCGTCAGGGACGAGAACTGACCGGTCACTCGTAGCCGCGCTCAAGGGTGACCGTTATCTCGACGTCCTCGCCATCGACCGTGACCGGCTCCTCGACGTTCGTGTACTCCTGGCTCTCGACTTCGACGAGGTAGTCGCCGTTCTCGAGGTCGAAGCTGACGACCCCCTCGCGGTCGGGCACCGTCGCCTCCGCCCGCTGGATGAGCCCCTCCTCGGTCACGACCGACACCGACGCCTCGTGGGCCGGTTCGCCGTTGGTCTGCTCGAGATGGACGGTCAGCGTGTAGGTCTCGGGTTCCCCCTCGTCGACCTGGGCGGGCCCGCTCGGGACCACGCCCGAACAGCCCGCGAGCGAGAGCGCCGCGAGCGTCCCGGTCGCACGGAGCAGCCGCCGTCTGGACCCTCCGGATTCGCGTCCTTGCACGGTGGTCTCTCGGGGGGCGTCCCTCATTACTCCGTCGCGACCGAGTCGCGCTCGCCGGCCGCCTGCACCCACACCGTCTTCTGATTGACGAACTCCCGGATGCCGTGTCGGGAGAGCTCGCGGCCGTAGCCCGAGTTCTTCACGCCGCCGAAGGGCAGACGCGGGTCGGACTTGACCATCTCGTTGACGAAGACACAGCCCGCCTCGACCCGACGGGCGAGCCGGTCGCCACGGTCGAGGTCGTCGGTCCAGAGCGACGCGCCGAGCCCGTAGCGGGCGTCGTTCGCGAGCTCGATCGCCTCGTCCTCGTCCTCGACGCTGAAGACGGCTGCGACGGGACCGAACACCTCCTCTGCGGCCGCCGGCGAGTCGAGCGGCGGCTCGGCGAGCACGGTCGGCTGGTAGAAGGATCCCTCGCGGTCGGCCGGCTCGCCGCCGAGCTCCAACTGTGCACCCATCTCGACGCTCTCCTCGACCTGTTCGTGGAGATCCTCGACGAGGTCCTCGCGGGCCTGCGGGCCGACGTTCGTCTCCTCGTCCGCGGGGTCGCCCATCTGGAGGGCGTCCATCTCCTCCGTGAACTTCTCGAGGAACTCGTCGTAGACGCCCTCGTGGACGATGAACCGCTTCGCGGCGATGCAGGACTGCCCGGAGTTGATCGTCCGGGCCTGCACGCCGGTTTCGGCCGCGGCGTCGAGGTCGGCGTCGTCGAGGACGACGAACGGGTCGCTCCCGCCGAGTTCGAGCACGCTCTTCTTCACGTTGCTCCCGGCGGCCTCGCCGACGGCCCGTCCGGCACCCTCGCTCCCGGTCAGCGTGACCGCGGCGACGCGGTCGTCCGCGATGATCTCCTCGATGGCGTCCGAGCCCACCAGAAGCGAGGTGAACACGTCCTCGGGGTAGCCCGCCTCCTCGAACACCTCCTCGATGGCCTTCGCACAGCCCGGGACGTTCGAGGCGTGTTTGAGGACGCCCACGTTGCCCGCCGTCAGGTGGGGGGCGGCGAAGCGGAACACCTGCCAGAACGGGAAGTTCCACGGCATCACCGCGAGCACCGTCCCCATCGGCTCGTAGGAGACGAACGTCTCGGCCTCCGGCTCGCTCCCGAGGTGTTCGTCGGCGAGGAACTCGCCCGCGCGCTCGGCGTAGTACTCACAGACCCACGCACACTTCTGGATCTCCGCGTGGGACTGGCTGATGGGTTTGCCCATCTCGCGGGTCATCAGCTCGGCGTACTCGTCCTCGTTCTCGTACAGCACCTCCGCGGCGTTCGCGAGCAGCTCCTGGCGCTCGCTCATCGGCCGCTCGCTCCAGGACTCGAAGCGCTGGTCGGCGCGGTCGAGCGCGGCGTCGACCGCCTCGTCGCCGTGGTCGTCGTACGTTTCGATCGTCTCGCCGGTCGCAGGATTGATGCTTTCCATGGTTGCTCCGGTCGTCGTACGGCGCTCGGTGCTCGGGCTACGCGGGACACGTCCATAGTGGTTGGTGCTTGCACCCGCTCATCCGCGTCCGTGGTCGTGGTACTCGCCGAGAAACGTCCCGCAGTCCGGACAGTGGACGAGGACGAGCCGCGGTCGCTCGTGGCGGATCAGCTCCTCCGGTTCGAACTCGCCGTCACAGCGCTGGCAGGTAGTCACGCGTCGACGTTCGACGGCCGTCGTCGTAGTCGTTACTGGGGCCCTGCCACGATCCGTCGACCTACTCGATGTCGATGGTACGCCCGCCGGAGGCGGCGTCGCGCTTGGGGAGCGTGATCGTCAGCACGCCGTTTCTGTACGTCGCGGAGACCGACTCCTCCTCGACCGGTTCGGGCAGCCGGATCGATCGACGCATCGACTCGCTGCGGCGCTCGCTTCGGATGTAGGTCTCGTCCTCCTGCTCGGTCGACTCCTCGCGGTCGGCCTCGATGCTGAGGGTGTCGTCCGTGACGCGGACGCTGATCTCCTCCCGTTCGAAGCCGGGGGTGTCGGCCGTGACGACGTACTCGTCGTCCCGGTCGGCCAGGTCGATGCTCATGCGGCTCCCGCCCGCCATGCCGAAGACGTCCTGGTTGAGGCCGGACTGGTTCTCGAACTGCTGGCTGAACCGGTTGAACAGCTCCTCGATGTCGTCGAACGGGTTTCTACGTCCAGACATACGTGTCGGGGTACGAGCGCCCGACCCCTTAACCTTGGCCCGGAAACCGCCACGGGTATGGCGGGCCCGGCGGTACGGAGGGTATGTACGAGGCGGTCCACGCCCACCCTGATGGCCGATCGACCGTCGCCCGCTTCGCCCACGCCGCCCGCGAGTACGGCTTCGAGGGGATCGTCGTCCGCAACCACGGCGACGCCCGCGCCGAGTACGATCCCGAGCGGATCACGGAGCGCTACGGGATCGACGTCGTTCCGGGCATCGAGATCCGTGCGGAGGACCCCGAGCGGGCCAGCGGTTACCTCGGGAGCTACCGCGAGGAGCTCCCCGTGCTGGCGGTCCACGGCGGGACGAACGCGCTGAACCGCTTCGCGGTCGAACAGGAGCGCGTCGACGTGCTCGCCCACCCCACCCGCGGCGAGGGTGACTTCAACCACGTGCTCGCGAAGGCCGCCACGCGAAACGGCGTCCGCGTGGAGTTCGACCTCGATCCCGTCCTCCGTGCGGAGGGTGGACGCCGAGTGCAGGCGCTCTCGGACCTGCGGAAGCTTCGCGAGCTCGTCGGGAAGTACGACGTACCGTACGTCGTGAGCGCGGAGCCGACGAGCCACCTCCAGCTTCGAGCGCCACGCGAGCTGGTCGCAGTCGGGGAGCGGATCGGGTTCTCGGAGGTGCAGATCCGGAGCGGGCTCCGCGAGTGGGACCGGCTCGCCGAACGGAACCGCGAACGCCTCTCCGAGTCCTTCATTGAGCCGGGCGTCCGTAGGGGACGGTATGAAACGGACCGTTGAGGAACACGCGAGCCGGTTCGACGCACAAGCCGCGGAGTACGACGACAGCCAGGACAGCGAGGCCTACAGGGCGTGTGCGAACCTCGTGATCGAGCTCGCGGATCCGGGCCCCGACGACGTCGTGCTCGACATCGGTACGGGAACCGGTGCCATCGCGCTGGCGCTCGCGGACGACGCCAAGCGAGTCGTCGGCCGCGACATCAGCGAGGGGATGCTCGAAAAGGCGCGCGAGAAGGCCGCCACCGCGGGGATCGAGAACGGCGCCGAATCGACCGCCGATTCGGCTGGCTCCCGGACTGGCGGGTCCGGGACCGTCGAGTTCGGCGAGGGACGGTTTCGCGAGCCGAACTACGACGGCGAGGTAGATATCGTCGTCTCGAACTTCGCGATGCACCACCTCTCGGACGAGGAGAAGCGCGAGGCGATCGAGACCATTGCCGCCCTCGATCCTCGGAAGTTCGTCCTCGGGGACGTCATGTTCTTCGGTAAGCCGGACCCCGACGAACCGTTCTACAGCCCCGAGGTCGACGATCCCGCCACCGTCGGCACGCTAGTCGAGGCGTTCACCGAGGCGGGCTTGGCCGTCACCGGCGCGCGGCGCGTCCACGACCAGGTCGGCGTGCTGGTCGGCGAACGCCTCGAGTGAGGCGGGCTTGTGGAACCCCCATAGCTCGCCGACAACGGCGAACCTATCCGTCCCGGGGCCCGTTGCTTAGGCGTGAGGCATCTCCCGAAACACCTGCGTCCGAAGTGGCGCTACCTCGCGGTCGGGATCGAGAGCTGGCCCGACGCTCACCTCTCGCGTCGCGACTTCCAGCGCGAGCTCTGGTACGCGGGCCAGAACCTGCTCGGCGATCCCGGAAGCGCGGACGCCGACCTGCGGCTGTTCTCCTTCGACCACGAAGACGGCGTCGGCGAGGCGGTGGTCCGCACCCGCCGCGACACCGTCGAGGAGACGCGGGCGGTGCTCGCCTGCATCGACGAGGTCGACGGCCAGCCCGCCGGCGTGTTCGTTCGCGGCGTAGCCGGGACGGTACGCGCCTGTGAAGAAAACTATTTAGGACGCCGACCGGAAGTTTCGGGCGAGAATCGAGTCGTGTTCGAGAACGCAGAGCGGCCCGCCGTCGTCCGTGACGGCGCCGTCGACGTGCGGACCGACGATGCGTACACCGGCGCGACGGACCTCGATGTAACTACAGTGTGATATCATGCAGGGACAACAACAGCAGGCGTACGACCGCGGGATCACCATCTTCTCCCCGGACGGACGTCTCTATCAGGTCGAGTACGCCCGTGAAGCGGTAAAACGCGGCACGGCGAGCATCGGAATCCGGACCGCCGGCGGCGTCGTCCTGGCGGTCGACAAACGCATCCGATCGTCGCTGATGGAGCGCACCAGCGTCGAGAAGATCCACAAGGCCGACGACCACATCGGCATCGCGAGCGCGGGCCACGTCGCCGACGCCCGCCAGCTGATCGACTTCGCCCGCCGGAACGCCCAGGTCAACCGGCTTCGCTACGGCGAGCCGATCGGCATCGAGACGCTCACGAAGGACGTCACCGACCACATCCAGCAGTACACCCAGGTCGGCGGCGCACGACCCTTCGGGGTGGCGCTGATCATCGGCGGCATCGAGAACGGCGAACCCCGCCTCTACGAGACCGACCCCTCCGGCACGCCCTACGAGTGGAAGGCGCTCGCGGTCGGCGCCGACCGGAAGGAGATCGAGGACTACCTCGAGGACAACTACGACGAGGGAATGGACCTCGAAGGCGGCGTCGAGCTCGCGCTGCGCGCGCTTGCGGAGGCGAACGAGGGCGAGCTCCGACCCGAGAGCATCGGCATGGCGACGATCCCCACCGAGAGCGCGGAGTTCACCCCGATCGAGGACGACCAGCTCGACAGCTACCTCGCGGAGTTCGAACTGCTGGCCGACGAGGACGAGGACGAGGACGAGGACGCGGGAGACGAGTAGCGCCAGAAGCCCTTTTATCGCCCGACCGATATGGTCGGGTATGATTTCGCTTGACGAGGCGGTGACGGCGCGCCTGGAGTCACACGGCGCGCGGTTCGAGGTGCTCGTCGATCCCGACGCGGCACTCGCGATCAAACGCGACGAGTTCGACGGCGACCTTGAGGAGGTGATCGCCGCCGAGGACGTCTTCGAGGACGCCTCCCGCGGGGACCGTCCCGCCGAGAACGACCTCGAGAAGGTCTTCGACACGACGGACCCGATGGAGATCATCCCCGAGGTGATCAAGCGCGGGGAGATCCAGATCACCGCCGACCAGCGCCGCGAGATGCAGGAGCAGAAGCGCCGCCGGCTGATCAACCGGATCGCGCGCAACGCGGTCAACCCCCAGATGGACAACGCGCCCCACCCGCCGGATCGCATCGAGAACGCCCTCGAGGAGGCCGGCTTCCGAGTCGATCCGATGGAGCCGGTCGAGGCGCAGGTCGACGACGCGCTCGACGCCCTCAGACCGGTGATCCCCATCCGTTTCGACGAAGTGGTGGTCGCGGTGCAGCTACCCGCGGAGTACGCGGGCAGCGCACAGGCACAGATCCGTCAGTTCGGCGACCTGCAGGACGAGGAGTGGCAGAACGACGGCTCGTGGGTGGGCGTACTCGAGTTCCCCGCGGGGATGCAGAACGAGTTCTACGACCTGGTGAACGAGCACACCAGCGGCACCGGCGAGATCCGCATCGTCGAGGACGAGGACGACCTCGGCACGCGCTAGCCGCGCCGGCCAGCCCGCCGTTTCCGAGTACGGAGCCGGCCCGCCGGTCGGCTCGAAGGCCCGGACGGCGTCCCCGTCGACGACGTTACCCTCCGGCCGGGCGCGGGATTGAAGTCGACCGGGTGCGTATTCGCGCGTATGCGACAGCGAGGCGGCGAAACCGGACGAACCGAGGTGGAGCGCCGGCGCGGCTGACGTGGTCGGCATCGACATCAGCGGTCGCCACGAGGAGGCCGACGAGTACCTCATGGTAGCCGCCGCGGTCGCGGCGACGATCGACTCGAACCGGCTTCGGGACGTCGGAGGGATGGGCTTTGCGACGGCTCACGGCCAGCCCACCCTCGAGAACACGCTGTCGGTCTCGGTCGACGCGGTCTCGGCGCTGCCGATCGTGCCGCCCGGCCCGGTCGTCGCCGAGCGCGGCGAGTTCTACGAGGAGCCCGCGATCGGAATCGATCCCGCCTTCGAGTCCGGCTTCAAGTACGTCGAGAGCATCGCCGAGCGAAAGACCGTCGAGGTCGCCCACCACGCCGCCTACGCAGCCAGAGAACTCCTGTTATGAGAACGATCATCGCGAAACGAGTGGACGACGGGGTCGCCGACACGGAGGAGATCCGTGATCTGGTCCGTGCGGCCGGCTACACCGTCGTCGACGAGGTCACACAGACACGAACCGAGGACGCCGCCTACCACTTCGGAGAGGGGAAGGTGGAGGAGTTGGCGGACCGCGTCGCCCGAACCGACGCCGAGGCGGTCGTCTTCGACAACCGCCTGGGCCCCTACCAGATCTACAACATCGGAACCAAACTCCCCGAGGACGTCGAGGTGATCGACCGATTCACGCTGATCCTCGACATCTTCGGCCAGCGCGCCCAGACAAAGAAGGCACAGCTCCAGGTCGAGCTCGCCGAGCTTCGCTACGAGTTGCCACGAGTCGACGCGAAGGTGAGCCTCGCGAAGCGCGAGGAGCACCCGGGATTCATGGGGCTCGGCGAGTACGACGAGTCGCGCGAGCGCGACATCAAGGCCCAGATCAGCCGTATCAAGGACGAGCTCGAGAGCATCGCCAAGACCGAGGAACACCGACGGGAGGAACGCCGCCAGTCGGGGTTCGATCTCGTCGCGCTCGCGGGCTACACCAACGCCGGCAAGTCGACGCTGCTCAGACAGCTGGCCGCCGATCTCGCGGTCGACGAGAACGAGGAACTCCACCCCGACCTCGACACCACCGCGGAGTCGCGCGACCGGCTGTTCACGACGCTCGGCACGACGACCCGCCGGGCCGACATGGAGCGCGACGTCCTGCTCACCGACACGGTGGGGTTCATCAGCGATCTTCCCCACTGGCTCGTCGAGTCGTTCCGCTCGACGCTCGACGAGGTCTATCGTGCGGATCTCGTCCTCCTCGTGGTGGACGCGAGCGAGCCGATCGAGCAGATCCGGGAGAAGCTCGTCACCTGTCACGATACGCTCTACGAGCGAAACGAGGCGCCGATCGTCACCGTCCTGAACAAGATCGACGCGATCGACGACGAGGAACTCGAGGAGAAGCGCGAGGCACTCTCGGCGCTCGCGCCGAACCCCGTCGCGGTCAGCGGTAAGGAGGGGCTGAACGTCGAGGCGCTGTTGGAACGGATCGCACGGGAGCTCCCGCCGCTCGAACGCGAGCGGCTGATGCTCCCGATGGTTGACGAGACGATGAGCCTCGTCTCGTGGCTCCACGACAACACCCGCGTCGACGAGGTGACCTACGACGAGGACCACGTGCTCGTCGAGTTCGCCGCCCGGCCGGACGTAGTCGAGCAGTCACGAGCGAAGGCGAGCGACCTGTCGGTGCCCGAATCCGCCTGAATCCGCTCCCCACGCATCGGGCCGTCGATTCGATCGTTCGGGCTGCAGGGGACCCCACAAGTACCGATCGTCGGCCCGTGATGGAAGCCATCTCCGACAACGGCGTGAGGCCCTCTCGACCCCACCTCGTACGTTCGTTCACCGTCTCGCGCATGCCGTTCGGCGGTTCCGACGACGATGGCCCCGGGTGTGCTATTCCAGTGGTCGCTTTCGTTTCTCGAGCACCCGGACGCCGTCGATGTGCGTTCCGGGATACTGACCTTCCCCGTCCTTCTCCGCCGCCTTCACCATGTCCCAGACGACGTTCAGCCCCGTCGTCACGCCCTCCAGGGCCTCCATCTCGCAGCCGGTCTTGCCGGTCGTCTCGACGGCCACCTCGAGGCGGACCCGATCATCGCTTACCTCGAACTCGGTGTCGACGTTCGTGATCGGAATCTGGTGACACATCGGGATCGTCTCCCAGGTGTGTTTCACGGCCTGAATCGCGCCCACGCGGGCGGTCGCGAGCACGTCACCCTTCTCGACGTCGTTCTCGCGGATCGCGGCGATCGTCCCCTCACTCAGGTGAAGCTCGCCGGCAGCGACCGCCCGACGGGCCGTATCGGGTTTGTCGCCCACGTCGACCATGCGGGCCTCGCCCGACTCGTCGACATGGGTGAGGTCGCGCTCGTCGCTCATCGTTCCCCCCAGATCGCCCGCGGGAGGACGTCGAGCAGGTCAGACGCCAGCAGTCCGCCCTCGCGGTCGTCGATCAGCTCGGCCGCCCGCCCGTTGGCGTAGGAGGCCGCTACGGCGGCGTCGAACGGGTCGTTCTCCTTCGCGAACGCGGCGGTGATCCCCGCGAGGGTGTCGCCGGTGCCGCCGACGGCCATCCCGGGGGTGCCCGCCGTCGAGATCCGGGTGCGCTCGCCGTCGGAGACGACGTCCGCCTCCGCCTTCGCCATCACGACGTGGCCGAGATCGGCGGCGAACTCGCGAATCTCCTCCGCGCCTTCCTCCAGATCGTCGAGCTCGGGCCCGCCCATCCCCGCCAGTTCCCGCTTGTTGGGCGTACAGACCAGCGTCGCGTCGGTCTCGACCTCGGGGACCACCGAGAGGGCGTCGGCGTCGACCACCATCGGCCCCTCGAACTCCTCGAGGAAGACCCGTGCGGCCTCGAGGGTCTCGTCGGCAGTACCCAGACCGGGGCCGAGGACGACGACGTCCTCGTAGTCGGTCGCCGTCTCGATCAGGTCGTCGACCTCGTCGACGGTGAGCCGATCGCTCTCGTAGTCCTGGACGATGAGGTCCTCGGCGTAGCCCGCGAGCACGTCCTTGATCGAGGCCGGACAGGCGACGAACGAGAGCTCCGCACCCGAGCGCAGCGCCGCCTGCGCGGAGAGCGCCGGCGCGCCGGTGTAGGGTCCGCCGCCGACGACGAACACGCGGATCTCGTCGGCGTCGGGTTCGGACGCGCCCAGCGCGAGGTCGCCCGGCCCGGCGTAGCGTTCCGCAGCGGCGGGAATGCCGATGTCCGCGACCGTCACTTCGAGGTCGAGGTCGGCGAGTCCCGGTTTGGTGTCGTGGAAGGTGACGACGCGGTCGGCCTCGACGGCGCTCTCCGGGACGTCGCCGGTGTCGGCATCCACCCCGGAGGGGACGTCCACCGAGACGACGGTCGCCTCGCTGTCGTTGATCGCGCCCGCGGCGGTCGCCTCGGGCTCGCGAAGCTCGCCGCTGATGCCGGTGCCGAGCATCCCGTCGACGATCACGTCGGGATCGGAGAGCGAGAACGCGGTCGAATCGGCCACCGTCTCGGGCTCGTAGCCTCCCTCGAGGAGCGCCTCCCAGTTCTCGCGGGCGATCTCGGTCGAGATCGATTCGGGCCTGCCCAGCAGGTGGACGGAGAGGTCGTACTCGTCGAGAAAGCGCGCGGCGACGAACGCGTCGCCGCCGTTGTTCCCCCGCCCGGCGACGATCGCCACCCGATCGCCCTCGTCCGCTTCCTCGCACACCGCGCGGGCGACGGCGTTGCCGCTCGACTCCATCAGCTGCTTTCGGGGGACGCCGAGCGCCTCGGCGTTTCGGTCGACCGCTCCCATCCGCTCGGTGGTGATCATGGGAGGCGGTTCGACCGGGCGGCCGTTGAAGATTGCGGACGACGTTTTCATTCCGCCACGGCCCATAGATCCCGCGTGAACGTCTTCTGGCTCGACGAGGACCCTCGTCTCGCCGCCCGGTATCACTGCGACCAGCACGTGAACAAGATGCTGCTCGAGGCGGCCCAGGTGCTCTGTACGGCGGCCCGCGAGAACGGCTACGAGGCGGACTTCCTCTACCGGGCGACCCACGTCGATCACCCGGTGACACGGTGGGCTACGGAGTCGCGGGCGAACTGGCTCCGGCTCCGCGAGCACGCGAAGGCGCTCAACGCGGAGTTCGTCGAACGCTACGGGAAGGACGCGGATCACGCGAGCTGGACGGTGATCGAGCGAATCGACCCCGATCGGATCGCGTTCCCCGCGGCGGAGCCGACGCCCCGCCCGCAGGCGATGCCCGAGCGCTACCGGCGATCCGACGATCCGGTGGCCGCCTACCGGGCGTACTACGCGGGCGAGAAGGCCGAGTGGGCCGAGTGGAAGTACACCGACGAGCCGCCGTGGCTCGACGGGTTCCTCGAGTGACGTCGTCGCCCTCGATCAGCGCCTGATCTCGAAGCCGTCCTCGTCCTGGGGGTCGCCGAACTCGGCCTCGACGTCCTCGACCTCGGCCGCCGGCGAGCCCTCGTGACACCACTCTACCATCGATTCGACTGCCTCTCGAGGCCCTTCGAAGACGGCCTCGACGCGGCCGTCCTCGAGGTTGCGAACCCAGCCGTCGACGCCGCGTTCGCGGGCGGCGTCGCGGGTGCTCGCGCGGTAGTAGACACCCTGTACCCGTCCGGTCACGAACGCGTGTGCGCGGGTTCGATCGCCAGCGTCGCTCATAGGCGGACGTTCTCGGGCCGGATCAAAAAACGCTGGTGCCGCCGTGCTCGGCGTCCGAAATTCAGGACCCCAACGCGCTGATCCGGCGCTTGATGCCGCTCATCCACTTCGTCAGATCCTCGGAGAGGCTGTCGGCGACCGTGAGATACCACGGCGTCCGCCAGTAGAACGACTCGATCTCGAAGGGAATTCCGTCGGGGTACCGCTCGCTCTCGTAGTTTCGCAGCAGTCGGCGGGTCATCCGCACGCCCTCCTCCGGATCGCACGCGACCGCCCGGTAGTGTTTGATCGGATGGGTGAGCCAGGAGTACTCCCAGTGGGCGTACACCTCGACGCTCTCGTCGACGTTGTGGAGGATCACGTGAAGCTGCCAGTCGGCGAGCGGCGACTCCCGGAGCGCCCACGAGCCGTTCGAAACGTTGCCGTCGACGCGCACCTTCAACGAGGAGACCAGGTTGCGCTGAAACCCCGCCGCCGCGAGGACGTCCTCGAACTCGTCCTCGGTCAGGTGGACCGTTCCGACGTACTCCTCCTCGGTGTTGCTGGTCATCGCGTAGCCGCCGAACGCCCAGCCGAACAGCCGATGGATCGGTGGCTTGACCCTCCGACGGGACGCGTTGTAGATGTCCTGTGACTGGCCCATTGGGGGCTTCAGGCATCCCACGCGTATATCAGTTGTAGTCCGCTGATTTGGTTCGGCTCAGGCCGAGGCCGCGCCCGCCCGCAGGTGGTGTAAGACATATTCTGGTAGTTCGTAATCAACGGCGTCTCGTAGAACGCCCGGAATACGGTACGTCGGGCAAAACGTCCAATGGGTGAGAGATGGTACGTCCACGTCGGAGAGAACGTTAGCTCGGTACTCACGCGATTCGCCGCGGTGATGGCGAACCTACTGGTGGTATCGCTGATGTGGGACGAGCACTACGCGATTCCCTGTACGCTCGGTTCGGCCCTCGTCGTCTTCGGGGTCGGAGAGGCGTTGATGTGGCGGTGTAACACCGCCGGGGAGCTCTCTCGAGCGGGGGTCTTCACGTCCGCAGCGGTCGTCTGGTTCGTGACCGCGCTGGCGGGCATGCTTCCGTTTCTCACCATCGCCTGGACCGTCGCCATCGATCCCGCGGTCCTCACGATCCCGCCATCGGTCCGTGATGCGACGCTTCGCGCGTTTCGCTCGCCGGTCAACGCCTGGTTCGAGTCGATGAGCGCCATCACCGGCAGCGGCCTTGACCATGACCCGCTACGAAAGTGACCTTCCGGCGACGCTGCAGTGGTGGCGTTCGCTCATGCAGTGGCTCGGCGGGATCGGCGTGATCGTCCCGGTGATCACGTTCATCAACAAGTCCGGCGACAACACCCTCCAGCGCTACTACGACGAACGGACCCCGCTCGGGCAGTTCCAATCGGATACCGTCTCAAACTCTCCCCGACTGATGGTGTCGGTCTTCACCGGCGTTACCCTGCTGGCCATCGGCCTGCTGTGGATCGCGGGCATGCCACGGTTCGATACGCGATGCGAGAACCGCCGTCCGCGTTAGATCGTCGATCGGTCACCCATCCTGATCCGACCTCGGGGGGTTCTGACACCAGTAATACTCTTCAGGCGTTGGAGAGTGGTACTCATCATGGTCGGGCGTTCGACACCGATCTCAGGACGCCGTCCGTGGGCCGTCAAAATCGCTGATACGGAGCGAAGCGAGGTGGGACGATGAAGCGACGACCCCTCCTCACGACCGGACTGCTCGCCGTTTCGGGCGCCGGCTGCGTCGGGCGGTTCACCGGCGGTGACAGCGAACCGGGAGCGGGCTCGCGGGAGGGGGAAAACGGATCGGCGGACGCGACCGAGACCATCGACGACGGCGAATCGGCGAACTCAGAGCGCGACGTCCAGGTCATCAGGATGGACCGCACCACCGACACGATCGGGACGACCGCAACGATCACCGCGCGAAACCTCGCCTCGGAGACGCTCGATGCCGTCGACGTCACGGTGATCTTCTACGACGAGATCGATAGCGAAATCGGCCCCGGGTTGGGGGGCATTACGGACGTATCTGCGGGCGAGGGGTTCGAGATCACGATCCGTGCCGAAGGGCCACAGTATACCGACGCGGCGGCCTTCGAGATCACCGACTTGACCGTCGAATGAGGACGCCCTCAGTCGGCGAATCGATCGTACAGGAACGTCGCGGGGAACGCCGTCATCCCGTGTGCGAGGATCGATCCGGCGACGACGAGGCTCCCGACGATCCATCCCGTCTGCATGCCGGTATGGCGCACTGACAGCGCCCCGTAGAAGATCGCCGCGACCCCGATCGGGCCGAACCAGCCGACGAACAGCGTCGCTCCGCGGCCGTCGATCGGGGGGATGGCTCACCGAAGCGCGAACAGCATCGGCAGGCGGCGCAGCAACAGAACGGCGACCACGACGGCGACGCCTCGCCAGCCCAAGCCGACCCACGCTGACCACGGGATCATCATACCGAAGAGGACGAACGCCGGAAACGTGAACAGTCGGTTGACCACCTCCTGGATCTGCTGTTCCTCGGCTTCGTCGCTGGAGACGGCGACGTAGTTGTACGCGAGGCCGGCGACGAACACGCCCAGGATTCCGTCACTGCCGAGCAGCTTGATAAACCCGAGGGCGGCGAACGTGAGCGCGACGGTGACGGTCAGTACGGACGTCTTCTCGAGAAAGCGCTCGGAGCTCGCGAACCGTTCGGCCCGTCCGATGGCCACGCCGACCACGAGCCCGAGGGCGATCGCGGCGCCGACCTCCCAGAGTAGCGTCCGCGTGAGCCACTCGACCAGCGCGGTCTCGGTCGATCTGGTGAGCATGAGGATCGCCAGGAAGACGAGGGGATACGCGCCGCCGTCGTTGGCCCCGGATTCGCCCGAGAGGACGTTCCTGAGTCGCTCGGGGATGTTCTCCTCCGCGGCTTCGCCGGTCACGATCGTGTTCGCGAGCACCGGATCCGTCGGGGTGACGATGGCGCCGACCAGCAGCGCGACCCAGACGGGAAACCCCAAGATCACGTACACCACGAGTCCGCTCACGAGCCACATCGCGATCATGCCGGGTCCGAGGATCGTCGCCATCGCCTTCGCCCGCTTGCGGAAGTAGTTCTGGGGGAGCCGAAGCGCGATCGAAGTGACTGCGATCGCGATGGTCAGTCGGGCGACCTGCTCGATGATCGAGAGCGGATCCCCCCACTGGGAGAGATCTACCAGACCGAGTCCGAGCGGACCGATCAGTACGCCGAACCCAACTGCAACCATCGGTTCGGAGACGACGGTATACGTCCCGACGCAACACCCCCGCGCTGAGACTCAACAGGAGAATCAGTCCCCCGATGAGCGCGAGCGAGAGGTTCAGTTGGTCCACATCGCCGGTTCGATAGTTATCCGCATAATTGTTGGGCCGGTGGCCTGAGCGGGGCCAGCCGCTCGTCCTCCGTGCGATTCTGGACTCGGTTATCGGACTAGACGACTGACCAGGATCATCCCCACCCCGTTTCGAGCGGAGTGGCAGCGCGATATCGGATACCGTTGATCAGGTGTCCTCGAGGGCTTCGGACTCTCGGCCCCCCGTTCTGAGAAAATGGAAGACGTAGGTCTGGGCGTAGCCCGCGTGCTCGCCGAACCGTTCGCGGATCGCCCGCGAGGTCTCCCGGTAGGAGCCACGATCGCAGTCGGGGTAGTGCTCCTCGATCGCCGACCGGATCCAGGTGTCCAGCGGGACGGCCTCCAGGTAGCCAAGCGAGAACAGCAGCACGCAGTCGGCGACCTTCTCGCCGACGCCGACGAACCGCGTGAGCCGGTCGCGAGCGTCCTCGTAGGCGCTCCCCAGCGCGTCCTCGGGTCGTTCGCCGCTCGCGACCATCTCTGCCGTCTCCCTGACGTAGGGCGCGCGATAGCCGAGCGAACACTCGCGGAGCTCCTCGACGCTCGCGGCCGCGAGTTGTTCCGGCGTCGGGAAGGCGTGGTAGGTCTCGTCGTCGATCTCGAGCGTGTCGCCGAACTCCCGCGAGAGCGTCACCTGCATTCCGTGGATTCGCCCGACGCGCATCTGGGCCGAACAGATGAACGAGATCAGACACGGAAACGGCGGGTCTCGGACGAGGCGCAGTCCCCGGTGGGTGGCATAGGCCTCCTCGATCAGCGGGTCGTCGGGCGTTTCCTCGATTATCGCATCGAGGTCGTCGTCGAGCCGTAGCAGTCGGCGGAGATGCGGGACGGCGTCCGTCGTCGACTCCCACTCGAGGGAGCCATCGTGCTGGCGCACCCGGATCAACTCGCCGCTCCCGGCGGGGGCGGCCGATCGGGGGTCAGTCCCGTCGACGACCGTGTGATACCAGCCCCCGTCGTCGCCGTCGTACATCAGCCCGTCATCGCGCCGCCAGCAGTACGACTGGCCGCTCTCGAGCGTTAGTCGGAGATCCATCCCGCCGGGGCACTCCTCGATCGGGATCGCGCCGCGTTCCATCGTCCACTGATCGGGAGGGAACGCGCTTGCGAGTTTCGATCTCGGGACCGAGGTAACATTCATACCGCTGGCTGGTGATGTATGACACCATGGATTGCAGAGTCGTCGTCGAGGCCGCAGTCCCGGTGTACGACGTCTCCACGCCGGACGAGGCCGTCCGGATCGCCATCTCGAAGACCGGCGACATGCTGAATCCGGACCTCAACTACGTCGAGATCTCGATGGGTGAGCGGACCTCTCCCAGCGGCGAACAGCTCGAACCGGCGTTCATCGTCGCCGACGAGGCGTTGGTTGCACTGGAGCTCGAGATGACCGTCTTCAACGTCGAGCGCGAGGAGCATGCCTCGCGGATCGCCCGAAAGGAGATCGGCCAGCGTCTCGAGAACATCCCGCTCGAGGTTCTCGAGGTCGAAGTCCTCGAAACCGATGACTCCGACGAGGGGAACGGAACGGACGAGTCTAACGACTCGAACGAGGGAAGCGACGAGTCCGACGCAGGCGACGGCGAGGACGACGTCCTCCCGGAGTTCGACGACCTCCTCGAGTAACGGAGCCGACTGGCGCTCCGCGTTCGTGATCGATCGTACGCGGTGGCTTCGAACGCGGCGTCCGCCGGTCGCCGTCGCTGCTCGATACGGAACCGTCAAAAGGACGGGAACGGGTCGGCCTCAGTCCGCCTGTGCTGCCGTGACCGTTCCAGTCGCCTCTTCGGTTTCGTCGATGTCGCCCGTGATCCCCTTCGCGAGCGCGAAGACGGCCGCCTTGTGGTCGGTCTTCGATTTGTGAATGGACGTCGGTCGCACGCCGAGCGACTCGTACTCGTCGAGATCGACGCCGTTCGCGTTCTGTTCGTAGTGGTTCGATACCTCTGCGAGTAGGCCGTGGAGGTGGATGAGCTCCTGCTTTTTCATGACCACTCGAGAGTTACAGTTGCAGGGTTATATTAGTATCTTGAGTTCCGTTATCATACGTACCAGGACTGATACAACTCCTTATAAATGAAAGGGCTCCGGTCGTCCGTTCGTCGCTTCCGACCGTCGGTCTCAGTCCGCGGCTTCCGCGCTCGCGGTCCCCGCCGGCGTGTTCGTCTCGTCAGCCTGGAGCAGCTCCTTGTACCGGTTTCTGATGGTGACCTCGCTGATGTTCGCGACGTCGCTCACCTCGGCCTGGGTGACCTTCTCGTTGGTGAGCAGCGCGGCGGCGTACACCGCGGCGGCCGCCAGTCCGACTGGCGACTTCCCCGAGTGGATGCCCGACTGCTTCGCGTTGCGGAGCAGTTGGCGCGCGCGGTGTTCGGCCTCGTCCGAGAGTTCGAGGTCCGATGCGAAGCGCGGGACGTAGCTCTCGGGGTCGGCGGGCTGGACCTCGAGGCCGAGCTCCCGGACCACGTATCGGTAGGTCCGGGTCAGCTCCATCCGGTCGATCCGGGAAACCTGCTCGATCTCGTCGAGGCTACGCGGAGTGCCCGCCTGGCGGGCGGCGGCGTAGAGACTCGCGGTGGCGACGCCCTCGATCGAGCGGCCGGGCAGGAGGTCGTCCTCGAGCGCCCGGCGGTAGATCACGCTGGCGGTCTCGCGGACGTTCTTCGGGAGACCCAGCGCCGAGGCCATGCGGTCGATCTCGCCGAGCGCCTGTTTGAGGTTTCGCTCCTTGGAGTTGCGCGTGCGGAAGCGCTCGTTCCAGGTGCGGAGGCGCTGCATCTTCTGGCGCTGGCGGTTCGACAGGGAGTTACCGTAGGCGTCCTTGTCCTGCCAGCCGATATTGGTCGAGAGTCCCTTGTCGTGCATCATCGTCGTCGTCGGGGCGCCGACGCGGGACTTCTGATCGCGCTCCGAGGACTCGAAGGCGCGCCACTCAGGACCGCGATCGATCTCGTCGGCCTCGACGACGAGCCCGCAGTCCGCACAGACGGTCTCGCCGTGTTCGCTGTCCGATTCCAGTCGACCGCCACACTCCGGGCAGGTGAGCTCCGATTCCTCGGTCTGCTCCTCGTCTACCTCGGTTTCGGTGGCCGACTCGTCAGTGTAGGTTCGCTGGTTGATTTTCGTCATGGTGGGATGGTGAACGCGGGAGTGCGCTCCGGCGAGAGAAAATGACCGGAGGACCCGTTGCTTCCTAACAATACGTAACACCGAAAGCTACTTAAAACTTCCGCATGCACCTGAAGTGATCGTTCGGGGAAATCGGCATAGAGAACCGTCGTGGAGGGCCGATGGCGTCGAACGGTTAGTCGACGATGAACTGGCCCGCCGCCTCCTCGACCGTCGCCCGGTCGAGCGCCTCATCGAAGGCGTCGGGGAACCCGATCTCGCCGCCGAGCACGCGCAGGAACGACGCGTGGCGCGCCTCGACGCTGTGGATACTGAGCGCCGGGGGGACCAGTTCGGCGTTCTGGATCGAGGGGGCCGCACCGGCGTACGCGCCGACGCCCGTGTCCTCGAGCACCGCCGCGGTGGCGAGGAACTCGTCGGGGTCCTCGACCGCCGTCCCGAAGTCGAACTCCGGCTGGTCGATCGGCTCGCCGCCAAGGTCCGTGATCACATCGCCGAGCACTTCGACGTGGGTGAACTCGTGATCACGGATGACCTCGAGGTCCTCGAAGACGCGCGCACGGATCGCGTCGCCGGTACCGAACTCGGCCAGTAGCTCCGACTCGAGCAGGCCGGAGCAGCCCAGGTTGTCCAGGCCACGCTGGTAGAACTCGGCCTCGAGGAACTCGAGGGTGCGGGCGTAGTTGAGGATGTCGACGTCGTCCTCGAACTCGCCGTCAGCGCCGTTCCCGTCCTCCATTCCATCGTCACCGTGCTCGTCGGCCGCGACCGATCCGACCGGTCCGCCCAGTCCGAACGCACCCGCCCCGACCAGCGCCGAGGCCGCCATGAACCGTCGTCGTGAGGTGCCGCTTCGTTCCGCCATACCGTCGTTCGTCTTGGTTCTGTCGTCCATGATTGCTGCGCGGTTAGCGCGTATGGACGGTCGCATATCAACTAAAAGAGGTTTTTCCGGGTTCCGTCCATAATTCGACCGGAAACGAACCCGGATGGCGTCTCTCGGTCGACTGCGTCTGTAGAGCCTGAAAGGACTATCCACCGTTCCGCCGAGAGGGCGAGAACCGGCCGGGGCATCGATGCGGGTACCGACGGAATAGGATCGTGCTCGGCGATCGATGGGAGCGGTCATCGTGTGAACTGGACGGGGAGATCCCGTGCTCGACTGCTCCCCGCTGGGTCGGCAGATCCCGCGAAAGGTCTACTCCTCGCCGGGCGCTGCGTCCTCGGTGATCGCGAGGGCGAACGACGCGTTGTCGACCGCAGCCTCGGGCGCGTTCGTCTCGTCGACGTAGCCCACCGTGAAGACGGTGTAGACGTGGCCCGCCTCGAGGTCGATCGCGAACCGTTCGGCGAACGCCCCGTCGTCTTCGCGCGTCTCGATGACCTCCCGATCAGCGGGCACCTCGGCCGAACCGGCCTCGCCGAACGGGAGTCCGTCCAGAAGCGTTCGTTCCCCGCCGTCGACGGTGAAGTCGACGTTCGGCGCGTCCGGCGCGGCGTTCACGCCTCGAACACGCGCGTGATCCCGACGCGTTGGGCTCGCATCGTCCTCCAGAGTAGTGATCCGAAGCGGTTCGTCGCTCACCGTACAGACCTCACCGATGGCCGCGACGGTGTATCGCCCCTCCTCGAACGTGACGTCGTTCTCGAGGACCGCCTCGTCGGGGCCCCTGCCGGCCGGTGTGAACCGGACGGTGTAGGTGCCCGGCGCGTACTCGAGATACTCGGTCTGGGTTGCGAACGGCTCGACGTCCTCGAACCAGAGCTCGTCGTCGACGTAGACGTCGACGACCGGCGCGTCCGGTGAGAGGTGAACGATCCGGGCGCCTGCTTCGGGTTCGGGTGATCGGTCCGACCGGTCCCCGTCGGGAACGGCATCCTCGGTCCCACCATCCTCGTCCGTGGCCGCGGCCGAAGACGGGAGGCCGAGCGCACCGAGTCCCGCGAGCGCGGAACCGACCAGAAACCGTCGTCTGGAGGCCGATCCGACCGCTCGTTTCCCGATCGTCGATTCACTTCCCGCCTCGAATTCGTCGTATTTAATCGTCATGATCGGCGAGCGTGCCGCGCCATCGCGTACACGGACTCATCGACGACGAACGGACGCAAGAGGGTTTTCCGAACTCTCTCCGGAATCTCGCCGGGATGTACGCCGTGGGTACGCACCGGCAACACGACGGACGGGGGTCGATCGGGTCGGAACGGATCGGCGTCGACGATCGACGGAACACGGCGAGAACGGACGAATGGAACACGGGATCCGTCGAGGACGTCAGTCCCAGGTGACCCAGGCGAGGAACGCCAGGGCGACGGTCTCGAGGACGTGCAGCAGCATCATCGCACGCCAGGCGATGCCGGGGACCTCGGCGGCGAACCAGGCCGACAGCGTCGGGTCGAGGAGGTAGTAGTAGAGCGCGCAGGCGTTCTCGGCGAGCAACAGCAGCGAGAAGACGAACAGTCCGAGGGTGTGTTTCGATCGGAACTGGAAGTAGTTGCGCGCCCAGACGTAACCGAGCCCGAGCAGCAACAGCACGTTGACCGCGGCGGAGATCCGAGCCACGGTCGGCCAGAGACCGACCTCGGTCTGGAGGGGAACGAGGTGGACGGCACCGCCGGCTACGACTCCAAAGAGCCCCTCCGAGAACGAGGAGTGCTGTACGGTTCCCGTCCAGTATTCCATCTATGTCACCCCTTTCGTCCACGTCCGGATATACACTTTCCCAAATCTGTCCATACTCACTCCACCCGTTCCATGATCGTCTCGACGACCTTCCAGTGGTGCTGGACCTGGTCGGTCGGGAGGTAGATCGCTCCGTACTCGTCGCCGCTCTTCTCCACGATGCCGTTCTCGAGAAGGACGTCCAGGTGGTGTCGAACCGTGGTGTAGTCGACGTCGAGTTCCTCCGCGAGCTTGTTCGCGTTCCTCGGCCGTTCGTCGATCGCCTGCAGGAGACGAACCCGGTTTGGCCCACCGCGGGTCCCGGTGAGAACGTACCAGAGGACGGCCTCCATTAGGCGTCATGTTTGCGCCTCGGTACGTAAGACCATCGACACCGGCTCATACTGTGAAGAGGTGACCGTCGCGAGGTACCGAGAGGACCCCGAGGCGCGCGCCGGCGTCGAGCCAGCCGTGACCGTAGGAGAACGACGCGAGGGCGTTGACGAGATCGCCCGTTTCCCGGAAATGACGGCCGTCCTCGAGGTAGGAGCGAGCCATCTCGAGGCACTCCGTTGCGCCCTCCTCGAGCGGCGTTTCCTTGGGGGCGGCGGGTTCGGCCGCGTCGAGGGCGTCGGCGAGCAGTCGTTCGTACCGGTCGGTCTTCTCCTCGAGATCGGCGGTCATACGGATGGGAACGGTCCGTTCGCCGGTAAGGACTTCGCTCGACCGTACGGCGTGGACGCCCGAAAGACGACGCAACGTTCGGTACGGCCGATCGGGACGGACGCCTCACCTTGGATCGCTCGAACGAGCTGACGATGCAGCTATCTACGGAGAGGCCCAACCGTTCCGAATGTCACGGCAGAGACACACGCGCCGTGCCGTGATCGCAGCTACCGGAACGGCGGTCGCAGCGGGGACGATCACCGGTCGGTACGTGGGGAACCGTCCGTCCGAAACCGGATCCGATATCGAGTCCGATCCGGACGACGGGCCCGCCGATCTCGATCGCGCTATAGAACGACGAATCGCGCCCGATGCCGTCACCGACCGGGATCTCGAGACGATCTATCCGCTGGTGACGTACAACGACAGGACCGGCTGGTATGACGTCACGATGCCAGTGAACGTGCGGTTCGATCTGACCGGCTCCGAGTACGGAATCGAATCGATCGAGGAACTGCTCGGGATTCGAACCGGTTGGGCACGGATCGTCGCGGCGGCCGGCTCCTACTGGCCGGACAGCGACGCCAAGCCGCCTGACGTATGGGATCCGGCTCGAGACCGACTCGTCGCGCCGGTTGCCAACTACCGCAAGCCGATCGGGCCGCTGACCGAGGGACTCTGTTATCACGTCTACCTCTGGCCGGTACGAGTCGAGGAGGAAGTGGTCGGCGTCGCCGCACAGACACACAAAGACGTGGGGAGCATCCGCGATCACATCGGAACCGATTTCGCCGAAGCCGCAACCCAGTTCGTCTCGCTGTACGAAGCCGAGGGATGGACGGCCATCGACGCCGATTTCGACGCCGGCGTCGACGCCGGGCTCCGGGAGTTCTGGGGGCCGACCGGCGACCGGATACTGATCCCCCCCGGAACGTGAGCTTCGAGTCACGTCCGTTCGTCCCTCCCGTCTCCTTAGGATCACGACGTTCGGTTACGGGTATCGACGGGTTGTGTCTCCGCCTCCATCTTCGTTCCCCGTTCGGGATCGTGCGGTAGTTTCATTGGAACGGGGGTATCCGACGCTAGCGACGAGTAGCGCAGGATGAACGGCGCAGAGAGGAACGATCCTGCCCACAGCCCGATCAGGAGGATCAAGCCCGGGTTGTGACGACGCACGATGAGTGCGCCGGCCAGAAGCAGCCCGAACCCCACTTCAGGGTAGGTGTGCTGGAGGCTCTCGCTCCAATCGAACTCTCTGGACACCTTCCGCGACGGGATCCAAACGGAACGGCCGAGCAGTAGCGCGCCCGTCACCCGCAGACTCATCCCGAGTACGACCAGCGTCTCGAGCGTCGCGGTCGCAAGAAACGCCCGTAGCTCCCGCCGTGCGACGACGCCTCGATGGAAGAAGATGAAGGCGAAGACGAGGGCCGCGAACGCCGCGCTCGGGACCGCGGCGTCGCCGAACGCGGGGAGGATCGTAGCGAGAACGACCAGTCCTAACAGGATCGGCGTGACCGTATAGAACATGATCGGCGTAAGGCAGTTCATTCGGGTACCGATCGAGACGTCGCTCGAGAACAGCAACGGGAGCATCTGTCGGTTGGCTCGTACCCAGCGTACCGTTCGAACGCGGAGTGCGTGGAGGTCGAGCGGAAAGCCCTCGTAGGATCGCTGATCCACGACGATCGTCTGCCATCCCGCCTTGTCGAGCTTCGTGGTGAGTACGAAATCCTCGCAGAGTAGGTGTTCGTCGTATCCTCCCACGTCGAGGACCGCCCGCTTTCGGATCAGCCCCGCCGATCCCCAGTAGGTGTTCTGTCCGTAGACGAGCTTCGTGACCAGCGGCGAGATACGGGTCGACCACTTCACGCCGCGGCCGATGATCCTGGCGAAGGGAGTCGTCGCGAGGTCGGGATGGACCTCCTTGAGCGTCTGGAAGATACCGACGTCCGCGTTCTCCGGATGCTCGGCGTGCTCAACCAATCGGGTTACGTTGCCCGGCGCGAGCATCGTATCCGCGTCCAGGGTGATGAAGTACTCGTACTCGTCGCCGTGTTCGGCGAGCCAATCGTTGATGATACCGCACTTCCCTCCCCGGCCGTTCTCGCGAGTGTATCGCCGCCAGCGGCCGAACTTCCGTTCCGTGTCTATGGCGGTTCTATCGTCGCTGTCGGAGAGAATCCAGTAGTCGACCGGGTATTCGACGGCCCGTTCAGTTTCCTCGAGACAGCCCGGAAGGACGTCGTTGTAGGTGGTGTACAGAACCGCGACGTTGGGTCCGGCGTCCAGGAGGCGCTTTCGATCGAGCGTCTCGCCGGCGTATGCGAAGTGATAGACGAAGTTCGTTAGCAGGAGCGAGAAGGGAAGAAACGCGACCGTAGAAAGCATGAGATACGTGTAATCCAGAAACGTCCGCGGACCGATGAGGAGCCACTGAACGACCGCCAGCACGGCCCAGACGACGCCGACCGTTCCGAGATGGACGCCCCCCTGTAGGAGTCTACTCTGAAGACGAGTCACGAGGGATCGCTACCAGACACATCCCGTATCTGAGGTTTATTTATGTAGGTGCTTATCGCTGCTGTCGGGAGCGTTCTGTATCGACTAGACGGTCCCGCTGGGACGAGTGACGGTAGATGACGGGCTAGAGTCTGGAAACGAAGTCGTGAGAGAAGGAGGCAATCATGACGAGGAGGACGCAAGGTAAATACCACGCGCCCGTAACGACCGTACATGACTGAGTCCCGGGTGGAGATCTACACCAAGAACGACTGTCCGTACTGCGAGAAGGCGAAGGACCTCTTCGACGCGAAGGGCGTCGAGTACGAGGAGTACAACGTCTCGGAGGACGAGGCGTTGTTCGAGGAGATGGTCGACCGTGCCGAGGGCCGACAGACCGCCCCGGAGGTGTTCGTCGACGACGAACTGATCGGCGGTTGGGACGAGACGAGCGCGCTGAACGAGACCGGCGAACTCGACGACCTGCTGGGGATCGAGGCCGAGGAGAACAAGGGCGAGGAGAGCCACCGCCGGCTGATGATCGCCGGCAGCGGCATCTCCGGGCTGACCGCGGCGATCTACGCCGCGCGATCGAACAACGAACCGTTGGTCGTCGAGGGAACCGAACCGGGCGGCCAGCTCACCTTGACCACCGACGTGGCGAACTACCCCGGCTTCCCCGAGGGGATCAGCGGGCCCGACCTGATCAACAACATGAAGGAGCAGGCGACGCAGTTCGGCGCCGACGTGATCAACGGCGTCATCGAGGAGGTCGACGACTCCTCGCGACCCTATCGCGTGCGCATGAAGAACGGCGACGTCTACACGACCGACGCGTTCATCGTCGCCAGCGGGGCGAGCGCCCGAACGCTCGGCGTCCCCGGCGAGGACGAGATGATGGGCTACGGCGTCTCGACCTGTGCGACCTGTGACGGCGCGTTCTTCCGCGACGAGGAGATGGTCGTCGTCGGCGGGGGCGACGCCGCCATGGAGGAGGCGACCTTCCTCACGAAGTTCGCCTCCAAGGTGTATCTGGTCCACCGCCGCGAGGAGTTCCGGGCGGAGGACTACTGGATCGACCGGATCGAGGAGGAGGTCGAGGAGGGCAACGTCGAGATCCTCCGGAACACCGAGGTGACGGAGATCCACGGTACCCCCGACCTCGGCGTCGAGAACGTCACTCTGGTCTCCCATCCCGAGGGCCACCCCACCGAGAGGCTCGACGACCCCGAAACCGAGGAGCGCGAGCTCGACGTCGGCGCGTTCTTCATCGCGATCGGCCACACCCCGAATACGGAGTACCTCGAAGACACGGGCGTGGAGATGGACGAGGAGGGCTATCTGGAGACCCGCGGCGGGACCGGCGGCGGCCAGACCCGGACCGACGTTCCGGGGATCTTCGGAGCGGGCGACGTCGTCGACTACCACTACCAGCAGGCGATCACCGCCGGCGGCATGGGCTGTAAGGCGGCGATCGATGCCGACGAGTACCTCGAGAACCTCGAGCGCGAGGAACGGAGCACCGCGGGCGAGCCCGCGATGGCGGAATCGGACGACTGATCGGGACCTCCCCTCGTTTCTCCGTTCTCAGGAGTAACCCCATCGAACTCCTCGATCGCCGATCCGTTCCGGATATCGTGTCGGAGAGAAGGCGTACATCGATGTCCCCCTGATTCGATTCTTCGCTTCTCGATGGCTCGGGCTGTCTCGAACCACTTCATCCCGCCGAGCGGGCTCTCGTACGTGTCCTGTGGGCATCCGGCCGCGGGACAGGAATCGGGAGTTTCGATACAGACCTCGGTTTCCGTCCTGTGGAACGCGTCCGATCGGAGGAACGCTTCGGTGATCGAGACGACAAGTGGACCGATCAGTCGAGATCTGCACCACCTTTTTTTCATCCGACGACCGAGACACACCGACGTGACTGAGACCACCGCTTCGGAGGCTGAAAACTCGTTTCGGATGCTGCCTGTATTGACGATGCTGGTCGGGGCGATGGTCGTCGGAGCGGGGATGCTGCTCCTCGCTGAATCGAGGTTGGGTGGGGCTCACATCGTAGCTATCGGACTCTCCCTGTTCTGCTCGGGACTGGTCGTGACGAGATGGGCTGCCGACCGTTTCACCCTCCGACCGACGGACCAACGACGATGGTCGATGGCGTTTGCAGTACTGGCTGGGCTCTTGCTGGTTCTGTTCGTCTCGATCAACTGGATGACGTTTGGAGAGGGGCAGTTCGGAAGCGACGGCTTCGAAGAGGTCGGCTGAGCGCTATCCGCATACCGTCTCCGTGCCGATCAACCCACCTCTACCGACCATCGACTACTTCAACGAGCTACCGAACCCGTAGAGCCGGTGACGATATCGAGGCCTCACAGAGGGCGTTCCACTGAACTCGAATCCGGGCGGAAACGGCGTCGGACACCGGTATCGTAGGGCCCTGATCCGCTGGTCTTCGGGGCTCGAAGCCCGAGACGGACTACCGTAGCGTTTCGTGGGTCCCCGCCCACTCGATTAGACGTTCCCTCGCCTTCCGCTCCCGGCGCGAGATCGGATCGTTCGTTCCCAGTTCCTGGCCCGAGAAGGCGTTCATGACGACGAGTTCGGCGTCCGCACAGGCGGCGAGCAGCGCCTCCACGTCGCTCCCCTCGTGCTGAAAGGGGATCGTCGCGTCGTTGACGAAGACCGCCTCCGCCTCCGGCGCCTCCTCGATCAGCACCCTCGCCCGCTCGGCGTTCTCGCGGGCGAGTCGTCTCGCCTCCGTGGGCGTCTCGCCCTCCGCCCGGGGTGCGTGGGCGTCGAGAGCGCCGATCCACGCTGTCTCGGGGATGTCGACGAACCGCGAGAGACGTCCACCTAGCAGGACGCCGTCGCGCTCGATCTCGGGGGCGAAGTCGAGGATCACGACCCCTTCGGCGTCGTGGGCGCCGATCCAGCGCTCGAGCGTCCGGGCGGTCAGCCGGGTCTTCCCGACGTTCGAGGGGCCGGTCAGGAGCACCCGCCCCCGGAGAGGGAGATCGCTCACGTCTCCGTCGGCGTGCCGATCCGCGTGGCCGCGCGGACGAACTTCACGGCGAGCAGGACGGTCGCCAACCCGATCCCGGCGGCGAAGGCGACGACGAACGCCGAGAGGGGATCGGTGACGACGGCGGCCTGTTCGCGGACGAACGTGCTGGCGGTGACCAGCGCCACGCCGAGCAGCACGAGACCCCCGAGGTTCGCCGCAAGCGGGGCGGTCTCGTCGACGATCGCCGGATCGTTGAGTAGATAGAGGATCAGAACGATCGCGAACGGCGTCCCGACGAGGCCGAAGGCGAGCACCAACACGAGCAGCGAGAGGAACGACCCTCCGAGAAAGGCACCGGCGGCGGAGGCGAGCGCGACGCCGGCGAGCAGCACGCGGTAGCGCGGGTCGTCGATCGATCGCCCCCAGTCGAGCTTGTCGGCGAGGAGATACGGCGGGACGACCGTGTTGCCCCCGAGCGTCGAGACCGCGGCGCCGAGCAGTCCGAACAGGAACAGCCACGTCGCGTACGTGCCGACCGTCGGTTCGAGCGCGCGTCCCGCCTCGACCGCGGTGATCGATGGCCCCTCGAGTACGCTCGCAGCGACGAGGAAGATCGCGAGGCTGTAGCCCCCGAAGGCGACGAGCATCGAGCTTCCGACGTCGAACCGGGCCAGCCCCGCGTCCGCTCGGGTCCACCCTCGCGCACGCATCGTGTAGCCCTGCATCGTCAGCAGGGTGACGTGGACTGCGCCGCCGAGGACGCCCGCGGCGACGAGCGCGCCGTCGAGCCCGGCGGGGATTCGGGGGAGGAGCCCGCTCGCGGCCGCACCGGCGTCGATGGGGACGACGAGCGCGGTCGCGACGAACGCGAGCACGACCAGCGAGACGAGCAGCTTCGCGCCGAGCTCCGCGATCCGATAGCCGCCGCTCGCGAGACCGACCGCGAGCACCACCGCCCAGACGACCCCCCAGAGTCGAGCGTCGACCCCGGTCAGGACGGCGCTCACGTCCGCGACCGTCTTCATGATCACCAGCTGGGCGAGACCCGCGGCGAGCACGACGTCGATCACCAGCACCCAGGCCCAGCCCTCACCCAGGTGGCGTTCGACGGTGGTCACGATCCCCTCCTCGGTGAGAAGCCCCAGCCGAGCGGCGAGATACTGCCCGACCGTGCCGAGCACCGCCGATCCCACCACGACCCAGAGGAGCGTATAGCCGTAGCCTGCTCCGGCGGCGAGCAGGCTGGCCATCGTCGCCGGCCCCGCGGCGATCGCTCCCGCGATCCAGGTCGGCCCCAGCCGCGACGCGTACGACTCGACCCGTTCCTCGTCCGTCGATTCTACGCTCATCGACCGGACTACACGCCCGGCGTATATAATCGCGTGGTATTACTCGAGTGTTCAGTCGTCGATCTCGGGTAGCTCCGCAGTCTCGGAGAGGGGTCCGCCGATTCGAAAGCCCTCCTCGCTATCGCGCGGAGCATGCACTCGCTGGGGGTAGGGGATCGTGATCCCCTCGCGGTCGAAGGCCGCCTTGATCGCCTCGATCACGTCGGTCCGTGCCTTCCACTTCCGGCGCATGGTCGGATCGCCGATCCAGACTCGGAGCTCGAGCACGATCGAGGAGTCGTCGAAGCGTTTCGCGACTGCCTGCGGGTTCGGGGAACTCCGTATCGACTCGAGGTCGTCCACGGCCTCGACCATGACGTCGCGCGCGTGTTCGGTGTCGGCCGTGTAGTCGACCCCGACCTCGACGTCGACCCGGAGCTGGTCGTTTCGCGAGAGGTTCTTGAGCTGGCTGCTCGTGATCTCGTCGTTCGGGATCAGGACGTACTCGTCGCTGAAGGTCTGGATCTTGGTGTTGAAGATGGTCACGTCGGTGACGATGCCGCTTCGGTCCTCGTCGCCGCCCGCATCGACGGCGATCCAGTCGCCGACGCGGAACGGCCGCGAGAACAGCAGGACGAACCCCGCGATCGTGGCCGCGAACGTCTCTCGCGCCGCGAGACCGATGATCGCGGTGATCGCGCCCGCCCCGATGAAGATGTTCGTGAGGTTGACCCCCCAAATGGTGAGGATGACCGTGGCGGCTACGGCCGCGATTCCGACGTCCGCGACGTGGTAGGCCACCTCGCTCTGGTGTTCCGTGATCGAGGATCCCTCCGCGAGCTTGTCGATCGACCGGTTGACGAACCGCATTAACAGGTAGGCGATCAGGACCACCGAGACCGTGACGAGCTGCTGGATCGCCGTCCATCGGTCGAACGCCAGCGTCTCGAGGACTACCAGGAGCATGAACGTGACGTGCCAGATCACGCTGAACAGGTAGACCGCGGCGACGATGACGACGAGCAGCCACGCGATACGGCCCCCCTCGGCGATCTGCCTTCCGTACCGATCCGACAGCACCGCCTCGAGACGCCGACCGAACTTCAGCCCCAGCACGACTAGCCCCACCAGCAGCACCGTCACGAACAGCTGAACTTCGACCGATGAGAGGTACGCCTGCTGGAGGTCGGGGATCGGGTCGGGTCGCAGCGGGGATTGGAGGGGGACCACCGTCCCGTCCGGTACCGGTCCGGTGTTCATCTGGCTCCCGTTCGTCATGCGCGGATAAAAAACATGTGTCTCTTCAGTCACGACGTCTCGCTAGCGAGGTCTCGTAGATCGATCCAGTCAACGCGACGTCCCCCTCGACCGGCGTTCTAGAGGCCGTTCAATCCGGAGGTGCGAACGGCCCCTACCCGTAGGTCACGGGCCGACCGATCGGAACGACCAGAACGTTTATCATTTCATACACTAACCTGAGTCACGTAGAGGGGCCGCCCCTCCTCGCTCCCCTCCGATGTCCCAACTGACGGTCGACCGATCGAGCACGCTCGTACTCTCCCCGGCGAGCACGACGCTCGACGGCCTCTGGGAGGGCACTCGACGACTGGAGGACCTCGGGTCGTCGAACGTCCTGCTGGTGGTCTACGGGGAGAGTCCCGGTGCGATCCGGGACGCCTGGCGCGACCGGATCGACGAGATACCGACGCGCCTCGGCGTCATCGGCGTCGGCGTCGCCGACCGGGATGACGCCGGCGACTCGGTCTCGTCCGAGGGATCCGACGTCCTATCGGCCGTTCGCGATCCGGCGGACGCGTCCGATCTGGGGATCACGATCAGCCTCTATCTCCAGGACTGGGCGACCGACGACGCGCCGACGGTGTTCGGCTTCCACTCGCTGACCGCCATGCTCGATCACGTCGATGTCGAGACGACGTTTCGATTTCTCCACGTCCTAGGCCGTCGACTGGCGGACACCGAGACGGGCAGTCGGTTCTATCTCGATCCGAGGGCGGTCAGTGAACGGACGGTGAGGACTCTCCGGCCGGTGTTCAACGACGTCGTCGAGTGGGATCCACCCGCCACCGGTTCGCTGACGCCGGACGCCGCCTACGACGCGATCGGAGCGAGGCGGCGACGCTATGCGTTGTACCACCTGTTCGAGAATCGGGGAGGAGAACGCGTCGAGACGCTAGCCGCGGCGGTCGCCCGCCGTGAAGGTGTTCTCGATTCCGAGCGCGTCGAGAAGTCGCTCCGGCACGCCCACCTGCCGAAACTGGAGGACGTCGGTCTCGTGTCTCTCGATTCCGAGCGCGTCGTGCCGCAAGGCGCGTTCGCGGAGATCGAGCCGTATCTCGTCCCCGCGGTCGAACACGATCTCCCCGGCGAGGAGCCACCGTTCTAATTAGCCTCCCCATAGTATTGTCACCGAACCGTGTAGTCACGACCATGTCGGAGCGCACCACGTCCGACACGACCGACGACAGACGGGAGAGCGAACCGGCCGCCGAACGGAGCGCGGGTGCCCTGCTGACCCGGACGATCCTCCGGATCGGGCTCGCGGTTCTCGGACTCGCCCTGTTGTTGTTCGCGCTGGGCCAGGCGTTCGGCGTCGACCTCCTCGGTCCGGCGGTCGAACTCCTCACCACCGAGACGGGACGCTGGATCGGGGTCGCACTCCTCGCGCTCGTGTTGATCAGCGTCGCGGCGAGCGGCTGGCGACGTCGCCGCCCGCCCGCGTAGGACCGTCGTTCCGGCATACACGCCCTTTATGGCGTATGCGTCTCCGACCGCCGCTTCGAGACCTCGTTCGTCAGTTCGTAGCCGCGCCGAACGCTCTCCCCGCGGAGGAGCAGCGAACCCCGTTCGCCTTCGTCCTCCCACGGTCGGCAGGGACTAGTACCGTAGCTCCCCTACTCCGCGTATGGAGTACGTCCGCGTGCAGGACGTGGAGATCCCCGCGCTCGGGCTCGGCACCTGGAACCTGACCGACGACCAGTGCGTTCGGACGGTCGGCCGGGCGCTCGAATTGGGGTATCGACACGTCGACACCGCCCAGGACTACGGCAACGAACGCGAGGTCGGCCGCGCGATCGCCACCGCCGACGTCCCGCGCGAGGAGTGTTTCGTGACGACGAAGCTCTGGCCGAGCAACTACCGCTACGATGACGCCGTCGAATCGACTCGAGAGAGCCTCGACCGGCTCGGCCTGGAATACGTCGACCTGCTGTTGATGCACTGGCCGAGCCTTCACGTTCCGACCGAGGAGACCCTGGGCGCGATGGCGGATCTCGTCGACGAAGGGCTGGTTCGACACGTCGGCGTGAGCAACTTCTCGCGCTCGCGCCTCGAGGAGGCTCGTGAGCTCTCACGTGTACCGATCCTCGCCGATCAGGTGCAGTACCACCCCTACCGCGACCGGAGCGATCTGCTCGAGTACTGCCGGCAGGAGGGGATCGTGCTCACGGCGTACAGCCCGCTCGTCCACGGCGGGCTGGTCGACGACGAGCGTCTCGCGGCGATCGGCGAGCGCTACGGAAAGACGGCCGCGCAGGTCGCGCTGCGCTGGCTCGTCCAGCAGGAACCGGTCGCGGCGATCCCGAAGGCCTCCAGTCGAGAGCACCTCGCGGCGAACATCGCCGTTTTCGACTTCTCGCTCACCGACGAGGAGATGGCGGAGGTCGCCGACCCGTCGGCGCTGCGGACCGGTCTGGGCTGGATGCGCGGCCGTTTCGGTCGCCGAGTGTGATCGTGATTCGCCCGGCGTTCGGGCCGGTTCGGGGACGATCGGCACCGGGTCCGCGAGGGTTAACACGACGGCACTCCCACCACCGTTCATGACGGGCGGAGCGCGGTTACCGGGGATCGCCGAGGAGGCGAGCGACCGGATCGTCGCCCACGCGGACATGGACTGCTTCTACGCCGCCTGCGAACGCCTGCGCGAACCCGCGCTCGAGGACGAGCCCCTCGTCGTGGGGATGGGCTACGAGCCCGGGGAGGGCGTCGGCGCGGTCGCGACCGCGAGCTACGAGGCGCGCGCTCACGGCGTCGAGAGCGCACAGCCGATCTCGAAGGCCCTCGAACGCCTGCCGCGAAAGCGCGAGGCCGCGACCGATCCCGCCCTCGACGTCGAGGCCGCGGGGTTCTACCGACCCGTGGACATGTCGTTCTACGAGTCGGTGAGCGAGGAGGTACGCGCGATCCTCCACGAACACGCCGAGACGGTTCGGGAGGTGAGCATCGACGAGGCGTATCTCGACGTGACCGAGCGAACGGATTGGGAGGGTGTCGAGGCGTTCGCCTGGGCGCTGAAGGAACGCATCGAACGCGAGGTGGGCGTGACCGCGAGCATCGGCGTCGCGCCGAACATGAGCACGGCCAAGATCGCGAGCGACGCCGAGAAGCCCGACGGGCTGGTGGTCGTGCGCCCCGACGCGGTCCGGGACTTTCTCGCGCCCGTCCCCGTCGAGGAGCTCCACGGCGTCGGCCCCGTCACCGCCCGCGAGCTCCGGAGCCGAGGGATCGAGGTCGCGGCGGATCTCGCGAACGGGGACCGCCGAGCGTTGGTCGAGGCGTTCGGCGAACGCGGCGACGAGCTCTACCGACGGGCTCGCGGGGAGGACGAGAGACCGGTGACCCCGAAGGGACGTCCCAAGAGCCTCTCGCGGGAGTCGGCGTTCGCCGATCCGACCGACGCCTTCGACGAGATCGAGACGCGGGTGCGGACGCTCGCGGAGGCGGTCGCCGGGCGCGCCCACAGGAAGGACGCGCTCTACCGGACCATCGGAATCAAGGTCGTCACGCCTCCCTTCGAGGTACACACCCGCGAGCGATCGCTTCCGGGCCCGATCGAGGAGCCCGACCTGGTCGAGGAGGTGGCGCTCGACCTGCTCGCGGAGTTCGACGGCGAGCGCGTTCGAAAGGTGGGCGTGCGCGTCTCGAACCTCGAGTTCGCGAGCGTCCAGCAGTCGAGCCTCGATGGGTGGAGCGGGACGGACGACCGGGAAAGTCGCTCGAACGCGATCACGGACGTCGAGTCCGGAGACCGGCTTCGCGATCAGGCGTCGCTCACCGACTTCGAGTGAGACGTGTCCCTCGGTCCTCGTACGGCTGAAGAACGCGGCGATACGCCGTCGTTCGCTTCCGGAAACGAGAGGAGAGCGGCCGTCCGAGCGGTGAGAACTCTCGGACGGGACGCGGGCTAGACCGGATCGGGAGCGGTGCGATCCACGCGTCCGGGCGCCGTACGGTCGATGGGGGTTGGGCCGCGCTCCCGTACAGCGTGGTATGCCACGCCGTCATGGTGATTAACCGTTCTGCAGGCGATCGCAACCGCTTGAGACGACTAGGGGCAGGGCCGAACCGGACACGACCCCGTTCGACCGAGGAGGTCTCGAGTGCACGTGAGGTTTATCGGGGGAGCGGTCGTACCGTCGCTCATGACCACAGTCGAGATCGAGTACTGCCACCCGTGTGGATTCCTCGACCGCGCCGAGGCCGTCCAGCACGCGCTGCTCTCACAGTTCGGCGAGCGGATCGACGAGCTCACCCTCGTCACCGGCGACCACGGCATCTTCGAGGTGCGCGTCGACGGCGAGGTGGTCTTCGAGAAGTCCGAGGAGGAGTACGACGTCGACGGGATCACCCGGGCCGTCCGGGCACACGTCTAGGAGAGCCCCCGGCCCGCTCACGTAGCGACGATGGCCGTCCGCGTTCGTATCGGCCGTCACTACCGTCACCGAACGGAAACCGTGGTCTACAGCGGCTCGACCAGGTCCTCGAGCGCCGCCCGCGGGTCGTCGGCCTTCGCGACGCCGCTCGCGAGCAGCACGCCCTCGGCGCCGAGGTCCGCGGCGGCGGTCAGGTCCTCGCCGGTGCTGATTCCGGCGCCACAGAGCACCTCGACGCCCTCGTCGACCGCCTCGGCGGCCGCAACCGCGTCGCTGACGACGTCGGGGTCGGCCTGGCTCACTGGCGTGCCGGTGCCGATGAGTTCGGGCGGCTCGACCGCGACCGCGTCGGGACCGAGCGCGGCGACCGCGCCCACCTGGTCGGGATTGTTCGCGCAGACGACCGTCTCGAGACCGACGCGCTCCGCCGCCTCGAGTCCGCTGTCGATGTCCGCGAGCTTCAGACGCTTCTCCGAGTGGTTGATCATGGTGCCGGCCGCGCCGGCCGCCGCGAGCGACTCGGCGAGCGCGCTGCCGGTGTGGCTGCCGTGTTCGACGCCGTCGACGTGCTGAGCCCACGTCTCCACGCCCGTCTCGGCGACCGCTGACAGCCGGGCGGTCTGGGGGGCGACGGCGATCCGTACTCCGGAGTCGTCCGCCACGTCGCCCGCAGCCTCGGCGATCTCGACCGGGTCACACGGGTACGCCTTGCAGTTTACGAGAACGAACATACCTCGGAACGCGGCTCCCGGATAGAAATACCTTCTCGATCGTTCCGCTCAGGAGTCCTTGCGGGTGACGACGTCGCCGAGCGTGTAGCTGCCCGTCGAGGAGCCTCCCTCCCACTCGGCGTCCTCGGCGTCGACGCCCTCCGAGAGGGTGATCCCGAGCTTTCGCTCGAGCTTCTTCTGGACGGCGTCGCTCGGCAGCGTGTCACCGCGCTCGAGCTTGCGGATGAGGCTCGCCTTCTCGTTGAGGTCGTTCGCGAGCTCCTCCTGGCTCTGTCCGGCCGACTCGCGGGCGTTGCGGATGCGCTGGTCGTAGTCCTGCGCGATCTCCTCCATCTCGTCGAACATGTCCTTGCGCCGGTGTCGCCCGCCGCCGCCGGATCCGGACGAGGCCGAGGACGACCCGTCGGAGGAACCCGAGCCCGACGAGGAACTCGTCGAGTACTTCGTCGAGCCCCCCGAGGACTCCTGGGTCCTGACCTCGGTGCCGAACTCGGAACAGGAGTCGCAGACGTCGAGTTCAGCGCCCTCGATCTTGACGGTCTTCGGTGTGGAGGTCTCCGTGCCACACATCTCACACTGAACCATATCCCCCGTTGCGGACGACGGTGCTTAAATGGTGCGACAGGCTCACCCAAGGGCGCCCATCGCCCCGTAGAACCGCTGGAGGGCGGTGAAGTGACCCACGACGGCGAAGAACACGAGCAGCCACCCCACGAGCGTCAGCCCGACGATCGGGAGCGGGATCATCGCGGTGATCGCGGCGACGACGCCCACCAGGACCAGGCGATCCGCCCGACCGAGCAGCCCGCCGTAGACCCGATCGAGCCCCACCGCCTGGGCCTGCGTCCCCAGATACGACGTCATCAGCACGCCCGTGACGGCGACGAAGCCGAGCGCGTACGCGTCGATGCCGGCGGCCAGTCCGCCGATGATGATGATGTCAGCGTACCGGTCGAGGACGTGATCGAGCAGGTCGCCCCCCGTCGAGGCGATCTGCTGTCTGCGCGCGAGCGCGCCATCGAGCAGGTCGAGCCAGCCGCTCGCGAGCACGAGCAGCGCCCCGCCGAGGTACCACAGCGCCGTCTCGCCCGCGAGGTAGAACGCGCCGGCCGCACAGACGGCGATGGCGAACGCGATCACGCTGATCGCGTTGGGAGTCAGGCCGATTCGGTCGGCCACATCGACGAACGGCGCGAGCATTCGGTTCGCGAGCGGGCGGAACTGATCGAGCGTCATCGGTCGAGAAAGTCCACCTCCCCGGCGCTGGGATCGCGCTCGCCCGCGATGGCCCGCTCGATCTCGCGGGCGACGCCCTCGGGCGTCCGGTCGGTCGTGTCGATCTCGTAGACCCGCTCGCGGCCGTGTTCGGAGACGGCCTCCGAGAGGATCAGGTCGAGCGCCTCGCTCTCGGCGTTCTCGCTCGCCTTCGCCTCGCTCTCGCCGCGCTCTCGCAGCCGCCGTTCGAGTTCGTTCGGATGACAGCGGAGGACGACCACGCGATCCGCGGGGAATCGGTGGGCGAGGTGTGACTCGACGATCCCCTCGCGGTCGCCGAGCCACGCCTCGATCGCGTCGAGATCGACGACGAGGCTGTCGCGTTCCTCGTCGCGCTCGGTATAGAGCCCCTCGCGCTCGATGGCCTCGTTGAGATGCGTGATCTCGAAGTCGCCCTCGAGACGTGCCGTCGCGGCGGTCTTTCCGGTTCCCGGAGTACCGGTGACGGCGACCCTCATCCGGCGGCCTCCCGCAGGATCTCGTTGCACTCGGCGACCGCCCGGCGGGTCTCCTCGTCGGTGCCACAGGTGATACGGATGCAGTCGGGGAGGCCGAAGCTCGTACAGTCGCGGACGATCACCCCGCGTCGCTGGAGTTCGTCGGCGACCGCCGTCGCGTCGCCGACCTCCGCGAGCACGAAGTTCCCCTCACTCTCCCAGGTCGGCGCGTCGAGTCGTTCGTAGACGTACTCGCGGGCCTCCCGGGCGGTCTCGACCGACTCGCGGACGTGGTCGTCGTCGTCGAGCGCGGCCAGCCCCGCCCGACAGGCGATCTCGCTCGCGGCGAACGGGGTGTTCACCCGGGCGTAGGCGTCGGCCCACGCCTCGGGAACGAGCGCGTAGCCCAGTCGAAGCCCCGCGAGCCCGTAGGCCTTCGAGAAGGTTCGGAGGACGGCGACGTCGTCGCGGCCCTCGACCAACTCCACTGCGCTCGGACGGTCCGCGAACTCGCCGTAGGCCTCGTCGACGACGACGAGCGTCTCCTCGGCCGTTCGATCGGCGAGCGCCTCAACGTCGCCGAGCTCGATCGTCGACCCCGTCGGGTTGTGCGGGCTGGTGAGGTAGACCAGCCGCTCGCCGTCGTAGTGCTCGAGAACGCCCTCGGCGGTCTGGGCGAACGACTCGTCCTTCGAGATCCGATAGGTGCTCACCTCGCCGTGGTGGTAGCGTGCGCTCATCCCGTAGTAGGCGAATCCGGGCTCGGGCACCAGCACCCGGTCGCCCGGCTCGAGGGTCGCCCGCGAGAGGTAGTCGAGCGCGCCGTCGCCGCCGTTCGCGAGCCAGACCTGCTCCGGGGTGACCTTCCACCGCTCGGCGAGCGCGGCGATGAGATCCGCGTGCGAGGCCTTCGGATACGTGTTGACGCGCCCGGCGTGCTCGCGGATCGCCTCGACGGCCGCGGGACTCGGCCCCAGCGGGTTCTCGTTGGAGGCGAGCTTCACGAGCGAGTCTGGGTCGAGCCCCAGCTCACGGGCGACCTCCTCGATCCCCCGCCCGGCCTCGTAGGCGGCGTGCGAGGAGAGATCGCGTGGCTGCATGGTCGCGTGGAGTGGACGGGATGTATTAAGCGTGATCACACGCGTCTCGATCGAGGGATCGCTACCGGCGTCGGTCAGGGCCGGCGCACGTCGTGTTCGAGCGTTCCGACGCCCTCGATCTCGACCTCCACCGTGCTTCCGTCGTCGACGGGGCCGACGCCCTCCGGCGTTCCGGTGGCGATCACGTCGCCGGGCTCGAGGGTCATGTAGCGGGTGATCTCCGCGACCAGCTCGGGGATCGAGAAGATGAGGTGCTCGAGCGAGGAGTCCTGGCGCGTCTCGCCGTCCACCCGCAATCGGATGCGGGCGTCGTCGGGCACCTCGTCGGGCGTCGCCAGGACGGGCCCCATCGGCGCGGCGTTGTCGAACGCCTTCCCGCGGATCCAGTTCTGCTCCTCGTCCTGATCGTCGCGGTTCGAGAGGTCGTCGAAGCAGGTGTAGCCCGCGATGACCGCCTCGGCGTCGTCCTCGCTCACGTTCCGACACTGCTCGCCGATCACGACGCCGAGTTCTGCCTCGTGTTCGACGTACCGATCGGCGGGGAGCGTCACGGTGTCGCCGTGGCCCGCGACGGCGTTCGGCGGTTTCAGAAAGAGGAGGGGTCGGTCGGGCAGCTCCTCGTCGCGCTCCTCGGCGTGGGCGGCGTAGTTGCGCCCGATACAGACGATCTTGGTCGGCTCTGACGGCGCGAGCACGTCGACCTCCTCGGGGTCGTAGCGCCGGTCGGCGAACGTGATCGCGCCGTCCATCCACTCGCCCCGTCGGACGGAGCCGGCGGGGTCGCGAAAGCGAACGCGGTGCATACCGGCCTCTCCGAGCGAGGGGCCAAAAGCGTTGAGTCCGCGGCAGTCGTCTCGAACGCGTCGGCATGTTTTATGGCGCAGTCGAGTCACGGTCTAGCCGCATTATGGAACTCACCTGGCACGGCCACTCGACGTGGCACGTCACCGTCGGCGACACCGACCTGTTGATCGACCCGTTCTTCGACAACCCGAAGACCGACCTGGATCCGAGCGACGTCGAGACGCCCGACTACGTGCTACTCACCCACGGCCACGCCGACCACATCGGTCACGCCGGCGAGTTCTCCGACGCGACCGTGGTCGCGGTGCCCGAGCTCGCTGCCTACGCACAGGAGGAGCTCGGCTTCGAGGACGCCGTCGGCGGCATGGGGATGAACCTCGGCGGCACCGTCGAGTGTAGCGACGCCTACGTAACGATGCACCGTGCCGACCACACCAACGGCATCGAGACCGACTACGAGTACTCCGCGGGGATGCCCGCGGGCTTCGTCGTCGGCGACGCTGCCCCCTCCCAGTCAGATGGGGACGCCACCAGCTTCTATCACGCCGGCGACACCGGGTTGATGACCGAGATGCGCGAGGTGATCGGCGCCTATCTCGAACCGGACGCCGCGGCGCTGCCGGTCGGTGATCACTTCACCATGGGTCCGTGGCAGGCCGCGATCGCCGTCGACTGGCTCGACGTCGATCACGCGTTCCCGATGCACTACGACACGTTCCCGCCGATCGAGATCGACACCGAGGAGTTCGTAAGCGAGGTCGAGGACACCGGCAGCGACGCCGAGGTCCACGTCCTTGAGGGCGACGAGAGCTTCACGCTCGGCGACTAGTCCCGAACGGGACCCGGAATCGGAGCATCGCGATCCGCCCGCCGGGAGGGTTCCTGATAGTCGCTCACACGGCAATACCCGGCCCCTTCGGCTGCTAACACCACCTTTACCACGCTCGCGGCCGACCGTTCGAACGCAATGACCGACATCACCACCACCACCGTCAGCGAGGAAGGCTTCGCCAGCAGCAGCCAGATCGGTGACTTCGAGCTCACCATCGACGCCACCAACGAGGATGGCCCCGACCCGAACCAGGTACTCGTCGCGAACTACGCCTCCTGTTTCCTGCCCGCGTTCCGCGTCGCCGCGGACCAGCAGGGCTACGAGGACCTCGGCCAGGTCGAGATCGAGTCCGAGGCCACGCTCGACGACGACGACGACGTCGAGTCGATCAGCTTCACGATCTACGTCGAGGAGGAGATCGACGACGGCGACGTCGACGAGATCGTCGACCAGGCCGAGGAGGTCTGTCACGTCCACTCGGCGCTCGAGTCCGGCCTCCACGCCGACGTCACCGTCGAGAGCGGCGCGTTCTAACGGTCTTCGACGCCGATTTTCCCGTTTTCGACGTAGATACCGGTCGATCACCGTCGCCGATGGTGATCGTATGAGCGGTGTCGCATCGGGCCCTGCGTTCTGCTTCACACGGAGCTCCCGCTACTGAGACGAGAGTCCGGCGTCTCGTGGAGATCGAGACGAGCGTGACCAGGAGAGACGATAGGCGTTCGTGAAAAACACTTACAGCCCGTGCATCCGTCTACTGATACGCAATGGCAAAAGAAGTAGTCACCACCAGTGAGGAGGGGTCTAGCTCCGTCAGCTCGGTTCGCGATTTCGAACTCGAGATCGACGCCGGCGGGGAGGAGACGCCCGACACCGTCGAGACGCTGCTCGCGGACTACGCCGCGTGTTACGTGCCTGCGCTCCGCGTCGGCGGCCGGCAGCGCGGCGCCGACGACCTCGGCACGATCGAGAACACCGTCACCGGTGAGGTGAACGACGACGGGAAGCTCACGTCCGTCGAGTTCGACGTCGAGGTCGAAGCCGACGTCGACGACGAGACCGCTCAACAGGTAGTCGAGCGGGCCAACGAACTCTGTAAGGTCCACGACGCGCTGAAGGAGAGCCTCCACGCCGACGTCACTCTCGAGGGCGGCGCGGTCTAACTCCCGACGGCGCCGACCCCCTCGACTAGTCGTACTCTCTCGTAGACGTCTCTCGGTCGTTCGCTTCGCTACGAGCCGCCATCGGGGTAGCCCGATCGCGCCGATCTGTTCGAACAGGCCGAGCATGTCGAACTGCGCCCAGGTCTCCGCGACCGTCCCGTCTCCGAGACGGTGGATCACGTTCCCCTCCATCCGGACCTCCCGTCCGGTGGGCTCGATCCCCGTGAACTCGCCCTCGTGAGTGCCGGTCTCGGTCGCCCGAAAGGCGACGTACTCGCCGTCACGGAGCACCTCGTGCAGCGTCATCTCGCCGCCCGGGAACGCGGTCCGGAACGTCTCGAGCGTCCCCTTGAACCCCTCGGATCCGCGCTTCTCCTCGCGGACCGTCGGGTCGTATCGAACGTGGTCCTCGGCGAAGATCTCCTCCGTGAGGTCGTCGTTGCACCGTTCACGATCTCGCGAACGAACCGTCGCACGATCTCCTCGTTTCGCTCCTCTACCGTCAGTTCCGTCCGGGCTATCGCTCCACACCTCCGTGATGTAGTAGATCCCCGGAGAGCAGAGTCGTGTCGTCGACGTCCACCGGTGGGAAACCCTGATGCCACCGCCGGCCGAAGCGCGTGCCATGAGCAGAGAGCCCTGGATGGATCGGGTGGTCGCCGACCGGATGGCCGTCGATCGGGAGTTCACCGAGCGGGTCAACGAGTCGCGCTTCTCGAGCCAACAGTGGGGACTGATCATGACCGCAACCGAGTTCGAGATCCGCGACCCCGAGAGCGAGGAGGCGCGACTCGTCGCCGACACGAGCAAGCTTCCCCAGATCATGCCCGAACTCGAGAAGATCGACGCGCAGGTACGGGCCGCCGGCGGTGCAGGTGGGGTCTCCGGATCGGGCGGCGGGGGCGGCGTCCTCGACTCGATCAGGAGCGCGCTCGGACTCGGCGGTGGCGGGAGCGACGAGGAGCTACTGGCGGCCGAATCGCTGGTCGAGGAGTACGCGAACAGGCTCCAGGAACGCCTCGAGAACCAGGGGAAGTGGGCGTCGGTTCGCGAGCAGGCGGCCGGCTAGATCTCGTCACCGGTCGTCTGGAGGCTCATCTCGCCCGCCTCGTAGATGTTGATCAGCTCGTTGACCAGTTCGTCGTACGATTCGTCGTCGATCCGAAGCGCGTCGAGTCGCTCGATCGTTTCTTCGTCCAGGTCTACCTTGGGCATCACACGACGCTTCCGTCGCCGGCGTTGTAAGTGTTGGCGCGAACGGGCGCGGCGAGATCAGCAGGTCTTTGAGCGCCCACGGGCGAGAGGGAGCCAGTTTGCCATGAGCGATTCCCGGGGCGACGGCGGTCGGGCCGCGTTCGTCGAGTACGGCATCGAGGACAGACCGCCGCTGGCCGAGTCGATCCTGCTCGGCCTCCAGCACTACCTCACGATGGTGGGCGCGAACATCGCGGTCCCGCTGATCCTCGCGGGCGCGATGGGGATGCCCGCGGACGTCACCGCCCGCTTCGTCGGCACCTTCTTCGTCGTCAGCGGTGTGGCGACGCTCGCCCAGACCACGCTCGGCAACCGCTATCCGATCGTCCAGGGCGCGCCCTTCTCGATGCTCGCGCCCGCGCTCGCCATCATCGCGGTCGTCGGCTCGCTGCCGGGTCAGCCCGACTGGCAGACCGCGCTCGTCCACCTCCAGGGGGCGATCATCGCCGCCGCGCTCGTCCAGGTCGCCATCGGCTATCTCGGACTGATCGGCCGGCTTCGGCGGTTCCTCTCGCCGGTGGTGATCGCACCCACGATCGCGCTGATCGGCCTCGCGCTGTTCGACGCCCCCCAGATCACCGCCGCCGACCAGGACTGGTGGCTGCTGGGGCTCACCGTCGGGCTGATCGTGTTGTTCTCACAGTACCTCAACGCCCGCAGCCGCGCGTTTCAGCTCTTTCCGGTGATCCTCGGGATGGCGACCGTCTGGCTGCTCGCGGCGCTGCTCTCGATCTGGGGCGTCTACACGCCCGACTCGCCGGGTTACGTCGATCTGGCGAGCGTTGCCGACGCCCCCGCCCTGATGGCGATCTACCCCTTCCAGTGGGGGCTGCCCCGCTTCGAGTTCGCCCTCGCGGTCGGGATGGTCGCGGGCGTGCTCGCCTCCATCATCGAGAGCTTCGGCGACTACCAGGCGGTCGCGCGACTCACCGGCTCGGGCGCGCCGAGCGAACGCCGGATCAACCACGGCATCGGCATGGAGGGGCTGATGAACGTCTTTTCAGGGGTGATGGGCACCGGCGGCTCGACCTCCTACTCGGAGAACATCGGCGCGATCGGGCTGACGGGCGTCGCCTCGCGCTACGTCGTCCAGGTCGGCGCGCTCTGCATGCTCGCGGCCGGCTTCGTCGGCTACTTCGGCCAGCTCGTCGCCACCATCCCGGAGCCGATCATCGGCGGGCTGTTCGTCGCCATGTTCGGCCAGATCGTCGCCGTCGGGATCAGTACGCTGAGACACGTCGACCTGGATAGTCAGAGAAACGTCTTCGTCGTCGGCTTCGCGCTGTTCGTGGGGCTGGCGATCCCCCAGTACATGGCGAACGTCGGCAGCGCCCAGGCGTTCCGCGAACTCGCCGCGGGGGTCGCGCCCGTGCTCGGCTCGCCGCTCGTCGCCGACACCGTCTACGTCATCGGCGGAACCGGGATGGCCGTTGGCGGGCTCGTCGCACTGCTGCTCGACAACACGATCCCCGGCACCCGGGAGGAGCGCGGCCTCGAGGAGTGGGAGAAACGGACCGAGGACGACGCGGAGTTCGAGACCGCCTGGGAGCGACTGGGTGGAGGCGCCGACTGATCGGAGGCGCAGGCCGGTTCCCTCGCGTCGTGGTCGAAGCCGTAGCCGATCACCGATGCTCGCCATGGGGGAACGATCGTCCGTGACCGGGCTCAGGCGCCACAGATCGCGTGGAGGTCGTCAAGCGCGTCGATCTCCCAGGTGGGCCAGACGTTCAGATCCCAGTTGCGGCGGTGTGGTCGGCGGATGAACGCGGAGTCGATGCCGGCGTTCTCGGCGGCCCTGATGTCGGACTCGTTGTCGCCGACGAACAGCGCCGAGTCGGCGTCGAGATCGGACAGCGCGCGTTCGAGGTAGTGGGGGTTCGGCTTTCGGAGGTCGAGGCTCTCGATGGTCGCCTCGCGACCGTAAGCGGTGGCGAACGGATCGTAGACGTCGAAGTGATTCAGGAGGAAGTCGACCGTCTCCTGCTGGTTCGAGCTGACGATCCCCTTCGCGGCGTCGAGGTCCGCCAGCGTGTCCACGTCGTCGTACGGCGTCTTCCGGCCCGCGCGGGCCTCCTCCTGCTGGGCCAGCGACGAGGTACGGTCGCAGGCGCGCCAGAACGCCTCGGGATCGAGGTCGTACGCGTTACAGACGGCGTCGATTCGCTCGGGGGTCGCACCCACGGTCATGTCGTCGATGTGGTCGGCGTCCGGGTCGGTTACGTCGAACTGCGCGAACGTCTCCTGGGTCGCCTTCCGGAGGACGTCGAAGCTCGTTCGACCGACGAGGACACCGTCGTTATCGAAAACGACGGTATCGTAGCTCATACGATACATTGAGCCGTCGGCATGATAAGATTCCCGATCGCTCGCCGCCGAACGCCGCCGTGAGGAGATCGCACGCCGTGTGATACCGTTCCGGGGCCCGTCCGAACCCTCCCAGCCCGGTGACGGTTCGTCGATCCACCGATCGTTCGGTTCGAGTCACGCCGTCTCGTTCCCCGGACCGATCCGAGCGTCGTCGCGTCGTCTTCCGGCGGTCGGTACGTGATCGGCACGAAAGGGCCGTCGCCTCGCCCCGATGGGAACGACGCCGACGGCCGGCTCACCGGTACGTGCCCGCTCCTAGCGGGAGCTCCGCTGAACCGTATCGGTGCGTTCGGGCGCGGACGTGTACCGCGACGTGTCCAGGTGATGTCGGGGGGTCGCTCACTCCACCGACGTCAGGTAGACCGCGAGCGCGGCGAACGCGATGCCGGCGGCCTTCCGCGCCGTCAACGGCTCGTCGAGGACGGCGAAGCCGATCAGCGAGCTCGTGACGATGAACATCCCGAAGATCGGGACGACGACGCTGACGGGTCCGAGCGCGAGCGCCCGGTAGTACGCGAGGATCCCGACGGCCAGACAGATCCCCGCGGCGTACATGTAGGGAGCGTCCGGATGAGTGAGGTACTCGAGAACGGGCTCGTGCGAGACCACGACGACGGCCGCCGCGGCGACCACCAGCATGCTGTTCGAGATGATGACCGCGACGTCGCTCGGCACCTCGGCCGTCGCGAGGCTCATCAGCGGCGCGACGAACGTGTAGGCGAGCAACGCGAGAAGCGCCCACGGTAGGTAGTTCATGTCGATCGTTCCCGCCGCGAGCGCGTAGACGTTGCGATGACGGACCGTCATCGGGAGGCAAACCTTATCCTCCCGGCGCGGGCTTTCGTGGGTATGGATCCCGAACGCGAGCTGCTCGAGGTGCTGTGTCAGGACGCCCGAGCCGAGACGGCGGACCTCGCCCGCCAGACCGGTCTCTCGGAGGCGGAGGTCGAGGAGGCGATCGCCGACCTCGAATCCGAAGGGATCGTCCAGGGATACCAGGCGATCGTCGACTGGGACCGGACCGAGGAGGAACACGCCCGTGCGGCGGTCGAGCTCAACGTCACCCTCGACCGGGAGACGGGCTACCGCGAGGTCGCGGACCGCATTGCGAAGTTCCCCGAGGTCACGTCACTACAGCTGGTCAGCGGTAACTACGACTTCCTGATGACCGTCGAGGCCGATTCAGTACGAGAGATCTCCTATTTCGTCAGCGAGAAGGTCGCGCCCGTCCCCGAGGTGACCCAGACGGTGACTCACTTCGTGATGGACACCTACAAGGAGGGGGGGATCGAGCTGCGCGACGGTTCCGACGACGACCGGCTGTCGGTCTCGCCATGAGGCCGGCCGACCGCGTCGAGCGGGTTCCGCCCTCGGGAATCCGGAAGTTCTTCGAACTCGCCGAGGAGCGCGACGACGTCATCTCGCTGGGCGTCGGCGAGCCCGACTTCTCCGCACCGTGGGCCGCCCGCGACGCCGCGATCGCCTCCTTAGAACGGGGGAAGACCTCCTACACTGCGAACCGTGGTATGCGCGATCTCCGAACGAAGATCGCCGGCCACGTGGAGAAGCGCTACGGCTTCGACTACGATCCCGACGAGGAGATCCTGGTCACGACCGGCGTCAGCGAGGGGATCGACGTGGCGCTACGCGCGCTGGTAAACCCCGGAGATACCGTCGCGCTGGTCGATCCGGCCTACGTCTCCTATCAGCCGGGCGTGAACTTCGCCGGCGGCGAGCCCCTGATCGTTCCCACACGCGAGGAAGAGGAGTTCCGGCTGACGTACGAGGCCCTGGAAGAAGCCGGCGCGGCCGAGGCCGACCTGCTGATCCTCTGTTATCCGAACAACCCGACGGGCGCGATCATGAACGAGGAGGACCTCAAGCCCGTCGCGGAGTTCTGCCGGGAACACGACCTCCTCGTCCTCTCGGACGAGATCTACGCCGACCTGACCTACGATCAGGAACACGATTCGATCGCCACCTTCGAGGGGATGCGCGAGCGGACGATCGTCTTCAACGGCTTCTCGAAGGCGTACGCGATGACCGGTCTCCGGCTCGGTTACGCGCTCGGTCCCTCCGAGGGTATCGGCGCGATGAACCGCATCCACCAGTACTCGATGCTGTCGGCGCCGACCACCGCCCAACACGCTGCGATAGAGGCGCTGGAGTCGTGTGACGACGAGGTCGAGGAGATGAAGCGCGCGTTCAACCGACGCCGACGGTTCGTCCTTTCCCGCTTCGACGACATGGGAATGGACTGCTTCGAGGCCAAGGGCGCCTTCTACGTCTTCCCCGAGTGTCCGGGCGACGACGAGGCGTTCGCCGAGGGACTGCTCGAGTCGGAGGGCGTCGCCCTCGTCCCCGGCTCCGTCTTCGGCGAGGCGGGCGACGGCCACCTCCGGGTCTCGTACGCGACGGGGCTCTCCTCGCTGAAGGAGGCGATGGACCGGATCGAGTCGTACGTCGAATCCTCGTCGCGGTAGTCCTCGAGGAACGACGTTTCCTCGATATCAACCACCGAAGATGTGGATTGCGACCGCGTCACGACGACCGACGACAGGCACGACTACAGAGTCACCCCTCAAGCCGTTCGAGGAACGCCTCGGCGAACCGCGTGACGCCCTCCCAGTCGGTGTGCTCGTACTCCCGTGAGCCGTCGGTGGCGCCGCCAGCCCATCCGGCGATCCGCCTCATGACGAACCGCCTCAGCGGTCCGTACTGGCCGTAGGCGCGCCTGCCGGGTACGACGGCGCGCACCTCGGGCTGCCAGCCGACCTCCTCGAGGAAGCCCTCAAGGATCGCGCGTGCCCGTTCGCGTCGGTGTTCCTCGCCCGCCGCCGACAGGCTGACCGAGAAGAAGGCCGAGGGCATCGCGCCGAGCACCTCGTTGTTCTCGACGGCGAACTCGCGGACGTGGCGCTGGTGTCTGCCCAGGCGGACCGACGCGCCGACGACGACGCCGTCGTAGGCCGCAAGCGAGAACTCCGACGGGATCCTGCCGGCGTGAAGCAGCGTCACGTCGTGGCCGTGCTCGTGGATCACGCTTGCGACGTAGCTGGCGACCCGTTCGGTCCGTCCCTCTCCCGTGCCGTGGAGGACGAGCACGAACGCCATTCAGACGCCCCCGTCGCCCACGAAACCTGCGCGTCTCGACTCGTTCGAACTCGAACGCCGGAACGTCCTTTCCATCGTCAGCGCGTAGGCGGCCGACCGTCTTGATCTTGGTCCTACTCCCGGCGGCTCAGACGACGTTCCGTTCGGTCGTCACCTCGCTCCCGAACCGATCGCTCCGCAGGGGTTCGATATCGACCAGCGACGCCTCGCCGTCACAGACGAGTTCTGCGATCAGTTCCCCAGTGGCAGGTGCGTGCATGAACCCGTGGCCCGAGAAGCCGACGGCGTTGACGAAGCCGGGAACCGTCTCCTCGAGGATCGGGTGGTTGTCCGGCGTCACCGCGTAGAGCCCGGCCCACCCCCGACGGAGTCGCGTCTCGGGGCCGAAATACGTGGTCCACTCGCCGGCGCGTTCCGTGGCGTTCGCGGCCTGTTCGAGGTCCATTCCCTCCTGATAGCGATCGGGATCCGCGTCGGGATCCTCGCCCCAGTGCCCGCCGACCAGCGCGACCCCCTCGCGCTCCGGCCGGAAGTACGAGCCCGTGTCGAGGTCGATCGTGAACGGATCCGACTCCGGAACCGAGAGTTCGGGATCGACGACCGCCATCTGGCGGCGTCTCGGCGCGACCGGTAGCTCCATGCCGGCCATACGCGCGACCCGCTGCGCCCAGGACCCGGCGGCGTTGACGACGTAGTCGGCGTCGATCGTCTCGTCCCCGCCCTCGGCCTCGATTTCGACGCCCCTTACCCGATCGCCCTTGCGCCGGATCCCCGTCACGGCGGTGTTCGTCCGGACCTCGGCGCCGGCCTCCCGGGTCGCCGTCGCGTAGCCCTGGAGCGCGAGGCTCGGGTCGGCGAAGCCGTCCGTCGGCGAGTAGCTCGCGCCGACGAACCGGTCGGTCCGGAGGCCGTCACAGCGCTCGGCCGCCTCCGCCGGCGCGAGGAACTCGCTCGGAACGCCCCGGTCGTTCTGCATGGCGACGTCCTCTCGCAGTCGTTTTGCCGTTCGTTCCTCGCGAGCGAGGAGGAGATAGCCCACTCGCCTGTGGGCGATGTCGACGCCGAATCGCTCCTCGAAGGCGTCCCAGACCTCGAGACTCGCGAGCGAGAGGTCGACGTTGACGGGCGTCGAGAACTGCGCGCGGATGCCGCCCGCCGACCGACCGGTGCTCCCGCCGCCGAGCGACCCCTTCTCACAGACGGTGACGCGGACGTCGCGTTCGACAAGTGCGTACGCGCTCGCGAGTCCGATGATCCCGCCGCCGATCACGACCGCGTGCATGGTGGCACCACGGAACCGGTGTGGTTAACGATTTGCCACCGGGCGACCCTGGTAGAGTATGGTTCGAGTCCTCTCCGATACGGACGTCGACGCGCTGCTCGATCTCTCCGAACTGCTCCCGGTGATCGAGGGCGCCTTCGTCAAACAGGGCCGCGACGAGGTCGAACGTCCCGAACGCCCCCACTTTCCCGTCGGTACGGGGTTAGGGGACGATCCCGACGAGTCGTTCGGTACCGGGCTGACGATGCCCGCCTACGTTCACGGGGCCGAGCGCTACGCGACGAAGCTCGCGAGCGTCCACCCCGGGAACCCCGAGCGGGGACTGGCGACGGTGAACGCCCAGATCGCCGTCACCGACGCCCGAACGGGGCTCCCGGAGGCGTATCTGGACGGGACGCGCGTCACGGGCGCGCGAACGGGCTGTATCGGCGGGCTCGCCGCCCGCGACCTCGCGGACGACCCGCTCACGCTCGGCGTGATCGGTGCGGGCACACAGGCACGCTGGGGCGTCCGCGCGATCGCTGCCGGGAGCGATCTCGATGCCGTTCGGATCTACTCGCCGAGCGACTCCAAGCGCCGATGCGCGGCGGACCTCGCGGATCGGGGGATCGCCGCGGAGGCGGTCGATTCGCCGGAGGAGGCCGTCGCCGGTGCGGACGTCGTTCTGACGGCGACCACGAGCGAGGAACCCGTCTTCCCGGGGAGCGCGCTCGCGTCCGGCGCGCTGGTGGTCGCGGTCGGTGCCTACGCTCCGGAGATGCGCGAACTCGACGCCGAGACGATCGACCGGGCCGAGGCGGTTCTCGCGGACGTCCCCGAGGAGGCGATTCATACGGGCGACCTGCGCGAGAGCGGCCTCGACGCCGACGACCTCGTCCCCCTCTCGGCCGTCTTCGAGGGGGAGTTCGAGCGCGGCGACGGGATCGTCGTGCTCTGTAGCGTCGGCTCCGCCGTGCTGGACGCCGCGACCGCCGACCACCTCGTCGACCGTGCGGAGGAGGCCGACCGCGGAACCAGCGTCTCGCTCAGCTAACGTTTATGCGGTGATCGGTGTATGGTACGGGTGACCATGAAGAAGCTGATCAACGAACCGGAGGCGGTCGTCGACGAGATGCTCGAGGGGATGGTCGCGGCCCATCCCGACTACGTACGCCGGCTCGAGGGGACGAACGTGCTCGTTCGCGCCGACGCGCCGATGGAGGGAAAGGTGGGGATCGTCTCGGGCGGCGGCAGCGGCCACGAGCCGACCCACGCGGGCTACCTCGGCGAGGGGATGTTGGACGGCGCGGCGGCGGGTGAGGTGTTCACCTCGCCCACCGCCGACCAGCTCCAGGGAATGATCGACGCCTGCGAGGGCGGCGCGGGCGTCCTCTGTGTCGTGAAGAACTACGAGGGCGACGTGATGAACTTCGAGACCGCGATCGAGCTCGCGGAGATGGAGGGCGACGCGGAGATCGAGCACGTCGTCGTCGACGACGACGTCGCCGTCGAGGACTCCCTTTATACCTCGGGCCGCCGGGGCGTCTGCGGGACGATCCTCGTCCACAAGGTCGCCGGCGCGGCCGCCGCCCGCGGCGACGACCTCGCGGAGGTGAAACGCCTCGCCGAGAAGACCGTAGAGCGGGTCGGAACGATGGGGATGGCGCTGACCTCCTGTACCACGCCCGAGAAGGGCGAGCCGACGTTCGACCTCCCTGACGACGAGATCGAACTCGGCATCGGGATCCACGGCGAGCCCGGCGTCGAGCGGACGGAGGTCATGGACGCCGATAGCGTAGCGGAGCACCTGACCGAGCGAGTGCTCGAGGACCTGGAGCTCGCGGAGGGAAGCGAGCTCGTCACGATCGTCAACGGGATGGGTGCGACCCCGCAGATGGAGCTCTACGTCGTCAACCGCCGACTCCAGGAGCTGCTCGACGAGCGCGGGTTCGCGGTCCACGATGCCTGGGTGGGCGACTACATGACCTCGCTCGACATGGCCGGCTGCTCGATCACGGTGCTCGAACTCGATGACGAACTTCGAGAGCTGCTCGCGGCGCCCGCGGACACCCCCGCGCTGACGGTTCGAGAACGGGGTGAGAGGTAGCGTGGATCGGGAGACCCAGCGCGAGGCGCTCTCGGCGACGCTCGAGGCGGTCGCCGATCGGATCGAACGGGAGAAGGGCCACCTCACGGACCTGGACTCCGCGATCGGCGACGCCGATCACGGGGCGAACCTCCACAGAGGATTTCAGGCCGCCCTCGAACAGGTAGAGCGGGACGCCGATCCCGACGCGTTCGTCAAGGGCGTCGGGATGGCGCTGGTCTCGAAGGTCGGCGGCGCGTCGGGCCCACTCTACGGCGGGTCGCTCGCTCACGCAAGCAGCGAGTTCGCGGAGGGGATCACCGCCGAGTCCTCGGTCGCGTTCGCGGAGGCGTACCTCGAGAAGGTGAAGGACCGCGGCGGGGCGAGCGTGGGCGATAAGACGATGGTCGACGCGCTCACGCCGGCGGTCCACACGTACAAGCGCGCGATCGAAGTGGACGACCTCGATCCCCTGACGGCGCTCGCGCGGGCCGTCGATGCCGCCGAGCGCGGCGTGGCGTTCACGACGCCCATCCGCGCGAGCAAGGGCCGGGCGTCGTATCTGGGGTGGCGCTCCGTCGGACACCCCGACCCGGGGGCGACGAGCACGCTCTACCTTCTCGAGGAGATCCGCGACGTCGCAGTCGAGTACCTCGAGGGCGACCTCGACGCGAGCGCCCGCACCCCAGGGACCGACGAGGAGAGCGAGAGCGACGAACCCGAGGACGGCGTCGACGAGAGCGGGGCCGGCGAATGATCGGGCTCGTGGTCGTCTCGCACAGCGAACGCCTCGCCGAGGGGGTGTGCGAGGTCGCCGCGGAGATGGCGAGCGACGCACCGATCGTCCCCGCGGGCGGGACCGACGACGGCGAGGTCGGCACGAGCGTCGAGCGGGTGATGGAGGCGATCGAGACCGCGGACGACGGGGCGGGCGTCGTCGTGCTCGTCGACCTGGGCAGCGCGGTGATGAGCGCCGAGATGGCGATCGAGGAGAGCGCGAGCGAGGCGGTCATCGCGGACGCCCCGCTGGTCGAGGGGGCGGTCAACGCCGCCGTGAGTGCGACGGGTTCGAAGGCGACGATGGAGTCGGTGCGCGAGTCCGCCGAGGAGGCACGTGAACTGAGCAAGCTCTGAGAACGACCGGACGATCCACTCATACCCGTATTTGTTTCGATCGCAGGATTATAGAGCAACTCACCGGGAGATTTTTGTTTTTCGAGCGCAATAGTACCGACCGGGTGATGGCGATGGCACTGCCCACGAACCCTGCGAACACGTGGAGCCAGTCAGCGAGCCTTCCATCACGGCTGTTCGGCAGTTCGGACGACGTAGAGCTCTACGAGGAAGACGAGGCGTTCGTCCTCTCGATCGAGATGCCCGGCTTCGATCGGGAGGAGATCGACCTGACGTGGGACGACGGCCGATTGCGCGTCGCCGCCGAGCACGTCGACGAAGCGCGCGACCGAAAGCGAACCTACCACCGCACGTTCCGCCTACCCAAGCAGATCGAGGACGGGGAGATCGACGCGACCTACCGTAACGGCGTGCTCGAGGTGACGCTCCCGATCGCGAGGGGCGCGACCCAGCGCGGTCGCTCGATCGAGATCGAGGGCTGATCGGCGTCGAAGAACGCCGGCGACCGGGCATCCCTTTTTTATCGCGAACGCGACCGCGTAGCCCCCTCAGTCGAGTTCGCGTTCGAGGACGCTTCGCAGATCGGCGATCTCGCTCGCGTCGGAGGCGAGGCGATCGTCGCCGATCTCGATCGAGAGCGTGCCGTCAGCGGTCGATTCACCGATATCGAGTACGGGTGCGACGCCGTCGAACCGCTCCCGAACCGCATCGGGATCGGTCGTCTCGAGCACCGCCCGGCCGGTCCCCTCGGAGAAGAGGGTCGCGGGTGGCGCCTCGGGCATCGAGACGGCCGCGCCGGTCCCTTGAGAGATCATCTCGGCGAGCGTCACGGCGAGCCCGCCGTGGCTGACGTCGTGGACCGCGCGGGTGCTCTCGTGGTTCGCGGCGTCGGCGAGCGCCGAGACGAACGCGCCGGGGTCGTCCGGAACGGCCGGGAACCGATCGCTCCCCCCGAAGCGCGCGAGGTACTCCGAGCCGCCGAGACGGGGCTCGCTTTCGCCGTCGAGCGTTCGATCGCCGACGACGAGCACGCTTCCCTCGCCCGTGAACGCGGCGGGCGGCGCGGTGTATCCCTCTCGAACGCCGACCATCGCGAGCGTCGGCGTCGGTGGGATCGGTCCCGCGACCGAGTCGTTGTACAGCGAGACGTTGCCGCCGACCACGGGAACGTCGAGCGCGGCACACGTCTCCGCGAGTCCCTCGACGATCCCGCGAAAACCGCCGTAGACGTCGGGTTTCTCGGGGTTGCCGCCGTTGAGACAGTCGACCGACGCGAGCGGCGTCGCGCCCTTGGCCGCGAGGTTGGTCGCGTTCTCGAGGGCGATCGCCCGCGCGCCCTCGTAAGGGGCGACGTCGGTCCAGTTGGGGTCGGCGCCCGCCGAGATCGCGAGTCCCAGGTCGCCCCCGCTCTCGGCGCTCGCCTCGCGGATCGCGAGCACCGCGGCGTCGTCGCCCGGTCTCACCGCGGTTCTGGCGCCGACCTCGTGGTCGTACTGGCGGTAGACCCACTCCTTGCTCGCCGTATTCGGGCTTCCGACGATCTCCCGAAACGCCTCCTCGGGATCGACGTCGGGCAGGTCACGCTCCGGCGGTTCGGGCTCCTCGTACGCGAGGTCGTTCATCGGTGCGCCGTCGGCGAGGAGCGTCGGCGAGACGTCGACGACGCGCTCGCCCTCGAACCGACAGGTGTAGCTCCCCTCGGTGACCTCGCCGATGACCGAACAGCCGAGCTCGAACCGATCGGCGATCTCCGCGACGCGGTCGACGTTCTCCGGGCGGACCTCGTAGCACATGCGCTCCTGGGACTCGGCGAGCAGGATCTCGATCGCGTTCATGTTCGGCTCGCGCTGGTGGACGCGCTCGAGATCGATCTCGGCGCCCAGGCCGCCCTTCGCGACCAGTTCGCTCGAGGCGCCGCCGAGTCCCGCCGCGCCCAGGTCGCGGGCGGACTCGATCAGCCCCTCGTCGATCAACGCCTCGTTGGCCTCGATCAGCAGCTTCTCGGCGTAGGGGTCGCCCACCTGGACGGCGGGGCGGTCCTCGGTCTCGGCGTCCTCCGCGAGGTCCTCGCTCGCGAACGAGGCGCCGCCGAGGCCATCCCTTCCAGTGGCGTTGCCGACGAGCACCAGCGTGTTGCCCGGCTCTTGGGCCTCGGCGGTAACGAGCCGGTCCTCCGAGACGAGGCCGACGCAGGCGACGTTCACCAGCGGATTTCCCTCGTAGCCCGGGTGGAAGGCGAGGCTTCCCCCGACGGTGGGAACGCCGATCGCGTTGCCGTAGTCGGAGATCCCCTCGACGACTCCCTCGAGGAGGTACTTCGAGTGCTCGCGATCGAACCCGCCGAAGTAGAGCGAGTCGGTCAGTGCGATGGGGTAGGCGCCCATCGAGAGGGTGTCGCGCACGATCCCTCCGATCCCCGTTGCCGCGCCGTCGTAGGGATCGACGTAGGAGGGGTGGTTGTGGCTCTCGATGCCGAGCGTGACGTAGGTCTCGTCGTCGAGGGCGACGACCGCGGCGTCGTCACCCGGGCCGATCACGACCTGCTCGCCCTCGCTCTCGAACGCCCCCAGGAGCGGCCGTGAGGAACGATACGCGCAGTGTTCGCTCCAGAGGTTCTCGAAGAGGACAGCCTCCGCGGGCGTGGGCTCGCGGCCCAGCTCGCCCGTGACGATATCGCGATCCGAATCGGAGAGGCTCATTCAGATGCCTGTTGAAATGGGGACGTAATGGGACTTTCCATGTGCACGATCGTGCCGTCGTCCCCGGATGCCTTCGAACGATATTTCGTGAGTTCGTTCCGATATAGTGACTAAGACTCATTATAAGACTAAGGACTAAGCTTATAGCGATTCATATGTTCTAATCTATTCGTGAAAAATGAACGGTAGAGTCGAACACCGCGAGTACGGTAGCGAGGCGACGGACGACGGATCACGAGTACGTCCCGAGGAGGGGCTGCTGCTGACCACGCCGGCGGCGGTGGCGAGGGTCCGTGCGGAGGTCGTCTCGTTCGTCCGCCAGCGAGTCGAGGAGTCGGGCGCGACCGGCGTCGTCGTCCCGATGAGCGGGGGGATCGACTCGACGGTGACCGCGGCGGTCGCCGCGGAGGCGCTTCCCCGAAGTCGGGTCCTCGCGCTGGGGTTGCCCTGTCTGAAGACCGAGTCGGTCGGAACGATCGACGCCCGGACGATCGCCACCGGCCTGGGGATCAGGTACGAGGAAGTCCAGCTCAAGCCGCTGCTCGATCGGTTCGAGGAGGCGATCGAGTCGGAGCTCGGTGTCGTGGAGGACCGGACCACGACCGGGAACGCGATCGCACGGCTGCGGATGAGCTGTGCGTACTACGCGGCGAACGCCGAGTCGTCGCTCGTCCTCGGGACCGCCAACCGCTCGGAGCTGCTGCTCGGCTACTTCACCAAATACGGCGACGGCGGGGCGGACCTCTACCCGCTGGGCGACCTCTACAAGACGGAGGTCCGCGCGCTCGCGCCGCGGGTGGGTCTCCCCCAGCGAATCATCGCGAAGGAGCCCACTGCAGGGTTCTGGGCCGGACAGACCGACGCCGACGACCTGGGTGCGTCGTACGACCTGCTCGATCGGATCCTGGTCGGGCTCGTGGATCGGGGCCGGTCCCCGGAGGTCGTCGCGGACGATCTCGGCGTCGACCTCGAACTCGCCGAGGAGACGGCGAACCGCCACGCCGAATCGGCCCACAAGCGGACGGTTCCGCCGACGCCCGGCGTGGAGGATCGAACGCCACGAACCCCGCGATCGGAGTGACGCCGACGAGAGCCGACCCGTGAACACCATCGATCCCACGTAGTTCGGCCCCGGAACGACACGCCAGCGCGGGTCCACCGGTCCCGGGACGGTCGATCCGAGGCGCTTTTGCCCCCCCTCCGAGAACGGACGGGCGTGCTTTCGGTCGAGCTCCACACCCATTCGAACCTCTCGCACGACGGCCGCGACCCCGTCGAGCTCCTGCTCGAGCAGGCGAGCGCGGTCGGGCTCGACGCGCTCGCGATCACCGACCACGACGTGATCGACGCCTCGCTCCGCGCGGTCGAACTCGCCCCCGAGTACGGGCTCGTAGGGATCCCCGGCGTCGAGATCACGAGCGAGGCGGGCCACGTACTCGGCATCGGCATCGACGAGCGAGTTCCGCCGGGGCTCTCCTACGTGGAGACGCTCGCGGCGATCCGCGAACGGGGCGGAATCGCGGTCGTCCCCCACCCCTTCCAGTCCTCCCGCAGCGGCGTGGGCGCGAAGGTCTCCCGCGACGAGCTCGCCCGTGCCGACGCGATCGAGGTGTACAACTCGCGGCTGCTCACGGGCCGAGCGAACCGGAAGGCGAAGGCGTTTGCCCGCTCGCGGGGCCTGCCGATGACGGCGGGCAGCGACGCCCACATCGGCGAGATGGTCGGACAGGCCGTAACGAAGGTCGACACCCGCGGCGAACGAAGCGCCGAGGCGATCCTCGCGGGGATCCGGGAGGGCCGGACGAGCGTCGAGGGCGTGCGCACCCCCTGGCGGATCAGCTTCCGGCAGGCCGGCGGCGGCGTGAAACGCCGCGTTCGAAGCCGACTGGACGCCCTCTTCGGATGATTCAGGGAGCCGACGCCGCAGTCGTCGAACGGGCGATCGAGCACCGCGAACCGCTTCCCGGCACTCGAGGGTTCGCCGGCCGGCTTCACGACGGTCGGCTCGTCCGCGACGTCCTCGGGCGCTACCCGCTGTTCGTCGAGCGCGGTTCGTCGGAGTGGGCGTTCTCGCCGACCGAACTCGCCGATCCCGTCTCCTTCCCGGCTGGCCACCTCCGCGACGCGGACGGCACCCGACGGGAGTGGTCGCTCCCGGACCCGCCGGCGTTCGACGACGAGAGCCAGGCGACGGCGGCGGTGGTCGACGCCCTCGATGCGAGCCTCGCGGCCGTCGCCGACGACGGTCTCGCCGTTGCCTTCTCCGGCGGCGTCGATTCGTCGATCGTCGCGAGCGCCCTGGACGCACCGCTGTACGCCGTCGGCTTCGAGGGGAGCCACGACCTCGCGGCCGCCCGCGAGAGCGCCCGGATGATGGGCCGGGAGCTCCACGTCGTCGAGTGTACCCACGCTGACGTCGAGCGAGCGGTCCCCGCCGTGGCCCGCGCGACCGGGCGGACGAACGCGATGGACGTCGGGATCGGGCTCTCGTTGTACCTCGTCGCCGAACGCGCCGCCGGGGACGACTACGACCGCCTCGCCGTCGGCCAGGGCGCCGACGAGCTGTTCGGGGGCTACGAGAAGGTCGCCCGCCTCGATCACCGCGTCGAGGCCGACACCGTCCGCGGGGCGGTCCGCGAGTCGATCGGCTCGCTTCCCGACGGGCTCGAACGCGACGTGCTCGCGATCCGCGCAGCCGGCGTCGAGCCCGTCGCGCCGCTGCTCGACGACCGCGTCGTCCGCGAGGCGCTCCGCCTCGACGGCCCCATGCTCGCGACCGGCGAGGAGCGAAAGCGGATCCTCCGGCGGGCCGCCCGCGAGTTCGTCCCCGACGCCGTCGCGACCCGCGAGAAGAAGGCACTCCAGTACGGCAGCCTGATCGCCCGCGAGCTCGACCGTCTCGCCCGACGGGCGGGCTACAAACGCCGGATGGACGACCACGTCACGCGGTACGTCGAGTCGCTCCTCGAGTGAGCTAGCCGAGCAGGGAGATCGCCTCGCGGCCCAGTCGCCGCACGTCGGAGTCGAATCGATCCTCCTCGAGTTCCTCGGGGGTGACCCACTCCCAGGCCTCGGCGGCCCGTTCGCCGTCGCCCGGGTCGAGGTCCCGATCGTCCACGCGGCCGTAGTAGACGAAGTCGACGTGCTGGTGGGCGACGCGATCCTCGAGACGGTCGATGTCCTCGAGCAGGAGGTGTGCCGGCTCGGGGAGCGAGCGAACCGTCGGCGAGTGCACGTCGTCGTGGCTCTCGTAGAGCGCGACCTCGAGGCCGGTCTCCTCGCGAGCCTCCCGTCGGGCGGCCTCGTGGGGGAGCTCGTCGCGCTCTACGTGGCCGCCCGGTGGGAGCCAGAGTCCCAGCTTTCGGTGTTCGTGCAGCAGCGTCGCGCCGTCGTTGACGACGTAAACGGTGGCGACGAAGTGTCGCGTCGTCTCCATACACGGCCGACGACGGCCGCACGCTTCGACGTTGCGTTCGGACTCTCGAACGGATCGATCCCGGCACACATCGAGTGAAAGGTCAACCATTAAGTCGCCCATCGAGAAAGGGCGGTTGTGTTGAGTCCTCCGGAAGCCGTGTTGGTGTTCGCCGCCGTGGCGTTGCCGTTTCTCGCGACGGGGCTGGTCCCCCTCCTCTTTCGGTTCCTCGGCGAACGAACGGCCTACTTCGGCGCGGCCGTTGCACTCGCCTGTTTCGTCCTCCTCCTCTCGCTGCGCGGCTCCGAGGGAGCCGTCGGACTCGAGTGGATCCCCTCGCTCGGCGTCGGACTTCGCTTCTACGTCGACGGCTGGGCGCTGCTGTTCGGCCTGCTCGCGAGCGGGATCGGCGTCCTCGTCTTCGTCTACTCCGCGGCGTACATGCACGACGAACCCGGCCTGGCGCGCTACTACGGGGCGTTGCTCGCGTTCATGGGCTCCATTCTCGGCGTGGCGCTCGCCGCCGACCTCGTCGCAGTCTTCCTGTTCTGGGAGCTCACGAGCGTCTGTTCGTTCGTCCTCATCGGCTTCTACACCGACGAGGCCGACTCGCGCTACGCCGCGCGGATGGCGATGTTCGTCACCGTCGGCGGCGGCCTCTTCCTGCTCGTCGGGTTCGTCCTGCTGGCTAGCGTGACCGGAAGCGCGCTCGGAAGCGCAACGTTCGACCTCACGGCCATGCTCGCGAACCCCGAGGCGATGCGGACGGCGCTGCGCGACGCCGGGCTGTTCGTACCCGCGCTCGTGCTGGTCGCCGTCGGCGCGGCCACGAAGTCCGCGCAGGTGCCGCTTCACTTCTGGCTCCCGAACGCGATGGCGGCGCCGACGCCGGTCTCGGCGTTCCTCCACGCGGCGACGATGGTGAAGGTCGGCGTCTACTTCGTCGGCCGGCTCCGGCCGCTGCTGTCGAGTCCCGAGTGGACGCTGCTGTTCGCGACGCTCGGACTGCTCACGATGGCCGTCTGTGCGATCCTCGCGGTCGCCTCGACCGACATCAAGGAGCTGCTGGCGTACTCGACGGCGAGCCACCTCGGGCTGATGATCGCCGGCTTCGGCTTCGCGGAGGTCTACGGCGCCGAGGCCGGCGCGTTCCACCTCCTGAACCACGCGCTGTTCAAGGCGGCGCTCTTCCTCGTCGCGGGCATCGTCGCCCACGAGGCGGGCACGCGCCGGATCGCCGAACTCGGCGGACTCCGCGAGGACCTCCCCGTGACGGCGCTCGTCGCCGCGGTCGCCTCGCTGTCGATGGCCGGCGTTCCGCCGTTCAACGGCTTCTACTCGAAGGAGCTGCTGTTCGAGGCCGCCTACGAGACCGCCCACGCCGCCGGCGGGCTCTGGTGGCTCTACCCCGCCATCGCGGTGTTCGCCAGCGCGTTCACCTTCCTCTACTCGATTCGCTTTCTCATGCTCTTTTTCGGCGACCGACCCGACGCGTTGGGCGAGGTCCACCGCCCGCCGGTCGCCCTGCTCGCGCCGCCGGCCCTGCTCGCGCTCGTCGCGGGGGTCGTCGGCCTCGCACCCAACCTGACGATCGAAGCGATCGTCCAGCCGGCGGTCGACGCGACGGCGCTCGAGGCCCACGAGACGCACGTCGGGGTCCCGACCTCGCTGACGCCGGCGGCCGCGATGACCGTCGTCGCGCTCGGCGGCGGCGCGGCCGCCTACCCGTTCTACGACCGGCTCCACCGCGGCGTCCTGACGGGGCTGGCCGCGCTGGCGCCGATCCGCGCGAACTGGTGGTACGACCGAACCGTCGAGGGGCTCGAACGGTCGAGCGGTCGACTCATGTCCCGCGTCCACAACGGGATCCTCCGGACCTACGCGACGTGGATGCTCGGCGCCGTCAGCGTCTTCGTGCTCGCCGGTTACGCCGCCGCGAGCGTCTCGATCCCACCGATGGAGGTGGTCGTCTCGCTCCCGATCGTGCTCGTGTTGCTCGTCGCGATCGTCGCCGCCCTCGCCGTCGTCGTCGCCCCCTCGCACGTCGCGGGCGTGCTCACGATCTCGCTTCTGGGGTTCATGATCGCGATCTTCTACATTCTCGCCAGCGCCCCCGACCTCGCGTTGACCCAACTCGTGGTCGAGACGCTCGCGCTGCTCATCTTCCTGCTCATCCTCGAGGAGATCCCGGAGTTCTACGGCGACCTCGACCTATCGAACGCCGTCCGCGACGGCGCGCTCTCGTTGGCCGTCGGGGTGACCGTCTTCGTCACCGTCGTCCTCTCGACGCGGGAGACGCCCGAGGCCGAACCGTCGCTCGCGCGGTACTTCACCGAGCAGGCGGTCCCGGAGGGCGGCGGCACGAACGTCGTCAACGTGATCCTCGTCGACTTCCGCGGCTTCGATACGCTCGGGGAGATCGCCGTCGTCGCGATCACCGCGCTGTCGGTGATCGCGCTGGTGACGATGCGAAATCGGGGTGGGACCCAGTGACGACCGTCGTCATGCGGACGACGACCCGGCTCGTCGTCCCGCTCATCCTCGTCGTCGCGGTCTCGCTGTTCGTCGAGGGCCACAACCTCCCCGGCGGCGGGTTCATCGGCGGCGTGCTCACGGTGACCGCGTTCGCGCTCATCTACATCGGCTACGGGCTCGACTTCCTCGAGGAGGGCGTGCTCGATCGCGAGGTCGAACAGAACCAGTTCGAGGAGCGAACCGTCTTCGCCTACCAGCGGCTGTTCCTCCTCGGGCTGGTGATCGCCGTCGGCAGCGGCCTCGCACCGCTCGTCTTCGGCCGTCAGTTCCTGACCCAGACGTTCACGATCGTCGAACACGTACCGATCTATCACGAGATCGAGCTCGCGAGCGCGGTCGTCTTCGACTTCGGCATCTACTGCGTGGTCGTCGGCGGCCTCCTCACAGTCCTCTCGGTGGTGGGTGCGGAATGAGCGGCTACGCGCTCGCGACCGTCATCGGGGTGTTGTTCGCGCTCGGAACGTTCCTGATCCTCCGGCGCGACCTGCTGCGGGTCGTGTGGGGGATCACCCTCTACAGCCAGGCGGCGAACGTCTACCTCATGACGATGGGCGGCATCACGGCGCCGGGCTCCGAGGTCGTTCCCGTGCTCGCCCACCACGGCGGCGAGGTCCCCGAGACGACCGACCCGCTGGTCCAGGCGCTCGTGCTGACCGCGATCGTCATCAGCTTCGGTATGACGGCGTTCGCGCTCGTGTTGAGCTTCCGCGTCTACGAGGAGAACGCGACGATCGACGTTTCCGATCTGGGGGGTGAGCGATGAGCGAACAGCTCGTCGTCGCGCCGATGCTCGTCGTGCTGGTGACGGCCGTCCTCACGCTTGGCCTTCGCGAATGGCCGAACGCCCAGATCGCCGCGAGCGTGGCGGGCGTCCTCGGCTACGCGGCGAGCGTCGGGGTGCTGGCGTGGCGGTTCGTCCTCGCACCCGGGGCGCCCGGCGCCATGGCCTACCAGGTGGCGGGCTGGCCTGCCCCGTTCGGCATCACGCTCGTCGCCGACGGCCTCTCGGCGTTCATGCTCTCGATGATCGCCGTCGTCAGCGTCGCCTCGCTCGTCTTCTCGACGCGCTACGTCGGCCCCGCCGACCAGCGGGCGTTCTACTACCCCTTCTTCTTCTTCCTGCTGCTCGGCGTTACGGGGGCCTTTCTCACGGGCGACCTGTTCAACCTCTTCGTCTGGTTCGAGGTGCTGTTGATGTCGAGCTACGTGTTCGTCGCCTTCGTCGGCGAGGCGAGACACACCCGGGCGGCGCTCCGGTACGTCGTGATGAACTTCATCGCGAGCTCCGTGATGCTGGTCGCGATCGGCGGTCTCTACGCGACGACCGGGACGCTCAACATGGCGGACATGTCGCGCCGGCTCGCAAATCCGGAGGCCTTCGGCGTCCACGTCGAGCCGGTCGTCGGGCTCTCCGTACTGCTGCTGGTGGTGTTCGCGCTGAAGGCCGGACTGGTCCCGTTCCAGTTCTGGGTGCCCTCGGCCTACCAGGCCGCGCCGTTCCCCGTGACCGCGATGCTCGCGGGGGCGACGAAGAAGGTCGGCATCTACGCGATCATCCGGCTCTACTTCACCGTCCTGGCGTCGGCGGAGCTCTCGATCTCCCTGCCCCTGCCGGGCGTCGCCGGGAACTCGCCGCTCGCGTTCCTCGGGCCGTTGCTCCTGCTGATGGGTGCCGCCAGCATCCTGCTGGGGGGCTACGGGGCGCTCTCGGCCGACACGATCGAGGGCGTGCTCGCCTACTCCAGCATCGGCCAGGCCGGCTTCATCGCGATCCCCGTGGCGATCGCCGCCGTCGCCCCGACGCCGGCGCTTCAGCAGTTGGCGATCCTCGCGGCGCTCGTCTACGCGCTCAACCACGCGCTCTCGAAGGGGCTGTTGTTCCTCGCAGCCGCCGCCGTGCGCCACGCGACGGGGACGAGCCGGCTCGCCGACCTCGGCGGGCTGGCGGGACGCACGCCGGTGCTCTCCGGTGCCGTCTTCGTGGGGCTGCTCTCGCTCGTCGGGATCCCCCCGCTCTCGGGCTTCTTCGGAAAGCTGCTCGTGTTCAGGACCGTCGCGGGGACCGACGCGTTCGCGCTCGTCGCGGTGCTCGCGGGATCGATTCTGACGATCGCCTACACGACGCGGGCGTGGTCGCAGGGGATCTGGGGGTCGGCGTCGCCGGCGGTGGAGCACGCGACGACCGATGCCGTACAGGTGGCCGTGCTCGTCGGACTGGCGGCGCTCATCGTCGCCGTGGGCGTCGGGTTCGAGCCGGTCTACCAGTTCGCCGACGCGGCCGCGACGGCCGCGGTCGATCGCGGGGCGTACGTCGACGCCGTGGACCCGGTCGGAGGTGGGATCGAGTGACGCCCGTCCGAACGTGGCCCGTCGCGGGGCTCGCCTTCGGGGTCCTGTGGACGTTCGTCCGCGGTCCCGATCCGACCGTGGACGCCCTCGTCGGCCAACTCCTCTTCGGGTCGGTCGTCGGGCTCCCATTGGCGTTCGTCTTCCGTCGGCTCTACTCCGAGCGGATCGACCTCGAACACGTGGTACGCTCGATCCCCGCCGCCCTCCTCTACGTGGCGACGTTCACCCGCGAGATCGTGGTCGCGAACGTCGACGTCGCCTATCGCGTGCTCGTGCCGGGTGTGACCATCGAACCGGAGGTGATCCTGATCCCGCTTCGGGTGCGGACGCCGTTCGGCATCACGACCATCGCCAACAGCATCACGCTCACCCCGGGGACGGTCACGCTCGACTACGAGGAGGAGGAGAACGCGCTGTTCGTCCACGTGATCGACGGTCGGGACCCCGGAGCGGTCGTCGAGCCGATCCGAACGTGGGAGGACTACGCGCTCGTCGTCTTCGACGAGGAGCTCGGACCCGACGATCCCGCGGAGCCGATCTCGATCGACGCGGGCGGCAAGCGCGATCGGGAGTACCTGCGCCGGATCGACGCCGACCGGCTCGAGGGGACCGACGCGGCCGGAGACGGCGTCGAGGACGCCGACGGAGGTGGGAGAGATGAGTGAGGCGGCGGATCCGGCGTTCCTCGAGACGGCGGTCTACGCGGCGCTGGTCCTCGTCAGCGCGCTCTGTGTGCTGTGTGGCTACCGGACGATCCGCGGTCCGACGGTGCCGGACCGGGTGGTCGCCATCGACACCATCGCCACCAACGTCGTCGCCATCGCCGTGCTGTTCGCCCTCCAGACGGGACGGGGGCTGTTCGTCACCGTAGGTCTCGTGCTCGCGATCATCGGGTTCATCACCACGGTGACGGTTGCGAAGTTCATCATCGAGGGGGACATCATCGAATGAGCGAAACGGAGGCTCGCTAACCATGGTCGGAACGATACGAGCGGCCACGGTGGTCGCACTGATCGCCGTCGGCTGCTTCTTCCTGACGGTCGGGACGATCGGGCTGCTCCGGTTTCCGAACGTCTACAACCGGATGCACGCGACGAGCAAGCCGACGACGCTCGGGACCGCCACGATCTTCCTCGGCGGCTTCGTCTACTTCGGCCCCGGCGCCGAAGGCCTCACGTCGCTGGTCGGCATCGTCTTCCTCTTTCTGACGGTGCCCACGGGCGCCCACATGATCGCCAGGTCCGCCGAACGGGTCGGCGTCCCGTTCCTCGGCAGCGTGACCTGGCCCCGGGCGGAGGAGTCCTCGGACGAGGCCGAGTCGACCCGGGCCGACGACTGACCGACCGGCTCCAGGTGGATCATCGCCCCATCGGTCCGGGACGGCTCGCGATCACCCGGGGCCGGGCGGATCGGCGTCGCGCTTTCGATCCAGAAACGCCTCCTCGTCCGCGCTCAGGTCGCGTTCGCGGAACTCGTCGATCCCCTCCCGATAGCGCTCCGGTGAGCGCTCGTCGGGGTGTTCGAGGACGAGTTCGGCGAGCCCCGTCCGCCGGCCGGTGTAGCCGAAGCCCGCGCGGTAGCACGCCTCGTAGGCGAAGGGGTTGTTGACGGCGATCCGGACGCGCTCGTAGCCGCGGTCGCGGGCGCGATCGCGGACGAACGCCAGCAGTCGGGGGCCGATCCCCTCACCGCGGCGATCCGCACGGACGGTGACGTACCGGAGCCAGAGCGCGGAGGCGTCGGTCCGATCCTCGTTGAACGCGACGGCACCCAACAGCTCTCCGTCCTCGCGCGCGACCGCCTTCCCCGTGGCGGACATGACGAACTTGCCCGCGTAGCTGAACCGACGGTGGTCCAGCCGGAGGGTCGGCCCGTCGGGTGGCCAACCGAGCAGTTCGAGTTCCATGCCGGGAGGTGGACGGCCGAGGGGTTGAGCGCTGTGGAAACCGGGAGACAGATGAGCCCGGCGGCCGAACGCCGAGGCATGTCCCCAGTGGCGCGGTTCGATCGATCGGCGACGACCGCCCTCCTCCTGCTCGGCGATCTGGCGATCATCGTTCTCCAGCTCTCGGCCGGCCTGCGCACCCACGGGATCGACCCGCTCGCCTCCCCGGCGTACACGGCCGAGACGATCGCTCCGTTCCTGATCGGCTGGCTGCTCGTCGCGCCCCTGTTGGGAGTCTACACCGACCAGGTTCGCGAGTCGGTCGCCGAGACGGCCCTCTCGGTGGGGATCGCGTGGATCGCCGCCGCGCTCGTCGGACTGGGCCTCCGGGCGACCCCCTGGCTCCAGGGCGGCGCGCCCGCCGCGTTCGTCGCCGTCACGATCGGCGTGGGGCTGGCGACGCTGCTTCCCTGGAGACTCGTCGCGACGGCGATCAGTCGGTGAGACGCCTCGCTAGCGTCATAGCCGGCCCGGATCGGGAGACGGGTCGGCAGTCGGTTTCTGCGGTCGATCCGGGTCCTGGAAATCCGTCGATCGCTAGCCTGCCGATCGGTTTCGGAACGGCCGAAACCGCCGACTCGACGTCGATTCGACCCTTCGACGACCAATATCGTATTTTCGAGGGCTGAAACGCCGAAATAGCCGTGTAAGAGGCTCACACTCCGCACAGCCAGTATAAGTTATGGGGCGGTTTCACTGGTATTACAATGATAGCACCCGATCTATTTGCAGAAGAATTATATGGGTGACATCCATAGAACAGTATAGATCATGACCTCCTACTACGATATCATCCTCGGGCTGATCCCCCTCGTGCTGTTCGCGGGTGCCGGAACGCTGACGCTTCTGGGCGTTCAGCCCACCGTGGCGGTGCCGACGGCGGCGCTCGTCTCGGTCGGGTTGATCGGCCACGCGCTGTTCGTCAACGGTCCCAGCGAGACGACCCCACAGGCTCAGACGTCCGCATCCGCGAAGCAGAGTTCCGCACCGACCTCGGACTAAATCGCTCCTTTCTCAACGGTTTTGCCCCCGCCGGTCGAACGCCGACCCATGACCGACGCGCTGTTCCTCTCGAGCGACGAACTCGCCGACCTGGCGACTCCGGCGGACTACGTTGAACACGTCCGCGAGGGCTATCGCCAACGGGGCGAGGGTGCCGCTGCGGAGCCACGGACGAAGCTCACCAACGCCGACCCGCCGGGAATGTTCACCGGCTACCTGGCGGTCCTGCCGGAGACGGGCGCCATGGGCGGTTACACCTACGGCGCGGGCTTCGGCGGGGGCGACGCGTGGTTCGTGACGCCGCTGTTCGACGCCGAGTCGGGCGAGCCCCTCGCGGTGCTCGACGGCGCGTCGATGAACCCGTTCAAGACCGGTGCGGCGGGCGCCGTCGGGGTCGACGAACTCGCACGCGAGGACGCGCGAACGGTGGGGATCATCGGCAGCGGCCCCCAGGCTCGCGGCCAGCTTCGAGCGACCGCAACCGTCCGCGACCTCGATCGCGTCCGGGTGTTCTCGCCGACCCGGGAGAACCGCGAGGCGTTCGCCGAGAAGACGGGCGAACGCCTCGATTGCGAGGTCGAGGCCGTCGAGGAGAGCGCCGATGCGGTCGAGGGTGCCGACGTCGTGATCACGGCGACGAACGCCTCGGAGCCGGTGTTCGACGGCGAACTGCTCGAACCGGGCACCCACGTCACCGCGATGGGCCGGTACGATCCGGAGAAACACGAACTCGACGAAAGGGCCGTCTCGCGGGCGACGTACGTCCTCGATCTACGCGCCCGGGCGGACCGGGACGCCGGCTCGCTGATGGCCGCGATCGAGGCCGACGCCGTCGGCGAGGACCACGTCCACGCCGAGCTCGGCGAGGTCGTCGCCGGCCACGCGGCGGGCCGGACCGACGACGAGGAAATCACCGTCTTCGACAGCGGCGGCACCGGCATCGAGACCGTCGCCGCCGCCCACATGCTCTACGAACGCGCTCGCGAGGAGGGTCGGGGCACGACCATCAAGTTCGCTCCTGCCAGCGAAGCGATGCGCGGCTGAAAGCGCGCATCGGAACCGCGAGCGGGGAGGAACGACCCGCGAGCGAGGCGCTGACAGGACGCTGAAGGCCCGATCGCCGTCCGAGTATACTGATACGGACGATTCTATCACCATTGTTACGGATAATTATATCGGCTCGTGCCGTCTGGTTCATCCATGGTATCGGTTCAATCCACTCGACGACGGTTCGTGCTCGGAGGCGCGGTGATGCTGGGCGGGATCGGAACGGCTGGCATGAGTGCCGCGGACGACTCGAACGTCCGCGACGAGGATCGAGCGTCGGTGCGCGCGGTGTCGTACAACGTCCGGTTCGACAACCCCGAGGACGAGTACTCGTGGGACGAGCGCTTCGGCCGCGTCGTCGAGATGATCCGCGAGCTCGATCCCGACCTGCTGGGGATTCAGGAGGCCATGCTGAACCAGTACGACGACCTCCGGGAGGAACTCGACGAGTTCGGCTGGCACGCCGCCGGCCGTGAGGACGGCGACCGCGAGGGGGAGATGGCCCCCATCGCGTGGCGCCGGGATCGGTTCGAGGCGCTCGACACCGGCGAGTTCTGGCTCTCGGAGACGCCCGATGAGCCGGGGAGCATCGGCTGGGACGCGGACCTGCCGCGGGTAACGATGTGGACGCGTCTTCGCGATCGCGAGACCGATGAGGAGCTGTGGCACTACAACACGCACTTCGATCACATCGGCGAGCGGGCACGCCTCGAGTCGGCGCGGATCCTCCGCGAGCGCGCCGGCGAGCACGTGCCCGACGGCCTTCCCGTGGTGGTGACGGGCGACTTCAACGCGCCGCCGTTCTCGGAGCCGTACTGCGCCGTCGTGGAGGACGTGGAGACCGACGATCCGCCGCTGGTCGACGCCCGCCGGGTCGCCGACGCCGTCTCCGGGCCCGAGGGGACGTTCCACGAGTTCTCCCCCGACCTACAGGACCGGATCGACTACGTCTTCGTCCCGGAGTCGGTTCCCGTCCGGGAGTATCGAGCGGTCCCGGACCAGGTAGGTGCGTACCGATCGGACCACCTTCCGTTGCTGACGGTGCTCGATCCGTGGACGTGACGGGAGAGGCTCGATCCCCGGCCGGGCCCCGGTCGAGGCGCCCCGGACGTGGGGAGGTGCCGTCGACCGACGGAATTCACCGGGAGTAGTCGTAGCCGTTCCTCACGAGCCGACCCCATCGGTGCTGTCGGTAGCGATAGAGCAGGTGGGCAAGCACCCAGAACGCCGGCGTCAGGAGACCCGCACCCACCTCGACGGCGTCGGTGTAGCGCGTCCGGCCGTCGTCGGTCTCCTCGATCGTGATTCGGTGGTCCCACGTCGAGAGCAGCTCTCCGGAGCCGTCGTCGCGAAACTCGTATCGCTGGCTTCCCGGCGTCGTCTCCACCGTCGGGATCTCGATTCGGATGGTGTGGGTTCCGAGCGGGAACAGCCCGAACGGGCGGATCCGAACGAGGTACCCGCCCTCGCTCCACAGCGTCGGCAGCGGGTCCGGATCCAGCGGCTCGAAGACGACCAGCGGCCACACGACGTACGCGAGCAGGCGCGTCCGGAGCAGTTCCGTCCATGCGCGTTCGGGCGTGCAGTCGAACTCCGAGGTGACGCGGACGTACACGTCCGGATCGTCGTCCGCAGCGACGTTAACGATGGTCCCCTACAGATACGGCCCGATCCCGAGCGCCTCGACCAGCGTCAGTCCGCTCGCGAGCGCGCCGACGAGGTAGCCGGCGATCGTCCCGCCGTTGAGCAGCGGCAGTCCGGCGTGGGCCCGACCCTGCAGCACCATCCACAGCAGGACGACCAGTCCGAGAAGCATCCCGACCATCGCGGTCAGCGCGGGAAGCGTGAGCGCGAGTCCGGGGACGCCGAGCGACGCCGCCGGGACGAAGAAGGCCACGCTCGCGATCAGCACGGTGGGGATGACGGCGTCCCCGAGACCGATGAAGAAGGCGTCGCGCTCGGGACCCGGCTCCTCCTCGCTCGAACCCGTCGAGCCGTTCGACGTTTCCGGATCGCCGTCGTCCGCTTCACGCTCCGGCGTCCCGTCGGCCGACGGCGGCTCCTCCTCGAGAAACGAGTAGGAGGCAGAGACGGGGACGATGAGCAGTACGGGGACTTTGATCTCCATGACGCTATCGGCGAGCGAGAGCATGTGCTTCGTGCCGTAGACGCTGATGGCGTCGTAGACGGCGAGGACGACGAGCAGGACGGTCGCCGGGAGGACGGCGAAGGTGATGCCGAACAGCCCCGCGGCACCCGCACCCATCACCACGCCGGCGGCGTCGATCACGTACCACTCGGGGTGGAACGCGAGGCCGGCGCCGACTCCCAGCGCGCCGACGACCGCGAGGACGTGGACGCCGCCGAGGGTGATCAGCGGCGGGAGGATTACGATCAGGACGTACCACGAGAGGAAGACGCTCGCGAGGATCACCATCCCCCGGATCAGCCACTCGAACTCGAATCTGAACGCCGCGAGCATCAGCCCCGTCGCGACGATGATCGCCCCCACGTAGAGCAGGCTGTTGCTCGGGTCGTCGGGGTTCTCGACGGGCTGGAGGCCCGCGGACTGGAACGGCTCGACCAGCGCGAGCGCCCCGAGTTGGATGCAGAGAAAGAGGCCGACCGTCCCGGCGACGGCGAGCAGCACGCGGCTACGGTGGTCCATATCCCTGACTCCTGCTCGCGGCCCTTCGGTGTTGCTATCGGACGTAGAGCTTCCCGCCGAGCAGCCCCGGCAGCGCCGATCGGTCGTCGGGGACGACCGCGAGGTACGGTCGGGAGACGGGCCCGAAGACGTCGACCACGCGCCCGACCGCGGAGAGCTGCTCGTCGAGGACGGTCGCGCCGATGCCGGGCTGATCGTCGCCGGGAGCGCGGACGATCGCCAGTCCCTGTGCGGTCCGGACGACCTCGCCGACGCGCTTCATCTCACTCCCTCAGAGCGGTCACGTACGCCGCGACCGCCTGGACGAGGTCGTTCTTCGAGGCGTCGTCGGCGTCCTTCACGAGCACCCGCCCCCGGGGTTCGTACTCGCGGGGATACGTGAGATCCCGCTCGATGACCGCGTCGTAGCCCACCTGCTGGACGGCGGCGGCGATCTCGTCGACCGTTGGCTCGGGCACCGCGAGGCTCTCGGGGACGCGCCGGCCCTTCGATCGGGAGATCTCCGAATCGAGGTAGGCGGGCCAGATGACGTTCTCGACCATGTCTCCCTCTCGACGGGCCGAAAGTAAAACCCCTTCCGACCTATCGCCGTCGCAGGAACAGGAAGGCAGCCAGCACGAGCGCCGCGAGCGCCGCCGCGATGCCGAAGCCGGGCTGGTCCTCGCCGGACTCGCCGGCGGAGTCATCGCCACCACCGGTCTCGTTCCCGGACTCGTCGGTCTCGTTCGCCTCCCCGCCCTCCTGGGCGGCCGCGTACGCATCGGAGTGGAACGTCTCGGCCAGCGTGTCGATCGCGTAGATCACCTGCGGACCGGGCTGGTTCATCCGGTTGGAATCGACGGCGACGACCTGGTTCTCCTGGCCGGCGGTGGTCTCGGAGAGCACCTGCTCGCTCACCGGCGGCTCCTCGAAGTTATCGGGATAGACGATCCAGTCGGGGTCCTCCTCGATCACGACCTCCTCGCTGATCTGGCCGTAGAACTCGATCTCAGCCGTGCTACCCAGATTCTCGCCGCCCGCGGTCGTGACGATCTCCTCGATGAACGTCCCCTGGCCCGCGGTGAATCCGTCGCCCATCGCGTACAGAACGGTGGGCCGCTCCTCGCCCTCGACCGCCTCCTCGATCGCGCCGATCTCCTGGTTCATCCACTCGACCGACTCGTTCGCGCCCTCGCACTCGCCGACGAGCTGGCCGGTGGTCTCGGTGTTCGCGATCACGTCGTCGATCGAGGTCTCCGGTCCGAACTGGTAGACCGTCAGGCCAGCGTCGCGGAGCTGTTCGACCTGGTCCTCGTCGGCGACCGACGAGGCCACCACGAGGTCGGGTTCGAGCTGGATCACGCGCTCGGTACTGACGGTGATACCGTCGTCCTCCGTGATGTCCTCGGGCTCGTCGTGGCCCTCCAGGTAGTCGGTGTACTGGCCGACGGGCATCCCGACGACCTTATCGCGGGCGCCGATCTCCCAGAGCGTCTGGGCGTCACTCGGCTGCATGGCGACCACGCGTTGCGGTTCCTCCTCGATCGTCACCTCCTCGCCGGTCGCGTCCGTCCCGGTGAAGGGGAACTCACACTCCACCTGTGCCGCCGCGACGCCACCGTGGTCTCCCGCCGCGCCGACGGCCCCTACCCCCATCGTCGAGATCAGGACGCACAGCGCGACGACCACTGATAGAAATCGATGCATGCACCGGACTGCGCTCCTGTTCAATAAATATTTACCTAAAGCAACTTTACTTTCCGCTGTGTCGAGCCGTACGCTGACGGGGGCCTGGTCCGCTGGGTTGCTCGTCGTGCTGATCGGCGTGATCCTCCTGAGCACGGCGCTCGGACCCGTCCGGATCGACCCCGTGATCGTCGCGAAGGTGCTGCTCAACGCGCTGTCGATTCCCAGCGAACTGGGTGCCTCGACGCCGATGGGCGTCGGGTCACTCACCGTCCCCGTCCCCCGCATCGAGACAAGACCCGCCTTCGCGTTCGTCGTCCCGGAGACCCACGAGACGATCGTCATGCGGATCCGACTCCCCAGGGTGCTGCTCGCGGCGGTCGTCGGCTTCGCGCTCGCCACCGCCGGCACGGTGATGCAGGGCTTCTTCCGCAACCCGATGGCCGACCCCTCGATCATCGGCGTCTCCTCGGGGGCGGCCGTCGGCGCCGTCGCGTCGATCGTCCTTCCGCTGGGAGTCGGCCTGCGTCCGGCGGCGTTCGTCGGCGCGGTCGTCACCGCGTTCGCGGTGTATCTCGTCGCCAGCGAGGGTGGGCGCACCCCGGTGGCGACGCTGCTGCTCGCCGGCATCGCGATCCAGACCTTCCTCGGGGCGGTGATCTCCTACCTGCTGATCAACAGCGGCGAGAGCCTCGAGCAGGCAGTCTACTGGCTGATGGGCCACCTCCACAACAGCACGTGGTCCGAGGTCGGACTCTCGTTACCGGTCGTGATCCCCGTGTTCGTCCTCCTGTTGATCTACGCGCCCGACCTCAACGTCCTCCTTCTGGGCGAGGAGGACGCCCAGACGCTGGGGATCGAGGTCGAGCGAACCAAACGGGTGTTGCTCGCGGCCGCGAGCGTGATCACCGCCGCCGGCGTCGCCGTCTCGGGCGTGATCGGCTTCGTCGGACTGATCGTCCCTCACATGATGCGCCTGCTCGTGGGTCCCGACCACCGGATCCTGCTGCCGACGAGCGCGCTCGCGGGAAGCGTCTTCCTCGTCGCCACCGACACCCTCGCGCGCTCCGGTCCCGCCGAGGTGCCCGTCGGGATCGTCACCGCCGCGCTGGGCGCGCCCTTCTTCCTCTACCTGCTGCGGAGCCGGGAGGTGCACGCGCTGTGATCGACGTCCGCGACGTCGACGTTCGCTTGGGCGGCGTGCGCATCCTCGAGGACGTGAGCGCCCACGTCGACGAGGGTCGGTTCGTGGGCCTCGTCGGCCCCAACGGCGCGGGCAAGTCGACGCTGCTGCGGACGATCGGTGCCGTGCTCTCTCCCGACGCCGGAAGCGTGGTCCTCGACGGCGAGGACGTCCACGACCTCCCCTCGCGGGCAGCGAGCCGGCGGGTCGCCGCGGTCCCCCAGGACACGAGCCTCTCGTTCGACTTCGACGTCCGTGACGTCGTCGCGATGGGGCGCACTCCCTACCGATCGCGGCTCCGACCCGGAGACGAGGGTGGCGACGCGATGGTCGCCCGGGCGCTCGAACGGACGGACACGGAGGAGTTCGCCGACCGTCCGATCGACTCGGTCAGCGGCGGCGAGCGCCAGCGGGTGGTCCTCGCGCGTGCGCTCGCCCAGGACACCCCTATACTCCTACTCGACGAGCCGACCGCGAGCCTCGACATCAACCACCAGCTCCGCACGCTCGAACTCGTTCGCGACCTCGTCGACGAGGGAAAGACGGTGATCGCGGCGATCCACGACCTCAACCTGGCGGCCCACTACTGCGACGAACTCGTGTTGCTCGCGGAGGGGCGGGTGCTCGAGAGCGGCCCGCCCGAGCGGGTGCTGACCGAGTCGAACCTCACTCGAGCGTTCGACACGCGGGCGGTCGTCAGCCGCCACCCCGTCACTGGCGCGGTCTACGTCACCGCGCTCCCCGAGACGAGTTCAGGGGATCGGGAGGGACGCGTCCACGTGATCGGTGGCGGCGCCAGCGTCTCAAGGGTGCTGTACGTCCTCTCCGCGGCGGGCTACGAGACCTCGGTCGGCGCGCTCAACGAGGGCGACTCGGACCTCGAGACCGCCCGGCTGCTCGGCATCGAGGCGGTCGCGGTCCCGCCCTTTGCTCCCGTCGACGAGGACGCACGCGAGGCGGTACGCGAGCGCGTCGCGAGCGCCAACGTGGTCGTCGTCGGCGACTGCGAGATCGGGGAGGGAAACCTCGCGAACCTAGAGTGTGCTGCCGAGAGCGACCGGCTGGTGCTCGTCGAGGAACGCCCGTTCGACGAGCGCAACTACGCTGGCGAGGACGCGAAGAGGCGGTACGAACGGCTGCGATCGAGGGCGACCGTCGTCGACACCGGCGGGGTGCTCGGCGCGGTCGAGCGGGCGATCACCGACGAGGGGGAGGTTTAATTCTCGATGGGGTCGACCCTCGGACATGGCCTCGAACTGGCGGGAGCTGCTCCCTCACTACGTCGCGATGCTCCTGTTCTACCTCGTCGGCATCGCGCTCGTCTACGGGCTGACCGGCGAGTCGAACTTCTGGATCTCGCTCGGGATCGCGGCGGTCGTCGCGCTCGGCTACCCGCCGCTGGCGCGTCGGCTGGGCATCGCGCCCGACTCGTGGAGCCGATGAGATCACCGACGGGAATTCGCTCGTTCTCGAGCTACCGGCAGAGCGCACCGATCTGTATGTCCTACGTGCCGAGGCGCTGTGCGCGGGCCGTGACGACGATGCCGGCGAGCACGACCGCGCCGCCCGCGACCGTGAACGCGCCTGGCACCTCGGCGAGCAACACCAGCGCGAGCAGGGTCGCGCCGACGGGTTCGCCCAGCAGCGAGACGCTGACGACGCTCGACTCGAGGTGGGCGAGCGCCCAGTTCACCACCGTGTGGCCGAGCACGCCGGGACCGATCGCCATCGCCAGGAACAGCGCCCACTCCCGCGGGGGGTAGCCCGTAAGTGCCTCGCCGCCCGCGAGCGCGAGGCCGAGCAGGCAGAGCGTACACGCCCCGTAGACGACCGTCACGTACGGCAACAGTGCGACGCGCTGGCGGAGCGATCGGCCCGCGAGCACGTAGCAGGCGGCCATCACCGCCCCGAGGACCGCGAGCGCGTTGCCGTAGAGGGCGGTCCCCGCGAACGCCGAGCCCGCGAGGAGGTCGCTCACCGACATGACGACGGCACCACAGAGCGCGAGCGCGATCCCGCCGCCCGTCCGAGCGGTGACCCGTTCGTCCAGCAGGAGGACGGCCCCGACCGCGACGAACACCGGCTGGGTCTGCACCAGAGTAACGCTCGCGGCGACGCTCGTCCACTCGAGGCTCTCGAACCACGCCGCGAAGTGGATCGCGAGCGCGATGCCGGTGACGGCCGCAACCAGCCCGTCACGGGCCGACAGCGCGCGAAAGTCCGCTCGGTGGCGAGCCAGCGCGACCGGTGCGAGCAACAGCAGGGTAAAGAGCACGCGGTAGAAGGCGACGACGACGCTCGGCGCCACGCTCCAGCGGACGAGGATCGCGCTCGTGCTGAGCGCGAGAATGGAGAACCCGAGCGCGACCGGCGGGGAAACCCGAGGGTCGAACACGTCCGGGGTGTCGGTCGGCGGGCGCTTATACCGTCCGTTCGCACGGCGATCCCGCGGATCCCAACGGTCAAACTCCCGCGTCGGATAGGGCGCGTGAATGGAGCTTCTCGTCCGGCTAGTCGGGTTGCTCGCGCTGTTGCTGGTCGGGACCGGGCTGCGCCGGACCGGCGTTCTCGACGACGCCCGGACCGATCGGCTGAACGCGCTCGCCTACTACGTCGCGCTGCCGGCGTTGATCCTCGTCTCGACGTACGACCGCTCGATCCGTGACCTCCTCTCGACGACGCTGCTCGCGGGACTCCTGGCCGTTCTGTTCGGGACCGCGCTTCTCGCCTGGGTCGTCCATCGGGACCGCTCCTCGCGAGCGCGCCGGAGCGTCGCGGTCGTCCAGTCCTACCACTCGAACCTCGGCTACCTCGGACTGCCGCTGGTCGCCGCGACGTTCGGTCCCGACGTGACCGCGATCGCGAGCGTGGTCCTCGGCGTCGTCTCGCTGGTCCAGCTCCCGATGACGATCCTCGTACTCAGCACGATCAACGGCGCCGACGTCTCGATCCCCGGTCAGCTGGGTCGGCTCGCGAGGAACCCGGTGCTGGCGTCGCTGATCGCCGGCCTCGCCGTCGGATCGATCGGCGTCGCCGTTCCGACTCCCGTCGCCGCCGGACTCGACGTCGTCGGCACGCTCGCGCTCCCGCTGGCGCTGCTGTGTGTCGGCGCGTCGCTCCAGGTCGGCTCCAGGGTGCCCGATCTCGGCGCGACCGGTTTGATCGTGGTGCTCAAGGTCGGCTGCATGCCAGCGCTGGCGTGGGGCGTCTTCTCCGTTCTCGCGGTCGACGCCGCGACGTTCACCGCGGGCGTCGTGATGCTCGGGACGCCGACCGCCGTTTCCACGTACGTCTTCGCGAGCGAACTCGGCGGCGATCGGGAGTTCGCGTCGCTGAACGTCTTCGTCACGACGCTCGCCTCGATCGGGACGCTGTTCGCCCTCGTCGCGCTGGTCGGGTAGTCGGGATCGACTCGGGAGGTCCTTCCGTGTCTCCTTCCTCAGTCGGAGAAGTCGTACCGAACGTGTGTTACTGGAGGCGCGTGAGACACGACCGTGAGCGAACCGAGACGGATCCGCGAGCGCCTGCTCGCGAACCACCACACGACCCTCACGGCGACGATCGAGCGTGCCGACGCCGTCACCGCCGCGACGGACGGGCCGGCGACGCGCCGCGAGCAGGTCGTCGAGCCCCTTCGAGCGGAACTCGAACGCGCCGGCCTCCTCGAGCGGTATCCGGCGATGCTCGTCTGACGCCGCCCAGATCCTCGGCGGGGCGCTCCCCGCCTCTCCCGTGGCCGCCCCGCCGTACGTGACGGTGACGAGCCGAGGGCCGGTGCTGCGCGCGACGCTCTCGAGCGGACGGCTCGTCGTTCGGATCGTCCTCTTCGACGTCGAACGCGATCCGGTCCGGTACGTTCGGCGCGGCGGGCGCCCGGAGGACGTCCTACGCGTCGAGCGCCGTTAGGACTCGAGGAGCTCCTTCGTCTTCCGGTGGCGATACCGGAACATCGGCTCGAAGCCGACGGCCGCCGCGGGGCCGACCAGCCGCCCGAGTTCGCCGCCCGGAAGCTCGTAGTGGACGGTGTCGCGGATCCGCGTTCCCGACCCCTCCGCGAGGAACTGGTGGACGTGGATCCACCGCCGAAAGGGACCGCCGCGCATCTCGTCGCGGAACGTCGCACGTCCCTCGCTCTCCTCGCGATCGGTGATGACGGAGGTCCACGACTGTGAGGGCCCGCCGAGCGGGCGAAGCTCCATCTCGATCTTCGAACCGGCCTCGAGAACCGCGGGGTCGACCTCGCCGTCGGGTCCCCGAACCCGTTCGACGGAGAGTCCCATCCACCCGGGCGTGAGCGCCTCTAGACCACTGATCCGCGAGTGGAACTCCCAGACGTCGTCGAGGGGTGCTGCCACGTAGACCTCGCGCTCGTAGGTCGCCATACACGCCGTTGGGGTCGGGGCAGTAAAAACTACTTCAGGCGTTCCTGGAGGAACGAGGGGTGGGCGGCGGTGACGCCCTCGATCGTGAGGATCTCATCGCTGATGATCTCACCGACGGCGCCGCCGTCGGGCGCGCGGACCTCGGCCATCAGCATGTGATCGCCCGAGGAGGTGTAGAGCGCCTCGACGGCGTCGAGCTCCGACAGCTCGCGGGTCGCGTCGACGTAGCGCTCGCTCTCGACGTCGATGCCGACAATCGCGATCGACCGCCCCGAGAGCTTCTTCGGGTTGACGTCCGCGGAGTAGCCGACGATCACACCATCGGACTCGAGCTGATCGATGTACTTCCGGACCGTCGGCTTCGAGACGCCCGCGCGCTGGGCGATCTCCGCATACGACGCCTGGGCGTCCTCCTCGAGCACGGCCAGGATCTCATCGGCTGTCGAGTTCGTCGCCACACCCTTACGTTTTGCATCGATGGAAAAATACCTTCCGAACCGAAAAGCGATCCGACGGATCGGAGGACGGCCGCTACGGCTTCGACGCACGACTCCGCCGGGACTGATATGATCCTTGGACTCGTCGCGAGCACGGTCGTCCGGGTCGGCCGTGGTCTCGTCGTTCCGACGTGGACGGTCGATCCCGCCGCGATCCGCCGCTCAGCCCGTGTTCGTCGCCGGTGGCGTGGTCGTCGACTCCGACCCGTTCGGACCCTGTGTCGGCTCCTCATCGGTCGCGCTGGCGCTCAGTGTCTCGTTGATCGTCACGCTGAGCTTCGCGGTCGCAGTCAGCGCGCGGCGAAAAAACCGCCGGACGTGTCGGCGTCGGTTACTTATGGCGGTCGAGCAGGTCCGCCGAGCGCTCCCACTCGTAGTCGTCGTCGAAGTACCGCTCGGCGAGCGGCTCCTCGGGCATCTCGCCGATCGCGATCTTCTCCTCCTGGTAGGAGGGGCGCTCGTCGTCGGCGTAGAACCGGCCGGTGAGCACCGTCCCCTCGTTGAGCGAGTCCTCGGCCTCGCGCATCATGGCGGCGGCCTCGTCGCGGTCGTGAACGTCGAAGTCGTAGTCCTCGCTCTCCTGGACGTCGATGTACGGGACGTACTGCTTTGCGTCCTTGTTCCAGGTCGGACACTGGGTGAGGAAGTCGACGTGCGCGAAGCCGTCGTGCTCCATCGCCTCGGCCAGGATCTGCTTGGCCTGGTTGGGGTTGACGGCGGCCGTCCGGGCGATGTAGCTCGCACCCGAGGTCAGCGAGAGCGAGAGTGGACGGATCGGGTCCTTCGCGCTCCCGCTTGGCTGGGTCTTCGACTTGTGACCCTTCGGGCTGGTGGGCGAGGTCTGGCCCTTCGTGAGCCCGAAGATCTCGTTGTTGAACACGATGTAGGTCATGTCGTGGTTCTCGCGGGCGGTGTGCATGAAGTGGTTCCCGCCGATCCCGTAGCCGTCGCCGTCGCCGCCGGCGGCGATGACCTCGAGGCCGGGGTTCGCGAGCTTCGCCGCACGAGCGACCGGTAGCGACCGGCCGTGGATCGTGTGGAAGCCGTAGCTCTCGAAGTAGCTGTTGAGCTTGCCCGAACAGCCGATGCCGGTGACGAGCAGGGTCTCGTCAGGGGTTCGGCCGACCTCGGGCATCGCCTGTTTCAGCGCCTTCAGGACGCCGAAGTCGCCACAGCCCGGACACCACGTCGGCTGGGGTTCGATCCCCGGCGTGAACTCCTCTCGGTCGATCTCCCGTTCCTCTCCGATCGCGTTGAATGCACTCATGATTTAGTCACCGATGGCTGGTTCGAGCCGCGTGTTCGCCGACGGCGCGTCCGTGCCGCCGTTGATCTGGAGTTCGAACCCCTCGACGATCTCGGCGGGTTCGAACGGGTTGCCGTCGTACTTGAGCAGGCTGGTCAGCTTCTCGCCGAACTGGCCGAGCTCCTTCTGGGTCAGCCCGCGGAACTGGGCCGTGGCGTTCATCTCGACGACCAACGCCTCGTCGACGCTCTCGAGGAACGCCGTCATCTCCTCTTCGGGGTACGGCATCAGGTCGCTGACGCCGACCGCCTTCACCGAGTGGCCGTCGTCGTTGAGCCGGTCGACGGCCTCCTCGACCGCCCCCTGGCTGGAGCCCCAGGTGACGATGCCGTAGTCGGCCTCGTCGGGGCCGAAGTAGGTCTGGTGTGAGCTCTCGGGGTCGCTATCGAGCTCCGAGCGGACCGACTCGAGCTTCTTCATCCGCAGGTCCATCTGGATGACCCGGTTGTCGGGGTCCTCCTCGATGTGGCCGGCCTCGTTGTGCTCGTTGCCGGTCACGAGGAACCGCCCGCCCTTCTGGCCGGGCAGCGAGCGCGGCCGGACGCCGTCGTCCTCGGGGTCGTCGTGGCTGAATCGGTTGAACGTTCCGCCCGAGGGGTCGTGGGGAGCGTCCTCGAGCTCCTCCTCGGTGAGGACGCTTCCCAGGTCCGGGTTCGGTTCGCGGTCGAAGAAGCTCTCGGGGACGTTCTCGTTCTCGCCCGAGAGCTTCTGGTCGATCACGACGATCGCCGGCATCTGGTACTCGTAGGCGAGTTCGAACGCCTTCCGGGTCTGGTCGTACGCCTCGGAGGGCGTGCTCGGAGCGAACACGAGTCGGTTCGAGTCGCCCTGACTCGAGTAGAGCACGTGCTCGAGGTCGCCCTGTTCTGGCTTGGTGGGTAGCCCCGTCGAGGGGCCCGCGCGCATCGCCTCGACGAGCACGATCGGCGTCTCCGACATCTCGGCGAGGCCGAGGGGCTCGCTCATCAGCGCGAAGCCACCTCCCGAAGAACCGCTCATCGCCTTGACGCCGGCGTGGGAGGCACCGAGCGCGAGGGCCGCGGCCGCGATCTCGTCCTCGACCTGTTCGGAGATCCCGCCGAACTCCGGCAGGTGCTGGGACATGATCGTGAACACGTCGGTCCAGGGGGTCATCGGGTAGCCCGCGATGAACCGACAGCCCTCGTCGAGCGCGCCGTAGGCGACGCCGTTCGATCCGGAGATCAGCACCTGGTCCTCCTCGTGTTCGCCCTGGGGAACACGGAGCTCGTGGTCGAACTCGTACTCCTCCTGCATCATCTCGTAGGCCTCGTGGAGGATGGTGAGGTTGGGCTCGAGGATCTTCTCGGGCATCGCGCTCTCCATGAGGTTCTCCATCTCGTCGAGATCCATGTCGAGGAGCGCGGCCGTCACGCCGATACCGGCGGTGTTCCGCATGACCTCGCGACCGTGTTCGCGGGCCATGCTCCGGAGGTCGATGCCGAAGACGTGCCAGTTGTTCTCCTCGGCGCGCTCATCGAGGTCCGGAACGTCGTCGGGGTCGATCAGCCCCGTGTCGTAGACGATGATGCCGCCCTCGCGCAGGTCGTCGAGGTTCTCGGTCAGCGGCTTGACCTCCTCGTCGCCGTAGTAGGCGCCCTCCTTGGGGTTGCGCGCGAAGCTGTCGCCGAGCGCGAGCAGGAAGTTGTAGCCGTCTCCCCGCGAGTTGACGGATTCGTCCTTCGCGCGGATCTCGACGTAGGTGTGGCCGCCTCGAATGCGTGATGGATAGTGTCGATGCGTGAATACGTTGAGCCCCGATCGCATCAGGGCCTTCGCGAAGTTCTGGCTCGTCGAGTCGATCCCGTCACCGGAACCGCCCGCGATTCGCCAGATGAGTTCGTTTTCAGCCATAGTGTGGAGTCCCGGCCCGTGAGGGCCACAGTGTACGGGGCTTCGCCCGGAGCGAAGTAAAGGCTTTGCCATCCATTAGCAAGGAACGATAGTGAACGATCCGGCAAGGACTGGGGGGTTTTTCATCCACCGGCTCACCCGTCGGCGGAGCTGACGTCGGGCTGGAGGTACGACGAGGAGAGGTGATCGATGACGTAGTCGACGGTGTCGGGATCGTACGTCCAGAAGCCGTAGAACGAGTTCGGTTCGCGCTCCTCGGCGAGCAGCGCACATTTGTTCTCGTTGAGTCCGGCACCGTCGTAGGCGACGAACCACGACCGTTCGATCTCCTCGCTTCGCTCGGGGTGGACGAAGAACGCGTCCTGTTCCGGAACGGGCGCGTCGGGGACGGCGTAGGCGTGAACCGTGAGCGTCTCGCGCTCGCCGAGTCTGGTGTAGACCTCGAGCTGGGTCTCGAGCGTCGAGAGTCGCTGGAACCCCGCGTGGAGCTCGCCGCGTCCGATCCGCCAGGCACGGTCCTCGATCTCGCGGGAGGCCGCGAGCATCTGTCTTCCGTCGTAGGAGGTGAACATCGTCTCGTCGAGGCGGCTCAGGATCGGCCGGTACGGCTCGGCCCCGAAGCCGGGCCGTTCGGTCTCCGGCTCCTCGAGGAGCGCGTCGACGCCGATCGCGTCGAGGAACTCCCCGTCGTGGCTCAACACGAGAAACCGTTCGCGCCTCGTCGCCGCGTCGGCGGACTCGACGGCGACGTTTCGATCGGCGAACCGTTCGCGGATCTCCTCGACGGCGTCCTCAGCGTTGTAGACGACCAGCGTCTTCTCGGCCGCCTCTACCCCCTCGATGAGCTCGCTGAGCGACATCACTTGCACGTTCGAAACGACGCAGCGAACTTAGCCGTTGTCCCCCCTCTCGTACTCGAACGACTCGTCGACGCGCCGTTGCTCCACGCTGCGAGCGCCGAACACGCCGTGAGCGCGCCGGCCTCCCCGACCGACGACCGGACGGCGCCGGCTCAGCCCGCGAATCCGCTCAACGACCACGACCCCTCCTCGCTCCCGTCGTCGAACTCGGGCCCACTCACCAGGACGAACGCGCTCTCCTGGTCGCTGTTGCGGATCTGACGGGTCGACTCCGGCGTGATCCGGAGGACGTCGCCGCTCTCCATCTCCACGTCCTCGCCGTCGACCCTGACCGTCGCCTCGCCCCGCATCAACACGTAGATCTCCTCGTGCTCGTCGCCCGCGTGGTCGTGTTCTCGGCTCCGCCAGCCCGGATCGCAGCGGACGATCGTCACGCCGACGCTCCTGCTTCGCAGCGGCTCGCGAAGGAAGTGCATCGCGTCCGAGACCGGCTCGACGTCGGCGTAGTTGACCTTCTCGTAGGACATCTCGATTGACCGTACGGTCGGAGCGGCATTAATCCCACGTCCACTAGTACCATCGAGTCGTCACGCGGAACGAAGCGTGGATATCACCCCGGAGTCGGTCGAACGTCCACATCTCGACGACCGGAATAGGTAAATGGTTGTGGATAGATAACACCTCACACAACGAGGCAGGATGACGGCTATGGGGATGGTTACGACCGGTCGGGTGCTCGTACAGACGCCGCGAGTCCCCGGTGATGAGTGGGGGACACGGGTACAGATGTTCGACGAGATCTTTCTGGTGTTTCTGGTTCTCGGGACGCTCGTCGGGGTCGTCGTAATCGCCTACACGCTCTACAACGCCTACAAATACAGGGACCGAGACGAAGTCGAGGACGAGGACCGAATCGACCGGCCCACGCTCGGCGAACTCCCCACCGGGGCGGGCGGCGGTCGAAAGCTCTTCGTCTCGTTCGCGATCAGCGCGATCATCGTGATCGCCCTCATCGTTTGGACGTACGGGGCGCTGCTCTACGTCGAGGCGGGACCCACGGAGCAGGGGACCGACGAGAACCTCGACGTGACCGTCACCGGCTTTCAGTTCGGCTGGGAGTTCGAGTATCCGAACGGCTACACCCAGAACAACGAGCTCCGGGTTCCGGCCGATCGGGTCGTGACGCTCACCGTCACCTCCGATGACGTCTGGCACAACTTCGGCATTCCCGATCTGCGGGTGAAAGCGGACGCGATCCCCGGCCAAACCACCGAGACGTGGTTCGTCGCCGAGGAACCCGGCACCTACGAGGCCTGGTGTTTCGAGCTCTGTGGGATCGGCCATTCCGACATGGCCGCGGACGTGATCGTGATGGAACCGGCGGAGTTCGAGCAGTGGTACGAGGATCCGGAGGCGTACGAGCAATCGGAGGACAACGGCGAGGAAGCGAACGAGGAGGACGGTGAGAACGACGAAACCGCGGCACTCGAACCGAGACACGGATGACGGACGATCTCCCACCGACGACGTCCGCGAAACGCTGGCTGGTGACGACCAATCACAAGGACGTCGGCATACTCTATACGCTGACGGCCCTGTTCTTCCTGCTTCTCGGTGGCGTGCTCGCCCTGTTGATCCGAACGCAGCTGTGGACTCCCGGCCCGGCCCTCCTCTCCGGTGGGGCCTACAACGAGGCCGTTACCACTCACGGCCTGTTGATGGTGTTCTGGTTCCTCTCGCCGTTCGCCTTCGGCTTCGCGAACTACGTCGTCCCGCTCCAGATCGGCGCGAAGGATCTGGCGTTCCCCCGGCTCAACGCGCTGTCGTACTGGTTCTATCTCTTCTCCGGGCTGCTCATCGTGCTGTCCTTCTTCCAGGGGGGGACCTACGACGCGGGCTGGACGATGTACGCCCCGCTCAACATACCCGAGTACTCGCCGAACGTCGGCGGCACGACCGCCGTGCTCGGATTGATGCTCTTCGTCGCCTCGGTGACCATGGGGACGGTGAACTTCCTCGTGACGATCCACCGGGGGAAGGCGGAAGGGATGGGGCTCTGGAACCTGCCGCTGTTCACGTGGTCGATCCTCCTCACCGTCTGGATGATGCTCTTCGCGTTCGCGGCGCTGCTCGCCGCGCTCTTGCTCCTCGGCTCGGATCGGATCATCGGGACGCTGTATTTCACGGCCGAAACGTCGGGTGGATCGCTGTTGTGGGCGCATCTGTTCTGGTTCTTCGGGCATCCCGAGGTGTACATCGTCTTCTTCCCCGCGCTCGGGGTGATGTTCGAGACCTTCCAGACGTTCTGTGGTCGGCGGATCGTCGGACGGAAGTGGGTGATTCTGGCGATGATCCTCGTTGCACTACAGAGCTTCCTCGTCTGGATGCACCACATGTTCCTCACCGCGATCAGCCTGGAGACCAAGATCCTCTTCATGGCGACGACCATCGGAATCTCCCTTCCCTTCGACCTCATGGTCTTCGCGCTCATCTACACGCTGGTCAAGGGCCGGATCCGGTTCAAGACGCCGTTCCTGTTCTCCTTCGGCGCGCTGTTGCTGTTCATCCTCGGCGGCATCACGGGCGTGTTCCTCGGAGCCGTCGTCCTCGATTACGAGTTCAGGGGGACCTACTGGGTCGTCGCGCACTTCCACTACGTGATGTTCGGCGGCGCGACGGCGCTCTTCGGCGCGCTCTACTACTGGTACCCGAAGATGACCGGCAGAATGTACGACGAGTTCCTCGGAAAGCTCCACTTCGCGACCTTCTTCGTCGGGTTCAACCTGCTCTACTTCCCGCTGTTCGTCGCCTGGGAGACCCCTCGGCGGGTCTTCGAGTACAACGTCGAGTTCATCACGTGGCACCAGCTCGCGACGGTCGGCGGGTTCGTCGTCGCGGGGTCGTTCCTCATCATGTTCTACAACCTCTATACGAGCCTCTGGACCGGCGAACCGGCCGGGGACAACCCCTGGGAGTTCTCACGGACGGCGGAGTGGGCGATCCCCTCGCCACCCCCGCTCGAGAACTGGGACGGCCGAGTGAGCTACGCCGACGGCTCGCTGGCGTTCGTCGACGATCTCGGCGGGGGCTCCCGGGCCGCGGACGGCGGCGAGCGGGCCGCCGACGGCGGCAGCGCCACGGCCGCCGATGCCGCGAGCGCGTACGTGGTACGCGAGGAACACCACGAGGACCACGCGAGCGTCTGGCCGTTCGCGATCGGTCTCGCCGTCTTCGTCGTCCTGCTCGGTCTCTCGGGCTTCCACGCCGGGGAGCTACAGGGACCGCAGTACGCCGTCCTGCTCGGTCTCGGGCTGGTGCTCTCGGGGTACTCGTTGCTCGGGTTCGGCCTCCAGTCGTTTCACGCGCCGGAGGCCGCCATCGGCGCACGCTGGCCGTTCGAGGGCGTTCACAAGACCAAACTCGGCGTCTGGTTCTTCCTCGTTTCGGACATCGTCGTCTTCGGAGCCGTCATCGGAGCGTACGTCTTCATCCGTGCGGGAATCGGATGGACGGCGTGGGAGACCGTCCCGCCGGACGCGCTGCCCGGGCTCGTGAACACCATCGTTCTGCTCACGAGCAGCTTCACCGTCGTCCTCGCGCTCGTTTACGCTCAACGCGGAAGCAAACGGGGGCTGTTGGGTTCGCTGGCGGCGACGATACTCCTGGGATTCACGTTCCTCGGAATAAAGGCGTGGGAGTGGAGCTACGAGTTCTCCCACGGGATCTATCCCCAGACCGGTATCGAGGCGTCGGTGTACTTCGTCACGACCGGTCTTCACGGTCTGCACGTCGTGTTCGGACTCCTGATCGCGTTGTTCATGATCGCCAGAGTCTACACCGCCGACGCCTATCTCGACGAGGAGCGATCGGTCGAGATGTTCGGACTCTACTGGCACTTCGTCGACGTCGTCTGGGTGTTCCTCTTCCCGCTGTTCTATCTCATGTAGCACGATCTCGCGGACGGACGCCCGAAAGCGAACGCGGCGACAGCCGGATCAGTTCCACACTACCGCGTAGGTGTACGCGAACGTGAAGAAGAGCAGCGTGAGCGCGACGACCACCTTCGCGTGAAAGGTGAACAGGTCGTGTGATTCGGCGTCGTAGGCCTCCTCGTACGCTTCCCGTTCGGTCGGCGTACACGCTTCCGGGTGGTCCTCCCCGAGATGGAGCACGTACAGCTCCTCGCTCCGGAAGGGACGATCACAGTGGGGACAGCGCGCCGGCGGCTGCTCGCCGTCCGGGATTGCGAACTCGGGCTCGGTGATCGGCCGTGGCATCTCGCGTCACCGCTAGCTGTTACCGTTACCCACATATATCCACCGACCGTCACGCCGCAGAGGGGCTCGACCGTCGGTAGCGAGAGTAGCCAGAGGCGGGGCCGATCGCCACCCTCGGGAGTTCCCCACCGGACTCATCGACGGTGTTCCTCGAAAGAACGGGTCAGATACCCTCCCGAATCGACCACATATCGTGCGATAGAACGTCTCGGATCACCCGGGAAACGCGCTCACACGTCATGCTGCGGGATGCCGACGGTCGCATCGAGCGCATAGCCGAGGGTCGTCCCGTAGATCCAGTGGGAGACGAGCGAGACGACGACGAACACGCCGATCGTCAGGATCCCTCCGCCGGGCCAGAACGCGATGAGGAACCCGGTCCAGAAGATGGTCGCGAAGGCCGCCCCCCGGAGATACCGAGGTTTCTCGGGCGGGAGGAACGCCCCAACGACGAGAAAGAGCAGCGGCAGGACGGTGATTCCGCCGAGGAAGAACAGGAGGAGGCCGGTCGTCACCGATGGTTCGAAGCCGAGATACATGCCGAAGTGCGCGAACTCCACGATGGACTCCGGTCGGAACACGTCGAGCAGTATCGGAACCCCCCCGAGAAGGGGGAGCATCAACAACATTCCTACCAGCCCTCCGCCCATCGCTACACCGATAACGCGGAGCGTGATCGGGAGCCCGAACTCTTCTATACCCGGTTCCTCGGTCGTGGACGGACTGACTGAGTTCGATTCTTCGTTCATCGCCCTTCCTCTAGGTGTTGTAGCCCAAGCATGTTAAACGTTGACATCAATCACAGTATGATAGAGGTATCCAACGGGGCAGCACGATCCGAGGGACGAGAGCCGTACCGCGAAACCGCCACGCAATCTCCGTCCCCTGATCGCTCTCAGCGCAGGGCAGGTGGCTGACTCGACAACTCCGGTTCGTCAGTAGTAGCGACTACCGTTCGACCCGAAGCCGTCACTCGACGACGACGGCTCCTTTCATCCCGACCGAGAGGTGTGGTTCGCAGTGATAGAGGGCGATTCCTGCGTCGTCGAGCGTCTCCTCATAGGTCTCGCCCTCCTCGTCCACCGGGTCGCCGGACGAGAACTCGTAATCCGATTCGCCGATCTGGTCGTCCGGCGCGGCCACGACGTTGTGAGCGCCACCCTCGCCCGTCCATTCCCACCGGACGGTCGTTCCCGTAGAGACGGAGACGGCAGCAGGCTCGAACGCTATCCCGTCCTCGCCCGCTCCCACGTCAACCTGGACGGTGTCCTGCTCGCGCTGATTCACGATCGTCCCGTCGTAGTTCGGCGCTTCGCCCCCGACCTCCGTCTCGGTGAGCCACTCGTCCACTGCGGGGTAGTCCTCCCCCGAAAGCTCTTCATCCCCACCATCGTCACCGCCCTCGCTACATCCGGCAAGCCCCGCTGTCAGCGGTACTAGCCCTGCTAGCCAGAGGTACGTCCGTCTGGTCACCTCGAGACGAGACTGCATGGACGGGAGTTGTCCCTGTAAGGAAATAAAATCACATGACAGTTCGGGAAAGACGCCCCATGCGTCTACATCCCGTGTTTCAGTACGGTGGTCCTCTCGGCTGCCGAAGGATCCAACGGAGTTCGGTCCTCGTCGATCCGTGACCCCATACGCGTCTCACTCCCGCCACGCGATCGATTCGACCAGCCGTTCTCCGATTTGAGGGGGGATCGAGCACCCGAAACCGACCGGTTCGGAACCCCGCCTGAACGGGCGAAACTATAAGTGTGTGAAACGCTATCACTGTACAGTAATGGCCAGCGTGCGGTTCTACGCCGGGATCTACGTGCTGCTGATCGCGTTAGCGACCTCGAAAGTGATCTTCTTCGACTTCTTCGGCTACTGGGAAGCGATGGCGGCGACGATGATGGCGGCTGTTACGAAGACGCTCCTCATCGTGGGCTACTATCAGCACCTCCGCTTCGAACCACGGTCGCTTTCGTATCTCGTATCGATGGGGTTCTTCGCGGTGCTCCTCCTGACCGTTGCCGCGGCGTACTCGCTCTCGTGAACGAGCCGGCTCTAAGCACGTCATGAACGAAACGCAGACCGGCGATGGGACGTCCGTAACCGCCGAACCCCGTTCGACCCGGCGGCTGCAGTACGTCGCTGCCGGATTGGCCTACATGGTCGCCATCGTCCATCTGTTTCATCCGACGTTGGGAACGCCGGCGCTCGTCGCGTACGCCGCCGCCGGTACCCCGCTGATCGATCCACGACCCGTAGCGTTCGTCCTCTCGAGCGTGGCGATCATCGTGGGCGCGAATCTGATCCTTCTGGGCTCTCCTCGAAAGCCGATCTACGCGCTGGGGATGATACTCATGCTCGTCTACATCGGGGGGTACTTCGGCTGGCACGCCCTCGGCCACGGCGCCTGGTGGGGTGGACTGGAGCACGGCTGGTACGGTCATTCGATCGCCGAGATCCTGCTCGGTCCGGCTCACGTACGTGATGACCGCATCGCGCTCCTCTCGAAACTCGCCGAACTCGCACTGTTTTGCGTTCTCGCGCTGCTCTATCGCCGCGAGCCGTAACGTTCGAAACCGGGTCGCCAGTACAGCAGTCCGACCGCGAGGACGAACACGGCCGTCGAGACGTCGATGGAGAACGCATACACCGCGGCGGTCAGGGCCGAGGAACCGCCCGCCAGCCCTGCGACGAACGAGGCGATGACGGGAAACGTACAGCCGACACACGACGCGAGTCCGAGGAGTCCGGAGACGGCGGCCTCGGCCGCCTCGAGAACCGTCGCGTAGACGAGATAGGCGAGCGATCCGTAGCCGATGACGAGATAGGGAACGACGACCAGATACGCCGATGACGCGGTGTACGCGAGCGCGGGCCCCCACCCGGGCGAGGCCATCACCACGCGGAACCCCCCAGTCTGGTCGAGGCCGGACGGGGCGCGGACACCTACCAATCCCGCGATCGCAGCCAGCGCGATGAAGTACACGAGGGCGATGCCGGCGGCTACCCATCGGGAACGTCGGTCCGGGGCCGTCGGCGTCGTCCGTAGCACGCTCCAGCATCCGACGTTGATCCAGACGAAGGGGTAGAACGCGTAACGCAGGGTCGTCGGCTCCGCCGACGTGAACGCGAAGTAGCCGATGACGAGCAGCAGTTCGGCGACGACGACCCACAGCCAGAACGCGATCCCGGCGGCGGTCGACGTCGTGATTCTCGTCGAAACGCTCATGTCGGCGCCGCGTTCGGTCAGCTGACCACGAGGTTGACGACGATCGCTACGATGAACAACAGACCGAGAGCGATCGTTCCCTCGGCGATCCCCCACGCGCTCGAGCGTCCCTTGGACGTCGCGGTGAGATACGTACCGAGGAAGAGAAATCCGCTGATCACGAGCAACAACAGCCCTGCCACCACCAGGCCGGCGACCTCCCGGCTCTCGTCGGGAAGCGGACCACCACCGACGTAGAGGAGGGCGCCGACCGCGATACCGGCGGTGAGCAGGACGAACCCGAGGACCCACGCACTCGGATTCCGTGCCAGCCCATCGAGACCGGTGCCGAGGCTCCCCTCCCGATCGACGGTTTCGCCGTTCGCACCCGGAACCGGAGCCCGTTCACTGCGGGTCAGAGCGGTCGCGACCACTATCAGAAACAGACCCATCAGCAGGGTACTCGCGAGGTAGCTACCCTCCGCCATGGCACTTGATACCATCGAACGCTGGAACTATAAATCCTCGCGTACCGCGGATCCTACTCGTTCTCCGGGCTCGAGGGATGGTAGTCGGTGTCGTACTCGCCCGGGCGGTCGTCGACCCGATCCGGGTTGATCCGCCCGCCCAGAAGCATGAAGTCGACGAGCGTGAGCGCACACATCGCCTCCACGACGGGGACGCCCCTCGGCGGGAGAACGGGGTCGTGACGGCCGATCACCTGCACCCGTTTCTCCTCGCCGGTCTCCCAGTCGACCGTGGTCTGCTCCTTCGGGATCGAGGTCGGCGCGTGGAGCGTGACCTCGCCCGTGATCGGTTGACCAGTAGAAATCCCGCCCTGGATCCCGCCGTGATCGTTACCTACGGGGACGGGATCGCCCGCCTCGTCGAACTCCCAGTCCTCGTTTCGCTCCGATCCGGCGTACTCGCGGGCCCCGCGTCCGAGCCCGAACTCGAAGGCCGTCGTCGCGGGCACGCTCATCATCGCCTGGCCCAGCCGAGCGGAGAGGGAGTCGAATCGCGGGGCGCCCAGTCCCCTGGGCGCCCCCTGAATCTCGAACTCGATCGAGCCGCCGATCGAGTCGCCCTCGCCCTGGTAGCGCTCGATCAGCTCCTGCATCTCCTCGGCGACGGCGGGATCGCCACACCGGACGTCGTTCTCCTCGCTGTGCTCGACCATCTCCTCGAAGCTCACGCCCTCGGCGCGGACGTCGCCGATCTGGTTGACGTGGGCCTTGATCTCGATCCCTTCGAGCGAGAGCAGCTTCTTCGCGATCGCGCCCGCCGCCACCCAGTTCACCGTCTCGCGGGCCGAGGAACGCCCGCCGCCGCCCCAGTTCCGCGTGCCGAACTTCGCGGAGTAGGTGAAGTCGCCGTGGCTCGGCCGCGGCGCGGTGATGAAGGGCTCGTACTTGCCCGACTGAGCGTCCTTGTTCTGGATCACCATGCCGATCGGCGTCCCGGTGGTGTAGCCGTCCTGGATGCCGCTCTTGATCGAGACGGCGTCGGCCTCGCCGCGGCTGGTGGTGATCATCGACTGGCCCGGCTTCCTGCGGTCGAGGTCACCCTGAATGTCCTCCTCGTCGAGTTCGAGCCCCGCCGGGCAGCCTGAGACGGTACAGCCCATTGCCTCGCCGTGGCTCTCGCCGAACGTCGTCACCTGAAAGAGCCGGCCGAATCGGTTGCCGTTCATTGCCCCCGACTGGGAGCCGCTCCCATTTAGGGTTTGTAGTGTGACCGCGCGCTACCGTAGTGCCGCGAGGTTCGCCGCCGCGAACGGCGCCAGCATCTCGTCGGGGTGGAGTCCGCCGTGCATCCCGACGAAGTCGAGCTCGTGGCCGTCCCACCAGACGCCGCGCTCGCGCGGGACGCAGATCAGCTCGCCACAGCGCTCGTCGAAGTCGCCGATCGGCTCTGCGTCACCGAACAGCCGCCGATCGAGCGCCTCCGCTCGATCGAACACCCGCGCGTCGAGTTCGCGCTCGAGCACGTCGCGGACCGCCCGCTCCGCGCCCGACTGGACGTGAAAGCGGAGGTTTCGCGGCCCGCCGATCGGCGGGATCGGCTCGCCGCGACCGTCGGTCCGGAGTCGCTCGCGGATTCCGTCGATCGTCGAGAGGTCGAGGTTCGTCGTGGGATCGGTGTCGACGTGGCCGTGGTCCGCGGCGACGATCAGGAGCGTCCCCTCCGCTGCTTCGCCGTCGAGGCGGTCGATCAGCTCCGTTCGGAGTCGATCCGCGATCATCGAGAGCGTCGCCCCGTATGCCCGGGAGTCGGTGCCGGCGGCGTGGGCGGTCGCGTCGATCGCGGGCAGATACGCGTGGACGTACGTCCCTCCCTTCGCGGCCTCGAGCACGCGTCGAAGCTGGATCGCCATCCCCGCAACCGTTCGATATGGATGGGGCTCGATGCCCGCTCCGAGCAGCGCCGAGTCCTGCGGGTCGAGGATCCCTTCGGGTTGGACGAGATGGACGTCGATGCCGCGGGCCGCCGCCCGCTCGTAGAGCGACGTCTGCGGGAAGAGCACCCCTCGGCTCGCCCCGTCGATCGTCTCCTCGACCGGCCTGCCGTCGACGGTTGCGAACGGCAGCGTCTGGACGACGGCGTCGAGCGCCTCGACGTACTGGTACCAGCCCAACACCCCGTGTTCGACCGGGAGCAGACCGGTAGTGAACGTCGTCATCGCCGCCGCCGTCTCCGAGGGGTAGGTGGAGGTCAGCGGGGTCACCCGCCCGCGTTCGGTCAGCGTGGCGAGAAACGGGTGGTCGCGGTGGTGGCGTTTCCACTGCTCGTAGCCGAAACCGTCGATCAGGACGACGAGCACGCGCTCGACGTCCGCGTCGACCCCTTTCAGGACGTCGTCAGGGAGCCGACGACCGAGCGACTCGCCGAGGACCGAGAAGGCCGTCCCCTGGACGTTCGTGAAGCAGTAGTCGTCATACGCGGGGAACAGGTACGCCCCCTCCGATCGCGTCTCGCGCAACCGGCGTGCTACCGAGTCACGCAGCATCCGTGGTAGTGGGAGGAGCAGGCGTAAATCGATGTCGGTGGTCCCGACGCCCACGTTCCCGCGGTCTCACTCGCGGACGACGTCCGCGCCGAGGTCGTAGAGAACCTCGAAGAAGCCGGGGAAGGAGACGTCGACGTGCTCGGCGCCCCGGACCGTCGTTGCCCCCTCGGCGACCAGCCCCGCGACCGAGAGTGCCATCACGATCCGGTGGTCCTTGTGGCCCGCGACGGCCGTTCCCGACAGTTCGGAGGCGGCGCCGTCGACGACGAGCTCGTCGGTATACTCCTCGACGACCGCACCGAGCGCGTCGAGCTCCTTGGCCATCGCGCTCACCCGATCGGTCTCCTTGTACCGGACGTGCTCGCAGTTGGTGATCCGCGTCTCGCCGTCCGCGGCCGCACCCAGGGTCGCGATCGTCGGGAGGAGGTCGGGGGTGTCGCCGACGTCGACCTCGACGCCCGAGAGGGCGGATCGTTCGACCTCGATGCGGCCGTTCTCGCGATCCCATTCCACCTCGCCGCCCATTCGTTCGACGACGTCGACGATGGCGGCGTCACCCTGCGCGCTGGGGTACGCCCCGCGGATCGTCAGCCCCTCGTCGGCGGCGAGGACGCCCGCCGCCAGCAGGTAGGAGATCGAGGAGAAGTCGCCGGGGACGTGGTACTCGCCCTCGGCGGGCTCGTAGGACTGCCCGCCCGCGACCGAGAACCCCTCGGCGCCGGCCGAGCGGACGCCGTTCTCGCCGTCGGTTCCCACCGGTTCGGCCCGGACCCCGAACGCCTCGAGGAGTTCGAGCGTGACGTCGACGTACGGCGCGGACTTGAGCTCGGTCTCGAGGTCGATCTCGATCCCCTCCTCGGTGACGGCGCCGGCCATCAACAGCGCGGAGACGTACTGCGAGGAGACGTCGCCGGGGATCGACACCTCGCCGCCCTGGATCGGCCCGCCGATTACGAGCGGCGCCTGGCCGTTCCCGCGGGTGCTCTCGGCGCGTCCTTCCAACTGCTCGATCGCGTCCAGCAGGGGTCCCTGCGGGCGCGAGCGAAGCGACCGATCGCCCGTCAGCACCGTGATGCCGTCCGCGAGCGCCGCGGTGGCGCTCACCAGGCGCATCGTCGTTCCGCTGTTGGCGCAGTCGATCACGTCCGTTGGCACGCCGGGGTGTCCGGAGAAGCCGTCGACGGCGAGGTGCTCCTCCTTCTCGCCCACGTCGCCCCCGAACGCCTCGACGGCGCGCATCGTCGCACGCGTGTCTGCGCTTTTCAGCGGATCGTGAACGATCGCGCCGCCGGCGTAGCCCGCCGCGAGGATCGCTCGATGGGTGTAGCTCTTCGACGGCGGAGCCTGGGCGACCCCGCCGACCGAGGAGCGCGTGATGGTGGCGTCCATGCGCGGGGCGAGAACGTCACGGAGTATCACGCTATCGATGGCTGCGAGCCGGGCGTCGATCGACCGGGGCCCACTCGTGGTCCGTTTTACCGACGTGCGGAAGGGCTGCTCGACGGGTCGAAACCTCCAACGTTCTGTGGGTGCGTTCTACCGACGTGGACGACGATCCCCGACGGATTCGATCGATCGCCGTCAGTGCCGAGGACGCCGTCTCGGCCTACGAGGCGAGCGAGCGAAGCGCGGTCTCCCCCGTTCTACGGATCACCCCGCCCTTCGCGGGGCGGATGCGCGCCCGCCTACACGTCCCCGGCCCCGACGAACCGTCGAGCGAACCCGTCCCGATCCACGTCGAACCCGCGGAGTTGTTCGATCACGATCTCCTGCCCACGTACCCGGAACCCGGCGATACGGAGACGGAGATCCGTACCGACCCTGACCTCGAGTACTCGACTGAACTCCACCACGACCGTCACGTCGAGCGCGTCGAGGAGTGGCGGGTGCGGGCAAGGGAGGCGTTCGCAGAGCGCGTCGAGATCAGGACGTCTCACGGAAGCCACGAGGTCGAGCTGAAAGTGCTCGGCGCGTAACTACAGTAGTCTGCCCGACGTCAGTGGGCGTGTTCCGACGGCTCCCGGATCGACTCCGGTACGCGAGCGGCCACTGCGGTTCCTCGGCGTCGAGATCGGGAGCCGAACGCTGATACCGGGCGACGTCGGCTACCGCCTCATGGACGAGACGCCGCTCTCGACGCGACTGGTGGCCTCACTGCTCGGCGTCCACGGCCGGTTCGGACCCACACCGGATTTCCGGTGGACGATCCGGAACGATCGGACGTTTCGGGCCTCGGTTCGGCGAATCCCCGAGAGGGAGTTCGACCGCCCGGTCCTCGGTCACGGTTCGATGATCGAGATCGACGGCCGGAAGACGGTCCTCGATGGCTTCGAGCAGGTGCTATGAACGTCTGAGCCGAACGTTCATTACTTCACGAAGCCTATATCGGAGGATGAGCGCGATCGAACTCGAGGGGCTGACGAAGCGCTACGGCGACGGCGGAAGCCTCCGACTCCCTGGCCGCCGGACGGGATCCGGCGAGGTCGTCGGCATCGACGACCTCTCCTTCACGGTAGCGGAGGGCGAGGTGTTCGGCTTTCTCGGCCCGAACGGTGCGGGCAAGACGACGACGATCCGCACGCTGCTAGGGCTGCTCTCGCCGACGTCGGGTACGGCGACGGTTCTGGGAGCGGACGTCCTCGACGAGGCCGCGCTGGTCGAGGCGAAACGGCGGATCGGCTATCTGCCCGCGGATCTGGGCTTCGACGAGGGGGTGACCGGCGAGCGGGTGCTCGCCCTCCACGCAGCGATCAAGGGCGGGAGCCGCCGCGAGGAGCTCTTAGAACTCTTTGCGCCGCCGCTCGAGCGGCCGATTCGCGAGTACTCGACGGGCAACGAGCGGATGCTCGGCATCGTCCAGGCGTTCATGCACGATCCGGACCTGGTGATCATGGACGAGCCGACCTCGGGGCTCGACCCGCTGAAACAGGAGCGGTTCCACGAGTTTCTGCGCGAGGAGCGCGAGCGCGGCACCACGGTGTTCTTCTCCTCGCACGTGCTGAGCGAGGTCCGGCAGGTCTGCGACCGAGTGGGCATCCTCCGCGAGGGCCGACTCGTCGCGCTCGAGGACGTCGAGACGCTGCTCGCCCGCGGCGGTAAGCGCGTCCGGGTCCGCCTCGCAGAACCGGTCGACCCCGAGGCGTTCGCGACCGACGGCACCATCGACGTACGCCGGGTCGGCGACTCGCTCTCCTTTACGTACGCCGGGGAGTACAACGCGCTGCTCTCCCACCTCGCGGACTACGACGTCGTGGACGTCGAGATCGGTGAGCCCCCGCTGGAGGACGTCTTCATGCACTACTACGGCGAGGGTGACGGACCCGCTCCGGAGACGAGGACGAACTCGGAAGCGGAGACGGAGGTCGCCGATGCTTGAGATCGTCCGGTACGAGGCCGAGAAACGGATCAAGGGGACGCTCGCGTTGGCGATCGGTCTCGGCGTGCTCGCGGTGTTCTTCGTGGCCTTCTTCCCGTCGCTCGAGGCCTCCGGCATCGACTTCGACGCGTACGTCGAGGCGTACCCGCCGGCGGTCCAGGAGGCGTTCGGGATCTCCTCGCTCGACACGATCGAGGGCTTTCTCGCCGTCGAGGTCTACCAGTTCCTCTGGCTGTTGCTCCTGGGGCTCTACTTCGCCTACAGCGCGGGCGGGCTGATCGCCGGCGACGTCGAGCGCGATCGGATGGACCTCACGCTCTCGCTTCCGATCTCGCGCTCGCGCGTCCTCGCGGAGAAGTTCGCCTCGGTGCTGGTGCCGATCCTCGCGCTGAACGCCGTCGTGCCGGTGGTCGTCTACGCCGTCGTCCTCGCCATCGGCCAGTCGATCGACGTGGCGGATCTCGCGGTGGTTCACCTCCTCTCGATCCCGTATCTGCTGGTCTGTGGGGCGATCGGGCTCGTCCTCTCGACGCTGGTCGACCGGGCCGACGTCGCCAAACGCATCGCCATCGCCGCGGTGTTCGTCCTCTACCTGATCGAGTCGATCGCCGCGAGCACCGACGGTCTCGAGTGGATCGGCTACGTGAGTCCCACCCACTACTACGACCCGACGGCGATCCTCGTCGAGGGAAGCTACGACCTGACCGGCGCGGCGATCCTGCTCGGCGCGACCGTGCTATTGGTGCTCGTGGCGCGCTACCGGTTCCAACGGGCGGACGTCGGCGCATGACCGCGTTCGACGACCGCGAGCGAGCGCGGATCCGCGAGGCACTGATCGAGTCCGGCCGCGAGCGCTTCGCGCGATACGGGCTGCGCAAGACGACGATCGCCGACCTGACCGAGCCGGTAGGAATCGCGACGGGAACGTTCTACCGCTTCTTCGACTCGAAGGAGGCGCTGTTCTGGACGGTCCTGGAGGGCGAGCGCGAGGACGTCCTCGAGCGATACGAGGCCGCGGTCGCGGCGGCCGACGGTCCGCGGGAGGAGATCGTCGCCCTCCTGACGGCGATCTGTGACGAGATCGAGGCGAACCCCCTCACCCGCGCGGTGCTCGCCGACGGGGAGATCGATCGGCTGATCCGTGGCATGTCCGACGAGGAGCTCGCCGAGGGCCACCGCCGGAGCGTCGAGTACCTGTTGTCGTACGTCGAGTCGTGGCAGGAGGCCGGCGCCGTCATCGAGGCAGATCCCGAGGTCGTCGCCGGCGTCCTTCGAGCGGTAACATTCGTCACCCTCCATCGGGACGAACTCGGCCCGGGGTACCCGGCGGTCCGCGCGACGCTGATCGAACGACTGGCGATCGGACTTACGGCGACGGAGGAGTGAGGAGGCGGAGGGAAGGGTCTACTACCCTGTGGGCACACGACCGGACATGGAACCGGATCTCTCCGAACTCGACGCGTTTCTCGATGAGAACGGCGCCGACGGCTACCTGATCGAGGCCGACTCGACCGACTCCGATCAGCTGTACCTCTCGGGGTTCGACGCGCCCGATTCGTTCGTCACCCTTCACATGGACGAGACGCACTTGCTCGTCTCGGGGCTGGAGTACGGCCGGGCTCGATCGGAGAGCCGCGCAGAGACGGTCTCGCGCTACGCCGACTACGGCTACCGCGAGAAGGTCGAGGAGTACGGACCCATCGGCGCGAAACCGCGACTGATCGCCGAGTTCCTCGCCGACCACGACGCCGGACGGGTCGTCGTCCCCGCACGGTTCCCCCTCGCGCTCGCCGACGGCCTGCGCGAACTCGACGTCGGCGTCTCGGCCGAGACCGACGACGTGCTGACGGGGATCCGTGCGGTGAAGACCGACGAGGAGATCGACTCCATTCGCGAGGCTCAGCGCGCCAACGAGGAGGCGATGCATACCGCCGAGACGCTCCTCGAGGAGGCGAGCGTCGAGGAGGGCGTCCTCCAGCACGGGGGCGAACCCCTGACGAGCGAGCGCGTTCGACGCGAGATCGAGATCGCGCTGCTCCGTCTCGACTGTGCCCTCGACGAGACGATCGTCTCCTGTGGTGCCGACGCCGCCGACCCCCACGACCGCGGCAGCGGCCCGCTTCACACCGACGAGACGATCGTGATCGACGTCTTCCCCCGGAGCAAGGAGACGAACTACCACGCCGACATGACCCGGACGTTCGTCGTCGGCGAGCCGAGCGAGACGGCACGCGAGTGGTACGATCTCACGGCCGAGGCGAAGGAGGCCGCCCTCGAGGCGATCGAGCCCGGCGTCACCGGCGCGGAGGTCCACGCCGCGGCCTGCGAGGTGTACGAGGAGGCGGGTCTGCCGACGCTGCGAAACGACGAATCGACGGAGACGGGGTTCATCCACTCGACGGGTCACGGCATCGGCCTCGACGTCCACGAGCTACCCCGTCTGAGCGAGAGCGGCGGCGAACTCGAACCGGGTCACGTCGTCACCGTCGAACCCGGCCTCTACGACCCCGAGGTCGGCGGCGTGCGGATCGAGGACCTCGTCGTCGTTCGCGAGGACGGCTACGAGAACCTCACCGACTACCCCGAGGAGTTCGTGATCAACTGAACCACCTGTTTTCGACGATCGTCGTATAGGGGTTTATGGATCGTCGAATCGAAGGGGCGGATATGAACTGTCCGAACTGCGAGAGCCGACTGGCGAACGTCCAGGGCTACGAGACCTGTCCCGACTGCGGGTACGTTCAGCCGCTCGACCGTCGGATCCGGACCCCGACTGCGTAGACGGAGGAGCGAACGCCTTTTGACGCCGACGGCCGACCGTCCGCCAATGGACGCGCTGATCGTCGGTGCGGGAACGATGGGACGCTGGTTCGCGGGGGTGATCGACGGAGCCGGGACGACGCTCGCGTTCGCCGACCTCGATTCCGAGGCCGCTCGTGCGGCGGCCGAGGCCCACGGTGGCCGAGCGGTTTCGCCCGACACCGACGACGGGTTCGATCTGGTCTGTCTGGCGGTGCCGATCCCCGCGGTCGAGGACGCGATCGAGCGCTACGAACCGATAGCGATGTCGGCGATCGTCGACTGCAGCGGCGTCATGTCGACGCCGGTCACCGCGATGGCCGAACACGCCCCCGACCGCGAGCGGGCGAGCCTCCACCCGCTGTTCGCCCCCGAGAACGCCCCCGGAAACGTCGCGATCGTCGAGGAGGGCGGACCCCTCGTCGAGCGCCTGCGCGAACGGCTCGAGGAACGGGGCAACGTGCTCGTCGAGACCACCCCCGAAGAGCACGACCGCGCGATGGAGACGATCCAGACGAAGACCCACGCCGCGATCCTCGCGTACGCGCTCGCCGCGGAGGAGGTCCCGACGGGGTTCGAGACGCCGATCTCCGCCGGACTCGGTGACCTCGTCGATCGCGTCACCGACGGCAACCCCCACGTCTACGCCGACATCCAGGAGACGTTCGCGGGCGCGGAGGCTGTCGCCGACGCGGCCACTCGGATCGCCGAGGCCGATCGCGAGGCGTTCGAGGCGCTCTATCGAGAGGCCGGACGGTGAACGAGAGCCAGCGGAGAGCGATCCTCGACTCGGCGAAGTACCTCCGGAACGTCCGGCCGCTCGACCCCGAGGAGCTCTCGGAGTACGTCGAGGGCGGCGCCCACCCGGCGGTCGTCCGGCAGGTACTCCGCGAGCACGTCGTCGAGCTCCGGCTCCGAGAGCGCGAGGACGGCACGTTCGTCCCCGCGCCCGAGGAGCCGATCGCGCCGGCCTTCGACGGGGTCCGGACGGTTCCAAAGGAGCATCTGGACCGGCTCGAAGCGCTGCTCGTCGAGCGCTTCGGCCCCGACTGGGCCGACGACGAGACCGGCGACGACCTCCGGGCGGAGATCCGCAGGCTCAAGGAGCGCTACTACCGCCAGCACCCCGTCGAGTACGACTACGAGGCGGCGCTCGGCTACGCGCTCTATCACCTGTCCGCCTACTACGCCGCGACCCAGTACCTGCTCGACGAACTCGCCTCGGCGGGACTGCTCTCCTCGCCGCTTCGCGTCCTCGACGTGGGCGCCGGCGTCGGCGGACCTGCACTCGGGTTGTTCGATTACGTCGGGAGCGAGGGCGCGCTCGTCGAGTACCACGCCGTCGAACCGAGCGCGGCCGCCGACGTACTCGAGACCTTCCTCGAAGGCATCGATCGGAACGTCGACGCGACGATCCACCGAACGACCGCCGAGGCGTTCGAGCCCGAGGGCGAGTACGACCTGCTGGTGTTCGCGAACGTCCTCGTGGAGCTCTCCGAACCCATTGAGGTACTCCGACGGTATCTCTCCTACCTCGCACCCGACGGTTCACTGATCGCGCTCTCGCCGGCGGATAAGAACACCAGCACCAACCTCCGACGGGTCGAGCGCGCGGTGGTCGACGGCCGGACGTCGAACGGGAGGGACGAGGACGGCTACACCGCCTACGCGCCGGAGCTCCGACTGTGGCCGGGCGAGGCCCCTACCGATCGGGGATGGTCGTTCGACCGAAAGCCGGACCTCGAGGTACCCGCCCTCCAGCGCCGGCTCGACGAGGGGGCGCGCGCCGCACACGGCGACGGAACCGCGAACGGCGCGCAGGCGAACGAGCGCGACCCCGCGACCGGCGAGTTCGTCAACCGGGACGTGCAGTACTCCTACTCGATCCTCCGGAGGGACGGCCGCCGGCGCGCCGAGGTCGAGCCCAGTCCCGAGCGGTTCGCGAAGCTCGCCGACACCGAGTCCCACGTTGGCGACCGGATCGACTGCGTGACGGTCAAGCTCAGCCGCTCGCTCTCCGAGGGCGGAAACAACCCCCTGTTCAGGGTGAGCGACGGCAGCCAGTCGACCGATCACTACGCCGTCCTCACTCGTGAAACGTCGCTCAACCGGACGCTTCTCGACGCCGACTACGGCGCCGTGCTCGTCCTCGAGGGGGCGTTAGCGCTCTGGAACGCGGACGAAGGGGCGTACAACCTCGTGGTCGACGAGGAGACGGTCGTCGACCGCATCGGATAACACGGTTTTTTGCGCCTCCCCGTCCAGGCGAGCGCATGGGACTCGAGGTGCTTCTCACCAACGACGACGGGATCGACAGTCCGGGGTTTCGAGCGCTGTACGACGCGCTCTGCGACGTGGCCGAGGTGACCGCCGTCGCGCCCGCGAACGATCAGAGCGCGGTCGGGCGCGCGATGTCCGACGAAGTGACCGTCGAGGAACACGACCTGGGCTACGCGATCGCGGGAACGCCCGCCGACTGCGTGGTGGCGGGCCTCGAGGCGCTCGGGCCCTATCCCGATCTCGTGATCGCCGGCTGCAACACGGGCGCGAACCTCGGGGCGTACGTCCTCGGACGCTCGGGGACGGTGAGCGCCGCCGTCGAGGCCGCCTTCTGCGGGATCCCGTCGATGGCCGTCTCGCTCTATCTCCCGGAGGACGAGTGGCCCCGCGAGACCGACGCGGAGGACTACGTCGAGGCCTGCCGCGCAACCCGGTATCTCGTCGAGAACGCGATCGACTCCGGCGTCTTCAAGCAGGCGGAGTATCTCAACGTCAACGCCCCGCTCCCGGACGAGGACGGGAATCCCGCCTCGATGGCGATCACCCACCCATCGACCGTCTACGAGATGGGCGCGACCTACGAGGAGGGCTCGATCACGCTCCACGACCGCTCGTGGGACGCGATGGCCAGCGGCAACATCGCCGACCCCGAGGGGACGGACCGCCGGGCGCTCGTCGAGGGGAAGGTGAGCGTCTCGCCGCTCACCGCACCCCACACGACCGAGCACCACGACGCCCTCGACGCGCTCGCGGAGTCGTACGACTCCGACTGAGCTCCCACGGAATCAGACCTTCGGATATCCGTGAATCTCGCGATGCCCTCTGCTGGCGTTTAGCTCGACGATGAACCGCAGTGTCGATCGGGACGACTGGCAGACGGACGGGAACGACCACAGGACTCGGACGGGAGACGGCGAGACGCCGGAACTCGATCTCGATCCCGGTCTCGAAACGCTGATGGCCTTCGTCCTGTTCGTTCTCGTGGCGTTCGTTCTGCTCGCCGTGGACGCGAGCGTCTCCCTCCGATCGTCCCGGCGAGTCCCGTTCCGTTCATGCCCCGTGAAAGGGTGCCGACCGATATGAGTCGGCTCGTCACCCTCGCATCGAGCCCCCAGCTACGCGCGACGCATCGGCACGGAACCGAACGAACGGGGTCGGACATCGTTCGGCTACTCCGCGGCAGCTACGTCGACAGCGCCGGGAGGCCGGCTTCGATCTCGTCGCGTCGGTCCTCCAGCCACTCCGGAAGGACCAGCCGTTCCCCGAGCGCGTCGAGCTCCTCGTCGACCGTGTAGCCCGGCTCCTTCGTCGCGAACTCGAAGAGGACGCCGCCCGGCGTCCGGACGTAGACCGACTTGAACCACTTCCGGTCGATGACCTCCGTCGGTCTGAGCCCCTGCTCGATCAGGACGTCGCGCCACTCCGATTGGGTCTCCTCGGTCACCTGAAACGCCACGTGGTGGACGGTGCCGGCGCCGGGCTGCCCGGGAGGACCCTGCGGACGCTCGACGAGGTCGACGACGGAGCCCAGGTCGCCGTCGGCCTCGTAGCGCCGGCGGTCGCGTTCGCTTCCGGTCCGGTCGTAGCCCATCGTCTTCAGGAGGTTCGCCGTGGGATCGGCGGACGTGAGCGAGAGCGTCACGCCGAAGAACCCCCGGATCGCGTGCTCCGCGGGGACCGGTCCCTTCGGCGGGTTTCCTTCGGGCGCGTCCGAACGCGCCACGAGTTCCAGCGGGAGTCCGTCCGGATCGCGGAGCGGGACGACCGCGTCGCCGAAGCGTTCCCGGGGCTCGTCGTGATCGACGCCTTCCTCGGCGAGCCGGTCGGTCCAGTAGTCGACCGAGCCGTCGGGGATCAGGAACTGGGTGGTGGCGACCTGGCCCGTCCCCACCCGCCCGGGGCGAGCACCGGCGTACGGGAAGAACGTCATGCTGGTTCCGGGCGAGCCCTCGTGGTCGGCGTAGAACAGGTGGTAGACCGAGACGTCGTCCTGGTTCACGCTCCGCTTGACCAGGCGGAGCCCGAGCGTCTCGGTGTAGAACGCGAGGTTTCGTCCGGGATCGCTTCCGATGGCCGTGACGTGGTGGATTCCGGGAATGGCCGCGGGCATGCCGATACGTACGCGGCTGATCCTGAATAACCCCGCGGTCGAGATCCAGTTAGACTCGAAGACTGATACTCCGCCGAGGTCTCCGATTCGAGCCGGCAAGCGGGTGCGAGACGAGTACGACACACCCGGCGCGATGGTAGAGCTATACGTCGAAGACCCCTCGTTTCGCGTGATGCCCGACAACCGGTTCTACGTCGTCGACGTGTTCGCGCGGGAGAAGTACGCCGGGAACCAGCTCGCTGTCGTCCTCGGCGCCTCCTCGCTCACCATGGAGGAGATGCAGCGGATCACCCGCGAGACCAACTTCTCCGAGGCGGCGTTCGTCGAGTCCGAGGGGATACGGGGGGACGGATACGACGTTCGGATCTTCGACCCGATCGAGGAGCTCCCGTTCGCCGGCCACCCGACGCTCGGCACCGCGTTCGTGATCCGGGAACACCTCCGCGAGGACCGACCCGACGAGATACCGCTCGATCTGGGCGTCGGACGGATTCCCGTCCGGGTCGAACGCGACGAGGCGGGAAACGAACGCTTCTGGATGCGCCAGATCCCGCCCTCGTTCGAGGAGACGTTCGACCGATCGCTCGTCGCCCGCGTCCTCGGCCTCGACGAGGAGGACGTCGACGGGCGGTATCCCGTCCGGTTCGTCTCGACCGGCCTCCCGACCGTCGTCGTCCCGCTTCGAACCCTCGAGGCCGTTCGGCGAGCGGAGACGAACCTCGAGCCCTACTACGAGGAACTCGTCGAGCCGTACGGTAACCTGAACCTCCTGGTGTTCGCGCCCGAGACCTACGAGGGAAACGACCTGAACGCACGGGTGTTCGCGGACTGCGCCGGCGTTCCCGAGGATCCGGCGACGGGCTCCTCGAACGGCTGTCTGGCCGCCTACCTCGTCGAACACGACTACTTCGGCGCCGACGAAATCGACGTGCGAGTGGAGCAGGGATACGAGATGGACCGTCCGTCGCTGCTCGGCTTGCGAGCGACGAGGACGGCCGACGGGATCGAGGTCCACGTTGGCGGACGGGTGATCCCGACGATGGAGGGGCGGCTCGTCTAACACTATCACGGGGCGACCGGAACGGCGTCCTCGGACGCCGTATTCGACCGGACCGGGGGCTCGATCGGTACGGCTCGTTTTTGTCCGGGCGGAGCATACCGTCACCCATGTCAATGGAGGAGTCTCCGATGCCGACCGGATTCGCGGACACGTTCTGGCGTCGCCACTCCAACCCGAAGAGCGGCTGGAGTCGAGCCCTGACGCTGCCCGCCGTTCTCTACGCGGTCTACCACCGGAACTGGCAGTTCCTGGCCGCCGCCGTCGTGTTCGTGGTCCTCAATCCGCTGTTGTTCCCTCCGCCGGAGACCGAGGACGCGTGGATGACTCGGGTCGTGCTCGCGGAGCGGTGGTGGACCGGCGAGATGGGGCGGGGAGTCCTCAACCTCTCCTATCCGAAGGTGCTCAACGTCCCCACGTCGGCGTACGCGCTGCTGTCGGCCTACCGCCGACGACCGATCCGAACGGTCCTGGCCGGCGGGGCCTCGATGGCGCTGAAGTTCTGGTTCGTCGGCACACTCGTCAGGCGCTACTATCGACGGACGCCGGGGAGTTCGGAGGAGAACGGCTCGGGATGACGCGACGAGACGCGCTCACCGGCTCCCGCGCTGCTGGGCCGACGATCGCTGGAGTAGTCCACGGTTCGGCCCGATCGTGAGTCCGGCATATCGTTCGTGGTGCGTTCACTTCCTACGTAGCCGTCGTCGGCAGCGTGGTGAACGGGTGGACGGCGACCGACGCCTACGTCCCGGCACGGTGTTGCCGAGGTCGGGCATGACGATCGGCCTTGACCGACCGTCCGATCCGACTCGAGCTATCACTTTCGCGATGAGGGAGATGACGACGGTACCCGCTCCATTGGCACCCAGGTGCCGGAGGAACCGTCTCTGGCTTACCAACTGATCCGAAACGTGATCTCGTTATTGTCGTCTCTCTCTCGGAGGTTTCTCCGTTGGACGACGAAGCCACATCAATCGCCATCACTCATACATCTCGTCGGATAGTGGCCTTATCCCGTGATGCGTCCAACGCCGGTGATTTCAAATCTTGCACCACCGGAAGCTCCCTCACCTACGAAGATTTTCCAACCATGAGCCTCGACGATCTGTTTGACGATCGGTAGTCCGAAACCCGTTCCGTCGGAGGTGGTCGAATAACCGCTTTTGAATACTTCTTCACGTTCGTCTTCAGGAATTCCCGGTCCGTCGTCTTCGATGAAGAATCCCCTCTCGTCTTCGAGTGCCCCTACGGTGATCGTCACATCGTCGTTGCCGTGTTCGATGGCGTTTCGGAACAGGTTCTCGAAGACCTGTGCTAAGCGACTCTCGTCGGCCTGAACGGCGAGGTCGGTGTTAGTGCGCAACGACGCGTGGCGGGTTTCGACGGTTGACCAACACTTTTCGACGAACGCGGGTATCCGAACTGGCTCAGTCTTTCCAACGGCCTCCCCTTCGCGAGCGAGCGTAAGCAGATCTTCGATGAGCTGTTCCATGCGGTAAAGCGCGTGGTCGGCGTGAACCAGATGCTCGGTGTCACACTCCTCACTGGCGAGTTCCAGCCGTCCCATCGCTACGGTCAGTGGAGTTCGGAGATCGTGAGATACGAGGCTGGCAAACTGTTCGAGACGGTCGCGTTCCCGCGTGAGTTCTCGTTCGCGTTCGTGGAGCCTCCACTCGCGCTTGATCTGGCTGAGAACCTGCGTTACTGTAACCGCCCAGATCTCCGCCAGAGTTACGTCGGTCTCGTCAAACGCGTGGACCTCCGTCGCGCCGATATTGAGCACTCCATGTGGGCCCAGCGGCAAAATCATCTCACTTCGGATGGGCGTTTCGAGGTTATATCGTCCCGGGGTCTTCGAAAGCTCATCGAAGACGTACGTGGTGTCCTCGGCGAACGCCTGCCATGAGAGACTCTCCTCGCTACGGTACGTCGGATGGTCACCAACGAGCGTTTCGGCTTCTTCCGTCGCGGCAGCTGGTTCCAAGACGTGGCGGTCCGGAGCGTAGAGCCAGAGACCACCTATCGGCATTTCGAGTACCTCTTTGAGGGTCGTGACGGCGAAGGTGACTGCCTCTTCTTGCGACTCGATCTGCAGTAATTCTTGAGCGGCGCCGTGAAGGGCTTCGAGCCGTTCACTCTTCTCGCGTACCATCAGTTCCGCTAGCTTTCGGCCCGTAATGTTCAAGTGCTCCATCACGATATACCGATCGCCACCGTGCTCGAGGAGCTTCGCGGACATCCGAAACCAGCGTCGTTCATCGGGGGAGTGACAGGGATATTCTACGGTGAACCGTGACTGCTCTCCCGCCAAAAGCGCTCGTAAGCCGTCAAATGCCCGTCGAGCGTGTTCGTCGTCAGCACCCTCCGTGATCTCGAGATAGTTCTCCCCTAACGAGGCCGCACTTTCTCCGACGAGGCCATTCTCGCGTCCGAAATCTCGCCACTGTCGATTCGTAAAGAGAATCGTCCCGTCAGAATCCAAAAGAGCGATCTCAGAGGGAAGGGCCTCGATCGTCTCCCTCCAGAGCCTCTCAGGCAGGTCCATACCGTCGTAGCGTACAGTACATACGTAAGTTTTCTTACGTCATGCGTATGACGTTCGATCGGTGGCCAGTCTACCGAGACATGTCTATGCGGAGCTCCCGTTTAGGACCTACCTCTCGTGATTGAAGCGCAAAAACGGATCGTCGCGAGAGGTAGATCGGCTCTCCGAGGCTGGCAGGAGAGGACTAGCTGCTGAAGTCGCTATCGCCGCTCTGTCTATCGGCTTGTGCATGCTGATTTTGCTCTATCTTGTTCAGCTCGATCAACAGTCGAAAGACCGCCTTCACGAGGTTGGAGTCGACGTCGAAGCGTTCGGCGTTCTCGCCGGCGCGGTCCATCACGCGCTGTTCCTGGGACTCGTCGGTCGTCGGCAGGTCCCGTTCCTGCTTGACGTCGGCGATCGTATCGGCGACGTAGGTGCGTCGCGCGATCAGTTCGACGATATCGTGGTCGATCTCCTCGATCTCCTCGCGCAGTTCGTCGAGACTCATCCCCTCCGGGCGCCCTCGTTCCGCGTCGTTGTCAACCATGTAGTGCCGTCTCGTATCTCCCACTCCGATCGGAGCTCAGTTAAAGCGTGTCGGTCCCCGACCGCGACGTAGCTCGGCCCGGTCCCCGAGAGGGAGACGCCCTCACACTCGGGAAGCGCCTCGACGAGCGGCGCGGTCGGAAAGCCGAGCGCCCCACAGAACGCGAACCCGTTGATCGACATCGCCACGCCGTAGCGCCCCTGCATGGCGAGCTCGCCGACCACGTCCGCGATCGGCGCGATCTTCCGACAGGCGTCGACGTCTGCGTCCGCGCTGAACGCCCGCTCCGGCGGGCTCCAGACCAGTACGTCGCGCTCGAACGCCTCGTTGGCGAGCAGCTCGTCTGCCGAGTTGTCGGTCACCGTGACCCCGCCGAGCATCGACGCCGAGGCGTCGTCGAACGCCCCCGTTACCGTGACGCCGGCCTCCCGAGCCGCACGGACGCCGAGCCGACAGGCCTCCAACCGGTCGATCTCGGCGTCGAGCGCGTCGAGCGTCGCGAGCACCGTCGCGTTCGCGGCGGCGCTCGAGCTCTTGAGTCCCGCTGCGAGCGGTACCTCGCTCTCGGTGCGCACGCGACCGCCCAGCGCGTGGTCGGCCTCGGCGTACTCCTCGACCGTGAGCTCGACGCAGCGCTCGATCAGCGCCGTGTCGGCCCCGGGCGCGCCATCTATCTCGCCCGTGACCCCCCCTTCCTCCGCGAGGCTAACGGTAGCGGTCGTCTCGAGGTCGATCGCGAAGGCGGAGCCCGTCCCGTTCGCGAGCGCGTTCAACACGGTACCGGCGGCGGGGGCGCTGGCGCGGCCGTTCATGTCCCGACCAGGCCGGGTCGGCTACTTATACTGTCGGTCGTGATCCGACGAACGGGTCCGCCGAGGGGTCGGCGGGTTCGCGCGGACGATCGGAGGGTGGCGCCGCCGACGCGAACACGGCGCTTTTCCCCCACGCCGTCCAACCCTCGCCGATGAGCCAGCGAAGCAACGTTTCGCCCTCGACGTTAGGCGTCGAACTCCAGGAGAGCGGGATCGCGGTGCGCTACACCGACGGGCGCGAGGCGTTCTACCACGGCGTCCCCCGAAAGGTGAGCGGGACGCTCAAGACGCCGCCCGGCAAGGAGGTCCACGTCCTCGTCACCGACCCCACCGAGACCGAGGGCGTGATGATGTACGTCAACGACCGGAAGACCCACGACGACGTCCTTGAGTCGACGGGCGTCGGGCGCGTACTGCTGGGGTCGGAGGAGTCCGAGGAGGTCTTCCCCGGCGTCGAGGTCGCGACCGAGGGACACAGCGTCCTCGTCGACGCCGATCCCGAGGTCGCCCGCGGTCGGGTGTTCGTCTTCGCCGAGGACGACATGAGCGAACACGCCTACGAGATGGTCAACGAGACCGAGGAGTGAGCGGGCCCCAGCGTAGCGCTCGAGCAGTCGTCCCGGTGTGGACGTTCGAACGGCCGTTTTCCTCGGTGGACCGGGAGCCGGAGAGCCCGATCCGCAGGGCACCCTCGGCGAAGGGAAGCCGGCCTACTGGATGTACGACGGCTCCTCGGCGTCGCAGTTGTCCTCGTGTTGGCGGGCGTCCTCCTCGTCGTCGAACAGGAGACCACAGCCCTCGCACTCGTACCACGTCATGTCGTCGCGCTCGGTCCGTTCCACCATGTGAAGTAGTGTGACGGCGCGGACCAAATGCGTTGCCCCGCACCCGAAGCCGAACGATAAAGGCCGTACGTCGCCGAGGAGCCGACATGAACGAGACGGAGGTGACGCTCACGGTCCGGGGCGCGGAGAAGCGTGACGCGGGCCGCGGCGTCGCCCGGCTGCCCGAGGCCGCCCGCCACGCCCTCTCGGTGCTCTCGGGCGACACCGTGTTGATCGAGGGCGAGCAGACGACCGTCGCGAAGGTCTGGCCCGCCGATCCCGACCTCGATGACGGCGGGATCCAGGTCGACGCCGACACCCGGTCGAACGCCGGCGTCAGCATCGGCGACAGCGTCACCGTCCGCAAGCAGACCGTCGAGGACGCCCGATCAGTGACGATCACGCCCCCGGTGTCGATCTCCGCCGAGGACGCAGAAAGCGTCGAGCGCGCCGTCAAGCGCGATCTGCGCGACAGGCCGGTCCGGGTGGGCGAGCGCATCCGCATCGAGCGTCTCGGCGTCGGCCCCTTCACGATCACCGACACCGACCCCGACGGCACCGTCAGGATCGACGACGGAACGACCGTCACTGTCCCCGCCGACGTCGAGGCGGCCGCCACCGAGACCGAATCCGACGAGCGGGTGAGCTACGAGGACATCGGCGGTCTCGACGAGGAACTCGACATGGTCCGCGAGATGATCGAGCTCCCCCTCTCGGAGCCGGAGCTGTTCCATCAAGTCGGGATCGACCCGCCGAAGGGCGTGCTGCTCTACGGACCGCCCGGAACGGGCAAGACGCTGATCGCCCGCGCGGTCGCAAACGAGGTCGACGCGAACTTCCACCACGTCTCGGGCCCCGAGATCATGTCGAAGTACAAGGGCGAGTCGGAGGAGCAGCTCCGCGAGGTGTTCGAGCGGGCTCGAGAGAGTTCGCCGAGCATCGTCTTCTTCGACGAGATCGACTCCATCGCCGGCAAACGGGAGGACGGCGGCGACGTCGAGAGCCGCGTCGTCGCCCAGCTGCTCAGCCTGATGGACGGGCTCGACGCCCGTGGCGACGTCGTCGTGATCGGTGCCACGAATCGGGTCGACGCGCTCGATCCCGCGCTCCGCCGGGGCGGACGCTTCGACCGGGAGATCGAGATCGGCGTCCCCGCGGTGGCGGGTCGCCGCGAGATCTTCGAGGTCCACACCAGAGGAATGCCGCTGGCCGACGACGTCGACCTCAACCGGCTGGCAGAACACACTTACGGCTTCGTCGGCGCCGACATCCACGCGCTCTCGACGGAGGCCGGAATGAACGCGCTGCGGCGCTTTCGCGGCCACCGCGCGGAACGGGGTTCCACGGATCGCTCGAGCGGGGACGACCAGCGAGACGGCGGGACGCTCTCGGAGCTGACGGTCACCCGCGAGGACTTCGACGTGGCGCGGGCCGCGGTCGACCCCTCCGCGATGCGCGAGTTCGTCGCCGAGACGCCCCAGACGAGCTTCGACGACGTCGGCGGGCTGGAGGAGGCGAAGGCGACACTCAGGGAGGCCGTCGAGTGGCCCCTCTCGTACGCGGAGCTGTTCGAGAAGACGGCGACCGAACCGCCCTCGGGCGTGCTGCTCTACGGGCCGCCGGGCACCGGAAAGACGATGCTCGCGCGCGCAATCGCGAGCGAGAGCCAGGTCAACTTCATCCACGTCGCGGGTCCCGAACTGCTGGATCGGTACGTCGGCGAGTCGGAGAAGGCCGTCCGAAAGGTGTTCGAGCGCGCCAGACAGTCCGCGCCGAGCATCGTCTTCTTCGACGAGATCGACGCGCTCGCGACCGAGCGTGGCGAGAGCCACGAAGTCACCGAGCGGGTGGTCTCACAGCTTCTGACCGAACTCGACGGCCTCGCCGACAACCCCAACCTCGTCGTCCTCGCCGCCACCAATCGAAAGGAGGCGCTCGATCGGGCGCTGATCCGCGCGGGTCGCCTCGAGACCCACATCGAGGTGCCTGCCCCCGACGAGGCCGCCCGCCGCGCGATCCTTCGCGTCCACACCGAGGGCAAGCCGCTGGCCGAGGAGGTCGATCTCGACGCGCTGGCGGCCGACCTCGAGGGGTATACCGGCGCTGACCTCGCAGCGCTCTGTCGGACGGCCTCGATGCGTGCGATCCGCGAGATGGCGACCGAGTACGGCCCCGAGGAGGCGACGCGGCGCGCGGACGAGATCCGTATCCGTGAGGAGCACTTCGCGGCGGCGCTCGAGACGGTCGAGCCGACGCTCGGTCCGTCGACTGCGGGTTGAGTTCGTGACCTCGATCCGCCATCCGGACACCGGACGGTCCCCGTACCGGGTATGAGATACGGAGGGAGGGCCACCGAATCGAGATAGACGAATAGCGCTGTGAGATACTATCGTGCCCGAGAGTGGGGTTCGTCGAGCGCGATGGGGTCAAACACGGGGTTCGGACTCACTCGTCTTCCACGGGTGGCCAGTACCGCGCGTCGGCCTCGATCATGGCGAGCAGTCTCCGTCGACGCTCGTCTAGATCCTCCATCGCGTCATCGAACTCCTCGTCCGATACCGTCGGGATACCGGCGTCGCGAAGACGGTCGAGGTCCGGCGCCGGTGGCAACTGATCGGCGGGATCGATGAACGCGTTGTCGAGCGTCTGAAGGTAGTCGAACGTGCTCGAACGTGCATCCTCGACGAGAGCGGTGTTGGGTTTGTGCTCCTCGGGGACGCCGAAACGAATGAGCGTCAACGCGTCGTCGAAGATGGCGACGGCCATCTTCGAGGCGTCCGCGTCTCTTTCGCTGTGGTAGTAGTGCAGGATCGGGTACGATTTGTGCTGTTCCGCGAGGCGGTTGACGTCCGACGCGAGCGAGTTGAGCGGCAGATCGAGCTGGTTGAGGTCCTCGCCGTCCCAGCCGGTCCGAACGAACGCTTCACCTCGACTCCCCAGCCCGGTCACGCTGCTGGCGAACGAACGCTTGTCGGAGACCGCTCCGAGGACCGAGAGGATGTAGCTGACGGCGATCGTGACGAAGAGCATCCCGCTGGCCGTGGTCAGCGCGGAAGCGATCTGCCAAGGAGCGCCGTTGGGAGCGAAGTCGCCGTTCCCATCGGTGAACATCGTGTACGCGACGTAGTAGCCTCGTCCGGGCCAGGTGAGGGGGCTGTTCGGGGCGTTCATGGGGATGAGCGCTCTCTCACCGCCGGCGGCGAAGACGAACGTCCATCCCGCCCAGATGAGTCCGATCCACATGACGATGCTCAGTGTAAGGATGAGTGGGCCGGCGAGGCTCAGTACTCGGGGATGGTCGCTCCCGACCGTCTTGAGCCCGCTCCACGTCCCCGCCGACAACCGAGACGAGAGGGGGCCGGCACCGCCGTCTACCCAGAGTGCCGTCCAGAGAAGGTCGACGATGGAGGCAATCAGAAGGCCAGTGCCAAGGAGGAGATAGAACGGATTCATAACGACGCTCCAACGCTTCTGCCCGCAACTGAGCGGGATCGTTTCGATCCGGGTCCCCGAGTACGCATGGCTCGTACCGTACCCTGTGTGAGCATATGTACCTTCCAGCCTCGGTCGCGTTGGGATCGCTGACAGTGGAGTAAGATGGCTGCTTGGTCCTCCGACCGCCGGCAACTTGGATATACCGGAGCGACGACCGTGTTCGCCGTTGGTAGCTGCGTTCGTCTGCGCGTTCTCCTACCGACGTCTACTCCGAGGTTGGTCGAAAGAATCGAGTTCTCGCGGGGTAGCGAATTCGTGAACCGGTCGCGAGTGGAGGAAGGGGGACTCCCGCTTCTGACCGGGCTTCGTGTCGAATACGTGCCCTCCATCTCGTCCGTAATTTCCGCTGGATGCAGCGCGTTGTGCATTCCGTCGGCGTAGGGAACGATGGACCCTCCGAGCGAGGACGGGATCCCTACTGGCTCCCCCACTCCATGTCGCCGGTCGTGCCGTCGTCCGCGATCGCGGTCTCGCCGGCGGTCACCTTCTCGCCGTGTTCGACCTGGAGGTCCGCGTGGTCGATCTCCGGGGGCAACAGCGCGTCGACGCGGCTGCCGAACGCGATGTGACCGAGGCGTTCGCCGCGTTCGAGCTCGTCGCCGGCCTCGACGTACGGGGTGATTCGCCGGGCGAACACGCCGGCGATCAGCGTCACCTCCGAGTCGGAGAACCGGACGTGGACCTTCTCGTTTCTGTCGGAGTCCTTCGAGAACGCCGGCCGATACCCGCCGGACTCGTGTTCGATGCTCTCGACGACGGCGTCGTCGGGCGAACGGACCACGTGGACGTCGTGGACGTTCATGAAGATGCAGACCCGGATCCGATCACCCTCGGTGCGGATCTCCGAGATCGTGCCGTCGGCGGGCGAGACGATGCCCGAAAAGGGCGGCGTGCGTTCGGGGTCGCGGAAGAAGAAGAGGGTGGCGCCCGCGGCGGCGAGGAACAACAGGCTGAGGGTCGGGCTGACCACGAACGCCGGGAAGACGAGCAACAACGGCGGGAGCGCGTACCACCAGACGCCGGGAGCGAAGTCCATGGATTCGAGGTTCAACCCCCTGTCATACGGGTCTTTCGCTTGCTGGTTTTCTCGGCTTTCCAGCCAGCCCCGAGTCTTTACCGGTACGTGCTCCATGTCAACACACATGGTCGAAACGGCTGGTC